>JBCCQE010000123.1:0-1542 GCA_039024495.1 Planctomycetota bacterium | reverse complement strand
GCCCTCTACGCCGACCCCGCCAAAGCCAAAAACGTCCTCGGCTGGGAAGCCGCGTACAAAGACCCCAAGTCGATCATCGAAACCGCCTGGCGCTGGTTCGAGCAAAACCCCAACGGCTACAAGAAGTAGCGCAAAACGCTGCAGCGCAGCTGCTGGTCCCACGGCTACCCGATGCAAATCAGCCAAGTCGACATCGAATCGATCCGACCGCTACGCCACCAGGTGCTCCGCCCCAACCAGCCATTCGACCAGACGCTCTACCCCGGCGACGACACCGCCATCCACCTCGCCGCAAAATCGGCGAACACCATCATCGGCATCACCTCGCTCTACCCCAACACCCCGATGCCCGACGCCGGCCAACCCGGCGACATGCGCCTCCGCTGCATGGCCGTCGACCCCACCTGCCAAGGCAAAGGCATCGGCACCGCCTTGATCCACGCCACCCTCGACCACGCATGGCGCAGCGGTGCGACCCGCCTCTGGGCCAACGCCCGCACCACCGCCCTGTCTTTCTACACCGCCCGCGGCTTCGCCCAGCACGGCGACACCTTCGACCTCCCCGACATCGGCCCCCACGTCATCGTCGCCATCGACCGCCCCACGAGCCCGGCCTTCGCCCGCTCATAGCCGTCCTCGGTGGTCATCCTGAGCGCAGTCGAAGGATCTATTCGTATCCGAAGGCCGGACTGCGTCACGAAGCCGAAGAGATCCTTCGACTGCGCTCAGGATGACCTGGAATTGCCGTGTCGCAAGATCGAACCCCTGACGCCCCCTGCCATCACAACGCCTGAAACACCGCACCTCGGCGGTCCGTGTGCTACCATTCATCCGTCCATCCGCATGAACGGGTGAACCAAATCATCATGCCCACGACCGCCGCCCAAGACGTTTCCGCCTTGCTCGACGCCACCGACCGTTTCGCCGACCGGCACAACGGCCCCGACGCCGCCGAGGTCCGCGACATGCTCGACGCGATCGGTGCCGACTCGCTCGACGAGTTGATCGACGACGCCGTCCCCGACGACATCCGGCTCGGCCGCGCGCTCGACCTGCCCGCTGCCCGCACCGAGAGCGAAGCCCTCGCCGACCTGCGCGTGCTGGCCGAGCAGAACGTGGTCCGCCGCAGCCTGATCGGCATGGGTTACGCGGCCTGCGAAACGCCGGCGGTCATCCTGCGAAACCTATTCGAGAACCCCGGCTGGTACACGCAATACACGCCGTACCAGGCAGAGCTCTCGCAGGGCCGGCTCGAAGCACTCCTGAACTTCCAACAGATGGTCAGCGACCTGACCGGCCTGCCGCTGGCCAACGCATCGCTCCTCGACGAGGCCACCGCCGCCGCCGAGGCAATGGCGATGGCGAAGGGCATCGCGGGCAAGAAGAAGAACACGTTCATCATCGACCCCGGCTGCCATCCGCAGACCATCGGCGTTACGACAACCCGGGCGAAGTCGATGGTGAACGTGTTCTTCTTCTTGCCCGCGATGCCCTTCGCCATCGCCATTGCCTCGGCGGCGGCGGTGGCCTCGTCGAGGAGCG
>JBCCQE010000122.1:0-1716 GCA_039024495.1 Planctomycetota bacterium | reverse complement strand
GAGGTGGCGGGGGGCGATGCGGGTGAGGTGGTGGCGGCGATTGGGCCTGGGATCGGCGTCGACAAGTTCGAGGTGGGCGACGAGGTGGCGGAGCGTTTTTCGGAGGCGGGGCTGGGGGCGGCGGTGCACGCGGGGCGGGCGGGTTGGGGGGAGCGGCCGCACGTGGACCTGGCGGGGGCGGTGCGGGCGCGGCTGCATGAGGCGGGGGTCGGCGACGAGGCGATCGATGCGGCGGAGCCTGGCGCGTTGGGCGCGTGCACGTACGAGCAGGCGGAATGGTTTTTCAGCTATCGGCGGGACGTGACGCACGGGGGCGCGGCGCGGACGGGGCACATGGCGGCGGTGATCGGAGCGGGGGGCTGACGAAGGACGAAGGGCGAAGTTGGAAGGACGAAGTGATGCGGCCGCGATCGTCCACATTCGGTCATCCATCCCCCATGTTCCATGCCCCATGATCCTTGTCCGCCGGCTGCTATGCTTTCGGCCATGGTTGAGGTGACGCTGCGGCAGTTGGTGAAGCGGTTTGGGGAGACCGCGGCGGTGGACGGGGTGGACCTGACGATCGGGGGGGGCGATCTGTTTTTCCTGCTGGGGCCTTCGGGCTGCGGGAAGACGACGCTGCTTCGGATGCTGGCGGGGTTTATTGAGCCGACGTCGGGGCGGATTTTGTTTGGCGGGGATGACGTGACGGACCTGCCGGTGAATCGGCGGGAGACGGGGATGGTGTTTCAGGGGTACGCGTTGTGGCCGCACATGACGGTTCGGCAGAACGTGGCGTTCGGGCTGACGGTGGGGCAGCGGAAGAAGGCGGTGTCGGCGGCCGAGCGTGAGAAGCGGGTGGAGGGGGCGCTCAAGCTGGTGCAGATCCAGCAGTTGGCGGACCGCAAGCCGAACCAGTTGTCCGGCGGTCAGCAGCAGCGGGTGGCGTTGGCGCGGGCGTTGGTGATCGAGCCTCGGCTGGTGCTGCTGGACGAGCCGTTGTCGAACCTGGACGCGAAGCTTCGGCTGGAGATGCGGGACCAGATCCGTCAGGTGTGCAAGACGGCGGGTCTCACGGCGGTATACGTGACGCACGACCAGAAAGAGGCGCTGTCGATGGCGGACGGGGTGGCGGTGATGAACGCGGGGAAGGTGATGCAGGTCGGCCCGCCGCGGGATCTGTATGAGCGGCCGGCGAACCGGTTCGTGGCGGACTTTTTGGGCGAGACGAACTTCATCGACGCCGAGGTGAAGCACAAGGCGGACGGGCGGGTGACGCTGGAGACGACGGCGGGGGTGTTGGAGTCGACGGCGTTCCCGGCGGACCTGCCTTCGACGGGGAACGTGACGTGCTCGGTTCGGCCGGAGGCGTTGAAGCTGGAGGCGGCGAACGGGGATGCGGCGGCAGGCGGGGCGAACGGCGCGAACGCGTTCGTGGCCGACCGGCAGGACGCGGTGTACCTCGGGGAGATGGCGCAGCACCGGCTGACGGTGGGGGATACGGCGCTCAAGGCGTTCGAGCTGAACCCGCGGCTGGATGCGTCGGCGAGCCGGCTGCGGGTGACGGTGGACCCGCGGGATGTGGTGGTGTTGAGTGATTGAGTTTTTGGGTAGTGCTTAGTGCGTAGGGAGTCGTTGGGGTGGGGACGCGATGAATCGCGGCGCTTCATGGGGGTGGTTGGACGGGGTTGGTGGGTTGGACGCGGCGAGCCGCGTCGCTAAATGGGTGTGACGTAG
>JBCCQE010000121.1:0-1765 GCA_039024495.1 Planctomycetota bacterium | reverse complement strand
CGGGTCGGCCGCGCGGCCTTTGGCGTTCCAGACGACGAACCCGTCGCGGTTGGAATTGCGGAACGCGGTCCGCATGCCGACCCGCCCCGTCGCCACGCGCACGCCCAGTTGCTTGAGCGTTTTCTCCACCATCTTCGTGTGGTTGTCGCCGGACTGGTACATGTTCATGACGATCCAGACGGGGATCTCCGCCCCGCCGTCGGCGACACGTTGTGCGCTGAGCGCCTTGATCGCTTCGATGGTCTGGACGGTCGCGCGCAGGTCGGCGTAGCTTGGCCGGAGCGGGACGATGACGAGGTCGGAGAGGGTGAGGAGGGTGAGGGTGCCGTCGCCGAGGCCGGGCGGTGCGTCGGCGATGGTGACGTCGACATGGCCGGCGACCTTGCCGACGACATCGCGGAGCGTGTCGGGGTCGGGGCTGGCGAGGCAGAGCATCTCGGGGGCGGCTTCCTTCATCCACTCGGCGCACAGTGCCTGGTTGTCGGCGTCGAGGACCAGCACGTTGGCCCCCCGCTCGGCAGCCCGGACCGCGGCGTGGACGGTGAGCATCGTCTTACCGACGCCGCCCTTCTGGTTGGTGACCGTGATGAGCATGCGAGTTGCATCGGCCGGGCGTGTGGTTTGGCATGAGCGAAGCTGGTCGCCGGTGGGCGGCGGCGCGAGGCGCAGGTTTTGCGCGTGGTGGCGGCGAAAGCTGCGCGTCGGAAATGATGTCATGACAGCATGAGGGCGGTCGTGCTGGCATGACAGCATTTGGGGGTGCGGGCGTCGGGGCGTGGTGCACGCAAATGTTTGAGCGGCGACCAGCGGGAGCTTTGTGCCGAAGCTCCCGTTGGTCGCCGCTCAAAGGGTTGATGCCGCTCGAGACCCGGCAGGTTTTTCGGTCTGCGACGCTGCGCGATCTTGACTCAACGCTGGTCTGGGATAACGTCCTCGCCCCGATCCACGGGGCTGTAGCTCAATTGGTTAGAGCACCGGACTGTCTATCCGGAGGTTGCGGGTTCGACCCCCGTCAGCCTCGCTGCCCGGAGCGTTGCTTCGTCGGCGAACGATTCAGGCCCCCGCGTTTTAGCGGGGGCTTTTTTCGTTTGGCGGCGAGAATTTCTTACAGCTTGGTGGCGGATTTCGCGCGGCGGTGCAACCTGTGTTGTGGGCCGATGACCGATGCCGCCACGTCAACCCGGGAAGCACTGATCGCCGAGGCGAAGGCCGGCGAGGGGGTGGCGTTGGGTCGGCTGCTTGGCGGGTACGAGTCGTACTTGTTGCTGCTCGCCCGGGCCAAGCTCGGGGCTCGTTTGCAGGGCAAGGCCGACGCGGCCGACATCGTGCAGGCCACCTTCCTCGACGCCCACCGGCAGTTCCCCAACTTCGCCGGCACCGTCGAGGCCGAGCTCACCGCGTGGCTGCGCACGATCCTCGCCGGCCAGCTCGCGCTGGTCATGCGGCGGTACCTCGGCACCGCCGCCCGTGACGTCCGACTCGAACGACAAATCCAGCAAGACCTCACCGACGCCTCCCGCGCCCTCGACCACGAACTCGTCGCCCCCGGAACGACGCCCAGCGGTCGGGCATCCCGGCGCGAGCAAGCGGTGCTGCTGGCCGATGCGCTCGCGAAGCTGCAGGACGACTACCGCGAGGTGATCGTGCTCCGGCACGTCGAGGGTTTGACGATGGCTCAGGTGGCCGAGCGGATGGGGCGGTCGGGCGACAGCGTGCAGAAACTTTGGGTCCGAGCGCTCGGCAAACTTCGCTTGGTGATGGGGGG
>JBCCQE010000120.1:0-1931 GCA_039024495.1 Planctomycetota bacterium | reverse complement strand
GTCGACGTCGCCGGCCGCGAGCTGAGCCTGAGCATCGCCGACGTCAAAACCCGCGGCATGAAGCCCATGCCCGTCAAGGAAAAGAAGAAGCCCAAGAAGAAAAAGGACAACGCCAAACCAAAGGCCACCGGCAGCGACAAGCGCGCCGCCCGCAGCAAGTCCCGCGACAAACGAAAAAAGAACCACCGCCGAAAATAACAAGGTCATTGTGTGGGCGGAGCGGCGAAGCCGCCCTCGTTCACCGCCAACCTTCCCGAAGCATGCCCACCGACGCCGACTACGCCGCCCTCCGCAAGAGCCCCGACCACGCCGAGCAGCAGCGCCGCTGGATGGCCGCCCGCCGACGCAACCGCTGGATCTACCTCGCCCTCGTCGCCGCCGGCCTGCTGATCTTCGGCCTCATCGCCGCCGGCCTCTTCGCCGCCGCCTTCGCCCCGGGACCCATGCTCCCCGCCGACGAAGCCGAACCCATCCCCTCCGCCGCACCACGCCCGGATGAGACCTGAACCCGACGACAGCTGACCCGACCGGTTTTCTCCGAACGGTTTGTCCCCCCACGTGTCACAACCACGCATGCACCAGCGCCCCCATCACAGGACACCACCCATGAAACTCGCCAGCCTCACGCTTGCCTGCGTCGCCGCCACCATCGCCCTCCCCGCCGTCACCGCGCCTGCTCTCGCCCAACAGCAACAGCAGCAACAACAGCAGGGCCCGGCCCTCGCCTTCGTCGGTGACGGCCTCCGCTTCGAAATCTGGGGCTATGACAAACAGACCAGCGAGATCGGCGGCTACATCATCATGGGCCAGAACCAGTTCCCCTACATCGCCAAGCTCGACTTCGACACCGGCCGCATCGTCGGCAAGTTCGCGGTCAGCAAGGGCGAGGCTTACGACTTCGACGCCCAGCTCGCCCCGCAAGGCGAAGCCCTCACCTTCCGCACCGGTGCCAAGACCTACAACCTCGTCAACGTCGACAGCCCCGGCGGCCAGTCCCAACAGCCCAACAACCAACCGCCCGCCGACCCCAACCCCCTCGACCCGAACTCCGGCGGCGGCAACACCCCATCCAACAACAACCCACCCAACAACAACCCGCCCTCGAACAACAATGCCGGCGGTGCCCCCGCCCAGAACGCCGTCGAGCCCGACTTCGACGAAGGCTTCGCCGCCCTGCAACGCGGCGACGGCCAGCTCGCTTACCAGCACCTCGAACCCTTCGCCATGCGTGGCGACGTCGACGCCGCCCGGCTGCTGGGCGTGATGTTCCACTACGGCAAGGCCGGCATGCCCGTCGACGGCGCTGCCGCCGCCAAGTTCTACAAAATCGCCGCCGACCAGAACGACCCGCAATCCCTCGGCAATCTCGGCGTCCTCCACCGTGACGGCATCGGCGTCCCGCGCGACGGCAAGCTCGCCGCCGACTACCTCTCCCGCGCCGCCAACCTCGGCGAAGTCGCCGCCCAGTTCTCCTACGGCGAGCTCTTCTGGGTCGGCGACCTCGTCGACCAGGACGACGTCGAAGCCATCGCGTGGTGGATGATCGCCTCGGAGAGCGGCAGCCGGCAGGCCCGCGACAACCTCAGCGTCGTCCGCCGCGAGGTCGAGCCCGAGCTGATGCAAAAGGCCGAGTCGCGTGCCAAGGAACTGCGTGCCCAGATCGCGAAGATCCAGGACATCGACGCCGCCGCCAAACGCAAGCGGACCGAAGAATCGATGATCGAAGCCATGCAAGGCCTCGACGACCGCATGTCGGAGATCGAGTCGATGTTCGAAGAGTGAGGCAATCACCGCCAACCCACGCACCCCGAGCGATGCGCACGCGCGAATGAGCCAAACCCCGAGTCATCCGGAGCGCCCTGGCACGGGAGCGTACGGTGCCGGGCCCAAATGGGGACCCCCCCCCACCGAAACCAGGCCAGCGCGCACGG
>JBCCQE010000119.1:0-2203 GCA_039024495.1 Planctomycetota bacterium | reverse complement strand
TGCTCCGCTGGGGGAGGCGCCGTGACAGGTCCCAACAGCCGCCGCACCGCGGCGGAGCACTTACCAGCAATTCACTTACGTGTAAGTGATACGATCGGGATCGGCAGATCCGATCGGTGCGACCCGTTCGGCGGTCATTGGCGGCGCGCCTTGCCCAGCCCGGAAAGTCGCCGCTAGCATCCGCTGGGGCAAGGCATCCGGCCGACAGCGGGCGCTCGTACTCGACAGCGGTTGCATCGCGCGCGGCGCCTTCGGCAGCCGGCCAACTTGCGGCGGTGTCCGAGGCGAGACCTCTGCAGCTGGCCGCTACCGAGCTGCGCGGCTGGTGACAACTTTCGTTACCATGTCATGCTCGCGAGGCGCCCCGCCTCGCGAGCGTCCGCGCACCCCAGCTTCCTTGCCTTGGAGTGACCATTTGAGCGGCGTCGAGCTTATTGCGCCCGGGAGGTCTGCGATGACAAGGTGCCTTTGGCAGCCTCGGGCAACCTGTGCTCCAAACCCCTACAAATCCAGGGTGACAACCTTTCCGAACCCCTGGTGTCGCCCTGATTCCGACCGCTCACGCCGGGAGCGAGAGCATCTTGATGGGGGACGATTCGCTTCCCCTTTTGGGTCCGCCGAAACTGCTAAGAGATGCTAAAAGTCGCCAAAACTTGCTAAAACTTGCAAGAGTCCAAAGGGGGAAGTCGTTTCCTCAAGTCCTGGCGGAGCAAGCAGTTACGAAATCGGGGTCACTAGGCTCATAACCTCGAGGTCGTCGCATCGGTGCGAACCAGACCAGCCGGCTAGAAGTGCTCGACGGGGCGATCGTGCCCGCCGCCGGGGCCCTGGTCGCGACGACCTCAAACGGAACCGGTATCGTCGTCGTGCGAGGCGAAGACGCCTTCGGCAACCGGGCCACGTGGGACCTTGCCGGCAACCTTACTGTCGGCAACGCGGGCGTCGCGGCCCTGAGCGTCGCCGGCGGCGGCGAGGTGCGCAGCGCAACTGCCTCGATCGGCGCCAAATCCTCCAGCGACGCGACGGTCACGGTCAGCGGGAGCGGTGCTCTTTGGGCTAACAGCGGCGACGTCGATCTCGGTCGGGGTGGCGCCAACGAGACGGCGAAACTGACGATCAACGCCCTGGGCCGCGTCGAGATCGGCGGCGAACTCGACGTCTTCCAGACCGGGACGCTCGAGCTGCTCGGCGGCACGCTCGCTGTTGATCACCTCGATCCGGCCGGCGGCGAGATCGATTTCTTCGGTGGCCGGATCGAAACCACGCTCATCACCGGGAACCTCGTCAACGATGGGGGAACGCTCGCGCCGCTCTCGGTGCCGGGCGGAGCGGACCTCACTGGCAACTACACTCAAAACAGCGGGAGCCTGGAGGTCGAAATCGGCGGTGTCACACCCGGGACGGAGTACGACCAACTTGTCGTCACCGGGTCGGCATCGCTGGCAGGCGGGCTCAGTGTGGTGCTCGCGAACGGCTTCGAGCCGATGCTGGGCGACTCCTTCGAGGTGCTGGTCTCGGGCGGTCTGGCAGGTGAGTTTGACCAACTCTTCGGCACAGAGCTCGGTGACGGCCTCGTCCTGACGCCGATCTACGACACACCGGCGGGGTCGGTGACGCTGCTAGTCGAGGTTGCACTGCCGGGCGACTACAACCTGGACGGCGTCGTGGACGCCGCGGACTACACGGTTTGGCGAGACAGGGTCGGATCGGCCGCCGGCACGCTGCCGAGCGACGTCGATGGTGGCGTTATCGGGCCTTCGCAGTATGCGACCTGGGTCGCGAACTTCGGGGCGAGCTTACCAATCGTTGAGACGACTGCCGGGGTGCCTGAACCATCGACACTATTGGGGATCGCCTGCTTGTTTGGAGGGTCAGTGGTCGCGTGGCGTCGAGCAAACGTGCGAGCCTGACACGCGTTACGGGCCACGATTACCGTGAATATCATTCACGCCGCCCAAGCTTGAGCTTACTCATACTTGCCGAGGTTGGACCGGTTTCGGCGACTTCGGGTTGGGCCGAACCCGCGTCGGTCTGGCGGCAGCGGCGACACCTCCGCGGCTGATCGGGGAGGCGCCGTCGCGGCCGGTCGCTACGCCTGCGGGAACCTCCTTCGGCAGCACGGGCACTCGCCGTCGAACCCGTGCACTAGGGCGGTGAACGCCGTCGGCTGAGGCAGGGACAGAATCGCCTTGAAGGCGAGCGG
>JBCCQE010000118.1:0-2352 GCA_039024495.1 Planctomycetota bacterium | reverse complement strand
CCGCGCCCCGGCGCATCCTCTTCATCCGCCCCTCGGCCCTCGGCGACGTCGCCCGCTCCGCCCCCGCGCTCGCCGCCCTCCGCGCGGCCTTCCCCGATGCCAAGATCGATTGGCTCGTCCAGGACGCCTTCCTCGACGCCGTCGCCCACCACCCCGCCCTCACCCGCGCCATCCCCTTCGCCCGCCAGCACCTCCGCTACGCCGGCCTGCTCCCCAAGCCCACCGCCGAGCTGCTTCGCCTCCGCCGCACCCTCCGCACCCGCCGCTACGACCTCGCGATCGACGCCCAAGGCCTGCTCCGCTCCGCGCTGCTCGCCTGGCTCTGCGGCGCGCCCCGCCGCCTCGGCGACGCCGCCGCCCGCGAAGGAGCCACCCTCTTCTACACCCACCGCCACCGCATCGACCCCGCCATCCAGCACGCCGCGCTCCGCGAGCTCGCCCTGCTCGAACCGCTCGGCATCACCCCACCCCCCGCCGATCCGCGCTCCGCCGAACTCGCCACCCGCCTGCACCCCCCCCCGCCGACCAGGGCTGGGCCGACCGCTGGCTCGCCGAGCACAAGACCCGCCGCCGCGGCTTCATCGCCCTCGCCCCGACCACCCGCTGGCTCAGCAAGGACTGGCCGCTCGATCGCTACGCCGCCCTCGCCCGCCGCCTGCTCGACGCCGGCACCACCGACCGCGTCGTCGTCCTCGCCGCCCCCGCCGAGTGGCCGCGCATCGCCCCCGCCTTCAACGACCTGCCGCCCACCCGCTGGGCCGCCCCGCGCACCACCGTCGGCCAACTCATGGCCCTGCTCGAACGCGCGCAGCTCCTCGTCTGCAACGACTCCGCCGCCCTGCACCTGGCCGTCGGACTCGACACCCCGACCGTCTCCATCTTCGGCCCCACCGACCCCGCCCGCGTCGGCCCCCTGGGCCAAACCGCCACCGTCCTCCGCCCACCCCACGCCCCCCCCGGCAACACCCACCGCCAACAGCCGGACGATCAAACGCTTATCGCGTCGATCACGCTGGACGAAGTGATGAACGCCGTGGCGACCCACGCCCAAACGAGCGAGTGATTTCCCGAATCACCCTTGACACACGATCCGCCAGGCCTATTTTGTAAGTATTCACTCTCATCTTCCGGAGCCCTCCATGCCTCGCTTCCACGCCGCCGCGCTCGCGCTTCTCATCGCCACCCTCGCGCTCGTCTCCCAGGGCTGCGCCAGCTACGCCGTGCGCAGCCAGGCCGCCGACATGACGCTCTTTGCCGACGACGAGGCCGCCCGCCTCATGGCCGACCGCGAGAGCCAGACGCAGTTCGACATCGAGCAAGCCCTGCGCAAAAAGCCACTCGCCGCTTTCCCCACCGGCATCGCCGTCGCTCAGGTCGAGGGCATCGACGTTTCGCGCTACTCCCGCAACGCCACCCGCGCCCGTTACGCCTTGGTCGGCACCCGCCAGCACGCGACCGAAGACCAGCTCGCCAAGATCCAAGCCCTGTCCATGGTCGTCGGTGTTGCGCCGATCAACCGCATGCTGCTCGTCAGCGAACTCGAAGACGACGCCGCCCTCCGCGAGGCCGCCGCCCGCCTCCACGCCGACCTGCTGCTCGTCTACACCTTCGACACCGAGGTCTATCTCGGCGACACCGACTCGCCCGTCGACGTCGTCACCCTTGGGTTCATCCCCTCGCGCACCGCCCGCGTCGCCTCCACCGCCTCGTCGCTCCTCCTCGACACCCGCAACGGCTACCTCTACGCCGTCGCCGAGGGTTCGTCCGAGCACACCCAGCCCGCCAACCTATGGACCACCCGCTCCGCGGTCGACGACGCCCGCCGCCGCGCCGAACGCGACGCCTTGGCTGACATGGTCGATAGCTTTGCCGACGCCTGGCCCACCGTCATCGAGCAACACGCCCCCGCCGCCGCCCACGCCACGCCGTGATCGGCTGCGCGCCAACAAGCAACCCACGCCCGAACCGGCGATGATCGTCGCGTGCCCTACGTCTATGCCGGCATCGATGAAGCGGGGTTCGGGCCTTTGCTCGGGCCGCTGACGGTGGCGTGTGCCGCATTCACGCTAGACACGCCGCCGCAGGCGGGGCATGCGCCCGATCTTTGGGCGCTGCTCGACGACGCCGTCTGCACCAAGCACGACCGCAAGCGCCAACGCATCGCCATCAACGACTCCAAGAAACTCCATTCCCCCTCGGTCGGCCCCGCCCGCCTCGAGCGCGGCGTCCTCGCCTTCCTGCACACGCAACCGACCCCGCCCCCCCTCGCCCACTTCGGCGACTACCTCGCCGCCGTCACCCCACCGACCCCCGCTCCCTCCGCCCTCCCCCCTCCGCCCTCGCCCCTGCCCT
>JBCCQE010000117.1:0-2853 GCA_039024495.1 Planctomycetota bacterium | reverse complement strand
GGTGGGGGTGGGTGGTAGGCCCACGGCTTGAATCCGTGGGCTTCGGGATGGTGGGGTTCGGGGGGGGTGGGGTTAGCGGTTTTGATTTGGGTGGTGGGCGCGGCGGGTGACCAGCCAGTGGTCGCGGAGGCGTTCGACGGCGAGCTCGGCGGCGGCGGGGTGGTCGGGGGAGGGTTGCGGGCCGACCTGGGAGGTGAAGGCGGCGAGCGCGGCCCAGCCGTGCTGGTGGACGAGGAAGTCGACGAGGCCCGGCGGCGCGTCGCCGCGCGGGTTGAGGAGGTGGTCGAGGGCGGCGATGGCCGCGGCGTTTTGCTGGCGCGGCGGGGCGTCGGCACTGTTTGCGAAGGCGGGGTGGATCATGGCCCAGTAGACGAGCGGCATCGGCAGGGCGTCGGGCGTGGCGAGGAGCAGCGTGGGGTCGCGGGCGTCGGGTTCGCCGAGGAGCGCGAGGGCGAGTTCGAGAATGGCGGCCTGGGGGTAGGTGTCTGCGTGGTCGAGGTGGGTGCGGATGAGTTCGGTGTGGGCCGGATCGGTCGGGTGTGTGGCGGCGAGGAGGGCGCCGGCGCGGCGGTCGATGGGGTCGAAGGAGCGGAGGAGTTGGTCGGCGGTGGCGGCGGGGTCGAAGCCGGGCGGGGGGGCGAGGTGGGCGCGGGTGAGGGCGAGGGCTTGGCGTGCGGGGTCTTGGTGGGTGAGGGCGGCGGTGAGTTTGGGGAGTGGGCGGATACCCGGGGCGGCGCCCCCCGGAAGGGGCTCTGCCCCGGCTTGGTGGGCGTGTGTGGTGAGGGGACCCGCGGCTTCGTCGCGTTGCTCCTCAGCCGCGGCGTGGGCGTGGGTGATGGCGGCGATGAGGCGGGTGGCTTCTTCGCGGACGGCGGGGGCAGGGTCCTCTGCGGCGATGGTTTCGAGTGGCTGCAACGAGCCGTTGTGCTCGCCGCCCTTGAGCTCGGCGAGTCCGGCGACTGAGTTCAGCCTGACCGCGGTGTCTTGGTCTTCAAGCAGGTTGCCAAGGATCGTGTATCCGGGCCGTTTGGCGTGCATTCGTGCGGCGGCGTCGGTGGCGAGCCACGCGGCTTCGATGCGCGTTTCGGGGTTGGGGCTGCGGGCGAGTTGCTCGATCCACGTCATCCAGAGATCGAGTGGGATGTTGTCGCTTTGCCATTGGCCGAGGGTGTCGAGGAGGCGTTGCAGTTCGTTGAACTGGCTGGCCTCGCCGTGGCGCATCGTGTCGAGGATGGCGTCGCGGGTGGCTTGGCTGTGGGTGGGGTGGGTGAGGTGTCGGGCGGCGTAGGCGAGGGCGCGGTCGCGGGTGGCGGGGTCGGGGTGGTTGAGTTGGGAGAGGCGGAGGGCGCGGTGGGCGTAGGGGGCGGTGAGGTAGGCGAGGGGGACGGCGGCGGTGATGAGGAGCAGGGCGGTGATGGCCGAGGCGATGAGCGACGGGCGGCGGGGCATGGGGTGAGGGTAGTGGGTTGGGGGGTTGGGGTTGGGGGCTAAGCCGCAAGCGGCTTGGGGTGGGGGATTGAAAAAGCCCACGGATGGAATCCGTGGGCTTCGGGAAGGTGTTTTGTTGTAGGGTGGGACCGGGAGGAAGCGGGGCCCTTCGGGCCTCCGGCTAAACGGGGTTAGCTGATGCCGTCTTGTTTGGCCATGTGGGCGATGAGGTCGACGACGCGGTTGGAGTAGCCCCATTCGTTGTCGTACCAGGAGATGAGCTTGAAGAAGTTGTTGTCGAGCTCGATGCCGGCGCCGTGGTCGAAGGTGGAGGAGGCGGGGTCGCCGATGAAGTCGGTGGAGACGACCTGCTCGTCGGTCCAGGCCATGATGCCCTTCATGGGGCCGTCGGCCTTGGCTTTGATGGCGGCGGAGATGTCGGCGTAGGAGGTGGACTTTTCGGTGACGACGGTGAGGTCGACGACGGAGACGTCCTGGGTGGGCATGCGGAAGGCCATGCCGGTGAGCTTGCCCTTGAGTTCGGGCAGGGCGAGGCCGACGGCCTTGGCGGCGCCGGTCGACGCGGGGATGCAGTTGGAGCCTGCGGCGCGGCCGCCGCGCCAGTCCTTCTTGGACGGGCCGTCTTGAGTCGGCTGGGTGGCGGTGATGGCGTGGACGGTGGTCATCAGGCCCTTGGCGATGCCGAACTCGTCGTTGACGATCTTGGCCAGGGGCGCGAGGCAGTTGGTGGTGCAGGAGGCGTTGGAGACGACCTTGGCGTCGGGGTCGAGGGTGTCGTGGTTGACACCCATGACGATCGTCGGCACCTGGTCGGGCGACTTGGTGGGCGCGGAGATGACGGCCTTTTTCGCGCCGGCGGCGACGTGCTTGGCGGCGCCGTCGTGGTCGGTGAAGAAGCCGGTGGACTCGACGACGTAGTCGCAGCCGATGTCGCCCCACTTGAGGTCGGCGGGGTCGCGCTCGGCGGTGGAGCGGATGGTGTTGCCGTTGACGATGAGGTTTTGGTCGTCGAAGTCGACGGTGCCGTCGAAGCGGCCGTGGATGGAGTCGTACTTAAGGAGATAGGCGAGTGCGTCGTTGTCGAAGAGGTCGTTGATGCCGACGACCTCGACGCCGGGGGTTTGCTGGGCGACGCGGAAGACGAGCCGGCCGATGCGTCCGAATCCGTTGATACCGATCTTGATGGCCATGGTGGCGGTCTCCTTGGGCGGCGGTTGTGCCGCGTGCTTGGGGTTGTGGGGGCGATGGGTCGGGTCGCGGTGGGAGGCCGCGACTCGGCCGGGCTCCACACGTGAAGGGCGGGGCGGGGGGTGTCCAATCGACCGGGGGGGGGTGGGATTGAGGTTGGAGGTGGGGGGTGGGAGGTGTGGGGGTTGAGGGTTGGGGTTGGAGGTGTGGGGTTTG
>JBCCQE010000116.1:0-3038 GCA_039024495.1 Planctomycetota bacterium | reverse complement strand
CTTCACCAACCAGCAGTCCGCCAAGGCCGACGCGTTGCGGGCCAACCCGCGGGCCTCGATGACCGTCTACTGGCACGCGATCCTCAAGCAGGTCCAGCTCGCCGGCCCGGTCGAGCCGCTCGCCGACGACGAGAACGACGCTTACTTCGCCACCCGCCCACGCGGCAGCCAGATCGGCGCGTGGGCCTCGGCCCAATCCCGCCCGCTCGAATCCCGCCAAGCCCTCCTCGACGCCGTCGCCCAGCAGGAACAACGCTTCGCCGACGTCGACCCCATCCCCCGCCCCCCCCACTGGGGCGGCTACCGCATCGTCGCCGACGAAGTCGAAATCTGGCACGACGGCGAGTCCCGCATCCACCACCGCGAACGATTCACGAAAACCGACAACGGGTGGGAGATGCGGTTACTTCAGCCGTGAGCCGTACTTCTTCGCCAACGCCGCCCGCAACACCTCGGCGGCGTCGTCCCCCACCAACGCCCGCGTCCGCGCGATCGGGTCGATGTTGTGGGTGGTGAGATTCCACGCCGTGACGACGGTGAACTCGGCCCGCGGCCCGACCGTGCGGATGCAGATGTCGAAAGCCTCGATCTGCCGCTGTTTCCCCTCCTCCACGCGACCCAACGCTCTCAGCGCGCCGCCGATGTTGTTCACGTCGATCGCCACGTTCGGGTGCTCGTCCCCGTAGGCCGCGCGGTCGATTCGCTCAGCCTCCTCGTACTTCGACAACGCCTCCTCCACACGTCCCAATGCCTTCAGCGCGCTGCCGATGTTGTTCACGCGGATCGCCACGTTCGGGTGCTCGTCCCCGTAGGCCGCGCGGTCGATCCGCTCGGCCTCGGAAAAGCCGGCCAAGGCGAGGTCGTGGAAGCCATCCCTGTTGGCGGCGAATGCGATCTGATTCAGCAACAGCGTTTCTTCTGCGTGTCCGGTTGCGTGTGCCGAGAAAGCACGAGCGTGTTCGGCGACCGCGCGTTGCCGGGGCCAGAGGATTGGCTTGTCGGTGTTTACCTCCTCGGAGAAAATCGAGAGGAAGGTGTTCATCCACGGCTCGACCAACCCCATCCCCGCCGCTTCGTCGCGTTCGCGGAGGGTGCGTTGGGTGAGGATGTGCAGGGTGAGCGTGGCGGTGTCCTTGTCGTGCTCGGCGAGGCCGTGGCTGTGGAGAAGGACGGCGGCCTTGTGCACGGCCATGTCCTCTAGCTCCGTGGCAAGGGCGAGAAGCCAGAGCGGGATGGGATCGGGAGCGAGGTAGGCCGCGTGGCGCAGGACGAGCTCGGCGTCCTTGCCCTCGATCAGCGGCAGCAGCAGGCCCATCGTCTTCGCCAGACCCCGGCAGAGGTCGGTCTCGGCGTCGTCGGGGACCAGCTCGGACAGCTCGTCGGCGAGGTAGTCGATGTTCTGGGCGGCGAGATCGGCGCGGAGCTGGGCGGGCGGGCAGGCGGCGCCGAGCAGGCCGAGGTATCGGCCGGCCTGGGTCAGGGCGAGCGTGTGGTACCCGAGGTCCGCGGCGATGCCGAGCAGGTCAGCCGTCACGTCTTCGCTCGGCGCTTGCAGGTCCGCGCGGTCGGCGGTGAGCAGGCGCAGGGCGGACTGGCTCGGCAGCGGCGTGACGGTGAGGCTCATGCCCAGGCTCGGCCGGAAGTTCCCGCCACGCTGCGTGAACAGCACGCGCGAGCCGGCACCGGTCGGAAAGATTTCCTCCACCTGCTTCAGCGGCGGGACGTCGTCGAGGATCAGCAGGTGCCGGCCCTGGGCGAGGGTCTTGCGAACGAGGTCGAACTGCTGCTGGGGCGGTGCCTGTGTGTCGGCGTCCATGCCCATGTCAACGGCGAGTCGGCGGAGCGAGGCGACGAACGTGGCGTTGCTGAAGAGCCTGTCCTGCTCGCGGATGAGCGGGTCGGCGAGCTCGGCGGCGGTCTCGCGGCGGCCCGAGAGCCACCACACACCGTCGAAAAGCCCGGCCGCGGCGATGGCGGCGTGGCGGGCGAGCTCGGATTTGCCCAATCCGCCGGGGCCGACCAGCGCGAGCACCTGACCGAAAGCCGACCCGCCGTCGGTCGCGAGCCACTGCTGCAAGTCGCCCAGTTCGCCCACGCGGCCGACGAACCGTCGGTTGGGCAGCAACGATACGCTCCCGCCGGTCCGCAGCGGCGCGTCGGGCAGGCTCGCCTGCTGCCGAACGATCGAACGGATCTCGTGCAGCAAGTTCGTGTGCAGTTGCTGGGTTTCCTGGATCGCGTCGAGCTTCTTGCCGACGCCTTCGAGCATGCCGCGCATCTGCGCGATCTGCGTCCAGTAGTCATCGAACGAACGCTTGGTGTCGTCCTCGTCGGCTTGCAGCTTCGCGAGGTCGGCTTCCTCGATCGGGGCTTCGTCGACGAGGCGGAGGAAGTCGTTGATCTGGTCGGGCCGCAACGCCTTGAGGTCGCCTTGCTCGAAGGCGCGGATGCGTTTGGCGAGGTCGGGGTCGCGCTCGGTGTCGCACCACGGCACGTCGGCGAGCATCGCGCGGATGTCGCTGACTGCGTCGATGAGCGTGGCGTGATCGCGGCCGAGCTTCGCGAGGGCGGCCTGGGCTTTGTCGGCTTCGCGCTTGCGGGTGAAGCTCGAATACGCGGCGGAACCGAAGCAGAGCGAGACCATCAGCACGGTCGAGATACTGGTCGGGTCGAGCACGGAGCCGGCCAGGCCGAGCCCTTTGACCGCCTCGCCGACGCCCTTCTCCCGGCAGTCGCTGATGAACGACGATGCTTGGTCGACGAGCAGATCAGGGGTGATCCGCCCTACCGCCGCCGGGCCGCGCCGCAGCAGTCTTCCCGGTGTCTTGATCAATCCCAACGGCCCGCCCATACGAGCAGCATAGCAGACTCGACCGGATTACCGGGCGTACTCCGTCGTGCGGACTTCGCGTAGCAGGGTCAGTTTCACTTCGCCGGGGTAGCGGAGTTCGTCTTCGACTTGTTTGGCCATGTCGCGGGCGAGTTTGGCCATGGTGCGGTCGTCGACTTTGCGGGCGTCGACGATGACGCGGACTTCG
>JBCCQE010000115.1:0-3108 GCA_039024495.1 Planctomycetota bacterium | reverse complement strand
GGCGAAGGACTCGACGAGCAGGGCGTGGGCGGCGGCGGCGTGGAGGGGAGCGGCGAGGTGATTGGGTGATTGGGTGATTTCGTGATTGGGTGATTGGGGGGCGGGAGTGGGGAGGGTGGTGATGGTGTGGGTTTGGCCGTTGGGGAGGGTGAGCGTGAGGGTGGTGGGGGTGGTGGTGAGGGTGGCGTCTTGGGGGCGTGGGGTGGTGCGTGCGTCGTAGGCGTAGATGGAGCCGGCGCGGTTGCCGAGCTCGTGGGCGAGGGCGGGGTTGTTGACGACGGCGAAGGAGGGGCCGCGGGGTGAGGGGTCGGACGCGAGGTGTTGGGCGAGGGCCTCGGCGGCGGCGGTGATGGCGTCGCTCTGTTGGGCGAGGTCGGCGACGGCGGCGCGGAGGTCGGCGAGGTAGCGGTCGGGGGGGGTGGTGCCAGGGCGGGGGGTGGCGGGGGGCTCGGCGGCGCTGCTGAGGGTGGCGAGGGCGAGGGACAGCGCGAGGAGGATCAGCGCGGCGCGCCACGCGCGGCGGAGCGGGCGGTGGGGTTGGGGATGGGTTGGGGTGATGGCCGGGGCACGGAGTATGGTGGGCTCGCCTCCGGGGTCATTGTGGCGCACGGGGCGGGGGCGGCGAGCGTGGGGTGGGGGTGTGGTCGTGAGTGACGCGAGGCAGGGCGGATTGTGGGGATTGGGGGAGTTGGTGTGGGAGGATTGAACAGCACACCTTGGCCTGCGGCTCAAGGTGTGGCACCCATTTGACCGCACACATCGCCTTGCGGCGAGGTGTGGCACCCGTTGAGGGGTGGTTGATCTTTCGCGGGCTATTGCATTTTTCGGTCTCGCGTAGCGGGTGCCCCGAGAGCGGTCCGTGCAAAACCCACGGGCCGCTGCGCGGCACCCGCTACGCCTCGCTGCAAAACGCGTTAACTTCCGGGGGCGGGGGGGTTAGCCGGACTTGCCTAGATAGGAGCCGTCCTCGGTGGAGACTTTGACGACTTGTCCGTTTTCGACGAAGGGCGGGACGCGGGTTTTAAGGCCGGTCTCGAGCTCGGCTTCTTTGAGCTGGTTGGTGGCGGTGGCGCCTTTGACCTGGGGGGCGGTGTCGGTGACTTCGAGCTCGACAGCGGCGGGGAGCTCGATGGTCAGGACGTTGTCTTGGTAGACGAGGCCGGTGACGGCGGTGTTGGGTTTCACGTAGAGCAGGGCGTCGCCGAGGATGTCTTCGGGGATGGTGGACTGTTCGTAGGACTCGTTGTCCATGAAGACGGCACCGGAGCCATCGGTGTAGAGGTATTCGAGCTCGCGGCGGTCGAGGTTGACGATGTCGATGTTGTCGGTGGAGCGGAAACGTTTTTCGACGTTGGTGCCGGACTTGACCGACTTGAGCTTGGCCTGGACGAAGGCGCCGCCCTTGCCGGGCTTGGTGTGTTCGGTTTTGACGCAGAGCCAGAGCTGTCCGTCGAGGTCGACGGCGTTGCCGGGCTTGAGGTCGTTGGCGCGCATGGCGGGGCTCCGTGGGTCGGGGTCTTGGGGTGGTTGGATTTCGGGTTGGAGATTGTGGCGGGTTGTGGGGGGGAGTTCAAGACGGGTGGCTGCGAAGCCGTTTGTTTGCGGATCAGGGGCGATTCCTAAAGTGCTAGATCATTTGAGATTGCTCGTGCCTGTGGATGGATAGACTCGTCTCATGCACTACGTCAAAACAGGTGATGAATGGCAAGATGAGGAGTTAGGAGCCGACTTCAAAGCGGTGCGAAACGAGCTTCTTGTGCTCTTTGGTCACTTCGAGTTGCTTGACACGTTGTATGCCAAAGACTCATCCATTGTTGATGAGCTGAATGCGGCCGCGCCGACGTTCTTCTCACAATTCCAAGGGATTCTCTGGGATTGGTTGTTCCTATCTGTTGCTAGGCTTTTCGACAGTCGAGGCCGCCCTGGCAGGGAGCGGCTCACGCTAGAGCGGGTGCTTGATGAGTTCGTGGGAGGACCAGGGTGCAGCGACGTGGAGAAGGCCACGCAGCTGTTTCGGGAAGCGAATCAGGCGGCCGACAAGCTGGTTTCAATCCGGAATGCGCGGATTGCCCATCTGGACAGGACTCATGCGATGAAGCCCGCCGCTAAGCCTTTACCTAAGGTGACGCTTGGAGAGTTTCGGGCTGTACTTCAGGCGATTATTGTTTTTATGAACCACATCCAAGGTGAGATCAAAGACAGCCAAGTGGCCTACGACTGGGGAGGTATCAATCGAGCTCCATCTGAGATACTGGCGATGGCTCGGAAGAGTGTGAAGCTCCGAGGCCTTGAGTCCCAAGTTCGGAAAAAGGAACTGAGTTCTGATGATCTGTTTGAAGCGGTAAGACGTCGGCCGTGATGGACCTGCGTGGGCGCGTCGGAGGCCGGCTATGGCGGGCTGTATGAGCTAGCAACAAGCACTCGTTACGCTGGCGCAGTGTCCAATGGACTGTCCGAACAACTGGCGCGTTTGCCCGACCTGCTGTTTGCGCATGTGTGGTTGACGGGGGTGGCGGTGGGGGTGGCTTGTTTGGTGAGTGTGCCGTTGGGGTTGTGGGTGTCGGATCGGCCGCGTTGGCGGGGGGTGGTGTTGGGGTTGGCGGGGTTGGTGCAGACGGTGCCGGGGCTGGCGTTGTTGGCGGGGGTGGTGGTGGGGTTGTTGGCGTTGAAGGGTGCGGGGTTGTGGGGTGGGTCGGCGATTGGGGCGTGGCCAGCGTTGGTGGCGTTGACGGTTTATGCGGTGTTGCCGGTGCTGCGGAACACGGTGGTGGGGGCGGCGGGGGTGAAGCGGGACCTGGTGGATGCGGCGGAGGGGCTGGGGATGGCGCGGTGGCGGGTGCGTTGGGCGGTGGAGCTGCCGTTGGCGGGGCCGGTGGTTTGGGCGGGGGTGCGGACGGCGGCGGTGTGGACGGTGGGGCTGGCGACGCTGAGCGAGCCGGTGGGTCAGCCGAGTTTGGGGACGCTGATCTTCGGGGGGCTTCGGACGATCGACGGGGCGTCGATCGCGGTGGGTTGTGCGGCGTCGGCGGGGCTTGCGATCGTGCTGGATCGGGCGCTGGGGTTGGCGGAGGCGGGGCGCTGGCGGTGGGCGATCGGCGTGGTGGCGGG
>JBCCQE010000114.1:0-3532 GCA_039024495.1 Planctomycetota bacterium | reverse complement strand
GCGGGGTGCGACGTGATGGTGCAGGAGGGGGCGAGGGGGGTGAAGGAGCATATGAGCGAGGGGGGAGGGCGGAGGGCGGGGGGCGGAGGGGATCGCGCGGTGGCGCGGCGGGATGGGTTGGTGACGGTGTTGGATCTGATGGCCTGGGTTGGGTATCCGGCGGTGGTGGTGGCGCGGGCGGGGCTGGGGACGATCAATCACACGGTGATGACGGTGGAGTTGATCCGTCAGCGTGGGGTGCCGGTGGCGGGGGTGGTGATCAACGGGTTTGAGGCGGACGCGGCGCGGCAGGAGGACCCGTCGGTGGCGGGGAACCGGGCGTGGATCGAGCGGATGGCGGGGGTGCCGGTGCTGGCGATGGTGCCTCGGGTGGAGGGGAAGGTGGACCCGAGCCGGGGGGCGATCGATGATGCGGTGTTGGAGGCGGTGGCGATCGGGGGGCCGATGGGGTGGGTGGGGCGCGGGCGTGGGCGTGGGTGAGGTTTGGGGGTGTGAGGTTTGAGGTCTGAGGTCGAGGTATGGTCAGACGCGGTCGACGCAGAGGACGGTGACGTCGTCGACGGGGGGTTGGCCGGCGCGGTGGAGGGTGACCTGGTCGTTGAGGAGTTCGACGAAGGCGTCGGGGTCGAGGTCGCTTCGTTGGGCGGTGGCTTCGATGCGTTCGAGGCCGAACTGTTGGTCGCTTGGGTCTTGGGATTCGTTGACGCCGTCGGAGGTGAAGACGACGCGGTCGCCGGGCTGGAGTTGGACGGTGGTTTGCATGTCGTCGAGGGCGCAGGTGTCGCCGTCGACGGGTTCGAGGAAGATGCCCAGGGGCGGTCGGTGGGAGTCGAGCTGGAGGGTGTTTGGGTTGTCGCCGCCGGCGTGGCAGACCATGGCGGGTGCGTGTCCGGCGTTGGCGTAGGTGAGTCGGCCGTCGGGCGAGAGGACGCCGAAGATCATGGTGATGAACCGGCCGGACTGGAGGTCGTCGGCGAGCTGTTGCTCGAGCTTCTCGAGGAGCGGTCCTGGGGGCAGGCCGGTCTGCGCGAGGGCACGGAGGGCGGATCGGCAGGAGGCCATGATGAGCGACGGGCCGATGCCGTGTCCGGTGACGTCGGCGACGAGGATGGCGACGTCGCCGTTGGGCAGGTCGAAGGCGTCGATGTAGTCGCCGCCGGTGGCGTCGCAGGGGTCGGAGCGATAGGCGAAGCGGTAGCCCTCGGCCGAGGGTGGGCGTTGAGGGACGAAGCCCTCCTGGATCTTGCGTGCGACGTTGAGCTGGTTGGAGAGGTTGTTGAGCGCGTCGGCGAGTTGTTCGAATTCGTCGCCGGTGCGGAGCTTGGTGCGGTGGGTGAAGTCGTGGTTGGCCAGCGCGGTCATGCCGGCGTGGATCGCGGCGACGGGGCGGATGACGATCCATCGCAGGACGAGGTAGCCGCCGATGGAGGCGAGGACGAGGCCGGCGATGGCCGAGGCGGTGGTGATGAGGATGTAGCGGTCGACGCGGGCGAAGACCTCGCCGACGGTTTTGGCGAGCTCGAGCATGGCGACGATGTTGCCGTTGCTGTTGCGGATGGGCGCGACGGCGGCGATCCAGTCGCCGTAGTCGTCGGTGAAGATGTCCGAGGCGTAAGTTTCCCCGGAGCCGAGGACCATTTTGTGGTGGTCTTTGCGTTCGTAGGGGTCGCCGATGAAGGTGTCTTGCTGGAGCATGACGCCGAAGCGCAGGCCGCCGGTGGTGTCGTCGGGGTAGAGGGTGTAGATGTTGTCGGGGGAGAAGCCGTTGGCGTCGGCGACGCGGGCGATGCCGTTGCGGAGGGTTTGGAAGGCGGGGCTGTCGGGCGTGGGGTCGGCGAGGAACTGTTCGTGGAGGTCGCCGTTGAGCTGGAGGGCGCCGGTGGCGACGATGGCCGACAGCTCGTGCTGCATGTCGGCGAGGACCTGGTTGCGCATCTGCACGCGGATGGGGACGACCATACCGAAGACAAGCAGGAGCAGGACGAGCTCGGAGATCAGCAGGAGTTTGGTGCTCAGCCTCATGAGGGCTCCGGGTTGTGGCGCGGCTGGGCGGGGAACGGCGGGGCGGGCGGCGTTATTCCGGGGAGCATTATTCCGCGTGGCTGGCGGCGGGCATGGGCAGGCCGAGCCGATCGCAGAGCTCGGCGAAGATCGCGTCGGGGGTGTTGGTGCCGTCGACGGTGACGACGAGCTCTTTGTGCTCGAAGAGCTCGAGGGTGGGGCGGGTCTTGGTGTTGAAGTCGTTGAGCCGTGAGCGCAGGGCGTTTTCGTTGTCGTCGGAGCGGGCGATGAGCTGGCCGCCGCAGACGTCGCAGACGCCTTCGACCTTGGGGCGGTGGAACATGAGGTGGTAGTCGAGCCCGCACTGCGAGCAGATGCGCCGGCCCATGACGCGGTCGACGACGACGTCGTCGGGGATGTCGAGGTGGATCACGGCGTCGACGTCGTACGACTCGGTGAAGAACTCGGCTTGGGCGCTGTTGCGTGGAAAGCCGTCGAGGATGAAGCCGTAGTTCCAGTCGTGGTCTTGGAGGCGTTGGTGGACGATGTCGGCGACGGTGTCGTCGTCGACGAGCTTGCCCTCGGCGATGGTGCGTTTGACCTTGGCGCCGAGCTTGGTGTGGGTCTGGATGTTCCAGCGGAAGATGTCGCCCACGGAGATGTGCGTGAGGTCGAACGCCTCGGCGAGGCGGACGGCCTGGGTGCCCTTGCCGGAACCCTGCTTGCCCATGATCACGTACTTGTGCATGGGTCCAGACTAGTGGGTTTTTCGATTGTCGAGTTGCGACTTTGACTCTTTCTAACCTTGCGGTCAGGCGGAGCTGGCCGCGGCGTAGGCGTCGATTTCTTCCTGGGTGACTTGGAGCCATTCGAGCATGTGTTGGTCGTAGGCGTCCTGGTGGTCGGGGTTGGAGAAGTCGAGGCGGAGTTCGTTGATGACTTTGGTGCCCTGGCCGATCCACTGGTTCCAGGTTTGCTGGCCGAAGTGGGCCTGGATGAAGGCGCCGGTGGGGCCGCGCATGGGGGCGAAGGCGAGCTTGGGTTGGGGGGTACCGGTGCGTCGGTCGAGGACGGTTTGGCCGTCGGCTTCGACCTCGGCTTTGACTTCTTCGGCGGGCTTGACGTCGGGGAGTTCGGCGCTGAGTTTTTCGGTGAGCAGGGAGGCGATGGCGCGTTGGGGCATGACGTCGCCGCGTTCTGCGGCTGCTTTGTAGCCACGGGTGAGGACGTCTTTGGCTTCGTCGTTTCGGCCGAGCTTGAGGAGGGTTTGGCCGAGGAGCTGGAAGGCGCGGGACATGCCGGGGTTGAGCTCGATGGCTTTGGTGAAGGCGGTGGCGGCGTCTTCGTGGCGCTCGGCGTCGCGGTAGGCCGAGGCGAGGGAGAAGAAGGCCATGTCGTCGGGCGCCTCGCGGGCCATGGTTTCCCACTGGGCGATGCGCTGGGCGAGGGCGGGGTCGATGTTGGCGGTGGTGTCGTTCATGGTGAGAGGTTAGGCGGGGCGGGGGCCCACGGCTTGAAGCCGTGGGCTTCG
>JBCCQE010000113.1:0-3584 GCA_039024495.1 Planctomycetota bacterium | reverse complement strand
CGCGACCGCTCTGTGGGCGAGGCCTGGGGGGGCGGCTATTGCGGTGGCGGGGGGGGGGGCAATGCCGCGCGGGGCTGGGTTGGTGGTGGTGGCGATGAATGAGCGGGGCGGGCATCTGTTTGTGCCGGCGGAGGTGAACGGGCGGGCGGCGGGGATGTGGTTGTTGGATACGGGGGCGGGGGTGGATGCGATCGGGATGGGGCTGTCTGGGCGGTTGAACCTGCCGCGGGAGGGGCGGGGGGCGGCGCGGGGGATCGGCGGGGTGGAGGCGTTTGATTACGTGATGGTGGATCGTTGGGGCGTGGGCGGGGTGGAGATGGGGACGGATCGGCTGGCGCGGCTGAACGTGCACCGGTTCTCGCGGGGGACGGGGGTGTCGATGCAGGGGATCGCGGGGTTTGCCGGGCTGCGCGGGTTGGATTTTGCGATTGATTATCCGGCGGGTGAGCTGTGGCTTGGGCCGGCGGGTTGGCTGGCGGATTCGGAGCGGGACGCTGGGGGACGGAGCGTGGCGGTGCGGATTCGCGGGGGGGTGCCGCGGGTGCGGGTGGTGCCGGAGGGCGGGGCGCCGATTGAGTTGGTGTTGGACACGGGGGCGAACGGTGGGATCGCGATGCCGCGGGCGTATCTGCTGCGTTACCCGGAGGTGGTGGCGGTGGGTTCGCTGTCGGCGTCGGCGTCGCGCGGGGTGGGCGGGACGAGCCGACAGCACGCGACGTGGCTGCGGGCGGTGGAGGTGTTTGGCGTGCGGATGGAGGGTGTGGCGGTGCGGTTTGAGGAGGGCGATGGCAGCGCGACGATCGGGCGGGTGGGTTACGACGTCCTGCGGCACTTCCGGCTTGCGTTTTCGGAGGGGGGGACGCGGTTGACAGCGACGTATGTTGGGGAAGAGGTTGATGATGGGCGCTAGGCACTCGGCGCTTGGGAGGTGTTTGGGCGGCTTGGTTGGGGGTGGAAACTTGGGTGTGGCGCGCCTAGTGTTGAATTGATCGCGGCGTGATTTTCCGCGGTTTTCTAGTGTTTTTTGAGATTATTCGAAGGAGCTTGATATGGCGACTGCGACCCCGAAGACGGCCGGCAAGCTGCACGCGACGGTTCACACGCTGGATGCGTCGGTGCGAGAGAAGTCGGTGACGCTGCTGCAGGGCGTGCTGTATGACACGCTGGACGCGGTGATGTTTGTGAAGCAGGCCCACTGGAATTGCAAGGGCAAGACGTTCATTGGGTTCCACGAGCTGTTGGATCAGGTGTACGACGTGCTTGCGAATCACTCGGACGCGATCGCCGAGCGGATTGCGATTTTGGGTGGGCAGGCGGTGGGGACGAGCCGGGCTGTGGCGGCGGCGTCGCGGCTGGCGGACTACCCGGCGGACGAGATTCAGATCGACAAGCACGTGGCCTTGCTGAGCGAGCGGCTGGCGGCGCTGGGGACGCACCTGCGCGAGGGGATCGCGGCGGCGGGCGAGGCGGGCGACGAAGACACGGCCGATCTGTTTACTGAGGTGTCGCGCGACGTTGAGAAGCAGACGTGGTTTATCGAGGCGCATCAGCAGGGGTGAGCGTGGCGGGGTGGCGATGAGTTTGTGATTGAACGAGGCCCACGGATTTGATCCGTGGGCTTTTTTTAGGGTGCTGGGGAGGGCGGCGCGGGGATCGATTAGGCTGATCGGCTCGTTGTTGCGGAGCGGATCGATGGGTGACGTGAATCACGCGGGGTTGGCGGCGAACCTGGACGCGCTGGGCGCGGTGTTGGCGGCGTGTCGGGGGTTGGAGGAGCCGACGCGGCGGGCGGCGGAGCTGGTGGGTGACGCGTTGACGGGCGGGGGCAAGCTGCTGGCGTGCGGGAACGGGGGGTCGGCGACCGAGGCGGCGCACATGACGACGGAGTTTGTGGTGCGGTACGTCGAGCATCGGCCGGCGTACCCGGCGATCGCGCTGACGACGCACGGCGGGGACCTGACGGCGATCGTGAACGACTACGGCTACGACCCGACGTTCGCGCGGCAGGTGGAGGCGTTCGGTTCTACGGGGGATGTGTTGGTGGCGTTTACGACGTCGGGCAAGAGCAAGAACGTGCGGCTGGCGATCGAGGCGGCGAAGGCGCGGGGGATGAAGACGATCGCGATGCTGGGGCGCGACGGCGGCGACACGCTGGGGTTGAGCGATGTGGACCTGCTGGTGCCGAGCGACGTGACGGCCCGGGTGCAGGAGGCGCATCTGTTGCTGGTGCACACGATCTGCGACCTGGTGGAGCCGCGGCTGCGGGGCTGAGCGGAGGCGCGGCGATGGGCGGATCGAAACCGCAAGAGACGCAAGCGGGCGAGGCGCACCCTGAGGAGCGGTGCGAGCGGTTGTTGGTAGACACGTCGCCGGGCGTGGTGGTGCAGGACGGGGTGGCGGCGGTGGTGACGGCGAACGAGGGCGAGGCGCCGGAGCCGTTGCGTGGGGCGGGGCGGGGGCTTCGGCGTCGGCTGTGGGATGGGGTGTTGCGCGGGGTGGCGTTGGTGGTGCTGGCGGGGGCGGCGATGTGCCTGGGGATCATGGCGGGCGGGGGGTATTGGTGGCCGATCTTCGTGGCGTGGGCGGCGGGGGTGGCGTGGCAGTGGCGGACGGGCTGGCCGGAGCTGGGCGCGGGGGTGCTGGCGGTGGTGGTGGTGGGCTGGGTGGCGGCGCGTGGGCCGTCGCACGACCGTGAGTGGCGGGCGGAGGTTTCGTTTTTGCCGGTGGTGGAGGTGCTGGGGGACGAGGTGCGGGTGGGGAATCTGCGGAACTTCGAGCGGTTTGCGGATGGGACGTTCACGCCGCGTTGGGAGAATCGGTCGTACACGCTGAGCGGGTTGCGGGGTGTGGATTTGATCGTGGAGCCGTTCGCGATGAGCGAGCTGGTCGCGCACACGATGCTGTCTTTTGATTTTGGGCCGGAGGGTCGGCTGGTGCTGTCGATCGAGGCTCGAATCGAGGAGGGCGAGGTATACGGGCCGGTGGCGGGGGCGCTTCGTCAGTTCGAGCTGACGTATCAGTTCATCGATGAGCGAGACGCGTTGACGTTTCGCGGGGTGGAGGAGGGCGGGGCGCTCTATGCGTATCCGATCAAGGCGGATCGCGCGGGGCTGGTGGCGTTTTTTCGGCGGGTGGCGGCGGAGGCGAACGCGATCCACGTGCAGCCGCGTTGGTATCACATCGTTTATGACAACTGCACGACGGCATGGGTGCGTGCGTTGCGTCGGGTGCAGGGCAAGCCGTTCGCGCTGCACCCGGACGTGGTGTTAAACGGGCGGCTGGCGCGCGGCCTGCACGGGATGGGGGTGATCGACACAACGCTGAGCTACGAGGATGCGCGCGAGAAGTTCCGGATCGACGAAGCGGTGCGGGCGCACTTTGGTGCGGAGGATTTTTCGGAGGCGATTCGGGCGGGGCGGTGAATCGGGGGTTGTGTGGATGTGGGAGTGGGCGAGAGAGGGGCGCCACGAGCAACAAAGGCACTCTCGACGTGGATGGGAGGAAAGATGAAGATGAGGTCCACCGAGGATGGCGCAGCCCTTTCATCCGGAATGAAGATTTGGCACTGGGACTTTGTATTTGTG
>JBCCQE010000112.1:0-3611 GCA_039024495.1 Planctomycetota bacterium | reverse complement strand
GGGTGTGGGTGTCCTCTCCGCGCTATTGATCCCGCGTTGGTTGATCGATACCCGAAGCGGCGCTGCGCTCTGCCTCGGCTTGGTGGGTGGGGGTGTGTGGGGCGTTGTTGGAGGTGTGGTTGAGTTGGGCGATTTTGAGGTCGGCTTCGTCGATGAGTTTTTCTAAGCGGATGGCTTTGGCGTCGAGTTGGTTGCCGACGCGTTTGGCCATTTGTTCGATCTCGACCATGATGCGTTCGAGGTCGCCGTGCATGGTGCGGAGGGTTCGGTTGCGGTCGATCTGTTGGGTGGCGGACATCGACGGGTCGGTCTGGGCGCGGCGGCGACGGTTGCGGATGGAGAAGAAGAGGGAGGCGATGACGAGGATGAGGCCGGGGATGAGCACCCAGGAGTAGGGTGCTTGGAAGTCGAGCTGCGCGAGCAGGGGGGCGGGGGGGGTCATGGGTTGTGATTACCTGCGGCTTCGCCCCCCGGAAGGGGCTCAGCCGCGGCGTGTGGGGGATGAGGGAAGGGATTTTGTGATGCGTCGGCGGTGCGGGCGGCGTCGAGGACGGTGCGGAGGGGGACGTTGTGTTGTTGGGCGGCGGCGCGGGCGTCGTCGTGTTCGGGGGTTCGGGCGAGGGTTTGGCCGTCGAGGGAGCCGACTTTGATGCGGACGGGGCCGAAGGGGGTGTCGACGGTTTCGTGGTGGCGGTCGAGGGTGAGGCGGGTGCGTTCGGCGAATCGGACGCCCATGGAGCCGGTGAGTTCGAGGACGCGTTTGGCGAGGCGTTCGGCGTCGTCGGGTTTGGCGAGCACGCCGAGCTGGGTGGCGGGCCGCTGCTTTTTCATGGTGATGGGGCAGGCCCATGCGTCGAGCGCGCCGTCGGCGAGGAGGGTGTCGATGGCGTCGGCGACGACCTGGGGGGTGGTGTCGTCGAGGTTGACGGCGAGCTCGATGACGCGGTCGGTGGGCATCGTTGGGTGCAGTGTAGGAGGGGAATGAAAAGAGCCCGCGGCGGTGAGGCCACGGGCTCGCCAGGAAGGGCTCCCAAGGGCCCAGGTCGTTGCGGGGCGGCTTATTCGCCTTGCCCCATGGAGTAGCCGGGCTTGCCGTCGAAGGTGTAGAGGTGCTCGGTCTTGATGAAGTCGAGGCCTGCGTCGTGGATGCGGGTGAGCAGGGCGACGACGGCGGCGTGGGTTGGGGTGGCGGCGTCGGCGGCGGTGAATCGGCAACGCCAGTGGTCGGTGCAGAAGGTTTCGGGGAAGCCGCCGGGGAAGACCTTGACGCCTCGGTTGGTGATCATTTTGAGTTTGAAGTCTGGGCCGGCGAGGGGTTGGAGGTGTTCGCCGAGTTGTTGTGGGTTTCGGCCGGGGGCGTCCCAGTCGAGGAAGACGTCGATGCCGGTGAGTTGTTTGGTGGGTTTGTGGGTTTTTCTGGTGGGGGTACCAGGGGCGGCGCTTTGCTCTGCCCCGGCTTGGGGGGTGCTGCCGTAGGTGACGGGTTGGAGGTGGGCGGGGGATTGGCCGAGGCGGTCGATGACGGCGTCGGCGAAGGCTTGGGTGCCGACCTTGTGGCGGGTGGATTCGCCGGCGATGTCGACGGTGTGGATGCCCTGCTCGAGGGTGGTGAGCCAGGCGTTGTGGATGTCGGCGGCGGGCTCGGGCTGGCCGAGGTGGTTGAGCATCTGGACGGCGGCGAGGATGAGGCCGGAGGGGTTGGCGATGTCTTGGCCGGCGATGTCTGGCGCGGAGCCGTGGATGGCCTCGAACATGGAGACGTGGTTGCCGATGTTGGCCGAGCCGCCGAGCCCGACGGAGCCGGTGAGCTGTGCGGCGACGTCGGAGACGATGTCGCCGTAGAGGTTGGGGGTGACGATGACGTCGAAGCGTTCGGGGGTATCGGCGAGCTGGGCGGTGGCGATGTCGATGATGCGCGACTCGGCCTCGATGTCGGGGTAGAGCGGGGCGATCTCATCGAAGACCTGGTGGAACAGGCCGTCGGTGAGCTTCATGATGTTGTCTTTGACGAAGCAGGTGACTTTCTTGCGGCCGTGGGATCGGGCGTAGTCGAAGGCGTACTTGACGATGCGCTCGCAGCCGGGGCGGGTGATGAGCTTGAGGCACTGGGTGACCTCGGCGGTTTGCCTGTGCTCGATGCCGGCGTAGGTGTCTTCTTCGTTCTCGCGGACGATGACGCAGTCGATGCCGGGGTGCTTGGTGGGGACGAAGGGGGCGACGGACCGGCAGGGTCGGACGTTGGCGAAGAGGCCGAGCGTTTTTCGGAGGGTCACGTTGAGGGACTTGTAGCCGCCGCCCTGGGGGGTGGTGATGGGCGCTTTGAGGATGGCGTCGGAGGCGCGGATGACGTCCCAGGATTCGGGGGCGATGCCGGCGGAGTGGCCCTGCTCGTAGACGGTTTTTCCGATGGCGATCTCGGTGGTGTCGAGCTGGGCCTGGGCGGCGTCGAGGACGCGGCGGGCGGCGGCCATGATTTCGGGGCCGATGCCGTCGCCGTGGGCGATGGCGACCTTGGGGGTGTCGGTGGTGGGGGCTTGGGTCATTTGGGGTTGCCGGGCGAGGGTGGTCATGGGAGCATCCTTAGCGTAGGAGATGTAATTAGCGAATTACTTTTCGTGTAATCAGTATCATGAATAAATCAGCCGAGTCAAGTCGGGGGGTCAAGCGGGCCCCTGCTGGCGGCGGGGGCGCGGGTCCTGCCGCGCGGCGCAAAAAGACGCAAGCCAAGCCCGAGGCGTCGTTTACGTTTCTGACGAACCATTCGCACGTGTTGATTTGCCTGCACGACGAGCCGGACGCGCGGCTGCGGGACGTGGCGGCGCGGGTGGGGATCACCGAGCGGGCGGTGCAGGGGATCGTGTCGGACCTGGAGGCGGCGGGGGCGTTGACGCGGCACCGCCAAGGGCGGCGGAACCACTACGAGGTGCACGGCGGGGTGGCGCTGCGGCACGCGGTGGAGGCGCACCGGACGGTGGGCGACCTGCTGGCGATGGTGTCGGGCAAGCGGGGTGGGTCGGGCAAGGGCGGGGGGGGCAAAGGTGGGTGAGGGGCTTGCGTATCACCCGGTGACGCGGGCGGTGGCGGTGGCGCTTCGGCGTCGGCTGGGGTGGCGGAAGCTTGGGGTGGGCGAGCCGGCGCGGCGGGCGGTGGTGGCGGTGAGCGGCGGGGCGGACTCGGTGGCGCTGCTGCGGGTGATGCACGCGCTGAGCACGCGGCGGGGGTGGGCGACGCAGCTCACGGTCGGGCACGTGCAGCACCACCTGCGGGGCGATGCGGGTGAGGCGGATGCGCGATGGGTCGAGGGCTTGAGCGCGGAGCTGTGCGTGCGGTTCGAGCGCGAAGACGTGCGGGTTGGGGCGGGGAACGTGGAGGCGGCGGCGCGGGCGGCGCGGTACGCGGCGCTGGGGGCGATCGCGCGGCGGGTCGGTGCGGGTGAGGTGATGACGGCGCACACGCTGACGGATCAGTGGGAGACGTTGCTGATGCGGGTGAGTCGGGGGACGGGGCTGGGGGGGTTAAGCGGGATTGCGTGGCGGCGGGGGTTGGTGGAGGGGGGGGTGGGGGAGGTACCCGCGGCGGCGCCCGCTGGCGCGGGCTCTGCCGCGGCTTGG
>JBCCQE010000111.1:0-3746 GCA_039024495.1 Planctomycetota bacterium | reverse complement strand
GGGTGGATGAAGCCTCATCGGAAGTGGGGAGTGATGGGGAGGGAGAGGTGGCGGCGCGCGGCTCGGCGGTGGGGGTGGCGGAGAATGCGGGGGAGCGCGGGTGGGTGGGGCGGTGGGCGGGGGTGCCTGGGGAGGGGGGCGACGGCGAGGCAGGGCGCGTGGTGGAGGCGGGGGGCTCGGCGGGGCTGGCGGGGGACGCGGCGGCGATCGCGCGGGTGGCGGCGGACGGTGATGGTGGAGCGGGCGGGGTGGTGCGGGTGGCGGTGCGTGGGTGGGAGCCGCCGACGTTGGAGGCGATGGACTTTGTGCGTGAGTTGCGTGCGGGGATCGGCGGCGGGGTGATCGAGGTGGTGGCGGTGTTTGTGGACGGCGCGGGGCCGACGCGAGGGGCGCAACTTGGGGCGTGGGGTCGGGCGGTGGAGCGGCTGGGTGATGGGGATGTGCGGCTGGTGGCGCGGGAGATGGGCGGGGCCATCAGTGAAGGGGGTGTGGCGTGAGCGATGCGGTGGTGCCGAGCTTTGCGGTGGTGGGGCATCCGAACAAGGGCAAGAGCAGCATCGTGTCGACGCTTTCGGAGGACGCGACGGTGCGGGTGGCGGCGGAGCCGGGCACGACGACGGCGGCGGACCGTCATGCGCTGACGCTGGGCGGGCGCGTGCTCTATGAGTTGATCGACACGCCGGGGTTTCAAAGGGCGCGGCGGGCGCTGGATTGGATAACGCAGCGCGAGACGACGGCGGCGGAGCGCGGGAGCGTCGTGCGCGAGTTCGTGAAGGCGCACCGCGGGGGCGAGATGCACCGCGACGAGGTGGCGTTGCTGGAGCCGATTCTGGAGGGCGCGGCGATTTTGTATGTGGTGGATGGGTCGACGCCTTATGGGCCGCAGTTCGAGCCGGAGATGGAGGTGCTGCGTTGGACGGGCCGGCCGAGCATGGCGTTGATCAACCCGATCGGTCGGGCGGATCACGTGGAGGAGTGGCGGGCGGCGTTGGGGCAGTACTTCCGCGTGGTGCGGGTGTTCGACGCGATGACGGCGGAGTTTGACAAGCGGGTGGAGCTGCTGCGGGCGTTCGGGCAGTTGGAGGAGAGCTGGCGGGGGCCGATGGACGAGGCGGTGGCGGCGCTGGAGGGCGAGGACGCGCGGCGGCGGGCGCGGAGCGTGGAGTTGATCGTCGATCTATTGATCGATGCGCTGACGCATCGGCAGGAGGCGAAGCTGACCGAGGAAGAGGACGCGGCGCGGCGGCGGCCGGAGCTGGAGGAGGCGTACCGGGCGCACCTGCGGACGGCCGAGCGGCGCTGCCGCAGTCACGTCGAGTCGCTGTATCGGCACGAGCGGTTGGAGCGGCGGGAGGCGGAGCTGGAGCTGATCGATGAGGACCTGTTTTCGGAGGGGACGTGGTCGGCGTTTGGGTTGTCGCGGGGGGACCTGATGAAGCTGGGGTTCGTGGGCGGGGGGATCGCCGGGGCGGCGGGCGGGGCGACGGTGGACATCGCGACGCTGGGGTTGTCGCACGGGGCGATGGCGCTGTTGGGCGGGGCGGCGGGGGCGATCGGCGGCGCGGCGACGGGGTGGCTGGCGATGGATCGGCTGGCCAAGGCGCGGGTGATGACGCAGCCGTTGGGCGGGCGGCTGCTGACGTACGGGCCGACGGAGAGCGTGAACTTGGCGTTCGTGCTGCTCGGCCGGGCGCTGGCGCATCATCGGAGCGTGGCGCGGCGGACGCACGCGCAGCGCGGCGAGCTGATCGTCGAGCGCGTCAGCGAATGGGACGGCGAGACGAAGCGCAAGCTGGCGAAGGTGTTTGAGAAGGTGCGGCAACGCCGGGTGGATACGAGCGAGGCGCGTGGTGAGTTGATGGAGGTGATTACCGGGGTGTTGCGGGCTCGATGAAGGTGACACTGCGCGGCGAGAGTGTGGGCAGTGCGGCGAGGAGGTTGGGAATCAGCGGGATGATGTCCTCGAAGTCGTTGCTGGCGCTGGCGATCACGACCACCGAGAGCGGGAGCGTCTCGGAGTTCTGTTGGGAAGGCATTCGGCGGTCGGTGGTGACCAACGCGTCGAACCCGGCCTTGGCGGCTCTTCCCAATAGCTCGCCGTTCTTGACGCCGTTCCACCGACGAAATCCGACGGTCTCGACCTTGTGCCCGGTGAGGTGGTGGCGGAGCAGTTGATCCACGCACTCGTCGAGCAGGAGTTTCACGCGGCGGGTTGAGCCGGTTGGACGATGCGCTCTTGTGCTTGATGAAGCACGGAGATGACCAGCTCCCGAGAGACCGTTGGGAAGCCTTCCAAGAATCGGTCGATGCTCTCGCCGCCGGCGAGGTAATCGAAGAGCGTCTTCACCGGCACGCGGGTGCCGCGGAAGCAGGGCTCGCCGTGCATGATCTCCGGATCGATCTTGATTGGGGATTCATCCATGCTCTTCGAATGTTAGCAGGGCTCAATCTCGGATTACAGCATTGTGTGCGTCTGGCAAGTAGGTTTCGGTTTCATTTCAATCTGCAGCGGTTTTGCGATCGCGGTGAAACAGTTCGGCAAGATGATCCGGGCAGTACCCCGTGCTTCTCACCCGGTTTGCGTTGCAGCCATCGATCTTGCAAGGCTCGTCGACGGTGTCGTTCTTCCAGTGCTCCAGGTTCTTCTTGAATTCTTGAGCCGCGAGCGCTTCTTGTGAGATCAGGTTGGGCCAATCGCCTCGGCCCTTTGCCCATTCGACGAACGACTCGATGGCGAGCGGCAGGGCGGAAGACGTACAGGTGGCTCGCCACGTGTTCTCTTCACGCCACGCATGAAACTCCATCTCGGCGTTGGCTTCGTCGCTGAAATCCACCTCTTCATACTCGGCAGCTTCAAGCGTTGTGCCAGTGACATCGATGTAGAGCGACCAGTACCCGCCCTGATCGATGAGGCTTACAATGTCCCTTCCATGCTCTTGGGTCTGTGCGTCCCACCACTCGCACAGATCGACGAACGCCTTTCCTAGTCGGGGCGCATCGAGCATCAATGCGTCAGCGCGTACGCCAGGATGTTGACGTTGAGGTGTTGGGCCTGGCGGAGTTCGTTGCCGCCGCAGCAGCAGCAGCCTTTGCCGGCGTTGGCGGTGTCGTTGATGCCGTCGGGCGAGAAGATGAGGGCGACGCGACCGTCGAGGGTGAGGGCTTCGAGGTGCGGGAGGCGCGGGCCGCCGCGTTTGTAGGTGGACTGGCGGACATCGAAGACGTTGACGAAAACGGGGTGGTCTTCGCTGAGGACCTGGAGGTCGTGATCGGGGAAGAGGGTGTTCATCTCGTTGCGGAAGCTGGCGGCCCAGGGCTTGGACGAGCAGCCGGCCGAGGCGATGACGAACCCGCCGGACTCGAGATAGCGGCGGAGGTTTTGGCGTTGGGCGTCGGTGAGGGTGAAGCCGCCCTCGCCGGTCATAACCGAGAAGGGGTGGTCGAAGAGTTGGCCGGACTCGAGGCGGACTTTGGTGAAGGCGGGCTGGGCTTTGATGTGGGTTTCAGCGGAGGTGGTTTCGAGGAAGGTGGGGGCGTAGCAGACGGAGGACTTGCTGCGGGCGTAGATGAGGTTGGCGACGGCGATGGCTTCGGGGTCGGTGGGCGCGGCGGCTTCGTTGGTCGCGGCGTCGGCGCGGGCGACGGAGAGGGACGCGGCGACGACGAGCAGCGCGGCGGCGAGGGCGAAGAGCGCGGGCGCGACGCGGGGGAGGGCGGGGTGCATGGAAGATATTATGAAGTGTGGG
>JBCCQE010000110.1:0-3916 GCA_039024495.1 Planctomycetota bacterium | reverse complement strand
CCTCGCCGCCCTGCCGGGCTGGATCATGCTCGCCGGCGGCCTCGCGCTCATCGCCGCCGCCATGCTCGTCCCCGCCTGGCACGAAGCCGAGGCCCTCCGCACGCAGCGTCAGTCCCTCGCCGTCGCCCTGCACAACCACCAGGCCGCCAACGACCGCCTCCGCCAACTCGCCGACGCCCTCGACGACCGCGACCCCACGCTCCTGGCGCGAGTCGCCCACGACCGCTGGCGGATGCAGCCCGCCGACGACCAGGCCGACACCCTCGCCCCCCCCACGCCCGACCGCCCGCTCGACCTGCTCGGCATCGACCAGCACGCCAAGCCCGCCCCCTACCAGCCCGCCAACACCATGCTCAACCGCATCGCCACCGGCCCCCACCGCGCCGCCCTGCCCGTCGTCGGCATCGTCCTCGGCGCCGCAGGCATCGCCTTCCCCTGGCGACTCCGAAACGATCCCGACGACAAGTAGTCACGGACGACAGCCAACTCACTCACGCAACAACGCGCCGAAGCCCACGGACTGTGTCCGTGGGTTACCCCCCCACCAACCCAACCTCACTCCCCAGGCAGCGGCGCGATCATCTCGTCATCCGCCGCAGCCCGCACCGGCGCCACCTCTTCACCCACTCCCCCCGCCGGCGTCGCCACCTCCCGCCCCTCTTCCCGCCAGAACGCCAGCCCCCCGCGGTAGTCCAGCACGTCGACATACCCGTCGGCGATCAGCTTCTTCGCCGCCGCCGCCGACAGCGGGCTCTCAAAGCTCTCCGCGTACACCACAATCGGCCGCGCCCCCGCCAACACCGGGTCGCCCGACCGCAGCTCCGACATCGGCACGCACACCGCCCCGGGGATGTGACCCGCGTCGTACTCCGCCCACCGACGCACATCCACCACCAGCGCCCGCCCTTCATCATCCGCCAGCAGGGCCGCGACACCGGCCGTATCGATCAGCGCGATATCCCGATCGCTCGTCTCCGGCTGACACCCCGCCAGCCCAAGCCCCGCCCCAAGCCCGACCACCACGCAAATCGCCGCACGTCGCAAAGCCTCAATCATCGCCGCAATATAGACCCGCCCCGCGATAGCATCAGCCCATGCCGCCCCCCGGAGTCGAGCACCCCAACCCCACCACCCCGCCCACGCAGATCCATCAGCCCGACCCTGTCGCCCAGCTCCTCGCCGCGACCCGCCCAACCGCGCTGCTCCACTCCGCCCGCCACCACCCGCGCTGGGCCCGCCACTCCCTCATCGCGACGCCGCAGTCCGCCTGGGTCTTCACCGCCGACAGCCGCTCCACCTGGCTCGGCCCCCACCGCCCGGCCGTCCGCTTCACGCACGACCCCTTCGACGACCTCGACGCCCTGCTCGCCGCCGAGCCCGACACCCGCTGGATCGGCTACCTCAGCTACGACCTCGGCCGACACGTCGAATCGATCCCCAACCGCGCCCGCAACGACCGCCGCTGGCCGCTGGCCGTCCTCCACCGCTGCCCCGACGCCCGGTCCATCCCGACGCCGCCCGACCACCGCGCTCAGTCGACACCGACCACGACCCACTCGCTCCACCTCGGCCCCGTCGTCTCCGCCTTCTCGCCCGCCGACTACCAGCGTGCCGTCGCCCACATCGTCGACCGCCTCCACGCCGGCGATGCCTTCGAGGTCAACCTCACCACCCGCCTCACCGCCGCCTTCACCGGCCGCCCCGCCGACCTCTTCGCCGCCCTGCTCCGCCGCGCCCCCGCCTGGTACGCCGCCCACATCCCCCTGCCCGACCTCGGCGACGCACGCACCCGAGCCCTCGCCTCCATCTCCCCCGAGCTCTTCCTCGACCTCACCCCCGACGGCAGCGTCACCACCCGCCCCATCAAAGGCTCCCGGCCCGCCGACCAACCCGACCACCGCCACCCCCACGCCGCCCTCGACGCCACCGAAAAGGACCGCGCCGAGCTCGCCATGGTCGTCGACATGCTCCGAAACGACCTCGGCCGCGTCTGCCGCTTCGGCTCCGTCCAGGTCCCCGACCCCCGCTCCATCGAACGCCACCCCACCATCGACCACGGCGTCGCCACCGTCACCGGAACCCTCCGCCCCGACGCCACCCCCGGCCAACTCCTCCGCGCCACCCTCCCCGGCGGGTCCATCACCGGCGCGCCCAAGGTCCAGGCCATGCGCACCATCGAAGCCCTCGAGCCCGTCCGCCGCGGCCCTTACTGCGGAGCCATCGGCACCCTCCAGGGCCGATCGATGACCCTCGCCATCGCCATCCGCACCGCCTGCATCGAAACCGACGCCCCGCCCCACGACCCCCGCGCCCTCGGCACCGGCCGCGTCGACTTCCACGTCGGCTCCGGCATCGTCGCCGACTCCCTCCCCCGAGCCGAGTGGCGAGAAACCCTCCACAAAGCCAAACCCTTCCGCGACCTCGCCCGCACCTACCGCAACCTCCAGCGACAACGCCGCTCGTCTGGATCGGGTGCCCCACCTTGACCGCATAGTGGCAAGGTGTGCGAAGGCGCAGGAACCAGCGCGTTTTGCAACACATCTGACCGGCCGTGATTTGGGGTGCCACACCTCGTGCGCAGCACGATGTGTGCCGTTGAGCGTGCAGACCCGCAACCTCCAACGCCAACGCCGCTCGTCTGGATCGGGTGCCAAAAACGATTCAACGCCCCGGTGATTCACCCGCGATACGCTGGCCGCATGTCGCAACCACCCGGGGCAAGCCCGGTTCCATCGCAAACCCCCTGCATCACCTGCGGCTATGACCTCAGCGGCACCGCCATCGGCGGCAACTGCCCCGAGTGCGGCACCCCCGTCCGCGAATCCCTCCGCATCGCCGGCTACGGCCAGCCCGCCAACGGCACGACCGACGGCTCGCCCACCGTCTGCCTCATCTTCGGCATCCTCTCGCTCGTCACCGGCTGCGGGCCGCTGGGCGTCGTCGCGATCTGGCAATACCCCTACGCCAAACGCGCCGTGGCGCAGGGACGAGCGCCGCAAGACCAGATGATGCTCGCCACCGTGGGAGTGGTGTTGGGATGGATCGGTGTCGTTCTATTCACCCTGGGAGCGCTCTTCTTCGGCTTCGTGTGCGGGCTGCCCATGCTGATCGCCATCCTCGCCCCGTAGCCGCGCTTAGAGCGTTTTCACTTTGGATGTATCGGGTGCCACACCTTGTCCGCGGAGCGGCAAGGTGTGCGCGCGTGCAAGGAGGATCGGCACACCTTGCCCTCCCGTTGGTCGGGGCAAGGTGTGGCACCCGCTAGAGGTCAACCGAAATCGCTCTAAAACCAGCGGCTACGCAGAAAACGCCCCCACGTGGTGCCGCACCACCGCCCGCTCCAGCCCCACCCACGCCCGCCACCCCGCCGCCGGCAGGTCCACCCCCACCACGTCGAACCGCACCGCGTACCCCGCATAACGCCGTTGCTTCAGCAACGCCTGAGCCACCTGCACGAGCTTGCGCCGTTTGAACGCCCCAACGCGTGTCTCCGGCTCCGGCCCCGCCGCGTCCGCCGACCGCGCCTTCACCTCCACGATCACCAGCCGCCGCTCCCCGGGCGCGATCGCCACCAAATCCGCCTCGCCGACCGCCGTCCGCACGTTACGGCCCACGATCCGATACCCCCGCCGCCGCAGATAACGCGCCGCCGCCGCCTCCCCGCGACGCCCCGTCCGCGATCGGCCGCCCGCCCGCTCTTCATCTTCGCGCAAACTCCGCGCAAGCAATGTGGACTCTCCCTCGGCAACCGCCGCCCGACGCGTACACTCGCGCCATGCAAACCCTCCGCACCCTACCGATCCGCCTCGCCGCCGCCACCCTCGCCGCGGCCGTCACCGCGCTCGCCACCCCCGCGGCCGCCCAGCACCCCGCCCTGGCGACATCGAGGAAACGACAACGCTTGCGAAGCTGGATT
>JBCCQE010000109.1:0-3993 GCA_039024495.1 Planctomycetota bacterium | reverse complement strand
CCCCCGGACGCCCGGACGCCGGGACGTCTTGGGCCGCCTCGCCCCCGGCTCTTACGCGGGCCGGGGGCTCGGCCCCCCGCCCCCGGAAGTCCCCCGGAAGTAGCAACTCACACATTGACCCAACCTTCATCGAGAACCCACCATGACTCCCATCCAGAACCTGATCTTCCGACCGGCGATCCCGCCGGCCGCGCAGGCCGACAACACCGCCCCCGCGTCCAACGTCATCGACATCAACGACGGCGGCGGCGCGGCTTATCTCATCTTCATCCTCACGCTGGGCGCGACCGATGTCGCCTTGGCCGAGCTGAAGGTCAACGAGTCCGACGCCAGGACCGACGACACCACGCTCGACGCCGGCACCGAGGTCGTTGATTGGTCCGCCACCAAGACCCTCCCGGGGGCCACCGACGACGACAAGGTGTTCGCGGTGGTGGTGGACCTCCGCAAGAGCCGCAAGCGATACCAGCAGCTCGCCCTCACCGCCGGCAACGGCGCGTCCGGCACCTTCGTGTCGGCCGTCGCGTTCTTCAGCAACGTCGGCAAGTCCGACGCGGCGATGGGCTGCGCGGACCTGCTGGCCGCCTGATCGTTCTCCGTGTTCACCCTCGCCGGGTCACCGCCCGGCGAGGGAATTGCCCCTGCAACGCCATGCCGATCAACGACCCCATCCAGCAGCCGATCGAAGTCGTCGGAGGCGACGAGGCGCAACGCGAGCTCCGCGACACCGCCAACGAGGTCGAGAACCTCGGCGACGCCCAAGCCGACGCCGGCCGGCAGGCCGAGCGAGCCTCCGACCAGCAGCGCGACCTGGGCAACGCCAGCAACGAGGCCGAGGGCGGGGTCTCGGTGTTGGTGGGCGGCCTCGGGCGGCTCGCGACATCGATGCTCGGTGCGGTGACGGCCGGGTTCGGCCTGATCAACCTGTTCAACTCCATCCGTGACACCGCCAGGGAAGCCAGCAACGCCGTCGCCAATCTGGGCGAGCAGAACCGCGGGCTCGCGGCCAACATCGGCGGGCTCAACGCCGACGACCTGACCCGTGCCTCGAACGAAGCCGCCCTCCGCGAGTCACTCGGCGTCGAAGGCCGCAACGCGCTCATCGCCTCGGCGACCACGCTCAGCGACCTCCGCCCCGACCTGACGCCTCAAGACCTGGCCGACCGAATCAGCCAGCTCGCCCGCCTGCGACGCGCCACCGGCGTCGGCGGCACCGAGGCGGTTGATCTCCTTCAGTCCCTGGAGACGCGGCTGGGCATCACCGGCCAGGACGCCATCGACCAGGCGACCGGGTTGCTCAACGCCGGCATCGCGCCTCAGACGCTGGGCGGCATCGTCGAGCGCGTCGGCGAGTCCAGCGGCCCCGAGCTGCTCGACCTGCTGTTCGCCGTGAGAGACCAGGTGAACCTGGGCACCAGCGGCGAGGCGATCAACGCGGTGTTCGGGGCCGTCTCCCGCACCGACTCGAACGGGCAGGTGGACCCGCTGCTCGCGTCGCTCGGCGTCAGCCAAGACGACTCCCCGATCCGCCGGATCGAACTGCTTGCCGCTGCGTTCGAGCGGGGCGACATCAACCAGAACCAACTGCGGCAAGCCCTGGGCGGCAACGAGGGGCTCAGGATCGGTCCCGCCCTGGCCCGCGAGCTCAGCGACGGCCTCGAAGACGACCGGGCCGAACGCCTGGCCGTCACGGCCGACGCGCAGATCGCCAACATCATCCAGTCCGGATTCGTTCGGGCCGCCGATCGACGCAACGATCGCGACCTCCGCGATTCGGTCAGCCTGGAGACCTCATCGCTGGCAGCCCTCGGCGAGGCCGAGCAGAACGTTCTGGCACGGCTTCAAGAGCGTGGGGGTGGCAACGCCATCCTCGGGGCCGTCGCCCCGTTGCAGTTTGTGGGGGACGAGCAACAGCTGGCGCGGCTAGAACGCGAGATCGCAGAGGGGAAATTCAACCGCCGGGTTCGCATTGACCCTCGGCTCGGCGGCTTCGATCCGCTCGCTGATGTCTTCGACGGACAGCTCCCCCCCCCGCTCCGCCCACGCCGGTCATCAACCAAACCATCATCTACAACGGCCCGGTTCTCTCCGGCCCCGACCCGTTCAACGACTTCGACCAACAAAAGGGTCGCGGCGATTTAGTTGGGTATTAAACGCCTTTCGAGCCTTAATTGAATCCTCTTCGACAGATGTAGCTAGCTGACATCGGGCGATGCCATGCGCACCCGGTGTGCCATTCTTCGTGCGCTTTGTGCCATTTAGAACCGCGGTCTACAGGGGTGAACCCCTGGATACGTCGCATCCCGGCTGGGGTTGCCGGGTCGTGCGCGCGGGGTGCGGTGTGGTCGATGGACGGCGTTGGGTTGTCAGGGAGCGTCTTTCGGACCCCGCGTGGCGCGGCGTCGGCGTCGCGCGGCGGCGTGTTGGGTCGTCCAGACTCGGTGGCGGCCGGGGGGCGGGCGGGGGGGTGGGATGGTTGGGGCAGGGGCCTCACCCGTCCGCCGCCGACGGCCGCGATGCTGACGGCGTCGCTTCTTGGCCCGGCCAGGACCGCCGCCTTGCCCGCCGCGCCCGCACCCTGCCGAGGTGTTGGACGCGTGGGGTGGAGATGGGGTCCATGTGAGGGGTTAAGGGGTGGGTGTGGTGCGCACAGAATTGCCCAGAAAGCCTCGGTACCCGCACAAGCCTCAGCACTGCTGAAGCTAGAGACTCGGAGAGTTAGGCCAGATGGATCGCGCATCGGACGGCACCGCTGTTGCATCGATCCATCGAGGTTCGACGTATCCGTGGATTTCCGAGTCGAGGCAGACGCACAGTCCGTTCTTGCCAACAACACCGAGGCCCAGCCACTCTTCGCATTGAACGACATCTGCGACGACCATCCCGATCAGCGAGTCTTTTCCAGACATCTGTTGCCATTTATCGCCTGTGGACGGCCATTGTTTCTTCATCACGTACTCTTGAATCGTCTTGCTCGCTCCCACGCTTCAGCGGAACCTTCGAACCCTCTCAGCCCGTCCACTAGGTTCTCTGCCTGATCGAGACTGAAGCTGTCGCCTGCTTCAAGCTGCACAACGACATCGCGGTGGGCGAACCAATCCATATCACTGAAGTTTGGGTCTTCAAGATGTGATTGGTCGGGAGGCGACTTCCAGATCTCTACGATCCGTTGCCCGACGACTTGCTCTTGCGAGAGAAACACCATAGAGATGACTCACATTGATGGACGGCGGTTGTTGTCAACAAGGTAATATCGTTGTTCGGCGCGATGAATCGCGGCGCTTCATGGAGGCGTTCGGGATGGGTAGGGTGTGGGGGTGATTGTTGGATTTCATTTTATTTTGTCGGGGTATGGATTCTGGTTGCCGAATGATCCGCGGGGGTCTTGGTCGGAGGTGGTGCGGGAGTACGAGTTGGCGGTGTACGGGGTGCCGGTGCGGGCGGGGACAACACGATCGGTCGCGGGGCGGGCGCACGATCGGGGGTTGCGGTTGGCGGCGAAGCGGGCGCTGCGGCATTCACCGGTGCGGTTCGATGGGGTGCAGGCGCAGGCGGTGGCGCGGGGGTTTGGCGAGGCGGCGGAGGAGGCGGGGTATCGGGTGGCTGCGTTGGCGGTGCTGCCGGACCATGCGCACGTGGTGATGCGTTGGGATCGCAAGGATTACAAGGCGATTGCGCGGCACCTGAAAGCCAAGGCGACGCAGCGGTTGTCGGCGGAGGGGGTGCATCCGATGGCGGGTGAGACGGGGAGGGGTGGGCGGTTGCCTTCGCCTTGGGCGCGGGGGTGTTGGTGTCCGTTTATTGATTCCTGGGATTACTTCGAGCGGGCGGTCAAGTATGTGGAGGAGAATCCGGTGAAGGCGGGGTTGCCGCGGCAGCGGTGGGAGTTTGTGGTGGGGGCGGGCGGGCGTGGGTGACGGGGGCGGTTGATGGGCGGCGGTTGGGGGGACGCGATAAAAAGCGGCGCGTGAGGGGGGTGGGGGGACCGGTGGG
>JBCCQE010000108.1:0-4200 GCA_039024495.1 Planctomycetota bacterium | reverse complement strand
GCGCGATGGATCGCGGCGCTTCTTGGGGGAAGCGTGGGTGGGGGGGTGGTTGTGGTGGGGGTTGGGTGGGGCGCTAAGCCGCGCGCGGCGTGGGGAGACGCGGCAAGCCGCGGCGCTTCATGGGGGAGGGGGAGGCGGGGGTTTAGGTGGCGGGGGTTCGGGTGGGGTGGGCGGTGGGGTCGATTTGCAGGAAGCCCTTGAGGAAGTGGACGGCGGCGTAGATGAGGGGGGTGTCGAGGAGGGCGACGGCGGCTTTGAAGACGTAGCCGGTGAGGATGAAGGTCCAGAGCTGGGGCCAGATGGGGTTGTCGGGGTTGACGGGGAGGGCGGCGGCGTAGAAGTGGGTGATGGTGATGACGGCGAAGGTGTCGACGAACTGAGAGACGAGGGTGGAGGCGTTGTTGCGCAGCCACAGGGCTTTGCCCTTGGTGAGGTGCTTCCAGAAGTGGAAGAGCTGGACGTCGACGAACTGGGCGACGAGGTAGGCGACCATGGAGGCGGCGACGGCTCCGAAGGCGGCGGTGCGGATATCAAAGAAGGCCTCTTCGATGGGCCCGCCTCCGGGCAACACCCCGCCGAGCCAGAGGATGAACATGACCCAGAGGTTGAGGAGGAGTCCGACCCAGACGATGAAGTTGGCGGTTTTTCGGCCGTAGAACTCGGAGATGAGGTCGGTGCAGAGGAAGGTGATGGGGTAGGGGAGGACGCCGACGGCGAGGGCGAACGGGATCGCGCCCCATTGACCCCAGGCGAGGGTGGCTGGGTCGGTGGCGGTGGCGGGGTTATAGGAGAAGAGGACGATGAATCGGGTGACACCGAGGATGTTGAGCATCGTCAGCGAGCCGAGGACCAGGCCTGCGAGGACGAGGAGGGTGTAGAGGCGGCGTCGCTGGAGGGGGGACTCGGCGAGGGGGGCGGTCGGGGGTGAGGCGGGGGGAGTGGATGTAGGTTGAGGTGGGTTGGGGTCGGGCACGGGGTGATGGTATGGGCAGGGGGTTTGGGCGGTGGGTTGGGGGGACCCGAGGCGGCGCTGCGCTCTGCCTCGGCTTGGGGTGGGTGTTCGCGGGGCGTGGTGTGGCGGGTGGGTTGTGGAGGGTTGGGGGAGGTGTGGAAGGTGGAGAACTCGGGGATGGTTTGCGGAGTTTGGAATGCGAAAAACCCGAAGGGTGACGGGCCTGGGGCGGCGGCTATGATGCGGGTGCTGCCATGGTGGAAATTGACCTTCAAGCGATCGCCTCGAACAGCCGGTATCCGCTGGATGCTTTCGTGTTTGTCCAGCGGGGGCTGGACTTCACGGTGACGCGGATGCACGGGGAGATGGCGTTGGAGTCGTCGGACGATGGGGATGAGAACGCGGGGCAGGACCGTCACGTGACGGGGCGGGAGCTTTGCCACGGGCTGCGGGACTTTGCGGTGGATCAGTACGGGCTGATGGCGCGGACAGTGTTGCGGCGGTGGGGCGTGACGGCGTGCGAAGACTTTGGGCGCATCGTGTTTGAGATGGTCGAGGCGGGGCTGATGCGTCGGACGGATGAAGACACGTTCGAGGATTTTGTGGGTGTGTTTGAGTTTCGCGATGCGTTCACGCCGGAGTTGATGCTGGCGGAGGGTTCTTGAGCGCGTGCGGTTTGCGGGGCGGCGCGTAGCGTCGATGTGGTTTGATTCGGTGTGTTGGGTGTTGATCTGAGTCTGAGTCTGGTTCTGCGGCGTGGGGCTGCATCGGAGGGTGAGCGATGGATGGGATCGACGCGTCGAACCGTTGGGGCGAGGAGCTGGAGCGTGCGGCGGACCGGGTGCGCCGGCTGCGGCGACAGCGGCTGCTGCTGAGCGAGCGGGAGCGGGCGGCGGGGGTGCTGGACGCGCCGATCCGCGCTGCGGAGCGGAGGCTGCGGTTGCTGCAGCGGCGGGTGCGTGAGGTGGGGGTGCGGTGAGGGGGTTGTGCTTTGCGTTTGCACACCTTGCCGCTGCGCGGTCAAGGTGTGGCACCCGATGTTGCGGTGTGGGGGAGGGGCTAAGCCGCGAGCGGCTTGGGGATGGGGCGGGTCAGGTGGTGGGGTCGGATTGGGAGGTGGTGGTGGGGCGTTCGGCGGGGTCGGGTTCGTCGATGGGGTGGTCGGAGCCTGCTTCGAGGGTGTCGGTTTCGAGGGAGATGTTGGCGAGGCTTCGGTTTTCGAGCTCTTTCATGATGTCGCCGATGGGTTTGGTTTCGAACTTCCAGTCGTCGAGGAGGAGCTTGTCGGACTGGTCGTTGTTTTTGAAGTGGACCCAGGCGATGCCTTTGGTTTTCCATCGGCTGGTGTCGACGGATTCGATGGCTTCCCAGGGGATGTCGCGTCCGCGGTGATCTTTGAGGCCGTTGTCGTCCATGGCGACCCACCAGCGCAGGGCGCTGAGGAAGCCGAAGGCGAAGTAGATGCCGATGGGCAGGCAGATGAACCCGCAGATGAACTGCGTGGTGATGGACATGTCGCTCATGGGGGCGGAGGGGATGGCGGTGTCCCATCCGTTTTCCGTGGCCATCTGGATCCACCGCTCGTTGGAGCTTTCGGGGTATTCCTCCTGGAGCTGCTGATAGGCGAGCTGGATGTTCTGCTTGTAGGGATAGGCGATGGCGCCGTCGTAGAAGAAGTACCCGGCGAAGCCGAGGAGGGCGAGGGCGATGAGGCCGGGTCGCCAGATGTAACCGGGGCGGATTTTGGCTTTGACGTCCATGGTCTTGCTCGGGTGGCCGGGGCGGGGGTGTGAAGGGGAGATCGGCGGTGGGGAGGGGGGCGGTTGAGCCGGTTTGCGGAATGGCGGGCGGGATCGGGGGTGAGGTCGGCGTTGGCGGGATCGGCGGCGGGTGTGGGGGGAGCCGGGGAGGCTAAGCCGCGAGCGGCTTGGGGTCAGGGTTGATTCATGCGGCGGGCGAGGGTGTCGAGGGAGACGGCCCACCATCGGGCGACGCGTTCGGTGGCGCCGGGGATGGCATTGAGGGCCGAGAACCCGCCATCGCGGACGGGGCGGACGGGCACGCGGGGCAGGCGGTGGGCGCGGGGCAGGGCCCAGGTGAGGAAGGCGCTGGTGTCGGCGATCATTTGCTGGGGCGTTTCGAGCCTGCGGCGACGCCTGCCGAATCGGATCTGCACGGTGGGCCCTCGGGAAAGAGAAAGCGATGGGTCGGTCGACTAGATTTTAGCGGACGATGAGGGGCGGATCGAGCGGGGGGGGTGATTGGTGGATCACCTGCGTGCGGGGGCGGTGGCGTGGGGGGATGGCGTGAGGGGGGCGTACCCGGGGCGGCGCTTTGCTTTGCCCCGGCTTGAGGGGGCGGGTGGGGTGGTGGGGCGGGGGTTCAGGGTTCCCAGAGGCCGATGCGGCGTTTTCGCGCGGCGGTTTCGAGGAGGTCGAATCGTTCGACGCGGCTGTGGGGGAAGCGGGGGTCGGCGCGGGCGAGGCCTTGCTCGAGGAGTCGTTCGTTGAGGAGGTCGCCCTCGGGGAGTCGGACGTGAGCGAGGAGTCGGCCGTGGCGGCCGCGGGTGCTGTGGGGTTCGAGCTCGAGGGTGACGGTCTGATTCAGGGCCCATTGTCGGGCGGCGTCGGTGGCCTGTTGGTAGCCGGGCTCGGGGGGCGTGTGGGTGGCGGGGTCGCCGCGCTCGGGGGTGTCGATGCCCCAGAGGCGGACGCGGGTGGTGGGGTGCGGGGCGTCGGGGAGGTCGACGTCGAGGGTGTCGCCATCGATCACGGCGACGACGGTGACGTCGCGGAGGTGGTAGCGGGCGTGGTCGTCGGCGGGGACGAGCAGCCAGCCGACGCGGTCGATGCCGATGAGCGCGGCGACGGCGATGGCGATGATGGCGAAGAGGAGTCGGCGTCGGGCGCGGCGTGCGGCGAGCCATTCGGCGGGGCGGCGGAGGCGGGGTTGGCGTGGCCGGCGGGGCATGGGGACAGGCTAAGCCGCAAGCGGCTTGGGCACTGCATGGCGTTGCCATGCGGCTTTGGGGGTGTGATTTTTTGTGAGGGGCACACCTTGCCGCGTTGCGGTCAAGGTGTGGCACCCGACATCGCACTTCCGGGGGTTAGGCGAAGACGTCGAGGAGGCCGGCGGCGCCGAGGCCGAAGCCGTCGGCGGGCGTGCCTTGCCAGGCGGCGGGGGTGGGGGCTTGCGGCGTCGTGGCGTTGGGGGCTTCGGTGGTTGGCGATTCGGCGAAGGGGCCGGGG
>JBCCQE010000107.1:0-4215 GCA_039024495.1 Planctomycetota bacterium | reverse complement strand
TTGGGGTTGCCAGTTGGCGCGGTCGGCGAAGTCGAGGGGTTGGCGGGCGTCGATTCGGTTTTCGCTGAAGTACTTGCCGGCGAAGTGGAAGGTGACGCCGATGAGTGTGAGGCAGGCGAGGGTGAAGATGACGACGCCCGCCAACCCCTCGACTTCGCCGACCGCGCCAACTGGCAACCCCAAGCCGCCACCTCCATCCTCCTCGTCGAGCCCCCCCGCTACATGCGCGGCCCCTACGGCTCCAAGATCCCCAAAGAGCTGCCATTTGCGATTTCCGAAGATGCAGAGCAGTACGTCGATACCGTGCCTCTGCACCTCGCCGCGCTCATCGAAGACCCAGCGGATGTCGAAAGCATTTATCGGCTACTGGACGAAGTCCCAGACGACGTGTCGTTTTATAGCTCTTGGCTGAATGGCTTAAAGGACTTCGGATACGCGGACATCACCGACCAGTCACGAGTCGATGCTTTCGCCCAAGCCCCCGCCGCCCTCGTCCTCCAATACGTCACACCCACCGGCGAACCCTTCGCCAACCAACCCATCGGCCACCTCGAACTCGCCTTCGCCCGCAAGGCCGACGACGTCCTCGACGACTCCCTCCGACTCATCTACCCCCACAACCGCACCGACGAACGAGGCCGCGTCTACCTCCCCGTCTTCGACACCCCCATCCAACTCGTCGCCCCCCCCGACCCGCCCGGCCACACCGCCGACTACCCCTTCGAAGGCTGGCTCGTCTTCCCCAGCCAAATCGGCGCCCCCGACCCCATCATCGTCACCCCGCTGCCCACTCCGACCACCGCGCAATAACCACCCCGAAGCCCACGGCTTCAAGCCGTGGGTCACACATCACAGACCCCACCCGGAGCCCACGGCGTCCAGCCGTGGGCCCACGAACAACCCAAACCCCGCCCTCGCTAAACTCGCCGCGTGACCGCAGCACCCGCCAGCGACCTCGCCGCTTCCGCACCCCGCGTCGTCGACCGCATCGAGGTCTGGCCCGCCCACGAAGACCCCGCCCCACCCCCCGCCGACTGGGCCGACGCCCTGCCCGGCCTCGCCGCCGTCACCCACGTCCGCGTCTATCTCCTCGAGCGCCCCGCCGACGCCCCCGCCTATCACGACCTCGCCGACGCCCTCCTCGTCGACCCCGTTGCCCAGCGCGTCCACCACGGCATCGGCCCCGTCCCCGAACACGCCCGCGCCCTCGAGGTCCACCACAAGCCCGGCGTCATGGACCCCGTCGCCCAGACCATCACCGCCGTCCTCCGCGACCTCCGCCCCGACCTCCCGCAAGACCTCGAAGCCCGCACCGCCGACCGCACCGATCTCGCCTTCACCCCCGACACCGCGCGGCCGTCCGACGCCGCACTGCGCAGCTTCGCCGACACCCGCCTCGCCAACGCCGTCATCCACAACGCCTACCTCACCCCCCACCACCCCGAGGCCTTCGCCCACCCCGGGCCCTACCACTTCAAGCTCCGTCACATCCCCATTCGCGGCCTCGACGACGACGCACTCGCCACCCTCTCCCGCCAGGCCCACCTCTTCCTCTCCCTCGAAGAGATGAAGACCATCCAGGCCCACTTCGACCAGCTCGACCGCGAGCCCACCGACATCGAGCTCGAAACCCTCGCCCAAACCTGGTCCGAGCACTGCGTCCACAAAACCCTCAAAGCAACAATCCACTACACCCCCACCCCACCCCACCCCCAAGCCGAGGCAGAGCGCAGCGCCGCCTCGGGTACCAACCACTCCCCCAACCCCGACCCCATCTTCCAAAACAAGCCCCACCACACCCTCCACGACGACGGCTCCGTCACCATCCACAACCTGCTCAAGGCCACCGTCGCCGCCGCCACCTTCACGCTCCGCGACCAGCACCCCGGCATGGACGACTGGCTCGTCTCCGTCTTCGACGACAACGCCGGCATCGTCAAGCTCGACGACCACACCGGCGTCGCCATCAAGGTCGAAACCCACAACCACCCCTCGGCCATCGAGCCCTACGGCGGCGCCGCCACCGGCATCGGCGGATGCATCCGCGACATCATGGGCACCGGCCTCTTCGCACGACCCGTCGCCAACACCTCCGCCTACTGCACCGCCCCGCCCGACACCCCCCACACCGCCCTGCCCAACGGCGTCATCCGCCCCCGCCGCCTCCTCGAACAGGTCGTCGCCGGCGTCCGCGACTACGGCAACCGCATGGGCATCCCCACCGTCAACGGCTGCACCCACTTCCACCCCAACTACGTCGGCAACCCACTCGTCTTCGCCGGATGCATCGGCACCATCCCGCTCGACAAGTGCTTCGGCACCGCCAACCCTGCCGACCTCATCGTCGCCGTCGGCGGACGCACCGGTCGCGACGGCATCCACGGCGCCACCTTCAGCTCCGCCGAACTCACCGACACCCACGCCGGCGAGTTCGGCCACGCCGTCCAGATCGGCAACGCCATCACCCAGAAACGCGCCCACGACGCGCTCCTCGCCGCACGCGACCACCCCGACGGCCCCCTCTTCTCCGCCATCACCGATTGCGGCGCGGGCGGCTTCTCCTCCGCGATCGGCGAAATGGGCGAACACGTCGGCGCCGAAGTCGACCTCGACCAGGCCCCCCTCAAATACGCCGGCCTCTCCTACACCGAGGTCTGGATCTCCGAAGCCCAGGAGCGCATGGTCCTCGCCGTCCCCCCCGACAAGCTCGACGCCCTCCAAGCCCTCTGCGACGACGAAGGCGTCGACCTCGCCGTCCTAGGCCGCTTCGGCGTCTCCAACTACCCCGCCACCCCCGACGACGGCCAAGCCCCCGTCGCCTGCCCCCAACTCGTCCTCCGCTACCAAGGCCACGAAGTCGGCCGCCTCTCCATGCCCTTCCTCCACGAAGGCCTCCCCAAAACCACCCGCCAAGCCACCGCACCCAGCCCAACAACCACAACCCCCCAAGCCAAGGCAGAGCGAAGCGCCGCCTTGGGTACCCCAACAACCCAAGCAAAAACCACAACCCCCAACCAAAGCCCACGCTCCGTGAGCGTGGGCCTCCAACAAACCCTCCACACCCTCCTCGCCCACTCCAACATCGCCTCCAAGCAGTTCGTCGTCCGCCAATACGACCACGAAGTCCAGGCCGCCACCGTCGTCAAACCCCTCGTCGGCCCCCAACACCTCGGCCACTCGGACGCCGCCGTCGTCCGCCCCATCCCCGGCTCGCCCCGCGCCATCGCCATCGCCAACGGCGTCTGCCCCTGGCTCGCCGACCCCGCCTTCGCCACCAACCCCGACACCTACCAAGCCACCCTCCACGCCATCGACGAAGCCATCCGAAACGCCGTCTGCGTCGGCGCCACCCCCGCACCCCCCACCTCCCAATCCACCACCCCCCAAGCCGGGGCAGAGCGCAGCGCCGCCCCGGGTACCCCCAACCCCACCCCAACCCCAACCACAACCCCCCTCCAAAACCACGGCGCCATCGCCATCCTCGACAACTTCTGCTGGCCCTCCTGCGACGACCCCCAAACCCTCGGCTCCCTCGTCCGCGCCGCCGAAGCCTGCTACGACGGCGCGCTCGCCTTCGCCGCACCCTTCGTCTCCGGCAAAGACTCTCTCCACAACCAGTTCACCACCGAAGACGGCCGCCTCATCGCCATCCCCCCCACCCTCCTCGTCACCGCCCTCGCCGTCCTCCCCGACGCCGCCCGCTGCGTCACCGCCGACCTCAAACAACCCGGCAACACCCTCCTGCTCGTCGGCGACACCGCCAACACCCGCCTCGGCGGCTCCCACCTCGCCATGATCGGCCACGCACACGCCGACGCCGACCTCTCAATCCCCACCGTCGACCTCGCCCTCGCCCCACGCACCGCACGCGCCGTCGCCGCCCTCATCCAAGCCGGCCACGTCGCCGCCGCCCACGACTGCGCCGAAGGCGGCCTCCTCACCGCCGCCGCAGAAATGGCCATCGCCGCCAACCTCGGCATCACCCTCAACCTCCCACCCCACAACCCCTCTCCCCCCCAAGCCGGGGCAGAGCCCCTTCCGGGGGGCGCCGCCCCGGGTATCGATCCCACCCACCACCAACTCACAACCCCCCTCTTCCAAGAAGCCCCCTCCCGCTACCTCCTCGAACTCCCCCCCGACCACCTCCCCCAGGCAACCGCCGCCCTCGACCAAGCCGGCATCCCCCACACCCAAGTCGGCACCGTCACCGACACC
>JBCCQE010000106.1:0-4467 GCA_039024495.1 Planctomycetota bacterium | reverse complement strand
GCTTCACACGCCTATGCATTCAGCGTGTGATGACCACAAGTGGCCGGGTTTCCCCATTCAGACATCCACGGATCGAAGCTTGTTTGCCAGCTCCCCGCGGCTTATCGCAGGCTACCACGTCTTTCATCGCCTCTGATCGCCGAGTCATCCACCACGTGCCCTTAGTAACTTCATCACCCCGACCTGCGACCGACCCACCCCCGGAAGTATCCAAAGATACTGCCGGAGAACCCCTGCCTCGCACTCGCATCAAAGCCAGCGACGGCTCCGCGAATGGTCGGCAACGGCCCGGGTCGGCTCGGACGGGGCGACTTCGCCCTTACGCACGAGACAACATTTTCTCGGTGTTGCAACACAAAGACCTATTCGCGTGTCAAAGAACTCTGCCGTGCCGCGTGTCGCCACGCGATTCGACCCGCCGATGCGGGGTCTAGCGTCCATTGGGACTTGCATCCAGGGTGCCGTCTCAGGCCTCATGAATGTGGGTCTCGCATAGGCGTCGGACTCCGAATCGGGCCGCGGAGTGTAGCAAGCCCAAATCGCGTGTCAACTCGCCGAGTCGTGCCGACCCCCGGGGTGCATTCGCGGTGGAGAAATCGTCGCCTGTAACCGCAAAACGGGCCCCTCACATAGGCCCGTTCGGCGGTGAGCGATCAGTCGTCTTCGCCGACCCGGCCGTCGGCGTAGAGCACCTGCCCGGACAGGTCCTTGAACCCACGCCGGGCTTCCCACATCACGACCGTCTCGGCGGGGTTGTCGCCCGGGCTCGGCGGCTCGTAGATATAGCCGGGCGTCTCGCCCGTCCGGGGGTTCTCCATCAGCTCGTCGAACGCGGCGATGTAATCCCGCAGCTGCTCGATCTGCTCGGGATAGGTCCCGTGCTCGGCCCGGTACAGCCCTAAGGCCACGCCGATCTGCCGCATGTTGTTCGCCACCACGGCCCCCCTGCCGGTGTCGCGGGCCTGCGCCAGCGCGGACAGATAGTTCAGAGGCCCGCCGCTCGAACCGGAGGCCGACCCCGAGCCGGCGGAAGAAGCGGTCGAAGCCGAGGCCGCGCCCGCCCCGCCCTGTTGGGCCTGATCGGCGTCGTCGGCCGCGGCCGAGCCCGATTGCGAAGCCGAGGCGCCGTTGCCCGCAGTCGAAGACGCCGCACCCCCGCCGCCGGGTCGCGGGCTCGGGCTGCTGCCCGACGGGCCGAGGAACGCCAAGGCGACGCCGCCGACGATCGCCAGCACGACCACCCCGGCCGCGACCTTCAAAATCAAGGCGTTGCGTCGCGTCGCCGCGGCCTGCTTGCCCGAGGCGTCCATGTCCAGGTTGGCCTCGACGCCGGCGATCGGGCCCGAGCCGGTGGGCGGCGCGCCGATCGCCGAGCCGATGCCCGTGCCCATGCTGGTGCCCATCGCCGTCATGCGGTCGGCCGCCGACACCGGCGTGGCCGACGCGCCAGCCGTGGGCGCAAGCACATCCAACGCGCTGTGGTCCATGGAATAGCCGGTGTCTTCGATGTCGTCCGCGTCGTCTTCGGCCTCGGCGGCAGCGGGTGCAGCAGCGGCAGCAGGTGCGGCCGCCGGGGCCGGGGCTTCTTCGAGCGGCTCGAGGTCTTCGAGCTCGAACGTGTCCGCCGCGCCGGCCGCGGGGATGTCGATCACCGCGTGACACGACGGGCACGACGCACGCCGCCCCGCGTATTCATCCGCCACCCGCAGCGTCTTGCCGCACGACCCGCACGTCAGTTCGATGGCCACGCCTTGCCACTCCGTTGTGAAACCGTGGAAAATGAACGCAGCGGTCTTCGTGGCCGCGTTCCCAGTGTCGCATCAACCCTCCCCCGACGCCAGCCAACCGGCCGCCTCGGGGGCAAAGTAAGTCCACACGCCGTCGCACCCCCCGCGCTTGAACGCCAGCAGCGACTCCATCACCGCCGCCCGCCGGTCCAACGCCCCGGCCGCCGCCGCCATCGCAAGCATCGCGTACTCCCCGCTCACCTGGTACGCGAACGTCGGCACCCCCAACGCCGCCTTCACCCGCGCACACACATCCAAGTACGGCAGCCCGGGCTTCACGATCACCCAGTCCGCGCCCTCCGCCACGTCCATCGCCACCTCGCGGAGCGCCTCGCCGCCGTTCGCCGGGTCCATCTGATACGTCCGCTTGTCCCCCCGCAGCGCCCCCGACGACCCCACCGCGTCGCGGAACGGCCCGTAAAAAGCCGACGCGTACTTCGCCGCGTAACTCATGATCAACACGTCTTCGAACCTCGCAGCATCCAACGCCGCGCGGATCAGCCCGACCCGCCCGTCCATCATGTCGCTCGGCGCGACCACCTGGCACCCCGCCTTCGCCTGATTCACCGCCTGCCGACAGAGCACCTCGACCGTCGCGTCGTTCACCACGTACCCGTCGGCGTCGAGCAGGCCGTCGTGGCCGTGGGCCGTGTACGGGTCGAGCGCCACGTCCGTAATGAGCCCGAGGTCCAGGCCCGCGTCACGCACCGCCGACAGTGTCCGGCAGATGAGGTTGTCTTCGCGCACCGCCTCGCGGCCGTCGTCGGTCTTCAGGGCCGGGTCGGTCACCGGGAACAGCGCGATCGCCGGGATGCCCAGGTCGACCGCTCGCCTGGCCGCCTCGACCACGCCGCCGATCGGCAGCCGCTGGACGCCCGGCATCGTGGGGATGTCGATCGCCGCGTCGCCGTCGTGGACGAACAAGGGCCAGATCAGGTCCGACGGGCTCAGCGATGCCTCGGCAACCATCCGGCGCGACCACGCGTGCCTCCGCGGACGCCGCAACCGGGTCGCCGGGTAGCGACCGAGCGAAGGTTCGGGCGATGTCGTGTCGCCGAAGCCGGTCATGCCGCGAGTCTAGACGGGGTGTCTTGCTCAGAGCTGCGACCGCGCGTCCAGTCCAGCGTCAGACCCGGGCCGATCGGCTTGGCCGGCACGCCCGCGACCTTGCCCCCGTCCGGCACCGGCCGCACCACCACCGCACCCGCGCCCACCACCGCCCCGTCGCCCACGTCCGCCATCACCACCGCGTTTGCCCCGATCCACGCCCCCCGGCCGATCCGCACCCGCTCGTACGTCATCGTCTGCCCGTCCCGCGCCCCGCCGTCCGCCCCGTGCTGATGCCGCCCGGACAGCACCTGCGCCCCGTCGGCCAGCATGCACCCGGCACCCAGATCCGCCAGCCCCACGCCGCAGTACCGCCCGATGTACACGCCGTCGCCGACGGTCGTGTCCGTCTTGCTGATCGCCGAGCCCAGCCCCACGCAGACCCGCCGCCCGAACCCCGCCAGCGTCGCCCGATAGAACGCCGCCCGCGTCCACACCCCCAGCAAGCCCGGCAGCGACGCCACCGCCTCGCCCGTCAGCTGCAACGCCCGGTCCGGCCCCAGCCGACCCCGCATCGCCGCGAACCGCCACCGGCTCGGCATCGCCCGCAACCCCGCCACCCAGCCCAACACCGATCGCGCCGCGTCTTCGCTCATCTCCAGGATCATCGACCCGCCGCCCCCCGATCACGCACCGCGCAAGATCTGCTCGAGCCGGCGCGACTTCTCGGACCAAGACTCCCCCGGCAGCCGCCGCTCCCGCGCCGCCCGCTGCTCCGCCGGCAGCCCCCGCTCCGCCCGCTCCCGACACACCCGCACGAACTCGTCCGCCGTCTCCACCACGTCGCAGCAATCCGCCCACCCCTCCGTCGCCGGCAGCCGCCGCACCACCACCGGCTTGTACGTCGCCAAATACTCCAACAACTTCAAAGGCTGCATCGCCCGAGTCACCGGCATGTCGCGGTACGGCATGATCAGGACAGACGAAGATGTCGCTATCCAAGGCAAATCATCAAAGTCCGCTACACCTCCATAGGTAGCTCCATCAGGCCAAGCTTCACTATCTGGGTCGATCTGAGTCGGTCCAGTCAACGTGACCCAACCGCCATGATTAGCTCTCGACAATGACTCAACCCACTGATTTTCAAGTCGATCATCAATCAATCCCCAAAAAGAGAAAGTAGCGGCATCCACTTCCAGCAAGATTTGAGTGATTCGCCCAAGTGAACCTTCTGTTGGCATCTCTCCGGGATCACGTTCTCGCCAATGACCTTCGTCCACCCCATGCGTCAACAACTCCACTTCCCCCCTCAGCGCCTCCGCACCTCCGCGCGAGACACACCTCTCCCGGGGTCGCGTAGCGACCCGGCTATCCCCCTCCGCGTCCTCTGCGCCTCTGCGGTTCAACATCTGCTTCAACCGAGAAACCAACGTCTCACTCACCGCGCACACCGCATCCACCCGCCCCACCAACTCCCGCTCCATCGCATCCATCACGTCCCCATCCAGCCCCGGCCACACCGAAAAATCATCCACGCAGTAATACACCCACCGCCTCACACCAATCTCCCGCAACGGCTCCACCACATCCGCCGTAATCGGCAACGTCGTCAACCCCGGGGGGGGGGGGGGGG
>JBCCQE010000105.1:0-4492 GCA_039024495.1 Planctomycetota bacterium | reverse complement strand
GGCGGTGGTGCCGACGGTGGATTACTACTTGAAGCTGGCGTCGGCGGCGGGCGGGGGGGCGGCGGTGTCGGCGGATCGGCGGATGGAGCTTTCGGTGACTACGGGTCAGCGGCGTGCGGCGGAGCGGGTGCTTGAGTCGGCGGGGGTGGCGGCGGTGGGTGGTGGCGGGCGGCGGCTTCGGCCGTTGGTGGTGCTGAACCCGGGGGCGCAGAACCCGGCGAAGCGTTGGCCGGCGGAGCGGTTTGCGCGGGTGGCGGATGTGTTGACGCGGGATGCGGACATGCAGGTGCTGGTGAGCGGTTCGCCGGGGGAAGCGGAGGTGCTGGCGGCGGTGGTGCGGGCGGCGCACGCGCCGGTGGTGAACCTGGCGGAGCACGGCCTGACGCTTGGGGCGTTGAAGGGGGTGGTGGCGGCGGCGGATTTGGTGGTGACGAACGACACGGGGACGCGGCACGTGGCGGCGGCGCTGGGGACGGCGGTGGTGACGCTGTTCGGGCCGACAGCACCGGAATGGACGACGATCGATGCTCCGGCGGAGCGGCTGGTGGTTGCGCCGGATTTGGTGGACCCGACGCCGGAGCAGCGGAAGCTGTTTGTCAGTGCGCCGCGGCAGATGAGCGATATCTCGGTGGATGAGGTGGTGCTGGCGGCGGCGGAGCTGCTGGCTGAGGGACGCGCGGGTGAGGGTGGGGCGGAGGGGGGCGGCGGCGATGGGTGAGCGGCTGCGCGTGGCGGTGGTCGTGGAGCGGTATGCCAGTGGCGGGGGCGGGCAGGAGCGGTCGACGCGGCAGATCGTGGCGGAGTTGCGCGAGCGCGGGCACGCGGTGCGGGTGCTGACGGCGGTCGGCGAGCACGGGCGGGGCGAGGCGGAGGGTGAGGCGGGCGAGACGGTGGAGGCGATGGGGTTGTCGGGGTTGCGGACGTGGCTGCACGTGTGGCGGTACCACCGGTGGGTGGAGCGGCGGCTGGAGGCGTTGAGCGATGCGGTGGATGTGTCGATCGGGATGTCGACGGCGGCGCCGGCGGACGTGGTGCAGCCGCGTGGAGGGACGGTGGTGGAGACGATGGAGCGGAACGTGGCGATCCGCGCGGCAGGGTGGCGGCGGGGGGTGAAGCGGGCGACGCAGCGGCTGCTGCCCAAGCAGGCGGCGCTGGTGTGGGCGGAGCGGAAGACGCTGGGGCACGCGCGGCTGCGGCGGGTGGTGGCGGTGAGCGATTACGTGGCGCGCCAGTTGGACGAGCACTACGGGATCGGCGGGGATCGTGTGGTGGTGGTGCCGAACGCGGCGGCGATGCCGGAGATGGATGAGGCGAAGCGGGCGCGGAAGCGTGCGGCGCTGCGGGCGGGGCTTGGGGTGGCGGAGGATGCGGTGGTGTTTTTGTTCTCGGCGTTGAAACCGCGGCTGAAAGGGCTGGGGACTTTGACCGAGGCGGTGCGGCTGTTGCAGGCGCGGGGGGTGGAGGGATTCAGCGTGTGGGTGGCGGGGTCGGGCGGGTATCGATTGCACGACGGGCTGCGGCGTGCGGGGGTGAGCGAGCGGTTTGTGGAGCTTGGGCCGACGCGGTCGATGGCCGAGCTGTATGCGGCGGCGGATGTGACGGTGCTGCCGACGTTTTATGACCCGTCGAGCAAGGTGGTGATCGAGAGTTTGATGATGGGGGTGCCGGCGATCACGACGCGGTTCAACGGGGCGGCGGACTTTGTGGTGCCCGGCGGCGGGGCGGCGGATCGAGGCGTGGTGATCGACGACCCGGGGGACGCGGGGGCGCTGGCCGAGGCGATGGTGGGGATGATGGATGAGCAGCGGCGGCGGGCGTGTGCGCGGGCGATCGGGGACGAGCTTGTGGAGGAGCTCGGCATGGCGCGGCACGTGGGGCGGCTTGAAGAGGTGTTGGGGGAGGTGGCGCGGGGGGGGATTTGAGGGGTGAGGTATGAGGGGTGGGGTGTGAGGTGTTTGATTTAGCGGTCGAGGTAGACGGCGGGGCCTTTCGCTTCGGGTTGGCCTTGGTCGACGAGGGATTCGAGGGCGGCGGAGGTGGTGGGGTCGAGGTCGAGGAAGCGGTAGCCGAGGAGGTGGCGGCGGAGGCCGACCTGGTCGGTCCAGACGACCTCGGCGGTGACGTGGAGGGTGCCGGCGGGGTGGTCGAGGGTGATCTGGATCTGGTCGCCGGGCTGCTGGGAGAGGGCGCCTTTGTGGAAGACCTGCATGCCGGAGACGGAGAGGTCGACGACTTCGCCGAAGGGGGTGGCGAGGGCTGGGACGGTGACACGTTTGTGGCGGCGGCGCTCGGCGGCGGGGGCTTGGGCGTCGGTTGTATGGGGCGGTTGCGTCATGCGGGGCCTCGGTGCGGGGAGGGGAGCAGGACGTTTATCGGTGATTGGCGGGGTGGGGTTGTAGTTGGGGGGAGGGGTTTGCGCGCTAAGCCGCGAGCGGCAGGGGAGGCTAAGCCGCAAGCGGCTGGGGTTAGTCGATCGCGGATTGGAGGGCGATGAGGGCGAAGCAGGTGGCGAGGTTGGCGTCGGACTCCATCCAGCGGGGCTCGGGGTTGGACCACGAGCCGTCGGGGCGCTGGGCGGCGGTGACGGCGGCGATGAGTTCGTTGGCCCAGTCGACATCGCCCTCGGACGTTTCGAGGTAAGTCGCGCCCCAGGCGTCGAGGGCTCGGCCGGCGGTCATCCAGTAGTAGTAGAGGCCTTGCTGGTTGTGGGTGGTGGGCATGCCGGGGTTGTGGTCGAAGACGGCGTGCTGTTCGATCCAGGCGAGGGCGTCTTCGACGCGTGGGTCGTCGGAGGCGAGATTGGCGTAGAGGTAGGACTTGAATCCGGCGTAGGTCATGGAGCCGTAGGTGCGCAGGTCCGAGACGGTTCGGCCGGCGAGTCCTTCGTCGACGATCTGGTCCATGAGCTTGGGGTTGGCTTTGGATTCGGGGACGCCGATGAGGTTGGAGTTGATGGTGGTTGAGTAGATGAAGCCGCCGTCGGGGTTGATGGCGTCGGCGTAAAGGTCGTTGGCGGGCGAGCCTTGGCAGCGAGCGATGAAGACGAGGGCGCGTTGGAAGGCTGGGTCGTTGCAGTCGAGGCCGGAGTCGTGGAGGGCCTGGAGCATGAGGTGGGTGTTGGACATGTCGGGTCGGCCGTGTCGGCCGTAGCCGGAGCCGCCGAAGTAGGGGTGGGCTTCGTCGACGGTGTTGCCGGCGGGGTCGGTCATGCCGGGCTGCCACTGGAGGCCGATGAGGAAGTTGCGTGCGTCGTTGAGGGTTTGTGCGACTTCGGGGCGGTGGTCGACGAGGGCGAGGGCAGAGATGGCGATGGAGGTGTTGTAGTTGGGGAGGATCTGGCGGTAGATGCCGCCGTCGGGCTGGCGTGCGGCGAGGATGGCGTCGAGGGCGCGTGCGGCGGTGGGGTCGGTGTCGTCGATGGCGGGGTGGAGGAGCATGACGCGCAGCGCGAGCGCGGTGACGGCGGGGCCGGGCTGGGGGGTCCACTGGCCGTCGGGCTGCTGGGTGGTGCGGAGGTAGGCGATGCCGCGATCGATGGCGGCGCGGGCCTTGTCGCGGTGTTCGCGGTCGAGGGCTTGGGCGGGCGTTGCGAGGAGCAGCGCGGCGAGGAGCGTGGCGGCGATGCGGGGGAGGTGTGTCATGGTGAAGGGTAGGTGGGTTGTGAGGTGCGGGGACGGAGTAGGGGTTAGCGAAGGTGGCTGTTCCAGGGTTCGTCGTCGAGGTCGGGCGTGTGGGCGTGGGGCTGGCCGGGGGCTGTGGGGGTGCGCGGGGCGAGGGGGGCGCGGGTGACGGGCTTGAAGAGGACGAACGCGGCGACGGAGGCGAGCGCGGCGGGCAGGCCGGTGCTGATGAGAGCGCTGAGGAGCTGGAGGGGGTTGAGGGCGAGGATGGCCTGGGCGACCGAGAGGAGGGTGAGGAAGCCGAGGCCGACGGCGGCGCCGATGAGGATGACGCGGCTGATGGTGATGGCGTCGCGGTTGGCGGCTCGGACCTGGAAGGCGAGGACGGCGACGGCGATGGCGGTGATGAGGCCGAGGGTGGCGAAGGTGGCGAAGACAAGGACGAAGGCGGTGCGTTGGGTTCGCATCATGTCGGCCTGCTCGGCGGGCATGCCGGACTGTTCGAAGGCCTCGTTGAGCATGGTCTGATCCATGAAGCCGAACATGGCGGCGGAGAACCCGCAGCAGCAGGAGAAGAGGAGGACGACGCCGGCGAAGGCCCACATCCATGGGGCGGCTTGGGTGGCGGAGTGCATGGCGGGCAGCTTAGTTGGCGGGTGGGGTGGGTGGTGGGGGAGACCCACGGCTTGAAGCCGTGGGCTTCGGGGGTGAGGCGGATTAAGCTTTGGGGATGCGTGAGCTTGACGGGCGATATGCGAGGCAGGGGCGGTTGGCGCAGATGGGGGCTGACGGTCAGCGGCGTTTGCGGGATGGGGTGGCGGTGGTGATTGGGTGTGGGGCGCTGGGGACGGCGGCGGCGGAGCTGCTGGTGC
>JBCCQE010000104.1:0-4566 GCA_039024495.1 Planctomycetota bacterium | reverse complement strand
GTTTGCGCCATCACCCCGATCATGACCCATCCCCCCACCCCCCACAATCCACCCCCACCTCACCCCGCGGAGCCGGCGGCCCGAAGGGCCCCGCTCAACCCCACCCACACCCAACACCAACACCCCAAACCCCCACCCACCAACACCCCCCTAGCCACCCCACGCCCCACCCCGTACGGTGAACCCATCACCGCCAACCCGCCACCACCCAACCCACCACACAACAAAACTTCCCGGGACCCCAACATGCCCCCCGCCCGCTCCACCACCCCAGCCATCGCCCTCGCCCTCGCAGCCACCCCCGCCGCAGCCGACATCACCACCGTCGCCCTATCCGGTCAACAGGTGCCCGATGCCAACCCCGGCGTGGTCTTCGACAGCTTCTACACCCCGGTTCTCAACGCGGACAGACAAATCGCATTCACCGGTTTCATAGACGGACCCGGCGTTGTCGAACCGAACGATCAAGGCATCTACAGCGGCAGACCAGGCGAGCTCCGCGAGGTTGTCCGAGCGGGCAGCCAAGCCCCGAGCGCCTCGGAGGGCATGTCCCTCGTCTTTCTCGATGCACCGTTCCTCAACGCCGACGGGCAAATCACGTTTCGAAGCTATCTCGCGGGCCCGGGCGTGACCGATCCAATCCGGCGTGCCGCCCATGCCGAACACGACGGCACGCTTGTGCAGCTTGCCCGCGAGGGCGGCAGCGTGCCGGACGCCGGACCTGCCGTCGTCTTCGACAGCTCTTTCTACCCCTTCCTCCAAGCCGGAAGCCAAACCGCCTTCGAAGCCACGCTGCTTGGACGAGGCGTCACCGAGTCGAACAATCGCGGCATCTACAGCGATCGAGCGGGCATGCTCCGCGAGATCGCACGGACAGGCGACCCGGTCCCGGACGCAGAGACCGGCGTCGTGTTCGAAGACTTTCAAGACATGGCGATCAACGCAGCGGGTCAGATCGTGTTCTATGCCGATGTGACCGGGACGGGCGTGAACGGCTTGAACGATACCGGCATTTACAGCGATGCCAGCGGGACCCTCCGCGAGGTGATCCGCGACGGCAGCCAGGCTCCGGATGCCGACGAAGGCGTCACTATTCGAGGCCCAGGCCGCTTTGTCTTGAACACCGCCGGAAACACCGCGTTTGTTTCTGGCCTCAACGGCCCGGGCGTCACCGACTCAAGTGACATCGCCCTCTTCAGCGATCGAACCGGTACGCTCCGCCAGGTCATCCGTGAGGGCACGCAGGCTCCAGACGCCGACCCGGGCGTGCTGATCGGTGGAGTCAGCAGCGTGTTCCTGAATGCCGCTGGCCAGATCGCCTTCAACAGCTCTCGCCTGACAGGCCCGGGCGTAACGGACGCAAACAATGAGGCCGCATACAGCGATCGGACAGGCACCCTCCGCGAGGTCGTCCGATGGGGCGATCAAGCGCCCGGAGCGGATGCCGGTGTCGTCTTCAAATACGTGGGTATCAGTGGGCTTAACGAAGCGGGACAGCTTCTGATCGGTGGTGTCCTCGAAGGACCCGGTGTGACCCAATCAAATTTGTCGGCGACATACGCCACCGCGTTGGACGGACAGATCACCAAGATCATCCGCCGGGGCGATCTCCTTGATGTCAATGACGATCCATTGATCGAAGACCTCCGCACGGTGCTCGATTACAGCCTGTACGGAGGGTCCAGCGAGGGCAGTGGTCAATTCTCGAGCTTCAACGACCTCGGTCAGATCACGTTCACCGCCCGGTTCACCGACGGCACCTCCGGCGTCTTCATCTCCAACGCCGTCGCCAACCTCGCCCTCGTCTTCGCCGACCTCGACAACGACGGCGACGCCGACATCGACGACCTCAACCTCCTCGCCGCCAACCTCAACACCGGCACCACCCCCGATGAAGGCGACCTCGACGCCGACGGCGACGTCGACTTCGACGACCTCACCGCCTTCCTCGAACTCCTCGACACCGTCCCCGGCGACGCCAACCTCGATGGGCAGGTCAACACCCTCGACCTCGCCATCCTCGCCGCCAACTTCGACAACGCCGCTTCGCCCACCTACGCCCTGGCCGACTTCAACCTCGACCAACAGGTCAACACCCTCGACCTCGCGATCCTCGCCGCCAACTTCGGCTTCGACAACAGCTCGCCGCTCACCACCGCAGCCACCCCCCTCGTCCCCGAGCCCGCCACCCTCGCCCTGCTCACCCTCGCCGGCCTCGCCACCACCACGCGCCGCCGCAACTAACCCCGCGCGTCCACACCTCAAACCCCACACCTCAAACCTCAGCGCTCGCCTCAAGCCACGCGTTCGCCATCAGCCGATGGCCCGCCAGCGTCGGGTGCACGCCGTCGTGCGCCCAGTACGCCGCCGCCGCCCGCGCACACGCCGCATCAAACACCCCTTGATACCCCACCCACGCCGCCCCCACCCGCGCGGCTTGCCGCTTAGCCACCGCCCGTCGCTCATCGAACTCCGGGAACCACGCCCCGCTCACCGCACCCACCCGCAACGCAAACGGCTCGCCCACCACCACCCGCGCGCCCGGCAGCGCCGCCGCCGTGCGATCCAGCAACTCCCCCAGCTCCGCGTCGTACCCCGCCACCGTCGTCGCCTTCCCCGAGTCCATCTTCCGCCACATGTCGTTCACCCCGATCAGCACGCTCACCACCGTCGGCCGAAGCGCCACGCAATCCGCCTCCCACCGAGCCAACAAGTCCCCCACCTCGTTCCCGCCGATCCCCCGATTCAACACCTCCACCCCGGGCACCCGCTCGCACAACGCCGCCCCCGCCAGCATCGCGTACCCCCGCCCCAGCCCCGCCGCGTCGTTCGCCCCCGTCACCGCCCGATCCCGCCCGCAGTCCGTGATCGAATCCCCCTGAAACAACACCACATCGCCCGACTTCATCGCCAACTCCTCACTTTTGAATCAACACTTCAACCCATGCACGACGCCGCAATTTAGCGACGCGGCTCGCCGCGTACCCCGCCTCCCCCAAGCCGCTCGCGGCTTATCGCAACCCCCTCCAACCCCAGCCCCCACCCCGCCCCCTCTACAATCGCCCGATGGCGATCCGCCGACTCTCCCCGCTGCTCATCAACCAGATCGCCGCCGGCGAGGTCATCGAACGCCCCGCCTCGGTCGTCAAAGAGCTCGTCGAGAACGCCCTCGACGCCAGCGCCACCCGCGTCCGCGTCGACGTCGAGCAAGGCGGCACCGCCCTCATCCGCGTCGCCGACAACGGCCAAGGCATCGACCCCGACGACCTCCCCCTGGCCCTCACCGCCCACGCCACCTCCAAGCTCAGCCAGCCCGAAGACCTCGACGCCATCGCCACCCTCGGCTTCCGCGGCGAGGCGCTCGCCTCCATCGCCTCCGTCGCCCGACTCACCCTCACCTCCCGAACCCCCCACGCCGACGCCGCCCCCACCCTCACCGCCGAGGCCGACCACCGCGAGCCTCTCCGCCCCGCCGCCGCCGCGCCAGGCACCACCGTCACCGTCGCCGACCTCTTCTTCAACACCCCCGCCCGACGCAAGTTCCTCCGCACCCCGCCCACAGAGATGGGCCACATCACCGAGACCGTCACCCGCCTCGCAATGGTCCACCCCCGCGTCGCCTTCACCCTCACCCACAACCAACGCACCACCCTCGACCTCCCCGCCCTCCACGACACACCCAACCAAGCCGAGGCAGAGCCCATTCCGGGGGGCGCCGCCTCGGGTATCGAACCACCCCAACCCACCCCCCTCCATCAACGCCTCGCCGCCGCCCTCCAACTCGACCTCCACGACGCGCTCCTCCCCTTCACCCACCAAGCCCCCCACACCCCCCAAGCCGCTCGCGGCTTAGCGCCCACCACCAACCCCAACACACCCCCCCACGCCGCGACTGAGCGCAGCGAAGCCGCGGGTACCTCCCCCCCACCGGGTCCACCCACCACCGTCCAAGGCGTCGCCGGCCTCCCGTCCCTCGCCCGCGCCACCGCCAAGGCCGTCCACCTCTTCCTCAACGGCCGGCCCATCCGCGATCGCTCCCTCCTGCACGCCATCCGCGAGGCCTACCGAGGCCTCATCCCCCCCGACCGCCACCCCACCGCCGCCATCTGCCTCAACCTCGACCCCCGCGAGGTCGACGTCAACGTCCACCCCGCCAAGTCCGAGGTCCGCTTCCGAAACCCCCAGCTCGCCCACAAACTCGTCCTCACCGCCGTCCGCCAGGCCCTGCTCGCCCACGACCTCACCCCCGCCGCCCACACCGCCTTCCCCCCGCTGCAACTCACCACGCCAACTCCCACCCCCACCCTCGACTTCATCGCCCAACCCACAACACCCGTCCCCACTTCCGCATTCACCCCCCAAGCCGAGGCAGAGCAAAGCGCCGCCTCGGGTACCCCCACAACGACCAACACAGCCGACGCAAGTCCCTCCACCCCACAAACCTCCGCCTTCGTCGACTACTTCCGCCGCCTCGACCCCCACCAACGCCGCACCACCTTCAACCAACTCAAAGCCGCCCTCCCCGACGACCCCCCGGAAGACCCGCCCACCCCCTCCACCCTCGCC
>JBCCQE010000103.1:0-4760 GCA_039024495.1 Planctomycetota bacterium | reverse complement strand
GGGGACTTGAAGGCGGGGGCGTCGTGGCTGTTGCCGTCGGAGGTGGTGCCGCCGACGACGTGCTCGCGGAGGAGGTCGATGGGGATGTTGGTCTGCTTGCGGGTGCGGAGGGTGGCGACGGAGGAGGTGGCGGCGAGTTGCTTGTGGATGAGGTGGAGGTCGGGGTGGGCGTTGGCGGTGGGCTGGGCTTCGGCGTCGTCGGATTTACCCGAGGCGGCGCTTCGCTCTGCCTCGGCTTGGGGGGTGTTGTTGAAGTTTCGGAGGAGTCGGCAGGAGTCGCAGTTGCCGCAGGGTTCGATTTCGCCGGTGAGGGTGGTGGCGGGGTCGAGGCAGAGCAGGCGTTGGGCGAGCCAGAGGGCGGCGGTGTGTTTGCCGACGCCGGCGGGGCCGGCAAAGAGCAGGGCGTGGGGGAGTCGGCCGGCGGCGAGCTGGGCGGTGAGTTGTTCGACGGCGTGGGTCTGGCCGAGCAGGCGGATCATGGGGGCGATGGTACGGGGTGGGCGTGGGTGGTTGGTGAGGGTGCGGCGGATCGCGGGGTTATGCTGCGGCGATGAAGCAGATCAGCGGCGGACGGATGCGGCGTGGGCAGGCGGCGGTGGCGTTGTGCGTGGCGGTGGCGGCGTTGTCGCTGTTGGTTTCGCTGGTGGCGTTGTGGCGTTCGCACGCGGCGATGTACGACGCCGAGCAGGCGTTGCGAGCGGGCGGGGCGACGCCGGGATTGCAGGCGGCGTTGGAGCAGGTGCTGACGGCGACCGATCCGGGCGAGCCGACCATGCGGGTGGAGCCGACGGATGAGCCGAGTCCGCGAGCCGAGCCGGTGGCGTCTGAGCCGGCGGAGGGTGCGGCGTTGGCGGCGAACGGTCAGGCGATTTTGGCGCAGGGGGACGACGCGGCGTCGACGGCGGTGGTGGCTCCGCCTGCGCACAGGTGGGACGGGCCGACGGTGCCCGCGGTGCCTGCGGGGACGGTGGTGCCTTGGGACGAGGCGCGGGGGCACTTCTCGCGGACGATCACGGTCGAGGGCAAGGTGGTGGAGACGGGGGCGGGGCGATCGGGTCAGCCGGTGTATCTGAACTTTTCGCGTTCGAGCCGGGGACGGATGACTTCTACATCGCGGTGTTTCGCGACGGCTTTGCGAACGCGCCGGACGGCGATCCGCGGAATTATTACGAGGGGAAGACGATCCGCGTGACGGGCGAGGTGAGTCAGTATCGGGATCGGCCGCAGATGCGGGTGGAGGGGCCGGGGATGATTGAGGTGGTGGAGTAGTGAGTAGTGAGTAGTGCGTAGTTGGTGGTGGTGGGGTTGTGCTGGGGCGCTAAGCCGCGAGCGGCTTTTTAGCGAGCGGGTTTAGAGGAAGCGCCAGTCGGGGGTGTCGGTGAAGTAGTCGCGGTAGAGGGTCCAACCCCAGAGGGCGGCGTTGGTGATGGCGTGGGACCAGACGATGGGTCCGAGGCCGAGCGCGGGCTTGCGGGTGGCGGCGGCGGGGTCGACGGTGCCTTCGGGGAGTTGGCCGGCTTTCCATTGGGCGACGAGGCCGCGGTTGGTCCAGTAGAGAAGCAAGCACCAAACGATCCCGCAGGCGATGCAGCCGAGGTAGTCGCGGGGCTGGTGGTTGACCATGAAGACGAGGGTGGAGAGTGTGACGGAGAAGACGGTGATCGCGCCGACGGGGGTCTGGCGGAGCTGGTCGGTGAGGACGGGTCCGGCGGCGTTGGCTTGCTTGCCGTAGTCGGTGGCGGCGATGCGTTCGCCGATGACGCCGAGGTCGGAGGCGACCTGGGTGATGCCGAGCATGGAGCGCTTGCGGTTGTGGAACGCGCGGAGGAGCAGGGCTCTGGTGAACAGCTCTTCGAAGAGCGGGACGATGATGACCATGCCGACGAACTTGAGGGACATGCACAGCAAGAAGAAGGCGGGGCCTTGCTCGGTGCGGATGGTCTGGAACCAGGTGGGGACGGGGTTGCCCAGGGCGTCGACCTCGGGCTCGAACCAGGGGACGAGGGCGGTGGAGAGGAAGCCGAGGTAGATCCAGGCGAAGAGCAGGCCGACGCCGGTGGGGATGGCGAGCCAGTGGAACTTGATGTTGAGCTCGGGCGTGAGCTTGCGGTATCGCCAGAGCAGCCCGCCGACGAGCAGGACCTGGACGGTGTAGATGATGGGGTAAGCCCAGGGGTAGGGCTTGTGGAGGAAGGCGAGGGCGCCGAGGCCGAGGATCCAGACGAAGAAGGGGACGATGTAAGGGTGCCAGGGCGAGTCGGCCATGAAGCGGTCGACGCGCGCGAGGGGACTGGCGGGTGCGGGCGCGTTTTGTGGGGGCGTGTGGCCGGGCGTCATCGCGAGCGAGGGCAGAGGCGTGCGGGCGGCGGGCGAGGTCGGAAGTGAGAGACCTTACCTGCTCTTGAGCGAGGCGTGAGAGCGAAAGAAAAACCGCGGGCTCAGAGAATGAGGCCCGCGGTGCGTGGTGGTCGGGTTGGGTTGCGGGCGTGGGGTTAGCGTCGGCGGGTCGTGGCGAGCGCCAGGCCGGCGGCGACGAGGGCGAGCGAGGCGGGCTCGGGGACCTCGGTGACGGCGTAGCTCTGGTCGGGGGCCGAGGAGATGACGTCCGAGCTGTCGAGCAGGGTGCCGGTGTCGGCGTCGCGGAGCTCGATGCCGATGACCTCGAGGGTGTTGCCGAAGGCGGCCGAGCCGGTGATGCCGTCGAAGGCGAAGTTCGAGTCCTGCTGGAAGCTGGACTGCATGCGGATCGAGAACTCTTGAGCGAAGGCGCCGTGGATGTAGGCCTCGGAGACGATGTCGAGGCTGTAGGGGCCCTCGGTGAAGAAGAAGAAGGTCTCGGACTCGTTGTCGGCGTGCTGGAGCTCGATGAAGTGGAAGGCGTCGCCGGAGATGTTGCCGGTGAGGCGCAGGCCGTAGCGCGAGGAGTAGTTCACGGCGGTGGAGCCGTATTGCAGGGTGTCGGTGAAGGAGGCCTCGGCGTCGACGGTGAAGAAGGTGGGGTAGCCCTCGTCGTTGACGTCGTCGCCGTCGGTGTAGGGCAGCAGGTCGAACTCGAAGTCGGCGGGGACGACGGGGTTGAAGAGGGTGCCCGAGGCGGCGGTGCGGAGCGTGCCGAAGGAGGCGGAGGCCGAGGCGTCGCCGATGAGGGTGACGAGGCCGACTTCTTCTTCGCTGCCGAAGTCGAAGGTGCCGGAGACGGAGACGGGGGCGCCGGTCTCGCTGATGTCGAAGTCGGTGGACACGACGAAGTCTTCCTCGGCCTGGCCGGCACCGATGAAGACGCTGGATCGGGCTTCGAAGGCGGTGGCGGCGGGCGCGGCGAGCGAGCCGATGAGCGTGGCCGCGCAGGACAGCGCGAGCGTGCGGTGGGTCAGCATGTGGGGTCTCCTCCCTCGTTCCTAAGAGCCTTGAATCGGGCGACACGTGGCCGCCACGGCGTCACTGAAATGTTATCGATTCGTGAGTGGCGATCAAGCGTTTTGCGTCGGATCGTTGCTTTTGCTGGGTTTGCGCGGTCGGCCGAGGGCGTGGAGGCACGGTGTGGGGCGTCTGGCGAAGATGGGGGGATGGGCGAGCACCCGGCGAGCATGAGCGACGAGGCGTTGCTGGCGCGATGCGCGGCAACGAGCGGGCGGACGGGCGGGCCCGGCGGGCAGCACCGCAACAAGGTCGAGACGGCGGTGCGGCTGGTCGACGGGCCGACCGGGCTGGCGGGCTGGGCCAGCGAGCGGCGGAGCCAAGCGGAGAACCGGCGGGTGGCGCTGCGGCGGCTGCGGTGGAAGCTGGCGGTGGAGGTGCGCGAGGCGGTGGCGCTGGGCGCCGAGCCGAGCGATCGCTGGCGGGGCCGGGTGACGAAGCGCGGGACGTTCGAGCTGAACGCCAAGCACCGCGACGCGCCGGCGATGGTGGCCGAGGCGTTGGACTGGCTGGCGGACAGCCGGTGGGACCTGGCCAAGGCGGGGCGTCGGTTGGGGGTGACGGGCAGCCAGTTGGTGAAGCTGTTCAAGCTGGAGCCATCGGCGTTGGCGATGGTGAACGAGCGGCGCAAGGGACGCGGTGAGCGCGCGTTGAAGTGAGCGACGCGGCGGTGCGGTTGCGCGGCTAGTAGTTCGCGAAGTTGTAGGTGAGGTCGGCGAGGATCGTGAGGGCGGCGAAGCCGGTCGCGAGGCGGCTGAGGGCCCACTGGGTGGCGAGGCTCAGGTCGGCGAACGCGCGGCGGAGGGGCAGGGCGATCACGGCGGGGATGCCGGCGGCGATGAGCGAGGCGGTGATGAGAAAATCGATGAGGCCGTAGCCGAGGGGGTCGCCATAGGCGATGGCTTGGCGTGCGTCGAGCGCGATGAAGAACGCCCAGTACAGGCCGGAGGTGAGGGCGGCGGTGCCGGAGACGACGATGAGCAGCCAGGCGTTGAGCCGGGGTTCGTCGCTGCCGACGGTGAGGCGCAGGTGGGTGCCGCACTCGGGGCAGCGGTCGGATTGGAGCTGGTGGAGGCGGTAGCCGCAGACGGGGCACGCGGCTTCGTGCTGGGCGAGGTGGTCGAAGAGTCGTTCGCGATCGTCCACGCGGAGATCGTAGGTTGCGCGCGAGGCGGCTATGTTGGCGGGCATGGGTCGAGCGCGGCGTCGGGTTGCGGTGGTGACGGGGACGCGGGCGGAGTGGGGGTTGCTGTGGCCGGTGGTGCGGGCGCTGGGGGCGCGGGGGGATGTGGAGGCGGGCGTGGTGATCGCGGGGTGGCATTTGGTGGCGGGGACGGCGGGGG
>JBCCQE010000102.1:0-4778 GCA_039024495.1 Planctomycetota bacterium | reverse complement strand
GCGCAAGCAATGTGGACTCTCCCTCGGCAACCGCCGCCCGACGCGTACACTCGCGCCATGCAAACCCTCCGCACCCTACCGACCCGCCTCGCCGCCGCCACCCTCGCCGCGGCCGTCATCACCACCATCGCCTTCGGCTCCTGCTTCAACCAGACCGGCGGCTACAGCACCGCCCAACGCAAGCACGACTTCAACCCCTTCCCCCACCTCATCGCGCAAGACCCCGACCTCTTCCTGTTCATCGGCGACAACATGTACGCCGACCTCGAACGACGCCACCGCAAGATCGACCTCGCCGACATCGACACCGCCTATGACGAGCTCGCCGCCCGCCCCGGCTTCGCCGCCCTCTTCGACGCCACCCCCATCCTCGCCACCTGGGACGACCACGACTACGGCCTCAACGACGCCGGCGGCAACCTCAACACCCTCACCGACCAGGTCACCTTCACCAAACAACAAAGCCAGCTCGCCCTGCTCGACTTCTTCGGCGACCCCGCCGACTCCCCCCGCCGATCCCGCGAGGGCGTCTACGGCTCGTGGACCTTCGGCCCCGAAGGCAAGCGCACCCAGGTCATCCTCCTCGACACCCGCTACTTCCGATCCGAGATCGATACCAAGCAGGTCGACGGCCGCCGCCACTACCAGCCCACCACCGGCCCCGACGCCACCGTCCTCGGCGACGCTCAGTGGGCCTGGCTCGAAGAAGAACTCAAAAAGCCCGCCGACCTCCGCGTCATCGCCAGCTCCATCCAGATCGTCGCCTCCGAGCACCGCTTCGAGAAGTGGGCCAACTTCCCCGACGAACGCCAACGCCTCTTCGACCTCATCGCCTCCACCGGCGCCAACGGCGTCGTCCTCGTCTCCGGCGACCGCCACCAGTGGGAGCTCTCCGCCGACAAAGCCAACGGCCCGTACCCCATGTACGACCTCACCTCCAGCGGCATGAACATGGGCCGCGAACGGGCCCGCACCGAGCCCAACCAGTTCCGCATCGGCGGCGAGGCCGCGTTTCACAACCCCAACTTCGGCGTCATCCGCGTCGACTGGGACGCCCAGCCCGCCACCCTCACCCTCGAAATCCACCACGCCCGCACAGGCCAACCCCTGCTCGCCTACCGCGTCCTGCTCGACTCCCTGACCATCGGCAACCCAAAGGTCGCCGTCCCCGCCGACTTCTAAACCGCACCAACACCTCAACCCCCAAAGCTGCATGGCAACGCAATGCAGTCGGGGTTGGTCGCGCTAAGCACTGCATTGCGTTGCAATGCAGCTTTGACTCCGTGCCGTGTCGCGACGGTCCATTCGCGGTGCGGTCCACCCCCGCTACACTCGCCCGATGAGCGGCGACACCGCCCCACCCCCCGACTCCGATCACCCATCGAAGCCGCGCCCCGCGTGGCTCCGCGCCATGGGCAGGCTCGACCCGCCCACCCGCGTCGAGGTCGGCGGCCGCCCCTACACCCGCGTCACCCTCTACAAGCACGACGCCTGGGCGGCGACCTGCCAGTTCGCCGCCGAGGACGACCCCGACGCCCGCGCCATCGTCAAGTTCTCCCGCCGATCGTGGCTCGGCCCGATCCCCATGGGCTGGGTCGGCCGCGGACTCACCCGCCGCGAGACCCGCCTGCTCCACCGACTCGCCGACGTCCAAGGCGTCCCCGACGACCTCGGCCCCGTCGCCTGGACACGCCCCGGCCACGCCGCCCCCACCCCCGACCCCGCCACCGCCGCCCGCGTCTTCCTCGACGGCGACACCCTCAAGGCCTACCGCGAAACCCATCGCGTCTCCGACACCTTCTTCGAAGAACTCGACGCCATCGTCGCCGCGCTCCACGACGCCGACGTCGCCTACGTCGACATGGACAAGTCCGACAACGTCATCGTCGGCACCGACGGCCGCCCCAAGCTCATCGACTTCCAGATCCACTTCGCCATCCCCCGCCGCCTCCCCCTCGGCAAACTCACCCTCGGCTGGCTGCTGCGCACGCTCCAACGCAGCGACCGCTACCACCTGATGAAGCACAAGCTCCGCACCCGGCCGGACCTCTACCCCGGCGGCGAAGCCGAGCTCGACGCCCTCCGCCCCCCGGCAGTGCGCCTCTGGCGCCGCCTCTCCAAGGGCCCCCAACGCCTCCGCCGCGCCCTGCTCACCAAGCTCGGCGTCCGCGACAAAACCGGCCGCGCCGCCAGCGAATACGGCGCATAGCCAGGCACCTCCTTCGCGACCCGATTCGTCGTGGTCGAACAGCCAAGGGTGCCACACCTCGCCGAAGGCGATGTGTGCGTCTGACCCGGTGATTTCACCTCACACATCGTGCTTCGCACGAGGTGTGGCACCCGCGCATGTAGGACGCACATAAAAAACCCCGGCCGAAGCCGGGGCTCGTGAACTTCAACCATCCCACCTCACCGGAGTCTCAAACTTCCGGGGGCCCAAACTTCCGGGGGGGGTTATTCGAGCTCGAGGTCCGGGTCGCCGTCGAGGAAGCCGGCCAGCTTGCGGCTGCGCACGGGGTGCTGCAGCTTGCGGATCGCCTTGGCCTCGACCTGACGCACGCGCTCGCGGGTGACCTTGAAGATGCGGCCGACCTCTTCGAGCGTGTAGGTGTACCCGTCGCCGATGCCGTAGCGGAGCTTGATGATCTCGCGCTCGCGGTACGTCAGCGTCTTGAGCACCTGCTCGATGCGCGACCGCAGCATCTCGGTGGTCGCGGAGTCGGTCGGCGACGAGGCCGCATCCAACCCGTCCGACTCGGCGACGACCGACATGCTCCGCTCCCGCATCGAGCAGGTGCTCAAGACGCTGACCTATCGGGAGCGCGAGATTATCAAGCTCCGCTACGGCATCGGCGACGGTTACACCTACACGCTCGAAGAGGTCGGCCGGATCTTCAAGGTCACCCGCGAACGCGTCCGCCAAGTCGAGGCCAAGGCCATCCGCAAGCTGCAGCACCCCGTGCGTAGCCGTAAGCTCGCCGGCTTCCTCGAAGGCGAGGACGAAGACGAGATGTTCGAGTGATCGAATCGTGAAAGGTGAATACAAACCCAAACGCCCACGCGGACTGCGTGGGCGTTTTCTTTTGAATCATCGTTCCGTGTGGGCCGGTAGCCACGCCTCGGGCAGCACCTCAAGCCACCAACGCCTGCCGCGCTTTTCCACGAAGACCGGACAGCCAAACACGTCGGACAAGTGACGCGGCGTCAACGCGTCGTCGGGTTTGCCTTCGAACGTGATTTGGCCTCTACGCATCAGCAGCACGCGGTCGGTATCGGGCGGGAGCTCTTCGACGTGATGCGTGACCATCAGCAGCGTCGGCGGGTTCGGCGTTTGCCGCAAAGCATGAAGCGTCGCCAGCATCTGCTCGCGGCCGGCGATGTCGAGACCGGTGGTGGGCTCATCCAGGATGAGCAGTTCGGGATCGTTGACCAAGGCACGAGCGAGCACCAGCCGACGCTGTTCGCCGGCCGACAGCGTGCCGACGCGGTGGTCGAACCGATGGCTCAGTCCGACGCGCTCCAACCACACCACGGCGGTCTCGCGTTGTCCCGAGGTTGGCCGGTCGTAAAGCCCGACGCTCCCAAAGAACCCGGTACACACGGCCTCGATCGCGTTCAGCTCGGCATCGACGACCGCGCCGGCGACATGAGCGGTGGCGTGGTCCAGCCCCGCCGCGACGACGGCGACGCGTCGGCGAAGCGAGCGGATGTCTGCTTGTCCGAGCGTCTGGCCGAGCAATCGAACTTGGCCGAAAGCCGCGAAAGCATGGCCGGTAAGCAACCGGCAGAGCGTGGTCTTCCCGCACCCGTTCGCGCCCAGGAGTGCGACCTGTTCGCCACGGGAAGCGCGGCAAGTGACGCCGTTGAGGATGACCAGTTCGCCTAGTTGGACCCTCACGTTTTCCAGCGAGAAGGCCTCGTCGGCGACGGTCGGGTCTTGTTGCGAGTCGCTCGGGCTTAGCATCGGAGGATGACACCACACGAAGCCCGGATGATCAAGACGCTCACACAACTCGCCGGGCTGCCCGCGGCGGCGGGGCGGGAGGATGCGGTCGTCGCTTGGGTGACCCGGTGGGCGAAACGTCGCGCTTGGGTTTCGCTTCAAGCCGACGCATACGGCAACTTGACGCTCCGCGACCGCCGGTGGCAGCGGCGCAAGAGCCGCGAACCGATCGTGATCGCCGCGCATATGGATCACCCGGCTTTTGTTGCGGTCGAGAGTGCGGGTCGAGAGGTGATCGCGCACTTCCGTGGCGGTGTTCGGCCCGAGTATTTCGTCGGCACCGGCGTTCGGCATTGGACGGGGACCCGTCGCGGCTCGCGAGGCGTGATCGTTGCTTACGAAGAAGACGAAACCCAGGGGCGGACGGTGCCAGGCCCGCGTACGACCATTCGTTTCGCTCGATCTGCGGATGTTAAACCCGGCGATGTGCTCACGTGGGATTTGCCGGAGGCGAATGTGGTCGGCGGGCGTTTGAAGGCTTTGGCGTGCGACAACCTCGCCGGCGTCGCCGCGGCGTTGTGCACACTTGAGAAAGTCCACGCGTTACGTACCCAACCAAACAGGGAGCTCAGGCTGCTCTTGACCCGCGCGGAGGAGATCGGGTTCGTTGGCGCTTTAGCGGTCTGTGAAGATCGGCTGCTGCCCGACGACGGCCGGGTCGTTGCGCTGGAGGCATCGAAAGCTTTCGATCACGCGCCGATCGGCGGCGGCCCCATCGTCCGCGTCGGCGACCGGGTGAGCGTGTTTGATCCCGAGCTCACCGATTCCATCGCGG
>JBCCQE010000101.1:0-4805 GCA_039024495.1 Planctomycetota bacterium | reverse complement strand
GCCGCCAGGGCCCGCACCCTCGAAGCCCGCATCCAGGTTGAGCTCGCCCAGCTCGAATACACCTACCCCCGCCTGCGTGCCATGTGGTCCCACCTCGAACGCATCGTCGGCGGCGCCCCCGCCGGCATCGGCACGCGCGGCCCCGGCGAGCAGCAGCTCGAGATCGACCGCCGCATCGTCCAACGCAAAAAAGCCCAGCTCAAGCGCGAGCTCGCCGAGGTCCAGGCTCGCAAGACCCGCCAGGTCGCCCACCGCAACAAGGACTTCTTCACCGTCGGCCTCGTCGGCTACACCAACGCCGGCAAGTCCACGCTGTTCAACACCCTCACCGACGGCAAGGCCTACGCCGACGACAAGCTCTTCGCCACGCTCTCCACCCGCACGCGCCGGTGGGACCTCGGCGGCGGCGACGCGGTGATGCTCTCCGACACCGTCGGCTTCGTCCGCGACCTGCCGCACCACCTCGTCGCCTCCTTCCGCGCCACGCTCGAAGAGTCGATCCACTCCGACCTGCTGCTGGTCGTGCTCGACATCGCCGCCCCGCGCGCCCAGGCCGAGCTTGAGACGGTGATCGAAACGCTCGAAGCGATCGGTGCCGGCGACCAGCCGCGGATGCTGCTGCTCAACAAGATCGACAAGCTGCACCACAACGCCGAGCTGCTGCTGGCCACGCAGGAACACCCGGATGCCATCCCCGTCTCCGCGAAGACCGGCCGCCACCTCGAAGACGTCGTCGCGGCCGTGCGCTCGGCGATGCGCGGCACCGAGTGCGAGCTCGACATCACCATGCCCACGGCCGACGGCCGATCGATCCAGTTCGTCGAGCACGGCGCGACCGTCCTCGACCGCCGCTACGACAACGGCACCGTCACCATGCGCGTGCGCATCGGCCAGCGCCAGCTCGACCGGCTGAAGTCAATGGGCTCACCCGCGACCTGGGAGGGCAAGGCCGCCGGGGCGGTAGGCTGGTCGGCGTAACCTCGCGCGACGGAGAAGACTCATCGAAGCCACGGCCGCGGCAGACGACTCGACAACGTTGACGCCCGCTGCGGCGGGACCGGCTCGCCTGGCCACGCTTGCGGTCGGGGCCCTGTTCTTCGGCGGCGGGTGCGCGGCCCTGATCTACGAGGTGGTGTGGTTTCAGTTGCTCCGGACGACGGTCGGCGCATCGTCGATCTCGCTGGCGCTCACGCTCATCGCGTTCATGGGCGGACTCGGGCTGGGGGCGTGGCTGGCCCAGCACCTGCCCGCCAGGTGGCGGCCGCTGCATCTTTACGCGGCGGTGGAGGTGGCGATCGGCGCGCTCGGCCTGGCGATGCCGTGGGTCGTGCCGTGGGTGACGATGGGGTACGCCGAGCTGTTTGGCGTGGGCGGGATGTGGGCGCTGCTGGGCCGGGCCGCGGTGTGCGGGCTCGTGTTGCTGCCGCCGACGGTGCTGATGGGGATGACGCTGCCGGTGCTGGCGCGTTGGTTTGCGGCGACGCCGCGCGGCGTCGGACGGCTGAGCTGGCTCTACGCCGCCAACACGGCCGGGGCCGTGACGGGCACGCTGCTGGCGGGGTTCGTGCTGATGCGGCTGACCTCGCTGGACACCGCGACCGCCGTGGCGGCCGGGCTCAACCTCGCCGTCGCCGCGGCGGCGTTCGGGCTCGCGTTCGCCGTCCGCGACATGGACGAAGCCGCGCCCCAAGCGGAGGATTCGAAACGCCAGCCGCAGCCGACGCCGCGCACCGCGCCGGTTGCCCCCGCGGATGGCGGCGTGCCGGTGGGCTGGGTGCTCGCGACGATCGCCATGTCCGGCGCGACGGCGTTGGGCGCGCAGGTGCTCTGGACGCGTGTCCTCTCCGTGGTGTTCGGGGTGACGGTCTACACGTTCGCGATCATCCTGGCCGTCTTCCTGCTGGGGCTGGCGATCGGCAAGGTCCTGGGCGGGGGGATCGCTCGGCGGACGCGCCGGCCGGCGATGTGGCTGGGCCTCTGCCAGGCGGGGCTGGTGCTCGCCATCGTCTGGGCGTATCACGCGATCTCGCAGCGCGTGCCGCGGATGGAGGCGCTGTGGTGGCGTTACATCGACGACCCGTGGCAGGACTTCGCCGCCGACCTGACGCGCACGGCCTACGCGATCCTGCCGGCCACGATCCTCTGGGGCGCGAGCTTCGCGCTGGCGGTCCGCGCCGCCGGCTGGGGCAGGCACGCCTCCGATGCGGTGGTCGCCCGCGTGCTCGCGGCCAACACGGCCGGGGCGATCGTCGGCACGATGGTCTTCAGCTTCGTCGGCCTGGGCGTGTGGGGCTCGAGCCTCTCGGCCAAGCTGCTCACCGCAACGGCGGGTGCGGCGGGCGTGGTGATGATCGCGTTGGCCGCGCGGCACGAGCCCAGGCCCGAGCTGCCATCCGTCCCGTATCGCAAGTGGCGGCTGCGGATGTCGGTCGCCGAGGTGCCGTCGGTGCTGTGGCTGAGCGGTGCCGCGACGCTGCGGGCGGGCTGGGCGGTGGTGCGGCGGCCAGCCGGTGCGATCGTGTTGGGGTTCGTGCTGATGATGCTGGCCACCCTGCCCACGGTGCCGGACGCGCTGATCGTCGGCGGCCGCTACGCCCGCACGATCACCGGCGGCATCAACCCGCTCATCGATCACGCCGAGGGCGTCGCCGCGCCGGTCGGCGTCTCCCGCCAGCGCGACGGCGACATGAGCTTCTGGGTCAGCGGCAAGATCGTCGCCTCGTCGCTGCCCGAAGATATGCGCCTCCAACGCATGCTCGGGCACCTCGCGGCCCTCAAGCACGGCGAACCCCGCAGCGTGCTGATCGTCGGGCTGGGCACGGGGATGACCGCCGGCTCGTTCGTGCTGTACCCCTCGGTCGAGCGCATCGTGATCTGTGAGATCGAGCCGCGCGTCGCCGAACTCGCCGAGCTGCACTTCGCCCACCTCAACCACGACGTGCTCAACGACCCGCGGACCCAGATCGTCTACGACGACGCGCGACACTTCCTGGCCACGACCGACGAGCGCTTCGACATCATCACGTCCGACCCGATCCATCCGTGGGTCAAGGGGGCGGCCGCGCTGTACTCGCGGGAGTACTACGACCTCGTTCAGGATCGTCTTAACCCCGGCGGCGTCGTGACGCAGTGGGTCCCGTTTTACGAGACCAATCGCGAGGCAATCCGGTCGATGATCGGCACGTTCTGCGACGCCTTCCCCAGCGGGACCATCTGGCACGCCGGCTACATGGACCGCGGCAACGACGTGGTGATGCTCGCGCAACCGGGGAAACCGGCGCTCGACCTCGACGCCCTGGCCGAGCGACTGGACGCCCGGCCGGCGATCGTCGCCGATCTTGTTGAGACCGACATTAAGGGCTTCGCCCCGCTCGCCGCCCGCTACACCGCCTCGGCCGACGACCTCGGCGCGTGGCTGGATGGGGCGCGGATCAACCGCGACCGTGCGCCGACCCTGGAGTATCTCGCCGGTTTGAGCATCGATGAAGAAGTCCGCACGGCCGTGCTGCTCGAGCTGCGAGCGCAGCGGACGTGGCCGCCGACCGGAGCGGCAATCGATCCGTCGAGAAGACGCCTGATCGAGGCGTTGATGAAGCCGTGATTGCGGGACGCCATCAGCGGCAGGCTTTTGATCACAGGTGCCCCGCTGCCCGGCACAGAGCAAGTTGCGTAAGCACATCCCGCCCGCATCTCGCAAGCCACCCTCATCACTTCACCCTCAAAGCAACCCGCTTGAATGCCACTAAAAGATCATGCCTAGAAGTGTGAGGCACGCTAACCCCAACGCGGGGCTAGATCGCAGGGCGAGGCGTGAAGTCGCAGAATGCCGCGGCGTGCGGGGCCTTCGAAAGGCTGTGGCTGAAGTGCCTTGCGTCATGGCGTTGGGGTACCACACCTCGCCACAGGCGATGTGTGGTTGCGGGTCCGCATGCGGTCAAGCACACATCGCGCTGCGCACGATTCGTGCGGAAAAGCAAGCAAACCTCCAACCACATATCCCCTCAGGCGGCGGAGCGCGCATCGTGCGGTAATCGCGATCGCTCACCACCCGCGAAGCTGCATTGCAACGCAATGCAGTGCCCCGTTCGCGACCTTAGGTCGCCACTGCTGCATTGCGTTGCGATGCAGCTTCGACAAAAACCTCGTGCTTCGCTTCCGTCAGGCTGACGCCCCGGGTGCCACACCTCGCCGCAAGCGATGTGTGGTCGCGGGTCCGCATGCGGTGGAGCACACATCGTGCTGCGCACGAGGTGTGGCACCCCGATTGACGGCCAGCGAGCCATGATGCAAAGCCCAACACAATGCTTTGTACCGCGCTCCAGCTTGGTGAAACCCGCGACGCCCGCTTGACGTGAACGGCGCGGAAGCACCGTGCCCTTAGTCACGACGGATAGGAAATAAAGACTCGATCAAACCGGATCGGGCATAAAAAACCTCGACCGAAGTCGAGGTTTCGAGAGTGCCATCATCGGGGCCGGGTCCCTGACAAGTGAACAGTTGGGGAGTGCCTTGGCCCGGCGTTGCCGACGGGCTATCCGCTTCTCCGAGGAGAGGCGGGCGAGGGTGCGTTGACATTCGTGGCGGGATCGCTCCCGAGAGCCGAAGCTCCGAACCACGTCTAAGTATCCCTTAGAAAGGAGGTGATCCAGCCGCAGGTTCCCCTACGGCTACCTTGTTACGACTTCGTCCCAGTCACCGAGCTCACCGTAGGGACTGCTGAATCGCAGCCACTTCGGGTGCTCCCGGCTCCCATGACGTGACGGGCGGTGTGTACAAGACTCAGGAACGTATTCACCGCGTCGTAG
>JBCCQE010000100.1:0-4873 GCA_039024495.1 Planctomycetota bacterium | reverse complement strand
GTGTGGTCGGCGGGCGTACATGGTTGGCGCGGGGGGTGGCGGATGGGGTTGGCGGCGGCGGGGCTGGGGGTGATGCGGCTGGGTGCGGTGGGGGCGGTGGTGGTGGTGTTGCACGGGCCGAGCGTGGTGGAGCCGGCGGTGGAGGCGGGGCGGGGGGTGGTGGACGTGGTGATCGACACGTCGGGTTCGATGTCGCGGGACGACGCGGAGCCGACGCGGATCGGCGCGGCGGTGGCGGCGTGGCTGGACCCGGGGCTGGCGGCGCGGATCGACGCGACGCACGAGCTGCGGGTGTGGTCGTTTGACGATGCGGTGCGGGCGACGACGGCTCGGGCGTTGCGCGATCGGCCCGCGGCCGAGGGGGGAGTGACGCGATTGGCGGACGCGGTGGAGGCGATGGCGGAGTTGAGTGGCGGCGGCGGGTCGGCGGCCGAGGGCGGGCGGGCGGTGGTGGTCGTGAGCGACGGGCGCGAGACGGGCGAGGGGTCGGTGTTGGCGGCGGCGGAGGCGGCGCGGGAGGCGGGGCTGGCGGTGCACGTGTCGCCGATTGGATCGATGGACGGTTCGCCGGACCTGGTGGTGTCGGCAAGGGTGGAGCCGACTTATCTGATGGCGGGCGAGTCGGGGCGGGTGGTGGTGCGGGTGTTGCGGTCGGGCGCGGCCTTGGACGAAGCAATGGTGCGGCTGCGCATGGACGGCGCGTCGGCGGGCGATGACGATGCGGCGGGGGCCGGGGCGCTCGTGCGGCGGGTGACGTTCGGGGGGGGGCGGATGGCCGAGGCGGTGTTCGCGATCGAGGAGCGGCGGCCGGGGACGTACGCGATGCGGGTGGAGGTGGACCCGGCGTTGGGGGAGGTGGAGCTGCGGAACAACCACCAGACGGTGTTCGTGGATGTGTTGGCCGAGCGGCTGCGGGTGCTGTTGATCGAGGGGCAGCCGACGTGGGATGCGCGGTTCGTGGCGAAGGCGTTGCGCGACGACGACCGGATTGCGTTGACGCAGGTGACGCGGCTGTCGGGCGATCGGCTGGAGCGGATCGAGAGCGGGGGGGGCGAATCGTCGGATGACGCGGCGGACGATGCGGATGGCGCGATCGACTGGGCGGGGTTTGACGTGGTGCTTCTGGGCGGGCGGCTGGATCGGGTGTTGACGGCGGCGATGGTGGACGGGCTGCCAGGGTATGTGGGCGAGGACGGCGGGCGGGTGGTGTTTTTGCACGGGCGGGCTTATGACCCGACGACGGCGATGGGGGCGCGGATGGCGGCGGCGTGGCGGGGGATCGAGCCGGTGAGTTGGGGGGAGGGTGCGAGGGGAGGCGAGGTGGAGCGCGGGGTGCGCGTTCGGCCGGCGAGCGCGGGGTGGATGCACCCGGCGTTTTTATTTGCGGCGAATCGTTCGGCGGCGCGTGCGGCGATCGATGCGTTGCCGGCGGTGAGCGCGGTGGAAGAGGCGGCGGCGCTGAAGCATGCGACGGAGGTGCTGGCCGAGGCGGCGTCGGGCGACGGTGTGATTGATGGGGGCGATGCGTTGCCGGCGGTGGTGTCGATGCCGTACGACCGCGGGGTGGTGACGGCGGTGCTGGCCGAGGGGCTTTGGCGTTGGGACATGCTGAGTGATGAGCGGGCGGCGGGGCTTGGGGCGTACGAGCGGTTCTGGTCGAACACGGTGCGTTGGATGGCGTTGGGGGGTGCGTTTCGGCCGGGGCAGTCGGCGGCGCTTCGGCTGTCGCAGCGATCGGTGCGGACGGGCGAGGCGGTGGAGATCGAGGCGATCCGTCGGACGATCGAGCTGGGGCGGGCGCTGAAGGTGGCGGTGGTCGACGAAGACGGCGTCGCCGAGCCGGTGCCGCTGCGGGCGGTGGGCGGGGGCGGGCTTCGGTTGCGCGGTCAGTGGGTGGCGCGGGAGGCGGGCGTGGTGCGGGTGGTGGCGACGCTGGGCGACGAGCCGGCGGCCGAGGCGATGCTGAGCGTGTACGAGGCCGACCGCGAGCGGCTGGAGACGGCGGCCGACCACGCGACGCTGGTGGCGCTGGCGTCGACGACGGGCGGCGAGGTGATCGAGCCGGGCGAGGCGGACGCGCTGCTGGAGGTGTTGCGTCGGCAGCAGGTGGCGCGCGAGGTGCCGCCGCGGGTGGAGTACGTGTGGGATCGGTGGTGGGTGATGGCGGCGTTGTGCTGCTGGCTGGGTTTGGAGTGGATCGGGCGGCGGTTAGCGGGGATGGTGTAGCGATGACGGCGATCGATACGACGACCGCGAGCGGGGGAGGAAGCGGAGTGCTTCCGGGGCCGGGGGCGCTTCCGGGGGCGGTGGATACGTCGGCGGTGGATCGGGTGTTGGGGCGGGCGCGGATGAAAGACCTGGGGGTGCGCGTGTTACGCGGCGTGGCGGGGAGCGCGTCGGTGGGGTGCGTGGCGGTGTGCGTCGCGGTGGCGGGGGATGCGGCGACGGGGTGGTCGATCGAAGGGTTGATCGCGTGGGGCGCGAGCGTGCTGGGGTTGATGGTGGTGGCGATCGGGTGGTGGTGGCTGCGGGCGATGCGTGGCGTCGGGCGCAAACGCTGGGCCGAGGCGATCGAGCGCGGCGCGGGGCTCGCGCACAGCGAGCTCGTCAACACCGAAGCGCTGGCGCGTGCGCGCAGGCGGGGCACGACCGGCATGCTTAGCGCCGAGCTGGCCGACCGCGCGATCGAGCGCGGCAACGCGGCGGCACGATCGATCGACGTCGACGCGATCGTGCGCTGGTCGCGCTGCTGGCGGGCGGTCGCGGCGGCCGTGGTGATCGTGACGGCGCTCGGCGCGGGCATCGCGGCGTGGCCGGGCGTGTTCGCCGCGTCGCTGCCGAGGCTGATCGATCCGTTCGGCGATCACCCGCCGTACACGCCGGTGCGGTTCGACATCGCGGTCGACCCGGCCGAGCCCACCGTCGGCGACCCGCTCACCCTGCGTGCCGAGCTCGCCGCGCCCGCCCCGCCGACGAACACGCGCATCGTGATCGACCGCCCCCAGCGCGGCCGCGCCTCGCCCGACGCCGTCACGCGCGCGATGCCCGCCGCCGCCTCTCGCTTCGGGCTCGCGTCCTCCTCGTTCGCCATCACGCTGCCGCCGGCCGACCAGCCGTTCCGCTTCCACATCGCCACCGACCAGGGCCGCTCCGCCTGGCAGACCGTCCGCCCGCAGGCCATGCCGCGCCTCCGCGCCGCGCACGCGACCATCATCCCGCCCGCGTACGCCAACCGCCCCGCCGAGCGCATCGCCCTGCCCGCCGACCTCCGCGCCCACGTCGGCAGCACCGTCACCTTCGATGCTCTGGCCCAACTCCCGCTCGCCGACGCCCACCTCACGCTCGAACCGCTCGCTGACACCCGCCCCACGCCCGCCCTCCCACACGCCACGCCACGCCGGCTTCGCCTCACGCTCGACGCCAACGACCCCGCCCACGCCGCCGTCACCCTCACCGTCAAACGCTCCGCCGACTACGCCCTCCAGCTCGTCGGCCCCACCGGCCTGACCATGAGTCAACCCGTCGTCGGCACCCTCACCGCCCTGCCCGACGAGCCGCCCACCGTCGCCATCGCCTCGCCCGCGCCGCACGTCCGCGTCGTCGTCGGCTACCCCGTGCCCATCCGCGTCGCCGCCGAAGACGACCTCGGCCTCGCACGCCTCACCCTCACCGTCCAACGCCCCGACCAACCCGCCACCACCCATGACCTCGCGCTGGACTCAAGCGATCGCAACGCCACCACCACCCAAGCCACGCACACGCTCGACACCGCCGCGCTCGGCCTCCAGCCCGGCGACCGTCTCACCTACACCGCCGAGGCCACCGACAACCACCCCGACCATCCGCAGTCCGCCCGCACCGCCCCGCACACCGTCGAAGTCATCACGCTTCAAGAGTTCCAGCAAACGCTCACCACCATGAGCAGCGCCCCGCCGCAACTCATCGCCCCCGGCAACGCCAACAACCCCAACGACCGCAGCCAACCCGGCAACACGCAAGCCGAACCCAACAACGCCAACGCCGAACCCGCCAATCCAAACAACACCAACAACAACGCCCAGCCCAACGACCCCAACGCACAACCCCTCGACCCCGCCAACGCCCAACCCGCCGACGCCGCATGCACCGCGGCCAGCCCCGGCGCGTGCACCAGCCCCGCCTGCCCCATCCACGGCAACGCCGGCGCATCGCCCTCACCCAACGCATCCGCGTCGCCCGGCTCGTCGCCGTCGTCCGCCGTCGGCTCGGGCGCGGGCACCGGCTTCGGCACCGCGGGCCCCTCCGCCCCCGGAAACTCCGCAGGCATCGACGGCGTCGGGCTCATCGGCCCCGGCTCGCCCCACGGCAACGCCCCGCTCAACACCCCCGCCCCCGACGCACCCACCACCCAGCCCCCGCCCGACGCCGCCATCGAGTTCGCCCAAGGCGCCGAGGCCGACGCCACCAACCTCGCCGCCACGCTCGCCCCCCCCGTCCTCCGCGCCGACCGCACCGAGGCCTTCAACCCCGCCGCCGCACGCACCACGCCCACCGACCCGATCGCCGACCCCGCCGCCGCCCCGCCCGCCTATCGCGACGAGGCCGCCGCCTACTTCCGCCGCCTCGCCGACGACGCCGCAACCACAAGCCCCGACGCTCCGCCGCCCAACTGATCGAATCAACAACGCATCAACGGTGCCACACTTTCTGCGCCGCGCTGTGCGTGCCAATCAGCCACGCGATCCACACGCGCCACACCGCACCTCCTTCGTCCAGAACGCTCGTCGAGTTGGACGAGACAGTGGGCAAGTTCTCCAACACCGAGCTGATATCAAGCCGCTGCGCAACCGGCTCTCGGAGCAGGGCGTCGAGATCTACGTCGAGAAGACGGTGC
>JBCCQE010000099.1:0-5050 GCA_039024495.1 Planctomycetota bacterium | reverse complement strand
GTTGGACGATGCGGCGGTCGATCTCGAGCTGCTGCTCGCCGGGGCCGCGGGTGCCCAGGCCGGTCGGGGCGCCGCCGGCGATGCGTTCGAGGTGGGACCACATGGCTCGCAGGCGGGGGTAGGTGTATTCGAGCTGGGCGAGCTCGACCTGCAGGCGGGCTTCGTGGGTCTGGGCGCGGGTGGCGAAGATGTCGAGGATGAGCTCCGAGCGGTCTAGCACCTTGACCTCGACGACCTTCTCGATGTTGCCGATCTGCGACGGCGAGAGGTCGTTCTCAAAAATCACGGCCTGGGCGTTGTGGGCTCTGACCATGCCGGCCAGCTCCTCGACCTTGCCCTTGCCGAGGAAGGTGGCGGGGTCGGGCTTCTGGCGTTTCTGGAGCAATTCGTCCATGGGGACCGCGCCGGCCGTGCCCGCGAGGCTGCGGAGCTCGTCCAGGGGGTCGTGGGGGTTGCCGGCCCAGCCGGGCAGCAGGGCCCCGGCGAGCACCACGGGCTCGGCGTCGACGGTCAGTCCTGCTCGGGTGAGGTCTTGCATAGCGGATCGACGATCATATCGGCCGCCCGGCGGCGGGTTGCGGGCAATTGAGGTTTGGGCTACGCTTTTCGGCTCGACGCAGCGAGCTATGCCGGGCTATCGTTCCCGGCCGGGCGTGAGGCGAAGCGTCGTTTCCGACCGTTTTTTGAGCTCCAAGCCGCCTTTCAGGACCTTTTCAGGACGCCAGCCATGCCCCGAGTCTGCGAGTTTACCGGCAAGCGCACGACCACCGGCTATCAATACACCCACCGCGGTAAGGCCAAGTACCTCGGCGGCGTGGGCACCAAGATCACCGGCAAGACCAAACGGACGTTCAAGCCGAACATCCAGACGGTCACCGCGATCGTCGACGGCGCCCCCACCCGGGTGAAGGCCTCGGCCAAGGCGATCCGCGCCGGGCTGGTCGTCAAGCCGTTGAAGCGTCGCTACGCCTACAAGCACCAGCCGGACGCCGCCGCCTCGGGCGACGCGTGATCCGGCCCCAAGCCCGCCGCGTCCTTTAACGGCGCGGCTCCGCGAGGTCGGCTGAAACACGCCGGCATCCGCGCTTTCTTGAGGATGACCTCGCCCGCCGTCGCGGCCCATCGGTGAAGCCGACCCTCCCCGGCTCGATGCGACGCCCGCCCGGCCCGCCCGCACCACGAACGCCACGCCGATCCGGTTTCCCGGGCTCAAGCCTCGCCGCCCGGCCGACGCGCTCGCCTCTATGCCCGATCGCAATCAGATCAAGGACCAGGTGCTCGCCGCGACCGACATCGTCGATCTCGTGGGCGATCACGTGGCGTTGCGCCCCGCCGGCCGCGAGTTCAAGGGCCTGTGCCCGTTCCACGACGACCGCAACCCGTCGATGCACGTGGTGCCCCACAAGCAGATCTTCCACTGCTTTGTCTGCGGCGCCGGCGGCGACGCGTTCACGTTCGCGATGAAGTACCACAAGCTGGGCTTCCCCGAGGCCTTGGAGATGCTCGCCCAACGCGCGGGGATCGAGCTGCCGGCCTACGACGCCTCGCCGCAGCAGCAGGCCGCCCGCGACGACCGCAAGCGCATCGCCGAGGCCAACGAGCGGGCGCTGCGTTTCTTCCGCCGGCTGCTCGAACACGACGAGCACGGCGCCGTCGGCCGCGAGACGCTCGAACGCCGCGGTGTGTCGGCGGAGATGATCGAGGCGTTCCAGCTCGGCGTCTCGGCCAACCGCTGGGACGGGCTGGTCACGCTCATCCACAAGAACAACTGGTCGATCGACGACTTCCGCCTCGCCGGGCTGGTCAAGCCGCGCGACGACGGGTCGGACTACGACGCGCTGCGGCACCGGCTGATCTTCCCGATCTGCGACTCGCTGGGCCGGCCGATCGCGTTCGGCGGGCGGCGGCTCGACGAGGAGGACAACCCCAAGTACCTCAACTCCCCCGAGACGGCGCTGTTCCACAAGTCGGCCACGCTCTACGGCCTGCACCTCGCGAAGAAGGCCATCATCGACACCCGCGCCGCCGTGCTCGTCGAGGGCTACACCGACGTCATCGCCGCCCACCAGCACGGAGCCACCAACGTGGTCGCTGCTCTCGGTACCGCCCTGACCGCCCAGCACGTCCGCGAGCTGCGGCGGTACTGCGACCGGGCGATCCTGGTGATGGACGGCGACGCCGCGGGCGTCAAGGCCGCCGACCGGGCGCTCGAGCTGTTTATCGCCGAGGGGCTCGACGTCGCCATCGCGATCATCCCCGACGGCCAAGACCCCGACGAGCTGCTCAAGTCCGACGGCGGACTCGAAAAGTGGAACGCCCTGGTCGAGAACGCGACCGATGCGCTGGCCTTCGCGTTCGAGCGGCTGGCCGGCGGGATCGACGCGGCCGACTCGGCGACGGCACGCCAGCGCGTGATCTCCGATTTCCTCGGCCGCATCGCCGCGTGCGGGTTCGCCTCGGCCCACCCCGATCGGCAGAAGTGGATCCTCGATCGCCTGTATCGGCTGACCGAGCGCAACCAGACCGCGCTGCGCCGCGAGATCCTCGAGAAGACCCCCGTTTCTCGCGCACCCGAGCGAGCTCCCGAGCCCGCACCCGTCGCGCCGCCCGCGATGGACCAGCCGCCGCAACCGGAGCCATCGGACGAGCTTTCCCCGTTTGCCCACGACGACGAGGCGGGCGCGATCGACGCCGACGACCCGTTCGGTGGGTTCGAGCCGGCAAGCTCGCTGGCCCCGCCGCCGGCGTGGGGTAAACCTCATGTTGTGGCCGAAGCAGAGCAAACGGTGGTGGTCGGGCTGATCCACGAGGCGGACCGATTCGGGCAGACGCTGCCCAACGGGATGTCGCTGGACGAGGCCCTGCCGCCGGCGACGTTCTCCGACCTCGCCGGTCGGGCCGTCTATCAAAGCGTGTACGACCTGCTGGCCGATGGTGCCCGACCCACGCTGGCCGACCTGCTGGCCGAGATGGCCAACGCCGGCCGCATGGAGCACGCCGCGTGGCTGACCGCCGCCGAATTAAGCGTCGCCCAACGGACCGACCGCAAGCCCGACCGCGAGGAGGAAATGTTCCAAGCCGACCTGCGGTTTTTGTTCGAGCGCTACGCCGACGCCCAGCGTCGCAACGAAGCCGACCCCCGCGCCCGGCTCGCCGCGTTGCGCGACTCGGCGATGACCGCCAACGACGGCCTCCGCCGTCACACCGCCATCGCGCGGGCCCCCGACACCCCCGGATAGCCCTAGATAGCCCGGGCACGACCGCGACCCCCATCGGCCGGGCGAAAGCGCCCGACCCGTACAGAGAGACCTCAAACCCCGGTTTGACGCCCAGTTCACCCGCCCCAACGACCGATATCTACAACAAGAGCAAAGAGAGGCACCGTCCGATGACCCACACGCTGCACCCCGCCATTATCGAGCTGCTGACGCAGGGCAAAGCCCGCGGCTACATCGTGTTCGACCAGCTCATCGCGCTGCTGCCGGACAACTACGTCGACCCCGACAAGCTCGACGAGCTGATCCAGGTCTGCCGGCGTGAGGGGATTGTGATGCTCGACAACCTGAGCCTGCCGCGCGGCGTGCCGCCGATGCCGCGCTCGGCCGCGGAGATCGAGGCGCAGGTCCAGGCCGCCCGCGCCGAGGCCGCCGCCGCTCGCGCCGAGGCCGAGGGCAACGACGAAGACGGCGACGAGGAAGCGACCGCCTCGGGCCCGCAGGTCATCATCGACTCGGACGACGACGAGGAGACCACGCTGCCGCCGTCGGAGGACGACGAAGAGGGCGCCGGCGAGACCGAGCTGCTCACGCACGAGCAGGCGAAGGAAGAGCTGGCCAAGGCGTTGTCCGAGGGCTCGGGCAAGCGGATCGACGACCCCATCCGCATGTACCTCACGCAGATGGGCGAGATCTCGCTGCTGACGCGCGACAACGAGATCCGCCTCGCGAAGAAGATCGAGACGTGCCGGTACATGTTCCGCCGGCTGCTGCTGCAGAACGACTACTCGATCCAGCAGACGGTCGAGACGCTCGAGCTCGTGCACGAGGGCGACCTGCCGTTCGACCGCACGATGAAGATCTCGACGGCCGAGGACGACGCGAAGGCCAAGATCGCCGCGCGCATCCCCTCGAACCTCAAGACGATCAAGCGGCTGATGCAGCTCAACCGCCAGGACTGGGACCAGATGGACGGCCCCGGCCGGACGAGCAAGACGGAGATGGCCCGGCTGCTGCACCAGATCAAGGTGCGTCGCCGCAAGATGGCCGCGCTGATCGAGGAGTGCTCGCTGCGGACGTCCAAGGTGCAGCCGATGCTCAAGAAGCTGCGGTCGATCAGCCAGAAGATGAACCTGCTGCTCCGCGACCTGGGCAAGGCCGACCAGCACCCCGATCGCTACGACCCCGAGGACGTGCAGGTGATGCGCGAGGAGATCGCGGGCCTGCGGTCGCTGGTGCTGATGGAGCCGGATGAGCTGGAGGCGCAGGTGAAGGAGATCACCGTCGTCTTCGACGAGTACGAGGGCGCGAAGCGCGACCTGTCCGGCGGCAACCTGCGTCTGGTGGTGTCGATCGCGAAGAAGTATCGCAACCGCGGGCTGAGCTTCCTGGACATCATCCAAGAGGGCAACACCGGCCTGATGCGTGCGGTGGACAAGTACGAATACAAGCGCGGCTACAAGTTCTCGACCTACGCGACGTGGTGGATCCGCCAGGCCATCACGCGGGCGATCGCCGACCACGCGCGGACGATCCGCATCCCGGTGCACATGATCGAAACGATGTCGAAGCTCCGCAAAGTGGCGAAAGCCTTGCTGCAAGAGTTCGGCCGGGAGCCAACGATGGAGGAGACCTCCGAAGCCGCAGGCATCACACTCGAAGAGACGAAGCGGGTGATGAAGATCAGCCGTCACCCGATCAGCCTCGACCGCCCGGTCGGCGAGTCGGAAGACAGCTACTTCGGCGACTTTATCGAGGACGAAAGCAGCGACAGCCCCGTCAACACCACGTCGATCTTGTCCTTCAGCATCTCCGTCGTCGCGGCGTTGACGGGG
>JBCCQE010000098.1:0-5424 GCA_039024495.1 Planctomycetota bacterium | reverse complement strand
TGCGCTCTGCCCCGGCTTGGCGGGGAGATGCGGGGTTGGGGGTGGGGGGGTTGGCGGTGCGGTACGAAGAGGGGGCGAGCTATACGGGGAACGCGGCGGCGGAGGTGCAGGTGGTCGGACACCCGGCGCTTCTTGCGGGGATGGTGGAGCGGGCGATCGCGTCGGGCGTGGCGCGGCTGGCGGAGCCGGGCGAGTTCAGTTGCCGGGCGTATCTGAACGGGCGGCTGTCGCTGACGGCTGCGGAGGGGGTGGCGGCGACGATCGAGGCGGGCGGGGCGGCGCAGCTCGAAGCGACGCGGCGGCTGCGAGGGGATGAGCTGGGGCGGGCGGCGCGGGGGCTGGTGGACGAGCTGGGCGGGGCGCTGGCGCTGGTGGAGGCGGGGATCGACTTCGTGGATCAGGAAGACGTCGTGGCCATTCGCGCGGGCGACCTGCGCGATCGGCTGGCGGGGCTGATCGACGGGCTGGAGGGGCTTGGGGGTGGGGGTGTGTCGGCTTGGGCGGCGCGGGGCGGGGTGGCGCGGGTGGTGCTTGTGGGTCGGCCGTCGAGCGGGAAGTCGACGCTGTTCAACGCGCTGCTGGGCGAGGCGCGGGCGGTGGTGGATGCGTCGGCGGGGACGACGCGGGACGCGATCGAGGCGTGGTGCGTGGTGACGGACGACGCGGGTCGGGCGGCGGAGGTGGTGCTGGTGGACACGGCCGGGCTAGACGCCGCGGCCGAGCTGGCGGCGGCGGGTGTGGTGGATCGGGCGGCGCAGACGGCGGCGCGGCGCGCGGTCGAGTCGGCGGATGTGGTGGTGCGCGTGACGGACGGCGACGCCGATGAGGTGGTGGGTGTGGACGGGGCGGCGGCGGTGGTCGACGTGCGGAGCAAGGCGGACGTGGCGGACACGGGCGCGGCGTTGCACGTGTCGGCGGCGACGGGGCTTCGGATGGGGGCGGTGCGGGCGGCGATCGTGGACGCGGCCGGGGCGGGGGCGACGGGGAGCGGCGCGGGGGCGTGGGTGTTGCCGGCGCACGCGGCGGCGCTGGGGGCGGCGGGCGATCGGCTGCGGGCGGCGGCGGGGCTGATCGAGGAGGATGCGGCGGGCGGCGGGGTGAGCGAGCCGGAGCTGGTGGCGGGGGAGATGCGGGCGGCGGTGGACGCGCTGGCGCGGTTGGGCGGGCCGATGACGGCGGACGACGTGATCGGGAAGGTGTTTGCGTCGTTTTGTGTTGGAAAATGAATTTAGGGGGGAGGGCGGAGGGGGGAAGGGGGAGGGGGGCGATCGGGGTGGGTTGCGGGGTGGGGGGTTTGTTGCGCGTTTGGTGGCGTTTGCTTTGGGCGGAGGGATCGTCGCCCTACCGTCTGCCGTCCGCCTCCGCCCTCCGCCCTCCGCCCTCGGGCGGGCTACACTCGTCGATTCGTCATGGCTAAGGGCAAGCGCAAGCCGGAGAATTTTTCGCCGCGGATTGATAATCGGCGGGCGCGGTTTGACTACGCGCTGTCGGACAAGCTGGAGTGCGGGGTTCAGCTTCTGGGGACGGAGGTGAAGTCGATCCGCCACGGGCAGGTGTCGCTGGGCGAGGGGTTTGTGGTGGTGAACGAGGCGGCGATGCAGTTGGAGCTGCACAACGTAGAGATTGCGCCGTATCAGTACGCGGCGATTCACATGCAGCACGCGCCCAAGCGGGTGCGGCGGCTGCTCGCGCACAAGCGGGAGATCGTGAAGCTGGTGGGGGCGACGAAGGGGCGGGGGGTGACGATCGTGCCGATCGCGATGTACTTCCGCGGGGGGCGGGTGAAGGTGGAGGTCGCGGTGGCGGCGGGCAAGAAGCAGTTCGACAAGCGGCAGGACCTCAAGAAGAAGCAGACCGACCGGGACATGCGGCGGGCGATGACGCGGAAGGTGATTTGAGGGCGGGGTGATGGGTTGGGGGTGCGGGGGATACCCGGGGCGGCGCTGCGCTCTGCCCCGGCTTGGGGGGTTGGCGGTGGGTGGGCTGGGGGTTAGCGCAGGGCGGTGGTGAGGGGGTAGAGGAGCAGGGTGAAGCGGGCGGGCCAGAGGATGGCTCGGATGATGTTGGAAAGGACGAGGCGGCGGTGGTTGGCGGGGTCGAATTGCTCGGCGAGCCTGGCGTGTAGGGGAACCTGGACGAAGAAAGTGGACGCCCAGATGAGGGCGAGCATGGCGAGGCCGAGGATGGCCAGGGGGAGGGGGAACCAGTCTGGGCGGATGAGCAGGGCTGCGCCGGCGGTGGCGAGCTCGGCGAGCATCGTCGGCATGACGACGAGGGTGGTGAGGCGTTGGTGGCGGGCCTCGTAGGCGGGGAAGGCGTCGGGGGGGACGGCGCTGAACAGGGGGTAGTGGACGACGGCGACGAAGAGGATGAGCCCGGCCATCACGCCGGTGGCGGCGAGCTGGATGAGGTAGAGCGTGACGTCCATGGCGTGACGTTAGCGGGCGTGATGCGGGTGGTCACTGCCGATCACGCTCAGGCGGGCTGCATGTTGGAGGGGGCGTGGCCGTTGTCCAAGGCGGCGCTGCGCTCTGCCTTGGCTTGGGTTGATGTGTCGGGGGATGAGGCGAGGACGCGGCCGGAGGCGAAGCGGTCGGCGAGGACGACGGCTCGGTGGGCGAAGATCTTGCGGACATCCGGGCCGACGAACATGGCATGGATGAGGGGCGCGAGCGGGCCGCCGGGGACGCGGTAGTGGACGGTGTCGGTGCAGCGGGTGCCGGAGCCGTCGGCGACGAAGCGGTGCTCGTGGTGCCAGAGGTCGTAGGGGCCGCGGACTTGCTGGTCGATGAAGCTGGTGGGCGGGTTCCAGTCGGAGATGTGGGTGCGCCAGCGGAGGGGCAGGCCTCGGACCTTGAGGCGGTAGTCGATGAGGGTGCCGGGGTGCATGTCGACCGGCTGGGGGGTGATGACGTGGAACTGCACGCTGTCGGGGGTGATCTCTTCGAGGTTGGCGGCGTTGGAGAAGAACGGCCAGAGGTCTTGCTGCGAGGGCTCCAGCCACTGGTGCATGGTGAGGCGGTAGGTGCCGCCGGGGAGGGTGGTGACGTCGATGAGGCCGCGTGCGGCGGCGGCGTTGTGGGGGTTGCTGCTCATGGCGTGGCCGGCTCCGGGGTGGCGGGGTGGGGCGCGGTGTTGGGTGATATCGGCGAAGCGTCGGCTCGGGTTTCGGGCGACGTTGTCGCGGGCGTGGCGTTGGCGCGGTGGACGCGCCAGGCGTGGACGAGGATGAGGGTGAAGGGGAGCCACCAGATGAGGTCGTTGGTGGGGATGGTGTAGCCGAAGGCGGGGTCGAGGGTGCCTCGGACCCAGGCGGCGTCGACGTAGCCGACGGGCCCGGCGATCTTGCCGAGCAGGCCGACGAGGACGATGGGCCAGTGGCGGGCGGGGTCGAGGGCGGCGGCGGCGTAGCCGATGCCGTAGACGCCGACGATCATGCCGACACACTGCCAGATGCTGAGGTAGAGCGGCGGTTCCATGCCGGCGAGCTGGAAGAAGCTGTTGGGCAGGAGGACGACCCACGCGCCCCAGGCGAGGTTGTAGGCCGCGGCGAGGCCGAGGCACCAGGTCATCCATCGCGGGGAGGCGGGTTTGCCCATGGAGAAGCGTAGGTCGGGTGAGGGGCGGGGCTGGGCGTGGGGGAGGTGTGCGACAGTTCGCCGGGTGTGGGGGGTGATGGGTGGATGGGGATACCCGGGGCGGCGCTTCGCTTTGCCCCGGCTTGTGGGGGATGGGGGGTGGGGGGGTGCTGTGGGTTAGCGGAGGAGGTGGTGCAGGGCGGGGGTGAGTTCGGGGTGGTTGAAGGCGAAGCCGGCGTCGAGGAGGCGGCGGGGGACGACGCGGCGGGAGGCGAGGAGCTCTTCGTCGCCGAGGCCGTTGAAGGCGAGGCGGACGGCGAAGGCCGGGACGGGGAAGACGGCCGGGCGGCCGAGCACGCGGCCTAGGGCGGCGGTGAAGTCGCGGTTGGTCGCGGGGCTGGGGGCGGTGAGGTTGACCGGGCCGGCGACGGACGGGTTGGCGATGAGGAATCGCAGGGCGGCGACGAGGTCGTCGATGGCGATCCACGACCAGTAGTGGTTGCCGTTGCCGAGTCTGCCGCCTAGGCCGAGCTTGAAGATCGGGAGCATCTGCTTGAGGGCCCCGCCGTGCTTGGCCAGGACGATGCCGATGCGTGGGTGGACGACGCGGATGCCTGCGTCGGCGGCGGGGTTGGCGGCGGCTTCCCAGCCCTGGGCGATGTCGCCGAGGAAGGTGTCGGCGGTGGTGGGGGCGGCCTCGTCGAGCTCGGCGTCGCCGGAGGGGGGGTAGATGCCGATCGCCGAGCAAGCGACGAAGGCGCCCGGCCGGGCGTCGGCGGGCATGTCGGCCAGGGCCCGGGCGAGGGCGGTGGTGCGGTCGATCCGGGAGGTGCGGATGGCCCGCTTCTTGGCGGCGGTCCAGCGGCCGACGATGTTCTCGCCGGCGAGGTTGACCACGGCGTTGCAGGTGCTCAGGGCGTCGGTGGCGGCGGCGTCGAGGGCGTGGGTGTCGGCGGGCCAGCGGAGGGTCTGCTCGGCTCCGTCGACGGGTCGGCCGGAGGAAGAGAGCGCGAGGCAGGCGGTGCCATCGGCGGTGAGGCTGCGGGCCAGGGCAGAGCCGATCATGCCGGTCATGCCGGCGATGGCGACCCGGGCGGGGGCCGTGGCGGGGGGCTGGGGCGGGGTGGGGGTGGGCATGGGGGACTGTAGGGCCGATTTGAGCGGTTTTTGACCGAACGCGGTGTCGCGGCGTGACGTAAGCCGTTTGCCCGTGAGGGTTGACAACGGTAGACTTCGCCGCCCGTTTGGGCCGCCGGGAGCTCGCAGTGGCCAAGAAAAAGACCAAATCAAAGCCGAACACCCGGAGTAAAAAAACCTCCGCGGCGGCTTCGTCGTCGTCTCGCAAGACCGCTAAGAAGGTCGCCAAGAAAAAGGCCGCGAAGGCGGTCGTGCTGAAGAAGGCGGCGAAAAAAGCAGCCACCAAGAAGGTCGCGAAGAAAGCCGCCAAGAAGGCGGTCAAAAAGGCCGCGACCAAGAAAACCGCCAAGAAAGTCGTGAAGAAGGTGGCCGCCAAGAAGAAAGCGGCCGCCGCCAAGAAGCCGACGACCAAGAAAACGACCCAGAAGGCCGCCGCATCGAGAGCCGCGAAGCCCAAAGACGCCCCCGCCAAGCAGGCCGCGGCCTGGGCTTGGCCACCTTCGTCGCAGCCGCGGGCTGGGCGAGCTTGGGCGCGGCGGCGGCCTGCTTGGCGGGGGCGTCTTTGGGCTTCGCGGCTTTCGATGCGGCGGCCTTCTGGGTCGTTTTCTTGGTCGTCGGCTTCTTGGCGGCGGCCGCTGTCTTCTTGGCGGCCACCTTATTCACGACATTCTTGGCGGTTTTCTTGGTCGCGGCCGTTTTGACCGCCTTC
>JBCCQE010000097.1:0-5459 GCA_039024495.1 Planctomycetota bacterium | reverse complement strand
CGGCGGCGTCGGTGGCGAGGGGGGTGGGGCAGGCGGAGAGTTCGGCGGTGTCTTCGACGTGGCGTGGGCAGGCGACGACGGTGGTGTGTTGGACGACGGTGACGGGGGTGGGGACGGGGCGTTCGATGACGCCTTCGCCGGCGTGCCAGCGGTGGAGGAGATGGGTGAAGAGGTTGTCGCCGGGGTGGATGTGCACGCGGCGAGGGCGTCAACGGGTGTGCCCGGTGCGTGGCGGGGGTGCGGCGGCGCGGATTTGCTTGGTTTTCAAGGGTTTTTGTAAGGGGCGGACGGGGGTCGTGGGTGGCGGGCTGTGCGGGATGTGGTGTGGGGGCGACGTGGGTTTGGGGGGAGGCCCACGGCTACAAGCCGTGGGCTTCGGGGGTTTCGGGGGAGACTTCCGGGGGGATGTGCGAGGATGTTGGGATGGCGTTGCCTGTGGAGGCGTTGGATTTTGAGTTGCCCGAGCGGCTGTTGGCGACGGAGCCGGCGGAGCCGCGGGATTCGGCGCGGCTGATGGTGTACGACCGGGCGAGGGACGAGGTGGGTCATCACCGGGTGCGTGACTTGCCGGACCTGGGCGTGCTGGGGGCGGACGACCTGGTGGTGGTGAACGACACGCGCGTCGCGCCGGCGTATCTGGCGGCGGTGCGGACGGGCACGGGCGGTCGGGTGACGGGGCTGGTGTTGGCGCACGATGTGGAGGCGGAGCCGGCGGCGTTGGAGGTGTTGCTGGAGTCGCGCGGGAAGCTGCAAGTCGGTGAGCGGTTGGATTTGGTGGCGGCGCAGGGGACGGCGGATGCGGGGGACGCGGCGGCGGCGTTGGAGCTTGAGGCGTCGGTGGGGCCGGGCAAGTGGCGGGCGCGGGTGGTGGTGGGGACGGTCGACGATGTGCACGCGTTGGGCGGGACGCCGCTGCCGCCTTACATCCGCAAGCGGCGGAAGCAGATGGGTCGTGACGAGGCGACGGCGGACGACGCGTCGCGCTACAACACGGTGTTTGCGCAGGCGGACGCGGGGGCGGCGCGTTCGGCGGCGGCGCCGACGGCCGGACTGCACTTCACGGATGAGCTGTTGGCGAGGCTGCCGTGTGCGCGGGCGTCGGTGACGTTGCATGTCGGGCAGGGGACGTTCGCGCCGGTGCGCGTGGCGGATGTGGACGACCACGCGATCCACGCGGAGATGATCGACGTGTCGGCGGCGACGTGCGAAGCGATCGCTAAGTGTCGGGCAGCGGGGGGCAAGGTGTTTTGCGTGGGGACGACGACGGTGCGCGCGTTGGAGTCGTTGCCGGGTGGAGGAGTTGGTGGTGGTGCGGGGGGGGAGCCCGGCCCTTTGGGCCTTGGGCTAAACATGACTCCGCAGGCGTATGCGGGTCCGACGGAGCTGTTTATCACGCCGACGCGGGTGGCGCTGCCGGCGGGGCACCCGGATCGGTTTGTGTTTCGGTTTACGGATCGGCTGATGACGAACTTCCATCTGCCGCGGTCGACGTTGCTGGCGATGGTGGCGTCGCTGCCAGGGGTGTCGGTGGAGCGACTGTTGACGTTGTACGACGAAGCGATTGGGGAGGGGTATCGGTTTTATTCGTACGGGGATGCGATGTTGATTGTGTGAGGCGCTAGGCGCTAGGCGCTAGGCGCTAGGCGCTAGGCGCTGGGCGCTGGGCGCTGGGGGTTGAGGGTTGGGGTTTGGAGCGACTTGGGTTGACCTTGAGTGGGTGCTACACCTTGCCGCTTTGCGGACAAGGTGTGGCACCCGCCGAAGGTGCGCACGCTTGAGGGGCACTGCATGGCGTTGCAATGCAGTTTTGGTTCGTGGTGTTCTTGAGGCGGGGTTCGTGCGCGCGGGGGTGGCCGGTGGGGCTTGGGTGTGGATGCCTTGGCAATGGCGTTGGGCGATGGCTCGGCAGGGTCAGCCCGGCGGGTTGTTGGGGCGGTCCTGTCGGCGGTCAGTCGTGCGCGGTCTTGGATTGCGCGGGTGGCCGATGCTTCTGCCGGGCGCGGCCCCTGCCCTGGGCCCTGCGAACCGTGGCGAGCCGAGAGGCCGCCCGGAGCCCTCGCCGCCGACGTGTTTTGCCCTTGGAAGGTCGGCTCGGTCGCAATCGGCGGCGGCGGGTTCGGCGGGGGCTGATCGCTCGTTGACAGGTTGGTGTGTGTTGGCCCTATTGCGCGGTTGCGTGCCGGGCTTTGAGGCGGCGTTGGATGAGGTCGAGCGGGTCGACCCGCCAGGTTTTTTCGTCGTCGTTGTAGACGAGGGTGAAGGGCATGGCGGAGCCTTCGAAGACGAGCATCTGGCGTTTGGTGTTGACGCGCGTGGCGTCGATGCGGAGGGTGGTTCCGTTGGGCAGTTCGAGGATGTCGCCGTAGCTGAGGCGTTCGAATTCGAGGTTGTCGAAGTGGGCTTTGAGCTGGGCGTGTCGTGCGTCGGAGGCGGGTTCGCCTTGGGTGAGGACGTCGGCGCGTTGGCGTTTGACGGCGAACTTTTCGAGGTTGTCGGGGTCGTTGGCGGCGACGGCGAGGAGGAAGGCGCGGAGGACGTCTTCGGGGGATTTGGGTTGGTCGGTGAAGACGGTGGGCGCGGCGTCGGGGTCGATGCGGTCGAAGGAGGGGATGCTGTTGCGCAGGGAGCGCGTGGATTGGCGGAAGGAGAGGGCGATGTCGCCTCGGTTGACGTTGAGGGAGTCGATGAAGGTGGCGGCGATGGCGGAGCGGATGGTGGCGCGGTCGTAGGTGTCCATGTCGATGATGAACCAGCCGTGGTCGGTGCGGTGGAGGAGGACGGTTTGGCGGAAGACCTCGCCGTCGGGCTGGGTGTGTCGGATGCCGACGAGGGCGCGTCCGTCGGGGAGGCTGGCGGTGCGGGCGCGTTCGGAGTCGATGCGTTGGATGTAGTGGCGGACGAGTCGGCTGTCCTGGAGGACGGAGACGAGCTCTTGGAGGTCTTGCCGCGCTTGGATTCTCTGGTCGGCGGAGAGCTTGACGTAGTGGACGGCGAAGACGTCGCGGAGCAGGGCGTCGTGGTCCCAGAAGTTTTCGACGGCCTTGCGGATTTCGCCGCTGTGGACCTGGTCGAAGTAGGCCTCGACGACGGCGACGGCTTCGGGCGGGGCGGGTTCGACGGCGTGGGCCGACGGGGTGGGCGCGGCAAGCGTGCCGATAAGAAGGCAGGCCAGGGCGAGGGTTCGGGAGGGATGGAGCATGGATGGGCCTCCGGATCGTGTGGGCGTGGCGCGGGGTGGGCGCACGCGGGGCGGCGGGTCTGTCGGAGGTATCGGCCGGCGGGCGGGGGGACTTGGTTGGGGTTTGGCTTAGTTGAGGACTGGGCGGCGGAAGATGAAGTGGTTGGTCGGGGTGGTGGTGACGAGTTCCCAGTCGTCGGCGGCGTAGCGGTTGAGGGCGGTTTCTGTGTTGCCGGCATCGAGCAGCAGTTCGGCGAGGTTGTCTGGTTGTTGTTGTGCTTTGAGGCGGGCGTTGACTTCCTGGAACAGATCTGCGTGGGGGATGACGCGGTACTCGTAGTCGGCGGCGTCGGGGTTGGCTTGGGCGGTGGGGAGGGGTTGGGTGAGTAGCAGGGTAGTGATGGAGGCGATCGCGGCGGCGGTGAGGGCGAGGGTGGTGGGTTTCATTGGGGGTGGTTCCGATGGGGGTTGTGAGTGGGGGGTGGGTCGTGTTGATGTTGGGTGGTGGTGGTTTGATACCCGAGGCGGCGCTTTGCTTTGCCTCGGCTTGGGGGGGTGAGGGTTGAGTTGAGTCGGCATAAGAAAGCCCCGGCCTTGTGGGGCCGGGGCTGGGGGTGTGTTTGAGATGTGGGGTTGCGACTTACCAGTCGTCGCGTCGGCCGCCACCGCCGCCGCCGCCGCGATAGCCACCGCCGCCGCCGCCACCACGGAAGCCGCCGCCACCGCCGCCGCCGCGGTTTTCACGCGGGCGGGCTTCGTTGACGTTGAGGGTGCGGCCCTCGAACTCTTGGCCGTTGAGGGCCTCGATGGCTTCCTGGGCTTGGCCGTCGTCGGGCATGGTGACGAAGGCGAAGCCGCGGGGGCGGCCGGTCTCGCGGTCGCTGATGACGGCGACTTCGTCGACCTGGCCGTAGTTGCTGAAGAGACCTTCGAGGGATTCCTCGGTGGTCTTAAAGCTCATGTTGCCTACAAAAATTTTCATTACCGAACTCCTGACAAGGTGACCGTCTGGAGTTCCCGGCGGAGATGTTTGCTGCTCACGGGTCGGACCTGGACGCTCACGAACTCGAACGGTCGGCAGCATGGGCCCGGACGGGCGTGGCTGCCGACGAAAAGGTGAGCCGATCGGAGAGAGGGATTCCGAGGGCTCTGCCGGCACACACGGCCGGCAAGGCGACGCGACACGGTTGGGTGGGGCGCCGAGGGACGGCGGCGAGGTTCGCCGCGGGGCGTAGTCTCACGGCGGGGGGGTGGCGCGTCAAGTAGGGTAAACCTGACGGTGTGTGTGGGCGTGGGCGCGGGGCAGATTTTCGTGCGGGCGAGGGCTGGGGGTCAGGCGGCGGGGTGGGTGGTGTCGGTCTTGAAGGTGTTGCGGCACTGGTGGAGCATGTCGTGGGTGCGGTCGAGGCCGGCGTCGAGGAGCTGCATGCCTGTGGTGAGGCCCTCGAGGCCGCGGGCGATGCGTTCGGCGGAGGAGAGGTTGGCGGTGGTTCCGGGGAAGCGGAGGGTCTGATCGAGCTGCATACGGGGCTCCGAATGGGGGTGATTGACGGATCGGGCGGCATTGCCCGATTTGATTTCGATCAAAACATCCAATTCTCCCGCTGGATTGGCTGGTGAATGAACGGCCAAAACGTTCTTCCGTGGTTCGGCGGGCCGATTCGGGGTTTTGGGCAAGGCGTGAACGGCTGTAGCTGGATTTAAACAGGGATTTGGGCCTGAGGGCGTTTTTTGAGGGTAAGGGGTGGGGGAGGGTGTTTTTCGCGATGCGCGGGGTGGGGCGTGATTAGGATGCGGGCATGAGACGCGTGCGTCGGCTGGGTGAAGGGGCGCGGCTGGAGATGACGCCGCTGATCGATGTGATTTTTCTTCTGCTGACGTTTTTCATTTATTCGCTGGTGCTGATGGTGCGGGTGGAGGCGTTGCCGGTGGCCTTGAGCGGGGTGGCGGGTGCGGGGCCGGCGGGTGAGGCGGTGGTGAACGTGGTGACGGTGCGGTCGGACGGGACGCTGGCGTGGAACCGTGAGGCGGCGGGTCGGGCGGAGGTGGGCGAGCGGATGGCCGAGGCGGCGGCGGACCCGGGGCGGCCGACGGTGTACGTGGCGATGGAGGCGGCGGGGGAGGTGGATCGGGCGCCGGCGTTGATCGAGCTTTGGGAGCTGGCGAACCGGGCGGGGCTGGAGCGGATCGTGATTGTGGGGACGCCGGAGTCGGGGGCGGGCGGGGGGGCGATCGGTGGCGATGGTGCTTTGGGGGCAACTTCCGGGGGGGGTGGGGGGTG
>JBCCQE010000096.1:0-5520 GCA_039024495.1 Planctomycetota bacterium | reverse complement strand
CTTGAGGTCGGTGCGCTTGGGCATGGCGGGGCGGGGACGAGGGAGGGGCGGGCGGGTGGGGTGGGACGGCGGCGCTAAGCCGCAAGCGGCCGGGGTGCGGCGCAAAATTCGGGGCATGGTAGAGAAACGCGGCGGCGGGCGTCGGGGACGATCGCGCTGCAGAATTCACCACGGAGGGCCGCGGAGGGCCACAGAGAAATGACGAGCAGCCCCGTTTGGCCGGCGAGTTCACGCGCCGGTGGTGGTCGCCTACTCGTGCACCTCGATGATCTCGGCCTTCGGGGCGTGGTGGCGCTCCGGGCTGAGCTCGAGCGTGGCGACGGTGCAGCGGTCGGTCACCCAGCCGCAGCACTCGCCGGGGTTGAGATACAGCACGCCGTCGCGCTCTTCTTTCGAGGCCTGGTGGTTGTGGCCGCTGACGACCACGTCCGCGCCTCGGACCGCTTCCGGGGGGAGCCAGTCGGCGAAGTGGTGCATGACGACTTTGTGGCCGGCGAGGTCGAGCGTGAGCGGGCCATCGACGATGTGGGGGAGGATTTTCTTGAGGCCGGCGCGTTCGCCGTCGTTGTTGCCGTAGATCACGTGGGTCGGGACGGCCAGCTCGGCGGGGGCGATGAGCTTGGCGGCGAAGGGGGCGACGAGGTCGCCGGCGTGGAGGATGGCGTCGACGCGGAGGCGACGGAACAGAGAGATCGCTCGCCGGAATGTGGGGAGCCTGTCGTGCGTGTCGGAGATCACGCCCAGCAGCATGCGTCAAGTATGGCGATCGGTGGGCGGGATTGGCAAATCTGAGGCCGACCCCGGGGGTACATTGCCCGGATGAGCGACCGCCTGACGCGCCTGATGCAGCTGCACGCCGCCGACCCCGCCGATGCGGAGCTGTGCTACATGATCGGCCTGGAGTACGGCAAGGCCGGGGCCGACGACGACGCTCTGGCGTGGCTGGACAAGGCCATCGCCGCCGACCCGGCGTTCGGCTACGCCTACTTCCAGAAAGGCAAGCACCTGCTCGATGCCGGCCGCGACGCCGACGCCGCCGCGGCCCTGGACGCAGGGATCGCCGCAGCCCAGGCGGCCGGCGACGGCAAGGCCTTAGGTGAGTTGCAGGAGCTGCGTGCGACAGTCGATTAATGAGGGAACCGCCAAGGCGCGAAGGACGCCAAGAGGGAATGAAACCACGGAGGGCACGGAGAAACACGGAGAGGAGATGGCGATGAACGCTTGCCGCGAGATAAATCCGATGTCCCAGTCATTCGCGCGTGTCGACGGCGACACCTCCGTGCTGCTCCGCGTCCTCCGTGGTTTACCCCGCTTAGCCCCCTTAGCGCCTTGGCGGTTTCAACTCGAACGATCGGAGGACGCATGATGCACGAGCTGACCTGCCGGTCATGCGGGGCCAACATCCACGCGGACGACGTGAACACCGCCGCGGGCATCGCCAAGTGTCGGCACTGCGGGGCGGTGTTTATGTTCGGCAATGCCGTGGGAGCCGGCCCGGTCGCAGGCCAGGCAAACGCGCCCGCGCAACCGCGGGTACGCGAAGAGATCGAGAAGCCCTCGGGGTTCGAGATCGAAGAGGACGCCTATCGGTTTCGCATCACGCAGCGGTGGTTTTCGTGGGCCGTGATCGTGCTTGTGGTGTTTGCCGTGGGCTGGAATGTCGGCATTTGGTTTGGAATCTCGACGGTTGCCGGCGACCTGAGTGGGAGCTCGCCTGTTGGTTGGCTGATGCTGCTGTTCTTCGTGCCGTTCGTCTTGATCGGCGTGGCTTTTGCCTACGGCGTGGTCACGATGTTCGTGAACTCGACCACCATCGACGTCAACGACCGCGAGCTCGCCGTCCGCCACGGCCCGCTGCCGGTGCCGGGCAACAAGACGCTGCCTTCGCTGGACATCCAGCAGCTCTACTGCAAGCAGCGCGTCCACCACGGCAAGAACGGCACCAGCGTGACCTACGCCCTGCACGTCAAGCTCAAGGGCGGCCGGGACGAGAAGGTGCTCAGCAACCTCCGCCAGCAATCACACGCGCTCTACGTCGAGCAACAGGTCGAGCGCGTGCTCGGGCTCAAAGACGAAGCGGTGGCGGGGGAGATGATCTGAGGGGTGATCCACAGATTTCGCAGATTGCACAGATTGAGACGCGTCTTGAAACGCCTGTGCAGTCGAGCAAAACAACTTAACGATTCAATCTGTGCAATCTGCGAAATCTGTGGATTCAAAAACAAGGATCAGCGGCTGACGTATTGCGCCACCAGCGCGTCCCACTTGCCCTGCGCCTTGAGCACATGTTCGACGGCGTCGCGGATCGCGCCGTGGCCACCCGGGAGTTGTGTGACGTACGCGGCGGCAGCGCAGGTCTCTTCGGCGGCGTCGGCGACGGCCATTGGGTAGCCGACGATCTGCATGGCGTTGAGGTCGAGGATGTCGTCGCCGAGGTAGGCCATGTCGGCCGGGTCGATGCCCGTGCGTTCGGCGAGGGTGGCGATGCCTTCGCGCTTGCGGTCGACGCCTTGGAGGACGTGGTCGATCTGGAGTTGTTTCATGCGGTGGTCGACCGCGCCGGCGGTGCGGGCCGAGAGCACGGCCGTGACCAGCCCGGCCTCGCGGGCCATGCGGACGCCGAACCCGTCGCGCGTGTGGAAGGCCTTGGACTCGCGGCCGTCGGTGTCGAGGGTGATGCGGCCGTCGGTGAAGACGCCGTCGACGTCGAAGACGATCATGCGAACGCGGGCGGTGGCGGCGGTGGGCATGCGGGGATGATCGCAGATCGGCGAGGATTAACCACGGAGGGCACGGAGGGGCACGGAGTCGGAGGAAGAACGGCTTAGCCTCTTATGCCCCTCGGTGGCCCTCTGTGTTGAATAGTCTGAGTCCGGTCAGCCGGCGCGGAGCTTGATGAAGATGCCGGCGCCGATGGCGAGGACGCCGAAGGCGATGAGCGCGATGGTGGCGTAGCGGGTGGCGCTGCCGTCCGAGAGGGTGCGGACGTTCTGGCCGGCGCGGAAGGCCGAGGGCATATCTTCGGGGTCGGTCGGCGGGGCGGGGGCGACGCTGCGGGCCTGGGCGGGGGGGGGCGTGACCGGCTGGGCCGGGTAGTTGGCGGCGATCGCGGGCAGCTCCCACGCGGGGACGACGCGATTGCCGAGCGGGACCTGCGTGTTGCTGCCGTGGGGCGCGTCGCCTTTGCTTCGGCCGTCGTAGAGGATTGCGTCGCCCGTTGCCAAAAGGCGCGGCGTGAAGAGACGGTCCACCGCGTCGGGCTCGGCGAGGAAGAAGCCGAGGTGATAATCGATGCGCACTTCGCTGCCTCCGTCGGGGCCGAGCGTGTGGAATCGAAGCAGTTGGATGCGCGGCGCCTTGGGCGGGTGGTCGTCGCCGGCCGGCGCGGTGTCGTAGAGATAGAACTGTTCGATCACCATGTTGTCGACGTTGCGCGGCCGGGAGCGGGTGTAGACGACGAGCCCGGTGTCGGGGTCGGGGCGGATCTCTTCGAAGCCATGCTCGCCCGACTCGAGCCAACCGGCGTAACGCTCGGCCTGCAGCGCATCGTGGAGCGGCCGCGTGACCGTGAAGGAATGGATCGAGCTCTGGTCGGACACCATGACCATCACGGGGTCGAGGCCCACGGGCCCGCGGTTGTACGTCAGCCCATCGACCATCGCACGGCTCATGCGGCGGTCGGCATCGCTTAGGGGGACGATGAACCACCGCTCGCCCGCGCGGGCCAGGGCGTCGACGTTCCACTCGAGCGCGTTGAGCGACTCGTGGCCGAGGTCGAGCTCGACGGTGGTGTTGAGATCGTCGGGGGGCTGATCGAAGAGCGGGCCCACCCGGAAGTCGGACGCTTGGAGCTCGGCGTGCAGCGCGGCGGCGTCGACGTCGGAGGGCAGGCTCGCAGTGGCCTTGATGAAGATGACGCCGGGCGGTTCTATGAGGGGTTGGGGTTGGGCGTGGGCCTCGTTGGCGGCAGACACGATCAAACAGGCGACGGCGCACGCGAGAGCGCTGGCGACGTTGCGGCGATGAGGGCGGAAGGGTTTCACGATGGCGGGCTCCCGGAGTGTGACGTCTGCTGTTGGCATCATCGCTGATCGAACGGGTTTGACCACAGAGGGCACAGAGGGTCACGGAGTTGATGTTCTGATTAGTCCGGCTTCACCTCGCGAAAGGTGACATGTACTTCATGGTTAGGGTCGTCCAAGCCATGAATAGCGACCGCCAAGTGTCGATCTGGGTAGCGGCGTTTCAACTCGGCCGTTAGGACGTCGGCGTAAACCTGGGCCAAATAAGCAATCTCGTCATCGCTTGCGTTCACTAGACCCGCAACTTCCAGAAGGCCGTAGATGAACTGATGAGTCGCGATCTCTTTGCCGTACTCCGGATCGCCACCTCCTTGCTCCGTCCAACCAGCAATCATCACCGAATCTTCGGCATCGACGAAGTACTCGTCATCCGGAAGTATCCGCTTTAAGGCGGAGACGAATTCTGAGGCTTCCATCATTCACTCGTATTGGTGGTGCAAAATCCATGCATGCGCGTGACGTAACCTCACCCTTCGACCACTCGCAGGGCCACGAGATCTTGTACGTCGATTAGTCCTTGCGGGGTGCCGTGGTCGTCGACGATGGGGAGTTCGTCGATGCGTTTTTCGCGGATGAGTTTGACGGCGTCGCGGACGGGGGCGTCGGGGGGGAGGGTCGTTGGCGTGGTGGTCATCGCGGCGGCGATGGGTTGGTCTAACGCGGCGGGGGTGGTGAAGACGAGTCGGCGGAGGTCGCCGTCGGTGAAGACGCCGGCGAGTTTGTGTTCGTCGTCGACGATGAGCAGGGCGCCGGCTCGGCGGAGGGTGGGGTCGGTCGGGCGGGCGAGTTCGAAGGCGTCGCGGATGGGGGTGTGGTGTGGGATGAGCGGGAGGTTGTCGCCGACCTTGAAGCGCATGGCGTCGGCGACGCGCATCATCTGGCGGCCGAGGTCGCCCTTGGGGTGGCGCTTGTGGAAGTCGTCGGCGGTGAAGCCTCGTGCTGCGGAGGCGGCGAGGGCGAGGGCGTCGCCGAGGGCGAGCATGGCGGTGGTGGAGGCGGAGGGGGCGAGGTTGTGGGGGCAGGCTTCTTCGACGCGGCCGACGGGCAGGGCGTGGGTGGCGAGGCGGGCGAGGTCGCAGTCGGTGGTGGAGCAGAGGGCAAGGATGGGGATGCGGTCCTGGCGGAGGACGGCGGCGAGGTGGACGAGCTCGTCGGTGTTGCCGGAGTAGGAGAGGAGGATGGCGGCGTCTTGGGGTTGGAAGCGGCCGAGGTCGCCGTGCATGGCTTCGACGGCGTGGAGGAAGTGGGCGGGGGTGCCGGTGGAGGCGAGGGTGGCGGCGAGCTTTTGGGCGATGATGCCGGACTTGCCGAGGCCGCAGACGATGGCGGAGCCGGGGAGCTGGGCGAGGAGGTCGACGGCGGCGTCGAAGGCGGGGGTGAGGGGGACGGCGGCGATGGCGGCGGCCTCGGCGGCGAGGACGCGCTGGGCGAGTTCGTG
>JBCCQE010000095.1:0-6206 GCA_039024495.1 Planctomycetota bacterium | reverse complement strand
GGGGGGGGGGGGGGGGGGGGGGGGGGGGGGGGCCCCGCCCCGGGGGCGGGGGGGGGGGGGGGGCCCCCCCGGGGGGCCGGGGGGGGGCTGGGGGGGTGTGGTTGGTGGGTTGGTTCGTTGGTGGGTTAGTCGAGGGCGCGGACTCGGGTTTCGAAGCCTTCGGCGGCGATGACCTGGACGGTCTGGCCGGGCTCGATGGCGGGGCCGATGGCGAGGCATTCGAGCCGGTGGCCGTTGATGCGGCAGGCGCCGACGGGCCGGAGGTCGGTGAGGGCGGTGCCGGTGTCGCCGACGGCGACCTGGTCGTTGCGGTGTTCGGGGTTGGTGGTGGCGGGGTCGGCGAGGGTCTGGCCGAGGGTGAGCCACTGCCCGATGGGGGTGTGTGGCATGAGCCTCATGGCGGCGTAGAGGGCGACGGGGACGGCGGCGATGGCCAGCGCGGAGGTGATGAGGCCGGCGGCGGTGTTGACGCCGAACATGCAGGCGGAGCCGGCGGCGAGGCAGAGGGCGGAGATGATGCCGAGGATGCCGCCGGAGGGGACGAAGACCTCGACGACGAAGAGCGCGGCGGCGGCGCCGATGAGGACCAGCGCGGCGAAGAGCATGGTGTTGGAGTTGGCGGCGCTGGTGGCGACGGGGGGCGCGGCGGGTGCGGCTTGTGCGAGGAGGGTGAGCATGGGAGGTCGGGCTCGGGGGTTCGTGGATGGTGGATGGGGCGGGGCGTGGTTGGTGGTGGTGGGGGGGTTGGTTGGGGGACTGCCGGATTGTTGGCGCGGAGTGGGGCGGAGTCGCGTGGGATGCGTCCAGATAACGCGGGTTTGGCTGGGTGTGTGGGTCGGTTTTAGCGTGTGATGGGGGTCTGGGCGAGTTAGCATGTGACCCGGAGGACCGCGGGGGCCGATGACGGAGGAGATGGAGCGAAGGCTATGAGTCGCGCTGGGGAGACTGGGACCGGGGCTTTGCGCGCGGCGTCGTCGCGCGGGTCGCGGCTTCGCGCGGCGGTGATGCTGGCGGGGTCGACGCGGAAGTCGGTGTTGGGTCAGACGTCGGGGCGATCGGTGGTGGACCTGCCGCTGACGCCGGACGAGTCGATGCTGGATTATTGGCACCTCGAGCTGGTGGACCTGGCGTTGGCGCGGGAGCTGGATGAGCTGGCGGTGCGGGTGATGATCGACCGGGGGGGGTTGAAGCCGACGCTGCGTGGGAGCGAGCCGCCGGTGTCGATGCGGCTGGAGGAAGACCCGTCGGACTACCGCGGGACGGGCGGGTTGTTGAGCGACCTGGCGCGGGACTACGACGACGACGACGAGCTGTTGGTGATCAACGGCTCGGTGGTGCCGGCCGATCGGCTGGTGCGGCTGGTCGATCGGCTGGACGCGACGGAGGCGGACGTGGCGATCTTGACGACGGCGTTGGGCGAGCCGTTGGGCTTGACGCGGGTGCGTTGCGGGGCGTTGCGCGGGATCAAGGCGGTGGGGTTTGTGGACTTGAAGGAGCAGGCGCTGCCGCAGATTGCGCAGGAGTTTGATGTGCGGGTGGCGCGGGTGGAGGTGGGCGGTCAGGTGGCGGTGCGGACGTTGGCGTCGTACATCGAGGCGGTGCGTGGGTTCACGCGTCGGGTGCGTCATGGGGCGCGGCTTGAGGCGGCGGCGGCGTTCGATGAGGACTGGCGTGCGACGTTTGGGTTGGTGGAGTCGGGCGCGGAGGTGGCGGACACGGCGGTGATCCACGACGCGGTGATTCTGCGTGGGGCGTCGGTGGGCGCGGGGGCGACGGTGGTGCGTTCGGTGGTGGCGGGCGGGGCGACGGTGCCGCCGGGGGCGTTGGTGGTGGACCGTGTCGTGGGGGCGAGCGGTCGTCGCCGGGCGGATGTGGAGCACGCGGGGCCTCGGCCGAGCGTGAGCGGGACGGTGACGCGGGCGCGGGGTAAGTCGGCCGCTAATGGTGCCGGGGAGGGCGGGCGTTGAGCGCGGCGAACAACGGGCACGAGTCGAACGGCGCGGTGTTGGCGTTGGCCGAGGGGCCAGCGGAGTCGGTGGGCGTGGCGGTGGCGGGCGGGGTGCGTGAGCGGACGATCTGGGGGCTGGACGCGGAGGGTTTGCTGGAGCGGTTCTGGGCGGCGCGTGGGGTGCAGCTTGTGCGGCGGGGCGAGGGTGAGTTGATTCAGGAGTCGGCGGAGCTTTACCTGCTGGTAGAGCCTTGGGTGATGCCGGTGTTTGCGTTGGACTCGATGCTGGACACGTTGCAGTGGCTGAAGCCGCGGCTGCTGTTGGCGCGGATCCACGACCGCGAGGAGCACGGGTACAGCGAGCGGGTGGTGACGGACGCGGACGACCGGTTCGTGCGGTTCGAGCGGGACTATGGGCAGTCGGCGGCGACGCGGGTGACGCGGGCGGCGCTGACGAGCGACGCGGAGCTGGCGCGGGCGTGGCGGAGGACGGAGGATGGGCCGGCGGGGTGGCGGTGGCTTCGGCGGGAAGTGGGCGTGGTGGATCGTGCGACGGTGTCGGTGCACGGCACGGTGTATGCGCGGGATGAGATTGAGGAGCGGGTGCGGCTGGTGCGTGAGCTGGTGCGGACGTGGTCGCGGCCGGACGTGTCGATCCCGATGGCTCGGCGTTTGGAGTCGAAGAGCCGGGTGTGGTTTGACGGCGGGTCGAGCGAGGTGGGGCGGGACACGCGGTTTATTGGGCCGGTGTGGGTGGGCTCGGGCCGGCAGGTGTCGGGCGAGGCGAGCGTGGTGGGGCCGACGGTCCTTTGGGACGCGGAGGCGGCGCGGCCTGCGGTGGAGGCGTTGGACTGGGGGGCGATGAGCGCGGCGTCGCTGGGGGTGCGTGAGCTGAGGCGGACGCGGGCGTCGAGCCTGAGCCGGATCGCGAAGCGGGTGTTTGACGTGGCGTTTGCGAGCACGGCGATCCTGCTGACGGCGCCGGTATATCCGCTGGTGATGCTGGCGATTTTGATCGAGGACGGGCGGCCGTTTTTCTTCGCGCACCCGCGCGAGACGCGTGGTGGGGTGACGTTTCCTTGCTTGAAGTTCCGGTCGATGCGCAAGGACGCGGAAGAGATCAAGAAGAAGATGATGGAGGAGAACCAGGTCGACGGGCCGCAGTTTTTCATTGAGCACGACCCGCGTCACACGAGGGTGGGGCGGTTCATTCGCAAGACGCAGATCGACGAGCTGCCGCAGTTTTTCAACGTGCTGGTGGGGCACATGTCGATCGTGGGCCCGCGGCCGAGCCCGTTTTCGGAGAATCAATACGCGCCGGCGTGGCGTGATGCGCGGCTGAGCGTGCGGCCGGGGATCACGGGGTTGTGGCAGGTGATGCGGACGAGGGAGAAGGACATCGATTTTCAGGAGTGGATTCGGTACGACCTTGAGTACGTCGAGAACGTGTCGATGGCGCTGGACCTGAAGATCATCGCGTGGACGGTGATGCAGATGGTGGGGCTGAAGAAGAAGGCGGAGGCACCGGGGGATGAGGGGGGTGCGGGGTGAAGTGGGAGGTGGGCTAAGCCGCGAGCGGCTAGGGGGCGCGGGGTTTGGGGGGTGGCTAGTCGAGGCGGAGCATCCAGGCGACTAGGAGGGCCTGGAGGCCGAGCAGGCAGGCGACGAAGATGAGGGTGTTGAGCAGGCGTGGCGGGCGGAGCCAGTCGAGCCAGGTGGTGGCTTGGGGGAGGGGGACCATGGCGAGCTGGTCGTGGCCGGCGGAGGCGCAGTATTCGGGGAGGGTGCCGCGTCGGGCCTGGTCCTGGACGATGGCGATGATGAGGTTGGCGTCGAAGGGGTTGAGGCCGAGCGAGCGGCCGAGGCGGACGAGCTTCTGGCGTTTTTCGGGGACGAGGGTGGTTTGGTCGAGCTCGTGGGCGGTGCGGATGGCGAGGACCCATCGGGGGTCGTTGGCGGCGAGGGTTTGAGGTTCGGCGGAGCGTGCTGCGGGCCGTGCGATGGACCGGCGGGCGGATCGCGCGGTGGCGCGGGCGTTGAGCCTGGCGTTGCGGATGGCGGCGCGGTCGGGGACGGCGGGGGGGAGCTTGACGGGTTTGGTGGCGGTTGCGGGGGCGTCGTGGGTGCCGACGAGGCGGAGGCGGGGGGCGTCGTCTGAGTCGGGCTGGGGTTGGGGCTGGGGCTCGGGCTGGGGTTGGGCTCGGAGTTGGGCGAGCTTGGCGCGTTGGCGCCAGGTCATGCCTTGGGGGCCGATGGGGGAGTCGAGCTCGGGGTGCGTGCCTCTCATTGCCTCGCGACAAAACTAGCACGGGGACGGGGGATGCCAAGTGGAATCGCGAGGCGGGGGACGAATCTTGGTTATCGGACGGGTTGGGCGGGGTTGTGCGGGTGGGGAGGTGACTTTGGGGGGACCCGCGGCGTCGCCCCCGGAAGGCGCACACCCGCGGCGGGGGGGGTGGAGGTGAGTTGAGGGTGGGGAGACGGAGGTGTGGGATACCCGCGGCGCCGCTTTGCTTTGCCGCGGCTTGGGGTGGCTTGCAGGGTGTGGGGTTGGGTTAGAGGAGGGGGAGGGTGACTTGGCGGTCGAGGTCGGCGGTGGGCTGGGCGATGAGGTCGTAGTCGGCCCAGGCGGTGATGCGGCAGCGGACGAGCTCGCCGGGGGAGAGGGGGTTGGCGGAGCGGACGTAGGTGGTGGCGTCGATGTCGGGGGCTTGGCGGTAGGTGCGGGCGGCGTAGGTGTGGGCGGGGGCGGCGTTGCTGTCGTCGTCTTCGTCGCCGTCGATCTGGAGCTCGACCGCTTCGTCGATCAGCACGTCGAACTCGTGGTGGGTGTCGGCGAGCTCGGCGTTGCGGTCGAAGACGACCTGCTGCTGGGCGAGCATGAGCTCGTCGATGCGGGCTTGGATGGTCTCATCCACGACGGCCTTGCCGGGCTGGCCGTGCAGCGTGCCTGCGGGGGTGCCGGGCTCGGGGGAGTAGGGGAACACGCCCATGGCTTCGAACTTCTGTTCCTCGACGAAGCGGACGAGGGCGTCGTGGTCGGCGGGGGTTTCGCCGGGGAAGCCGGAGATGAAGGTGGTGCGGATGGCCATGCCGGGCACGCGGTCGCGGAGCTTGTCGAGCAGCTTGCGGATGAGGTCGGCGGAGGTCTTGCGGCGCATCGCGTCGAGCACGGGGTCGGCGATGTGCTGGAGCGGGATGTCGATGTAGGGCACGACGTGGCGGAGCCTTGCGATGGCGTCGATGGTCTCGTCGCGGAACTGCGAGGGGTAGGCGTACATCAGGCGCAGCCAGCCGCCGCCGAACTCGGAGGCGGTTTCGTTGAGCGATTCGAGCAGGCCGGTGAGCCCGGGGGCGTAGCCGATGTCCTGGCCGTAGGAGGTGGTGTCCTGGCCGATGAGGTTGATCTCGAACGCGCCGTCGGCCATGAGCTCGCGGAGCTCTTGCGTGATGGCGGGGAGGGGCTTAGAGCGCATCTTGCCGCGGATGGAGGGGATGGTGCAGAACGCGCAGTTCTGGTTGCAGCCCTCGGACATACGCAGGTAGGCGTAGTGGCGGGGGGTGAGGCGGAGACGCGCGGCATCGGACTCGAAGTAGCCGTTGGACGTTTCTTCGTCGAGGTCGCGGGCACGCCTGGCGAGCGTGGCCGACGCGGCGATCGAGGAGTAGACCGGCAGCTCGACCGCGATGTCATCTTTCCGGGGGCGGGGGGGGCGGACGGCGGGGACGATGCGGTCGCGGTCGTAGACGCCGATCATGGCGTCGATGTCGGGGACCCACTCGAGCAGGCGGGCGCGGTGGCGCTGGACGAGGCAGCCGGCGACGACGACGCGTTTGGTCAGGCCGGCCTGCTTGGCCTCGATCGCGCGTTTGACTTCCTCGACGGACTCGATTTTGGAGGCTTCGAGGAAGCCGCAGGTGTTGATGACCACGGCGTCGGCTTCGCCGGCCTCGATGGCGTCGGCGTCGACGGGGGTGATGCCGTCCTCGGCGAGCAGGCCAAGCATCTTTTCGGAGTCGACGAGGTTCTTGGGGCAGCCGAGGGAGACGAACGCGACGGTCTGGACGTCGTGGTCGTCGACAGATTTAGTGGGGGCGGCTTGGGGCATCGAGCCACGCAGTTTAGCGGGCGGCGGGGGGTTTTTGGTAGTTCGATTTTGGACGGGCTGACGGGATGCGACAGGATTGACGGGATTTGCTGGGTGAGCAGGCCGTCATTGTTCGATTTCGGCGGGTGATTGTGCGACGATTCTGAGAT
>JBCCQE010000094.1:0-6270 GCA_039024495.1 Planctomycetota bacterium | reverse complement strand
GAACAGGGCTCCGGGAACAGGGCTCCGGGAACAGGGCTCCGGGAACAGGGCTCCGGGAACAGGGCTCCGGGAACAGGGCTCCGGGAACAGGGCTCCGGGAACAGGGCTCCGGGCGTCGGCGCTCCGGGCGCAAGGCTCCGGGCGTCGGGGCTCCGGGTGGTCTCCAGATTCCGCCCCGGGGGGGCGCGCCGCGTGGCGTGGGCATGCGGCGCCCCTCCCCCCCGGTTGGGGCGCCGCATCGCGCTCGCCTCAGCGATGCGCGAGCTTGTAGAGAATCGCCACGATCCGGTCGATTCGGTCCACCTCGGCCGCTACCGACGCGATGTCGATGTGACGCATCGCGCCCGCGAGACGCAGCGCCATGATGGCTTCGCGCCCCGACGCCATTGCGATGTCGAACATCGCCCCGCGCTTCGCGCCGCGCGACCGCTCCGCCTCGGCCGCGTTGAGCCCCACGCTCGTCACCGCGCGACGGAGCTGGTTCGCCAAGTCCCGGTCCTTCCGCTTCAGCCGCTCGGTGATGCGATGCACCCGCGCCGCCATCGCCACGATGTCGTCGAGCACCCGCAGACGCCCGCCGCCGGCGCCGCCACTGCCGCCACCACCGCGACCGCGGCCCCCCTCGTGACCCGCGCCACGCCCCCGCACCAACGTCGAACCCTTCACCGCTACGTTTTCAATGTCGCTCATCTGAGCCTCCTTTGAGGCTCCCCCCCCGCCCTCGGTCGGGTGGCCCCGGGGGATTGCTCCCCCGGGGCTCCCACAGAACCGGACGTGCGGGACTACCGCATCCGGCTCCTCGGACGGTCGGTTCGCTACGCAGTGGGGATCGCGAAGGCACGCACGATCCGCGGCCACGGCAGGGGGTACCTGTCGAGCAGGTTTCTCATGCGTTCCATCGGCATGCACTTCCGTTGCGAGCGGCGGTTGAGCCACTTGCGCCAGACGCGCACGATTCCCCAGCGGACGCGTTCGAGCGACTGGTAGTTGCCGGTCACACCGAAGTAGGCGAAGTGCCCGAGCAAGGATCGGCGGAGCCGCTCCCATTGCCAAGGCACCGGCCGGTGACGGTGCTTACGACACCAGTCGTTCGCTCGTCGCAGGGTGCGTCTGATTCGGGCGGCTGAGGTTCGCAGCTTCACCACCCACCGCTGCCTCCTCGACTTTGCCCAGTGCAGGGTGAATCCGAGGAAGTCGAAGCTCTCCGGCCCAGGCAAATCGCCGACGCCCTGCCTCCGGGTTCCTCCCATCGGAGGGCGTCGAAACTGCACGAGCCGAGTCTTCTCGGGGTGCAGGGTCAGACCGTACTTGCTGAATCGCTTCGGCAGCACCGTCATCACCCGGTTCGCATCGTCCTGTCGCGAGAACACGATGACGAAGTCGTCCGCGTAGCGGATCAGCCGGCATCGACCTTTCAGTCGTGGCTTCACCACCTGCTCGAACCACACGTCGAGGACCTCGTGAAGGTAGATGTTCGCGAGAAGCGGCGAGATGACACCGCCTTGCGGGCTGCCGGTCTTGGAGCGGAACCGCCCCTCCTCCGTCAGAACTCCCGCGTTCAGCCACTTTCCCACGAGACGGAGGAGGACTCCGTCGCGTACCCGTTGGCGAAGGAACGTTCTCAGGTGCTCATGATCCAGCGCATCAAAGAAGCCCTGGATGTCTGCTTCCAGTACCCACCCGCCCTTGACCGACATCAGCTCGTTGCGCAGCTCGTTCAGCGCATCATGCGCCGAGCGGCCTGGTCGAAAGCCGAACGAGCAGTCCACGAAGTCCTGCTCGTACACGGCCTCCAGCACCATCGCCACGGCGCGCTGCAGGACCTTGTCCTCGAAGGTCGGGATGCCGAGAGGTCGAAACCTCCCGCCGCCCTTGGGGATGAAGGCCCGGCGCACGGGTGGCGCGCGGTACTTGCCAGACTTCGCGCGGACGAGCAACGACTCCAGATTCGCCTCCAAGTCGGCGGCGTATTCCTCAGCCGTCTGTCCGTCCACACCCACGGAGCCGCCCTTGCGGGTACGCCGATGGGCTTCGCGCAGCCAGTCGATGTCGATGTGGTGGGCGAGCGTCGTGAACGCCATCGAGGGGCGTTCCCTCGCCAGCTTCGCTATACGCTCGAGTCTCGGTGAGATGTAGATGGAGCTCTGTGTCTCCGGCATCGGTCCCTCCAACGGCTCGATCGTCCGGCATCCCCTTCCCTCCACCGGGTCCCGTGGGGTCGGTTCCCCGGCTTCATCGGTACTACGAGATGCTCCGACTCCTCATCACCCGTCCCGCCTCTCTTCGTTGTTCTTGATCGGCAGTACCGCCATAGCGGAGGTCATGAGGCCTCCCAGGTTCCTGGAGAACCCTCTCGGACGCGCCCTGCTCTGCGACCCCGGCGGGACCTCGTCAAGCTCGGCCACTTGCGCTGGACTCGGTGTTGCCTTCCACGCCTGCGAGCGCGTCGGCTCCCACGATTCACTCATTTCGGGGCTCAATCACACGGCTCATCCGTTCGCTGTCTACGCTTCGCAGCCGCCCTCACGAGCGTCCACGCAAGACTCGCTTCCGGCTGGGCGGCCTAGCCCTTGGCCGGGCGGGGATCTCACCCGCTGGGTTCCAACGAAAGGTTTCAGCATCTCAGTTCATCGCGTTCCCCTTTCCCAGGCTTGGCCTGGCGCACCGCAGGCCGGGCCACGGCGTGGCACTCCTCCGCCGTGGCGGCGTACCGACCCGTGCGTACTGAGCCGGGGGCAACCCGAAGTCGTCGGAGACGACGCCCTCACGGCGTATCTTCGGCGAAGAGGCTCAAGCCCCGTACGCTCGGCCTACGGAATAGCCACGGATGGGGGTAGCGTTGAGCCCCCGTGATGCCGACGCCTTCTTCTGCCGCCTCCCACTTTTCCCGATCTTCCCGCCGTCTCGGGGTCGGCCTGGCGGCCGCCGCCGTCGCCGCGATGCTCGCTTTGGGCTGCGCGGAAACCCCTGCCCCCTTCGATGCTGCGACCGCCCCGACGCCAGCCGGTCCCCCGACGCCCCTCGCCACGAAGACAGAGCCGGTGCCCTCGGTAGAGCCCGCGTCGGCCACCCTCGCGCCGACGCCGACCGCGGCGCCCTCGAGCGCCGCCACCGCAGACGCCGAAAAGGCCGCCGCATTCCGCTCGCTCATCGAGCGGCTCAGCGAACCCAACGGCAAGTTCTTCAGCGACAACTTCATCTCGAACGAAACGTCGTACCTCCAGATCGCCGACCGACTGCCGGGGGTCGTGCCCACGGGCGGGGCCTACGTCGGCGTGGGGCCCGAGCAGAACTTCACTTACATCGCGCTGACCCAACCAAAGCTCGCCTTCATCGTCGACGTGCGCCGCGACAACATGGTGCTCCACTTGATGTACAAGGCGCTCTTCGACCTCGCGCAGGACCGCGCCCACTTTCTCGCCCTGCTCACCGGCCGTGATTACGCCCCCAAAGGCGTCGACGTCCCCAGCCTGAAAGAAGCCCTCGACATCGTCGCGGCCGCCGAGGCAACCGAAGACAGCTTTCGCGCCGCCCACCTCGCCGTGCGCACGCGCCTCATCGACGGCTATGGCTTTACCCTCGACGATTCCGATGGCCGGTCGCTGCGGCGCGCCCACCGCGCGTTCTTCGACGACGGACTCGACATTCGCTTTACCCTCAAAGAAGCGAGCTGGCGCAAATACCCGAGCCTCCGCGAGCTCGTCGTCGCCACCGCCCCCAGCGGACGAAAGCTCGGGTTTCTCGCCACCGATGAGCACTTTCGCCGCATTCAACGAATGCATCGCCAACACCGCATCGTCCCCGTCGTGGGCAACTTCGGTGGCGACCGCACCTTCACCGCTATCGGCCGCCACCTCGAAACGAACGACCTAACCCTTCGCACCCTCTACGTGTCCAACGTCGAGCAATACCTGATGGTCGATGGCCTCTGGTCGAAGTGGCAGCGCAACGTCGCCGCCCTCCCCGCCGACGACCGCAGCGTCTTCATCCGTGGCTATCTCGATCAGGGCCGACGTCACCCCCAACAAATGGCCGGCCACCGCACCGCCACCACCCTGCACCGCGTCGCCGACTTCAACGCCCGCAAACGCCCGTACGGCTCGATGTACCTGCTCGCCACCGACGGCGTCATCTGACCGCGAGCGCGCCTCCTCTCGAGGGCCATGTCTCCGCGACCCGAATCGGCGCGGGCTCGTCTCCAAGCCACTCTGCTCCGGTGGCGAACTCGGCACGTGCGGCGTAGGCTGCGTGGCCATGCGTCGTTCTGAATCCTCCGTCCGCGCCTCGGCTCGCATCTGCTTACTCGGCCTTATCGTCGGCGGCGCCGCGAGCGCGTGCGGCGTGTCCGTCGACTTGTTCAGCGACGATCCGACCACCACGTCGAGCACGGGCGGCGGCGGGACGGGCGGGGACGGGGGCACGCCGTCCGTCGCGCAGGTCGGGGGCGGCAATCCCGACGGCGGGAGCGACTGCGTCCCCGAGGCATGTGACGTCGATGCCGGTCCTTGCGTGCTCGGGGTGTGCGGTCCGGACGGTCAATGCACCACCCAGTTCGCCAATCCCGGGACGCCCTGCGACGACGATGGCGTGTGCGACGAATCCGGGACGTGCCTCCAGGGTGGGGACGGCGCGCCGTGCGACGGCGCCGACGATTGCGTCAGCGGATTTTGTGTCGACGGCGTGTGCTGCGAAGCGGCCTGCGATGGCACCTGTGCGACGTGTGCGGCCGCCGGCACCGAAGGCCAGTGTACGCCGCATCCGGCGGGGACCGACCCCGAAATGGAGTGTTTCGGCGGGAGCTGCACCGGCTCGACCGCCCCCACGTGCGCCACGGGGCTCACCCAATGGGGCAACGTCTACGGCAACGGCTTCGAGCAACGCGGCCACGACGTCGACGTCGACAGCGGCAACAACCTGGTCGTCACGGGCTATCACTTCGGCGCCATCGACTTCGGCGACGGGCCTCTGTCGAGCGTGGGCAACCGCGACCTGTTTCTCGCCAAGATCGACCCCCAGGGCAACGAAGTCTGGAGTCAGCAGTTCGGCGACGCGAGCGCGCAATTCGGCTGGGACGTGATGGTGGCCCCCAACGACGACATCATCGTGGGCGGCTACTTCTTCGGCCAGGTCGACCTCGGGGGCAGCAACCTGATCTCGGGGGGCCAGCGAGACGCCGTCTTGGCCCGCTTCGATGGCGCGGGAAATCATCTCTTCAGCGCCCGCTTCGGCGGCACCCAAGAAGACCTCGCCCGCACGGTGGCCGCAGGGCCCAACGGGGAGATGGCGATCGGAGGCTACTTCGAGGGGACGATCGACTTCGGCGGGGGCGCGCTCGTGAGCGCGGGCGACCTCGACGCCTTCGTGGCCGTCTTCGACGCGGCGGGCACCCACGTCTGGAGCGACGCGTTCGGCGCCGCGGGTGAAGACCGGATCTTCGACCTGATCTTCGATGCCGGCGGCAACCTCTACGCCTCGGGGCGTTTCGAAGACACCGTCGACTTCGGCGGCGGCCCCCTCGTGAGCGCGGGGGGATTCGACGCCTTCGTCGCCAAGTACGGCCCGACGGGGACCCCGCTCTGGAGCCAACGCTACGGCGACGGTGACGACCAGTTCATCCGCGGCCTCGCCGTCGACGCGAGCGGCGACGTCATCTTTGCCGGCTACGGGGACGGAACCGTCGACCTCGGCGGGGGGCCGCTCACCTCGGTCGACGACTTCGACGTGTTCGTGGCCAAACTCGACGGGTCGGGCGCCCACCAGTGGAGCGCGATCTACCCCGGGCCCGAGAGCCAATTCACGCGCGATCTCGACGTCGACCCCGCCGGCAACATCGTCTTCACCGGCTACGCCTTCGGCACCCCCGACTTCGGAGGCGGCGCCCTCGCCAATGCGGGTTCGCGCGACGCGTTCGTCGTCAAGCTCAATCCCGATGGGGTGCACCTGTGGAGTCGGGACTTCGGAGGCGGGTTCAGCCAGTACGGCCACGGCATCGCCGTCGACGCGACCGGCCACGTCGTCACGACGGGGTACTTCGCGAGCACGATCAACTTTGGCAGCGGACCGGTGGCGGCAGGCGGCAACGAAGACGTCTTCATCATGCGGCTGGCGCCATGAACGAGGCGTGACGGAGGCCTTGTCCACAACCCACGCCATCCGCCTCGAGTCGCGACGCGACTCGGGGAAGGAACGCGATAAGCGTCATGATATCGAAATGTTGAAGCGGTCGCTCACGGGTAACCAAATCTTCGACAAAAGTTTGCCGCACGGAGT
>JBCCQE010000093.1:0-6507 GCA_039024495.1 Planctomycetota bacterium | reverse complement strand
GGCGCGGCCGGCGGGGGGGTGGGTGGAGCGGACGGTGCGGCGATGGGGGTGGACGCAGAAGTCGGGCGAGCGCGGGGAGGGCGCGCGGGATGAGGACGGTGGCGAAGAGGGGGGGGCGGGGGGCGCTAAGCCGCAAGCGGCTGGGGGTGGCGATGGGGTGGGGCCGGTGATTGTGGTGGGGTTTGGGCCGGCGGGTCGGGCGGTGGCGGAGGCGGTGCAGCGGCGCGGGGGCGAGGTGGTGGTGGCGGACTTGAACCCGCGGAGCGTGTTGGAGGCGCGGGACCGCGGGCTGCGGGCGTACGTGGGGGACGCGAGTCAGCCGGACATATTGAAGCTGCTGGGTGCGGAGACGGCGGCGGCGATGGTGGTGACGCTGCCGGACCACCGGCTGACGGTGGCGGTGCTGGTGGAGGCTCGGGCGGCGAACCCTTCGCTGGCGGTGGTGGCGCGGGCGCGGTATCGGCGGTACGCGGAATTGATTGAGGCGGCGGGGTCGTGGGCGGTGGTGGACGAGGAGACGCAGGTGGGCGTGAAGCTCGGCGAGGAGCTCGAACGCCTCATGACGCCGCGGGAAACGACGAGCGACGAGGGCGACGAAGACCACGCCGACGAGCCGGACGCGAAGAGGGACGAGCCCCACGGCGATCGCGCGGATGGCGACGGCTCGCACTGTGCGTAGCTCGCGGCGCTACGGCTGGATCGCCCGCCGCACGGGCAGAATGAACTTCGTGGATTGCGTCAGCCGATCGATCGGGCGCGGCGTCGGCCGGCGATCGCGAGCAGGCCGACGCTGAGCAGCGCGAGGCTGGCGGGCTCGGGGACGTCCAAGGTCGCGTTGGCGACGACGCCAGTGTTGATGGTGATGCTGAAGAAGTTTTCGCCGGGCTCGAACGTGACTTCGAAGGACGTCGACTCGCTCTGGTCGGCGGGGCCGTCGCTGCCGTTTTCCAGGGCGAAGAGGTCGTAGAAGCGGTCGTCGTCGCCCTTGGTGCCGAAGAGGGTGAACGGCGTGGGGTCGCCGATGTCGGCCGAGTCGGCGGAGGCTTCGACGTTCTTGCCTTCGGCGATGATGAGCGCGTTGCCGGCCGGCGAGGCGGCGAGCAGATCGCCGGTGAGTTCGGCGGTGACATCGAAGAAGAAGCTGGCCTGGTCGTCGGGGTTGAGGAAGGTCTCGAAGTAGAAGTTGGTCTCGGAGTCGACTTGGCCGAAGAAGGTGACGCCGGGCTCGTTGGACATGGCCGAGACGTTCTGCGTGATGACGACCGAGTCGCCGATCGAGAACGTGTCGCCCTCGAAGATGTCGAAGACCTCCGAGTCGACGCCGGCGATGGTGGCGGACTGGCTGCCCGAGCCCGAGCCGTCGCCGGGGACGAGCGAGCCGGAGGCCGTCGAGCCGCCGGTGAAGACATCGATGAACTCGAGGTCGAACTCGCCGGGCGTGCGGGTGGAGCTGTCGGAGGTGTCGGTGATGACGATGTCGGTCAGCGTGATGGTGACGACGACCTCCCCGTCGGCCGAGACGCCGGCGGCGTGGGCAGCCGGGGCTGCGAGCGCCAGGGCGGACGAAAACACGACGCCGCCGAGGGCGGCACGGGTGGTGGCAAAGCTCATGGGTCCTCCTCCTAGAAACGCGTCACGCCGCCCAGAGGGCGACCTTGTCACTGAGGTATGCAGAATGTGTTAATTTTGCGCTCGCGTCTATAGGGATAACACGTAGTTTGCCCCGGAAAAGCGGTCGCTGCGGAGGGGCGAGCCGGTTGAGCGTGAGGCTGGACAAGCTGGGGGAGCGAGGGAGTCGCAGTTCGGTCAGCGGACGAGCTCGATGCGGTCGACGACGACGCGGAAGGGGCCGTCCTGCGTGTCGTTGAGCATCAGGCCCAGGCGGGTGGCGTGTTGGGGGTCGAGCGGCTCGGCGCCGGGCACGGGGTTGCCGCGCCACGCGGGGCTGAGCGAGGCGAGGGGGACGGTGACGGTCTGCCAGGTTTCGCTGCCGGAGGTGGATGCCTCGGGGTCGAGGTTGAGCGGGGCGCGGTGGTTGATGGATCGGCCGCGGTGGGGGCGGGCGTCGTCGATGCGGAGGTAGATGTTGCGGAAGTCGGCCTGGAGCGTGAGGCGGATCGCGGTGACGCCGACGAGTGCGCCGTCGTCGAGGGGCAGGCGGATGGAGGCGAAGCCGCCGCCGTTGGTGTTGATGTAGCCCTCGAAGGTCATGGAGGCGTCGGCGTGATGACCCGCGGCTTCGTCGCTTGACTTCTCAGCCCCGGCGTGGGCCGCGCTTTGGAACGACAGCTCGCCGATGGATCGTCCGCCCATGACGTTGTCGTTGACGACCTGCCAGCGAGCGTTGTGGTCGGCGTCGGCGAAATCGGTGAACAGCTCCGCGGCGGGCTCGGCGGATAACGCCTCGCCGGTTGTTGGATTGTCAGATTGCGCCATCGCGGCGGCGGCGCAGAGCGGGCACCCCTCGCCGGCGATCGCGGGCAGCCCCACTGCGGCGGCGACGCAGGAAGCAAGGGCGTACACGAAACGACGGGCGCGGCGGGAAGTAGTCATAACGAAATCATAGGTCGCGCTGCCGCACGCGCGGCGTAATACCCCGACGACGTGTCGTACCGCGGCCGCCGTGCGCGCACGCCGATCGCCGATGCCGCCCCCGCGATGGACGACCTCGACCGTGCGTTGCTCGACGCCTGGCACCGCGTGCTGCCGCGCCTGCAGGCCGAACCCGCCGAACGGCTGCGCCGCCTCGCCCGCCGACGCCGCCCGGCCCTCATGCGCCCGCCCCGCGCGTGGTGCCTGGCCCTGCGCGCCTCCGACACCCGACTTGCCCCCTTCGCCACCGACGCCCACGCCGCCGCCCGTCGCCTGCCCCACACCATCGAGCTCGACGCCCCGCTCGTCCGCCGGCTCACCGCCCCCGTCCGCCTGCCGGCCATGGGCGAGGACTGGCAGCACATCGCCGGCCTGCTGGGCGTCCACGAAGAGACGCTGCGCTCCGCCGTGCGCGCCGGCGTCCTGCGCGCCCGCCACCACCCGCGCCTCGGCGGCAAGCCCGGCAAGCCCGTCCCGATCTTCGCCCCCGCCGACCCGCACCGCCTGTTCGACCCCGCCCACGCCAACCTCCGCACCCCGCCCGACCCCCGCTGGGGCACGCTCTGGCAGTCCCTGGCCGACCGCCTGCCCGACGGCTTCACCCAAACCCTCGAACGCCACCCGCGCACCCGCAATGACCCCCGCGACGCCCCCGGCCGCACGCCCCGCTTCCGCGGCTGGCTCTGGCGCTGCCCCGCCTGCCACGCCCCCGTCCGCACCGTCTTTCTCCCCTTGCCCCCCGCCACCCTCCAGTCCCTCCTCGGCGTCGACCTCCACGAAGACGGCCACCTCATCCCCATCCAACACGCCGAACTCGCAACTCAGACCTACCCCACCACCTTCGCCTGCCACCGCTGCCACGGCGTGCGCTACTTCGACTCGAAGAGCAAGGACGGGTGGAACCACCTCGTGACGATCCTGTCGGGTGGGTTGTTGTATGGCAGCGAGGTGACGTGTCGGTATTGATTAATCTCTGGCGATGCATCCGGGGCTGCCCACGAATCGACGCACGCCGCCGTACCTGCCGCTTGCCTTGCGTTCGGCCGAGCGGGCCCGCCGCGCCGATCGGCCGACGCTGCTGCAGCTCGCCCGACGCCGATTCGCGGACCGCGGGCTGACGCCGCCGGAGGTGAAGCTGTTCGAAGCCGTCGAGAACGACCGGTTCGCGTTCTACGACAAGGACGGCCCTGACGCCGATCGCACGATCCCCGCCGAGGCGATCACTTGGCTCTGCTCTGATCCCCGAGCCAAAGAATGCATCGGGCGCAACGGCCTGCGGCTCTACGGGGCGCTTGTCATCGAGCGGATCGATCTCGACAACATTCGACTCGACGCGAGGCTCGTTTGGCGATGCTGCAAGCTGAGGGAAGAGCTATCCCTGATACAGGCGGAAGTCGCGGCGCTGAGTCTCTCGGGGACCCGAGTTGGCGGCATCAACGCGGATCGCATCAAGGTCCAAGGCAGCGTGTTCCTGCGCAGAAGTGGCGACGATCGCTTCCACGCCATCGGTGAGGTCAGACTGCTAGGCGCGAACATTGGAGGCAACTTGGATTGCATCGGCGGACGGTTCGACAACAAGCGTAGTGACGCGCTTTCCGTCGATGGGGCCAAGATCAAAGGCAACGTCTTCATGAATTGCAGCGGCGACCAACGCTTCCACGCCACCGGTGAGGTCAGACTGCTCGGTGCTCACATCGGCGGTGACTTGGACTGCGGCGGCGGGCGGTTCGAAAACAAGGGCGGCCACGCGCTTTCCGCAGACAGAGCCGAGGTCAAAAGCAGCGTCTTCCTGTCTCGCAGCGGCGACGAACGCTTCCACGCCACCGGCGCAGTGAGACTGCCCGGCGCTCATATCGGCGGCGGCCTGTACTGCACTGGCACGCGGTTTGACGGCCTGTTGAATATGCAAGCCGCGACGGTGCGAGGAGGGTGGGTCTTCAGGAGCCTCTGGCGTTCCTCGGCCATGCCGCGCGTTGACGGACCGGGCACGCTGCTTGACCTATCGCAGGCCAGCTTCGGGGTTGTGGCCGATGACGACGACGCGCCGAGTCACTTCCAGACAATCGTGCTCAGCGGGTTCAAGTACGGCGGGTTCGACGGTGACGCGTCGACGGACGCGCGCTTTCGAATCGAGCGCTGGCTGCGGCGTCAGCCCGAGGATTTGCGCTCGCGGCCGCAGCCGTACGAACAGCTCGCGGGCGTGCTGCGGAAGATGGGGCATCGGCGGGAGGCCGAGCGGGTGTTGATCGAGTATCAGCGGGTGCGTCGTTGGGAGAAGGCGGCGACGATGCGGGCGGCGCGGTACGAGCGGCAGGTGGCCCGGTGGTTCGCGTGGTTGTTCAGTTGGATGTACGACCTGCTGCTGGGGTACGGGTATCGGTGGGGTCGGCCGTTGTGGATCTCGGTCGTGATCTTGATCGCGAGCGCGATGTTTTTCGGGGTGGCGTACGAGCGTGGGGGGATCGTGGCGCCGAACCGGCTGGCGCACGTGCCGGAGGAACGGGTGGTGGATCAGGCGGGGGAGGCGAGTTACCCGGCGTTCAACGCGGTGACGTATGCGTTGGACGTGTTCGTGCCGTTGGTGGACCTGGAGCAGACGAAGTACTGGCAGCCGGTATCGAACGCGGGGGGTTGGGGCGTCACGGCGACCTGGGTGATGCGGTTCGATATCGCCGTGGGCTGGGTGTTGACGACGTTGTTCGTGACGGGGTTGGCGCAGGTGGTGCGTCGGGAGGGCGGGGAGTCGACGGGGTGAGGGGGGTGTTGGGCCGCACTTAGCCCCGGGTCAGTGACCCGGGGTGGGGGGCGCGCGGTGGGCGTTTATCGCGTGGGGCATGTGCAGGGTGGTCGCGGGGTGGCCCCGGGTCAATGACCCGGGGCTAAGTGGGTGGGGTGAGGAAGGGGAAGGGGCGAGGTGGCCAGCCGTTTTGTTGGTTGTGGCGTTCGATGTAGGCGATGCGGGCGCGGACGGTTTTTTGATCGAAGCAGAAGCGTTTGTCGTAGCCGGTGGTCCAGATGGGGCGGCCGGGGCGGAGGTGATAACGCGCGGCGTCTTTCAGGCACTTGACGATCTCGGGGATCGGCGTGTGGGTGGCGACAAGGAGGACGTGCACGTGCCAGGTCTGGAGCGTCAGGGCGAGGATGGTCTGGGCTTTGCGATCGATGAGGGATCGGCCGATGGCTTCGGCCGTGTCGAGCAGGCGGTCGGGCGGGAAGGTGTAGGGCGGGTGATTGAGGCGGGCGGTGTCGGCGGCCTGGAGGTTGGGGTTGGGCGGGAGGACGCGGCCGTCTTCGACGTAGCCGCGCGGGTCGCCGCGGAGCCACGTGCCATAGGTGGTGCACGTGAGCATGACGGCGAGGGTGCGCGACACGAGTCGTTCCCGGAATTAGCCCCGGGTCAGTGACCCGGGGTGGGGTGCGCGAGGTGGGCACTCATCGCGCGGGGCATGTGCAGGGTTGGCGGGGGTTGGCCCCGGGTCATTGACCCGGGGCTAAGGGGTTAGATCACGGAGTCTTTGCCTGGGATGCCCATGGCGGACATGCCCAGGGGGACGGTTTCCAGGCCCTTGTCTTCTTGGAGTTTTTTGGCTTCTTCGTCGTCGACGTAGTCGCTGTGGCAGGACGCCTTGCCCGAGTCGTCGGTTGCGGTGAGCTTGCCTTTGGCTTTGGCGGCGAGTTTGTGGATCTCGTCGGGGGAGAGGTTGCCGCGTTGTTCGAGGATGGCTTGTTGTTCGGGGGTGAGGGCGTCGGAGCGGATGGGTTTGTTGTCTTTGCGGCCGAAGCCGTCGGCCTTGCCGGAGGCCCAGTCCTGGATCTCTTTGGAGATGCGGACGGAGCACCAGTCGTGGCCGCACATGGCGCAGAAGTCGGTGTCGACGTCGAGGTCTTCGTCGTGATAGGCGCGGGCGGTGTCGG
>JBCCQE010000092.1:0-6618 GCA_039024495.1 Planctomycetota bacterium | reverse complement strand
GCGGGGGGTGGGGGGGGGGGGGGCGGTCATGGGTCAGATCCGGGGAGAAGAGGCGGGGCGTGTGCCGCAAACGGCGGTGCAGGCGGAGTTTCGGGCAATCCGGCCGAGGGAACAACCGCAGGCTGGAATCGGAAGCCGGCCGGGAATATAGTTGTGGAAACAAGTATTTACTCTGTGACCGGGCCGATCGTCGGCCCCACCCTCCCGCACGGCTCACGCCCTCGCATGGAGACCCGCCATGACCACAGGCACCCGCAACGCCCCCGTCGCCCCGTTCGAGCAGGCGACGGATCATCCCGCCGTCCGCGTCCGCCCGGCCGACGCCCGTTTCCCGACCGAGCTCGGCTGGCTGCACTCCAAGCACAGCTTCTCATTCGGCCAGCACCAGCACCCCGGCAACGTCGGCTACCGCGCCCTGCGCGTCCTCAACGACGACGTCGTCGAGCCCGGCCAGGGCTTCGGCGAGCACCCGCACCGCGACATGGAGATCCTCACCTGGGTCCTCGATGGCTCGCTCAAGCACGGCGACTCGATGGGCAACCTCAAAGAGCTCACCCCCGGCGAGCTGCAGGCGATGACCGCCGGCACCGGTGTGCGTCACTCGGAGTTCAACGCATCAGCGACCGACACGGTGCACTTCCTGCAGATCTGGATCGAGCCGCGCGCCGCCGGGGCCGAGCCGCGCTACTTGCAGCAGGCGTTCGAAGCCGCGGGCCGCGCGAATCGCTGGCAGACGCTTGCGATCGACGACACGCGCCACGCCGACGCGCCGAGCGCGATGCCGATCGCGCAGGATGCGCAGTTGTCCGTGGCCGACATCGCCGAGGGCGCGACGGTCGAGGTCGCCGTCCCCGCGGGTCGTCACGGCTACGTGCACGTCGCGACCGGCGCCGCCAAGGTCGCGACCGCCGATGGCCGAGTCGATGCGACGCTCGCGGCCGGCGACGCCGTGGCGATTGATGCCGTCGATGGGCCGGTGACGGTGAAGCTCATCGGGCAGGCCGGCGGCGCTCAGGCGTTGCGGTTTGATCTGGCTTAAAGAAGGTTGCCTTGGACACGCCGATGGGGCGCGGGATGCGCTAGTCGTGGTGGTGCATCCCGCGCGGCGTTTCGAGGTAGAAGAAAATGACGCCGCGTTCTTCGCGCTTGCGGCGCGGGTCGCGGCGTATTTCTTCTTCGGGGACGGTGAAGCTCAGCAAAAACAGCCCGCCTCCGAGGATGGCCAGGTATCCGAGCAGGCTGAGCAGCAGGTACATCGTCGGGCTCCGAGGCGTGGCGGGCGGAAGACTCTAGCGCGTCGCGGCGGCCGTGGGCGGGCTGATGGGCAGCGTGACGCGGGGGGCAAGCGGGCCGTCGATGGCGACGAGGTTGGCCATCGGGTCGTCGACGAGCCGGAGGAACTTGTAGCCGTAGGTCCGCGACTTGCCCTCGGCGTCGCGCTGGTCGCGCGAGGCGATCACGTCGGCGACGATGTCGGCCAGCGGCTCTTCGCGGACCCGAGGCTTGGCCGAGTGGATCACGTGCACGGCCCCGTCGTCGCCGCGCACGATCAGCCCGACGTGCCCGACCCACCGGCCGACCTCGCCGGTCTCGGGGTCGGCCTTGCCGCGGACGAAGTTGATGAGGTCGCCGTTTTGCAGATCGGCCGCCGCTTCGACGGCGTGGTCCGCGGGGACGTAGCCGACCTCGAGCGTTTCCACGAGGTGGCCGGTGTCGAGCCCGTATCGCTTCTTAAAGAACGCCGCTCGATCGACCTTTAGCGGGTAGCTCGCGGTGAGCTCGTCGGGCAGCGTATCGATGAGGTCTTCGACGAGCCACGCGTTGTGGGGGTTCCAGTCGGCCTCGGTGTAGTGGTTGCGGGTGAGCAGGCCGATGCGCCCGCGCTCGTATCGGATGCGCTGCAGCATCGTCACGAACGACGTCCAGTCGTGCGACAGCGCCATCGCGTAGGTGTGCTCGGCGAAGACGACGCAGTCGCTGCGGTCGATCGAGAGGATCGGCTGGGCGTCGTGCAGCTCGAAGGGGGCCTCGCCGAGCAGGTAGATCTCGTAGGGCTGGCCGAGGTTCTTGCGGGCGAGGTGGGCGACGCGGTCGCGCAGGTCGGGCATCGTCGCGTGCAGGTAGCGGAGGTAGGCGTCGACGTCGCGGCGCTCGAAGGTATAGAGCGGGCGGTCGGCGAGCTCGGCGATGCGGTCGGGGTCCAAGCCCAGCGACTCGGCGACCTCGGCGTCGGCGGGTGCGAGCGGCGGCGCGGTCTGGCAACCCAGCGGGGCGAGCCCGAGGGCGAGCAGGGCGAGTGCCACGAGGTGTCGAGGAGCGGGGCGGCGATGGCCAAAGCGGATTTGCGTCATATCGCCATCGTAAACCACGCCCGCCCAACCCTCGCGCAGCCTGCGTCACTTGTGGCCCGCGCCCGATCGTCCATAATGCCCGACCCATCCCTTTCCCACGCCTCGAAGCAGTTTCCGCATGACCACCACTCCTTGCATCATCTACACCAAGACCGACGAAGCCCCCGCGCTGGCCACCTACTCGCTGCTGCCGATCATCCGTCGGTTCGTCGGCCCGGCCGGCATCGAGGTCGAGCTCAAAGACATCTCCCTGGCCGCGCGCATCCTCGCGCACTTCGCCGATCGCCTCACGTCCGAGCAGCGCGTGCCCGACGCCCTGGTCGAGCTCGGCGAGCTGTGCAAGACGCCCGAGGCGAACGTCATCAAGCTGCCGAACATCTCCGCCTCGGTCCCGCAGCTCACCGCCGCGATCGCCGAGCTGCAGGCCAAGGGCTATCCCGTGCCCGACTACCCCGCCGAGCCGACGACGCCGGAGGAAGAAAAGGTCAAGGCGACCTACGCCAAGGTGCTCGGCTCGGCCGTGAACCCCGTCCTCCGCGAGGGCAACTCCGACCGCCGCGTCGCCGCCCCCGTCAAGGCCTACGCCCAGGCCCACCCGCACTCGATGGGCGCTTGGTCCAAGGACAACACCTCGCGCGTCGCCTCGATGAAGACCGGCGATTTCTTCGGCTCCGAGCGATCGCACACCTGCGCGGCCGACACCGCCGTCGCCATCCGTCACGTCGCCGCCGACGGCAAGACCACCGTCCTGCGTGAGCGCATCGACCTGCTCGATGGCGAGGTGATCGACGCAGCGTGCATGTCGGTCAAAGCTCTGCGCGACTTCCTCGCCGAGATGATGGACGTCTGCAAAGGCAAGGGCAACCTCTTCTCGATCCACCTCAAAGCCACGATGATGAAGGTCTCGGACCCGATCATCTTCGGCCATTGCGTCCGCGTGTTCTTCGCCGACGCGTTCGCCAAGCACGCCGAGGCGTTCGACACGCTCGGCGTGGACCCGAACTTCGGCCTTGGCGACCTGCTCAAGCGCATCGAGACGCTCCCGAAGGACCAGCGCGACGCCATCGACGCCGACCTTCGCGCCTGCATGGACGCCCGCCCCGACCTCGCGATGGTCGACTCCGACAAGGGCATCACCAACCTGCACGTCCCGTCCGACGTCATCATCGACGCGTCGATGCCCGCGATGATCCGCTCGTCGGGTCAGATGTGGGGCCCGGACGGCAAGCAGCGCGACACCAAGTGCGTCATCCCCGATCGGTCCTACGCCGGCGTGTACCGCGAGACGTTCAACTTCTGCCGCGAGAACGGCGCGTTCGACCCGGCGACGATGGGCTCGGTCGCCAACGTCGGGCTGATGGCCAAGAAGGCCGAGGAATACGGCTCGCACGACAAGACCTTCGAGGTCCCCGCCGATGGGCGGATGCAGGTCATCGACCTCAGCGACGGCGACAAGGTGATCTTCGACCACGCGGTCGAGGCCGGCGACATTTGGCGGATGTGCCAGACCAAGGACGTGGCGATCCGCGACTGGGTCAAGCTCGCCGTGACCCGTGCTCGGGCCGCCGACACGCCGGCCATCTTCTGGCTCGACGAAAACCGCCCGCACGACCACGCGCTGATCCACAAGGTTCGCGCCTATCTCAAGGACCACGACACCGCCGGCCTGGACCTCTCCATCCTCGCCCCCGAAGACGCCACTCGCGTCACCCTCCGCCGCTGCAAGGACGGCCAGGACACCATCTCCGTCACCGGCAACGTCCTGCGCGACTACCTCACGGACCTGTTCCCGATCCTCGAGCTCGGCACGTCCGCGAAGATGCTCTCGATCGTCCCGCTCCTCGCCGGCGGTGGGCTGTACGAAACCGGCGCCGGCGGGTCGGCTCCCAAGCACGTGCAGCAGTTCGAGAAGGAAAGCCACCTCCGCTGGGACTCGCTGGGCGAGTTCCTCGCGCTGGCCGTGTCGATCGAAGACGTCGCGACCAAGGCCGACAACCCCAAGGCCAAGCTCATCGCCGACGCCCTGAGCGCCGCCACCACGAAACTATTGAACGAGGGCAAGTCCCCCCTGCGCAAAGTCGGCCAACTCGACAACCGCGGCAGCCACGTCTATCTCGCCCTCTACTGGGCCCAAGCCCTCGCCACCCAGACGCAAGACGCCGACCTCGCCGCCGAGTTCAAGCCCCTCGCCGAAGCATTGGCCGCCGACGAGGCAAAGATCCTCGCCGAGACCGACGCCACCCAAGGCACCCCCGCCGACCTCGGCGGCTACTTCATGCCCGACGATACAAAAGCCACCGTAGCGATGCGGCCGAGTCAAACACTCAACAACACATTCGTTTCTTAGCGTCGAATGTTCTATTGCCAGTGCACGCCGGAGTTAAGGCTCCAAACCTTCAACCATGTTTTCTCATCAGTGTCGCGGTCAACTTCTGCTGACTGCTAGTTTGACATCACGTCTGCACCGAAGACCAATCGCGAGACGCCAGCAGTGATGTACGAGTCCAGCCGCCATGGTGCCATGCAGGGTGCATCATCTCCTTCTGTGTACTCCCACACCTGAGGATTCTCATCCTTGCTGTCTGCCAGAAAGTAATGGACGGCGTAGCCTTGATCATGAACGTCAATGATCCATGCGAAGGCCGGCAGGTCGCTAGTTGAACAGGATAACAGCTCGGCAAACAACTCTCTCGCTTCAGTATGGTTGGGGCAACTCGGAAACACGACTTGGGGATGTGCGAACTGACTTAGTGCCACAAACGGAGGGGGAAATTTGACCCCGTACTCGCTCTCAAGGTCGCGCAGGTCCCGCTCATTAAGCGAGGATGGCTGAGGATGTTTCTTCATGTATTCAAAGGTGGCGGCGATTTGAGTCATCGATAAATCCGGTGAGGCCTAATTACCGGCCACTCGCGACGAACGGCCTTCGAACTGATAAGTGCACCATAACGCGGGTGTTGCCAGTCAACTGAAGTTTGCTACCCCCGCGTCATGGCTTGCCGAGCCGGCTCATCGGGCGGGAGTGCTTCTTTACCACTTGCCGAGGGGGCAGGATTCGTTGGCGAGTTTGGTTTTGGCGTGGAGGTTGCAGCGGCAGGCGGTGCAGGTGCTGGTGGGGGCGAGGGTGGTGACGGGGACGCGGCCGAGGGGTTTGGTGCGGGTGGCGGCGGGGCAGGCGGCGCAGGTCTGGCGGCGGTGGTTGAGTTCGTCGGGGGTGACGGGGTCGGCGTTGACCGCAGCTTTGGAGAGGCCGAGGATGCCGTGGGCGAGGGTGGCGAGCATGCTGGTGGGCATGCGGGGGTTATCGGGTGTGGGGGCGGGGTGGGCTTGAGTGGTTTGGTGCGGGGTGGGGTGGGGTTGGTGGGCAGGGGACTGCATTGCGTTGCAATGCAGCTTTGGGTGTTGGATTTTGCATGCACACATCGTGCTGCGCACGAGGTGTGGCACCCGGGGTGGTGTGGGGTGTGGGGGGTGAGCTCAGCGTCGCGTTGCGACGCAGTTATTGGTTTTGCTGGTCGCGGAGTTGGTTGACGAAGGCTTGGAGGGATTTGCCGGGGCAGAGAGTTTGGTTGGGGGCGCGTTCGCCGTGGGTGGCGATGCGGGTGGTGGGGATGTCGTATTGCTGTTGGAGGGCGGCGACGAGTTGGGTGAGGCTTTGGAGTTGCTCGGGGGTGGGGTCGATCTCTTCGAAGTTTCCTTCGAGGACGATCTGGGCCTGGCCTTGGAGGTCGTAGTTGGTGTTGGTGTCGCCTTGGTAGTTGAGGTCGCGGGCTTCGACTATGGTGCCGGTGGGGTGGATGTAGAAGTGGTAGGGGACGTCGGCCCATGCTTTTTTGTGCTTGCCGTTGGCGAGGGTGTCTTCTCTTTGGGAGAAGGCTTGGAGGTTTCGGAGGGCCTGGCCGGGGTCGCGGTCGGGGCGCTGGGGCATGGCGGTGTGGTGGATGGTGATGGCGTCGACGGTTTGAGGGATCATGTCGAAGGCGGGGGGCTTGGCCTGCCACTGCTCGCGGGTGAGGATGTTGAGGGTGTCGAGGGGGGTGGGCGGTTGGGTGGTTGGGTCTTGGGCCAGGGTGGGGGTGGCGAAGAGGAGGAGGAGGGCTGTTGCAAGGAGGAGTTGGTGGATGGGGTGCATGGGTGGAGGATATTGGGGTGTTGACGGGGGTGAGCCCACGGATGCGATCCGTGGGCTTTAGGGGGGAACCCACGGACTTAGTCCGTGGGCTTCGGAGGGGGTGATTTTGTGTGGCGCGGTGTGGGGGGGTGGGGG
>JBCCQE010000091.1:0-7183 GCA_039024495.1 Planctomycetota bacterium | reverse complement strand
GGGGGGGGGGGGGGGGGGGGGGGGGGGGGGGGGGGGGGGGGGGGGGGGGGGGGGGGCATGCACTGCAAGGAGCTGGAGGCGCGGGCGGGGCTGTTTTCGGTGGTGGCGGCGACCGAGCCGGTGTCGAAGGAGCGGCGAGGGGAGTTTGAGGAGCGGTTTTCGGGTCACGAGGCCCGGGCGTACGCGTCGTTTGAGGCGATGCTGGGCGACGAGCGGGTGGAGCTGGTGTCGATCGCCAGCCGGACGGCCGACCACGAGGGGCAGGCGAAGGCGGCGTTGAAGCTGGGCAAGCACGTGGTGCTGGATAAGCCGATGGCGGGAGACCTCAAGGCGGCGAAGCGGATCGCGCGGGCGGCGGAGAAGTCCAGCGGGCGGCTGATGGTGCGGCACAACCGGCGGTTTGAGACGGCGATGTCGGCGATCGCGGCGGTGCTGAAGACGAGGGTGCTGGGCAAGGTGCACACGATCCGGCTGCGGCGGCAGAACTATCAGTACCGGGCGGACTGGCAGGCGCTGAAGTCGGCGGCGGGCGGGCAGTTGTTGAACTGGGGGCCGCACGTGATCGACCACGGTCTGGTGCTGCTGGGTTCGCCGGTGAGCAGCGTGTGGTCGGACCTGCGTCGGCTGACGGCCCGGGGCGACGCGGAGGACCACGTGCACCTGCTGCTGACGGGCGAGAACGGGGCGGTGTGCGACATCGAGATCAGCGGGGCGGTGGCGATGAGCGAGCCGGAGTGGGCGGTGCACGGCGATCGCGGGTCGCTGCGGTGCACGGGGCGGACGATCGAGCTGCGTCACCTGGACCCGGCGTGCAAGCCGAAGCTGGGGCGGGCGACGACGGGCGACCCCGGCGGCGGGTACGGGTGGAACGCCGGGCTGGAGTGGGTAGAGCGCACGTTCGAGGCGGAGGCCGCGGAGTACGGCAAAGAGAGCGACATCTGGGACGCGGTGCACGGGGCGGTGCGCGGGCGAAAGAAGTACCCGATTAGCGTGGAGCACGCGCTGGAGGTGATGCGTGTGGTGGAGGTGGCGAAGCGCGGGACGGGGTTTGGTTGATGGGCGTTTAGAATTCAGACGCCAAGACGCCAAGACGCCAAGACGCCAAGACGCCAAGACGCCAAGACGCCAAGACGCCAAGACGCCAAGACGCCAAGACGCCAAGACGCCAAGACGCCAAGACGCCAAGACGCCAAGGACTTGACTCGTCGTCAGCCAGATATTTACGGCGCGGCGGAGCCGCGGCGCTTCATGGGGATGGGGTGGTCTTGGCGATTTTGGTGCTTTGGCGATTTAACGTTCGCGGCTTACTTGAAGTCGTCGATGTTGAGGTCGCCGAGGCCTTGGCCGAAGCCGCCGCCGTCGCCTAGGCCGGACTTGAGGTCCTTGTTTTTCTTGCCTTTGCGGCGGGGTTGGCCGGTGCGTTTGTCGATGTTACCGCGGTCGGGGGCGTAGTCGGCGGGGTTGACGTTGTAGCGCGCCGTGTCGCGCTTGCCGCCGCCCCCGGAATGGCCACCGCCGCCGCCGAGGTCGTCCCAGCTTGCGGCCTTGCCTCGGGGCTTGAAGTCGTTGTCGCGGGGGACCCAATTGGGGTCGGCCTGCTTGAGCGAGAGCTTGGCCTTGCGGGACGACTCGTCGAGCTCGACGACCTTGAAGGTCTTGACGTCGCCGACGTTGAGGATGTCGGTGACGTTCTCGACGCGGCGGTTGTCCAGCTCGGAGATGTGGACGAGGCCTTCGATGCCGGCCTCGAGCTCGACGAAGGCGCCGAAGTCGGTCGTCGACTTGACGGTGCACTCGACGAGTTCGCCGGTTGGGTACTTGGCCTCGGCGCCGCTCCACGGGTCGCCGGCGGCTTCTTTGAGGCTGAGCGTCATGCGCTTGCGGGCGGGGTCGATGTTGAGCACCTTGACGCGGACGTTGTCGCCGGCCTTGACGACGTCTTCGACTCGGTTGACGCGGGACCAGCTCAGCTCGGCGATGGGGCAGAGGCCCTCGACGCCGGGGGCGATCTGGATGAACGCGCCGAAGTCCATGGCCCGGGTGACGGTGGCGTCGAACGTGCCGCCGGGGGCGAACTGGCTGGTGACGCCGTCCCACGGGTCGGGCTGGACCTGCTTGAGGCCCAGGGCGATGCGGCCTTTTTCGGGCTCGATCTTGAGGACCTTGACGGTGACTTTTTCGCCGACCTTGACAACGTCGCCGGCGTTGTGGACGTGGCTGTGCGAGAGGTCGGAGACGTGGATGAGGCCGTCGACGCCGCCGATGTCGGCGAACGCGCCGTAGTCCATCAGGCGGGAGATGGTGGCTTCGATCTCGTCGCCGACGGCGAGGGTCTCCATCGCTTTGGCCTTGGCGGCCTCGCGGGTGGCGACGATGTGGTCGCGGCGGGAGAGGATGACGCGCTTGGACTTGCGGTCGATCTCCTGGACGATGGCGGTGAGCTTCTGGCCGACGAACTGCTCGAGGTTGCCGATGTGGCGGAGGTCGATGTGGGAGGCGGGCATGAACGCCGCAATGCCGCCGATCATCTCGAGTTGGAGGCCGCCCTTGTTGTGGGCGACGCAGCGGGCCTCAACGGTCGCTCCCTTGGTGAGTTGTTCCCAGGTCGAGCGCGAGACGGCGCCCTCGCGGGAGAGGTAGACCAGGCCCTTTTCTTCGTCGAGCGAATCGACGACGAAGTCCATGATCGCGCGGACGCGGGGCGGGCGGTCGAACTGGCGGAGGGGGACGACGCCTTGGAGCTTGGCTTCGCCGTGGAGGTCGACGAAGACGTCTTCGCCGCGGATGGCGGAGATGCGGCCGCGCATCATCTGGGTGGTGAACTGCTGCTTGGAGTCGGGCGGCGCTTGCTCGGCGGGGGTATCGGCGGCGGCGTTACCCGGGGCGGCGCTTGGCTCTGCCCCGGCTTGGGGGGCGACGACCTGGGCACCTGCGGTGGGCGTGCCGGGCGCGGCGAGGGGAGGGAGCTCGGCTGCGGGCTGGGCGTTACCCGGGGCGGCGCTTTGCTCTGCCCCGGCTTGGGGGGGGGCGGGCTGTGCGGGGTCGGGGGGTTGGGGTGTGGGGTCGGCGGGGGCATCGACGAGGTCGGCCATGCTCTGTCCGTCCATTGCCTGTGCGACTTCCTGCTCGAGGTTGGTCGAGTCGTCGGCGGGGTTCGGGGCAGAGGGCGACGCAGGCGCGTCCGGGGTCGTGCCGGAGTGCGTGGCGTTCATATGAGCATTCACGTCTTCAGGGAAAGGGGCCGAGGGCCGTTAACCAACACCGTTGAACAATGTAACTGCGGTTCGGCGGGGCGTCCATGGTCGAATTCCTCAACTTACGGCCGGCTGACGCACGGGTGCCCGCGTAACCAGAACCGCAGGGGCTTGTGGACCCATTCTTCGGCCCGATCGATGCCGATGCGGGGGCCGACGGCGACGTCGGCGGGGGCGATCGGGGGTGATTGCGGCGGGGAGGCGAGGCGGAGGGGGCTGGCGGGGGCGGTGAGGTCGGTGCCGTCGAGGTCGCGGGTGATGGCGAGGGCCTGGGTGAGTTTGGCGGGGCCGGAGGTCAGGTCGCGGTCGCGCCGGGCGGCCGGGCGGCGGGGTCGCATGGTGTCGAGGCCGAGGGTGGGCTGGAGGGCGCGGATGAGGACGGCCTGGGGGTCGCCTTGGGCGGCGGCGGAGACGTTGACGCAGTGGTGCATGCCGTAGGTGAAGTAGACGTAGGCGGTGCCGGGGCGGGCGTACATCGACTCGACGCGGGGCGATCGGTGGCCGGCGTAGGTGTGGGCGGCCTTGTCGGGGGTGCCGAGATAGGCCTCGGTCTCGACGATGACGCCTGCGGTGGTGGAGCCGTCGGGCTTGGTGCGGAGGAGGGTGTGGCCGAGCAGAGCAGGGGCGAGGGCGTCGGCGGGCCGTGCGAAGAAGGCGCGGGGCAGGGAGCGCGGGGCGGCGGTGGGCACGGGATCGGGTGGGGTCAGGCCGGGGCGACGGTGCCGGGGGCGGCGGGCTTGCGCTTGGCGGGGGGCTTGGCGAGGTGGTGGGCCGAGCCCCATCGCGGCAGCGGCAGCAGGCCGGCGGCGGCGATGGCGAGCATGACGACGACGAAGGCCTTGATCCAGAACCTGCCGGACTCCATGAAGCCGTAGGAGTGCAGGCCGACGCCGAGCATGTTGGTGCCGAACCACGACCAGGCGGTGACGATGTTGCCGAGCACGCAGATGATGGCGAAGCCTCGGCCCTGGATCATGCCGCCCCAGCGGGCGTGCAGGGCGATGGCGAGGATGAGGACGATGAGGATCGCGCCGTTCTCTTTGGGGTCCCAGCCCCAGAAGCGTCCCCAGGACTGGTCGGCCCAGATGCCGCCGAGGACGGTGCCGACGAAGCTGAACAGCAGGGCGAAGCCGACGACGCCGTACATCATGTTGTAGATGGCCTTGGCGCGTTCCTTGTTGAGGATGGTGGTGTAGACGCCGGCGAGGATGTAGACGATGCCGAGCGTGCCTGCGACGAAGACGGCGGCGTAGCCGAGGGTGATGGTGATGACGTGGGTGGCCAGCCAGAAGTTGGAGTCGAGGACGGCCTGCATCATCTGCTTGGTGTCGCCGGTGAGCAGCGCGAGGTTGAGGGCGACGATGAGCGTGGCGGCGCCGACGGTGGCGGCGACGAGCGAGCCGATGCCGGTGCGGCTGAAGCGTTCGAGGACGAGCGCGAAGATCGCCGAGGCCCAGCCGATGAAGACGGCCGAGGAGTAGAGGTTGGTGACGGGCGGGCGTTCGGTGATGTAGATCCGCAGGGCGATGCCGACGGTGTGCAGGACGACGGTGAACAACGCGAGCCAGAACGCGCCGCGGAGCAGGAAGCGCGAACGGGCTTCCATGTTGCCGGCGGCGAAGAGCCAGCCCTTGAAGACGAGCACGGCGACCATCACGTAGAGGATGATGCCGACGTAGAAGGGATTCACGCGGTTGAAGCCCGTCTCGATCGAGGCGCGGGTGGTGGCGGCGGGAAGGGCCGTATCGAACTCGGCGAGATAGGCGTCGACGGCGGCGTTGAACGCGTCGGCGTTGCCGTTGGAGTAGTGCATCAGCAGATTGGTCCACGCCTCGACGGACGCGGGGTTGGCGGCGTCGGCGGCGGTGTGGTCGTGGCCTTCGTGGGCCTGCGGGTCCAGCGAGGCGTGGGCGGCGTGCATGGCGGCGCCGAGGGGCTGCCACTCCTGGCCGGCGGCGAGCGGGGCGACCATGTAGGGACGCTGGTGGGCGCGCAGCTCTTCGAGACGGGACATCTTGCCAGCGAGGTCTATGACGTGGCGTTGGAAGGCGGAGCGCTGCGGCGAGGGGGTGGTGTCGGCGCGCATGGCCTGGTCGTAGATGGCCTCTCGGTGGTGGAAGACCTCGGAGGGCGTGAAGAGCTTGCGGTTGTGGTCTTCGATGCCGATGAGGGCTTTGACGCCGGGCTCGTCGATGCGGATGACGGGGTCGTAGAAGGTGGCCTGCGGGCGGGCGAGCAGGTCGAGCACCCACTGCACGGCGGGGATGCGTTGCTCTTCGCCGTTGACGGTGCGCTTGACGGTGGTTTTGTGGGAGAGCTTGATGAGGATGCCCTTGGCCTCGGACTCGAGCGGCTTGACGCGGCCGTCGCCGGAGACGGGGATCTGGCCGGCGGCGGCGAGGTCGAAGGCGGAGTCCTGCGCGGCGGGACGGAGCTGAGCACCGATGACCAGCAGGAAGACGGCGAGCGCCGCGGCGGGGGTGACCCACCAGCTCGGGGTCGCCCAGGGGCGGCGCGGCTTGGGCTCGGCTTGCGGGGCGGATTCGTCTGAGGTGTTGCTGATGGCGGACGGGGCTTGGGCCTTGGTGCGTTTGCGCATGCCGGTCCAGACCATGAGGCCGAAGTGGAAGACCAGGCCGAAGGTGGCGAGCCCGCAGGCGATGTAGGGCAGGGTCCACCCGGGGTTGCGGACGACCTGGAGGAAGGTGCCCGAGCCGTCGGGCTGGTAGCCGGACTGGAAGAAGGTCCAGCCGCGGTAGCGCAGCGGCTCGTTCATGGCGATGCGGGCGCGGCGGTCCTCGCCGTAGCGCGGGTCGACGAGGCGGATGTTGGAGACGAAGCGGGTGGCGACCTGCGTGCCGGGGAAGAAGGCGTGGTCGAAGTCGAGGAGGTGGACCTGATAGGGCTTGTAGTCGCGCTTGAAGCGGAGCTCGAGGGTGTGGTTGGTGAGGGGGTGGGTGGGGGTTGCGGCGGGTTGAGTTGATTCGGTACCCGGGGCGGCGCTTTGCTCTGCCCCGGCTTGGGGGGCGGGGGTAGTAATGGGAGCCTCGACGCGTTGGGGGATGTCGAGATGCAGGGAGAGCATGTATCGGCCGAGGGGTGCGGCGGTCTGCTTGTCGAGGAGGGTGATGTAGGCCGAGGGCATGTCGGCGATCTGCTCTTCGACGCCGGTGACTTCGGGGCGACCGATGGGGAAGAGGCGGTCGCCGAGGCCGCGGGTGTTTTCCTGCGCGGAGCGGAGCTGGGGGGTGACCATGGCCGGTCCGGCGATGGCGGAGTTGGCCATCCAGCGGTTGATGAGGATGTCGAAGGGCAGCTCGGGGTGGCTGATGGGCTGACGCGACTGGGCGGCGGCGGCGAGGGCGGCCTGGGGGATGGCGACGGTGTGGTCGATCTCGGGGTCCGACGTGTCGACGACGGCGAGCTCGGTGGTGCGGATGTCTTCGGCGAAGTTGGCGTAGTCGCCCTCGTGGATGGACATCTGCCACTCTTCGGCGGCCATGCCGGTGATGGTCTCGCCAAGCAGCAGGACGATGAGGCCGAGGTGGATGAAGATGATGCCGACGCGCTTGAGCGAGGGCTTGAAGCGGATGGCGTGGGCGGCGAGGAGATTGACGGCGAGGAGCAGGCCGAGCGTTTTGCCGGCGGGCCAGGGCAGCACCCAGGGCCAGTCGAGCGGGCCGGTGTTGAAGAGCAGCTCGGCGAAGAGGCGGACGGGGATGAGCACGGCCCAGGACCGGAAGTAGTCGGCGACGACAGAGAAGTTGGTCTGCTCGACCTGGGCGATGGTGCCAGCGAAGACGAGCAGCATCGACGCCGCGAGGAGGGCGACGGTGAGGCGGAGTGAGGCGAGGGCGCGGAGCAGGGGCATGGCGATGGCTTAGTAAGGAGCCCCCGGTGCGGCGTTGGGGACGGCGGCGGGGGTGGGG
>JBCCQE010000090.1:0-7326 GCA_039024495.1 Planctomycetota bacterium | reverse complement strand
GGGAGGCGGAGCTGCGGTCGGCGTTGAGCGGGGGGGTGGACTGGGGGGACGGGCGGGGCGGCGATGAGGTGGTTGATCCGGGGGCGGGGGATGCGGGGGCTTTTGATCCGGGGGGTCAGGAGTTGGTGTGTTTGTTTGCGGATCCGTTTACGACGCCGTTGGTGAAGCTATTGCCGGCGATGGATCGCGCGTTGCCGGGCGTGCCGGTGATTGGTGGGTTGCTGTCGGGGACGCAGAAGCCGGGCAAGCATCGGCTGTGGGCGGACGGTGAGCTGTTGAACAGCGGGTCGGTGGGTTTTGTGATTGGCGACTGCCCGCGTCGGCCGGCCGAGCATGTGGAGGTGGCGACGACGGTGAGCCAGGGGTGTCGTCCGATCGGCCGGCCGATGGTGATCACGAAGAGCAAGCGTCACGTGGTGCAGGAGCTGGGCGGGCGGAACGCGCTGCTGGTGGTGAAGGAGCTGGCGGATGGGCTGGGCGAGGGGGAGGCGGATTTGGTGCGGTCGCAGGGGTTGCATGTCGGGCGGGTGATCGATGAGTACAAGGACCGGTTTGGGCCGGGCGACTTTTTGATCCGGGGGTTGGTGGGGCTGGACTCGACGGCGGGTTACATCGCGATCGGCGACCCGATGATTCGCGTGGGGCAGACGATCCAGTTCCAGGTGCGCGACCGGGACGCGGCGGAGGCGGACCTGGAGTTGATGCTCGAGACGCAGCGCGTGCACGGGCCGGCGGCGGGGGCGCTATTGATGACGTGCAACGGGCGGGGGACGCGGCTGTTCGGCAGCGCGGATCACGACGCGCAGCGGGTGGCGGAGGCGCTGGGGACCGAGGCGATCGGCGGGGCGTTGGCGGCGGGAGAGATCGGGCCGGTGGGCGGGCGGAGCCACGTGCACGGTCACGCGGCGAGCGTGGCGGCGCTTCGGGCGGGGTGAGGGGGTGCGAACTCTGAACTCTGAAGTCTGAAGTCTGAACTTTGAAGTTGATGGGGTGAGGGTGTGTCGGGGGTTTGAGGTTGGTTGGCTGTTGAATTCCGTGCGTAAGGGGCGTGAGGGATGTGAATTTCTTGGGCGGGGTGGTTGGGCGGTGGGGGCGGATCGGCTACAAGGGTGCTGACAATTCAACCACGGAGGCCCGATGCAGTATCGATCAGGGGGGCCGACGGACGGGACGGAGGCGTTGGGGACGCCTCGTGAGCATGAACCCTTTTTGGCTGGCTGCCGCGGCGCTGGCGTGGCGGGTTGGTGCTGCGCGGCGTTGATGGCGGCGGGGGGTGCTGCGGGGCAGACGGCTTGGCAGCCCTGGACGTTGGACTTTGCGGGGCCGACGGCGCAGGAGGTGGGCGGGGCGATCAACCCGTTTCTGGATCGCCGGTTGGACGTGACGTTTACGGGGCCTTCGGGTCAGGAGTATGTCGTGCCGGGGTATTTCGCGGCGGACGGCAACGCGGCGGTGACGCACGCCGAGTCGGGCGATGTGTGGCGGGCGAAGTTCACGCCGGACGAGGCGGGGGCGTGGAGTTATGCGGTGAGCTTTCGTCAGGGGGCGGGCGTGGCGGTGGACGACAACCCGCTGGCCGGCTCGGCGGACGCGACGCTGGACGGGATGACGGGCGCATTCACGGCGGCGGCGTTCGATCCATCGGCGGATGGTTTTTTAGGCAAGGGTCGGCTGGCGTACACGGGCGGGCACTACCTGCAGACGCTGGGCGACGAGATGTATTGGATTAAGACGGGCGTGGACTCGCCGGAGAACCCGCTGGGGTATCTGGGGTTCGACAACACGACGAGCCAGAACGGGCGTGGGCCGAACTACAACTCGGACTTCGGCGGGAACACGTACGGCCGGCTGCATCAGTTCCCGACGCATCGCGCGGATTGGAACGTCAGCGACCCGGACTGGCAGCGCGACCCGACGGATCCGGTGCCGGGCACGTCGGGCGATCGCGACGGGCGGAACCTGATTGGGGCGTTGAACTACTTGTCGAGCGTCGGCGCGAACAGTCTGTATTTCCTGCCGATGAACCTCGGCGGCGACGGGCAGGACAGCTACCCGTTCACCGACCCGAACGACAACAACACCGACGCGAGCGACGAGCGGTACGACGTGTCGAAGCTCGAGCAGTGGGAGCTGGCGTTCGATCATGCGCAGCGGCTGGGGATCCACCTGCACGTGGTGCTGAACGAGGCGGAGAACCCGAACAAGAACTACCTGGACGACGCGACGCTGGGCGACGAGCGCAAGCTGTTTTATCGCGAGATGGTGGCGCGGTTCGGTCATCACAACGCGCTGCAGTGGAACATCAGCGAGGAGTACAACCTGAACAACGCGTTCGGGAACAACGAGCAGGCCGAGGCGGACACGGCGATTGAGTTTGCGCGGTATCTGTCGGACCTGGACCCGTACGACCACCCGATGACGGTGCACAACGCGGGGGGCGTGTCGGGCAACCCGACGAACGGGCCATGGCGTTACTTCATCGGGGATGAAGATTTTGATCTGACCAGTTTGCAACAGGCGGGGAAGGTCGACGGGTGGGGCGAGGTGGTGGAGAACTATCGCGCGGCGACGGCGGATGCGGGGCGGCCTTTGGCGATCATGATTGACGAGACCGGGAGCTTCGACCGAGACGCGAACGGCGGGACGTCGCTGTCGCAGCCCGATGCGGTGCGGATTCGGATGACCTACGACATCTTGTTTTCCGGCGGGGGGGTAGAGTGGTTTGCCGAGACACGCGACCAGGGGCTCGAGGATTTTCGAGCGGAGTTGGGGCTGGACCTCGATCAGATGTGGCGGGAGACGGCGTACGCGCGGGAGTTGTTGGAGATGACGCCGTTCTGGCTGATGGAGCCGAACGACGACCTGGTGCGTGGCGAGGATTCGGACTTTGGGGGCGCGGAGGTGTTTGCGATCGAGGGGTCGGTGTATGCGATCTACTTGCCGGACGGGTCGAACGACGACGGCGTGGGCGGGATCGCGCCGGAGCTGGACCTGCGGGGGATCGAAGAGGTGGCGTACACGCTGCGCTGGTACGACCCGCGGACGGGCGCGTTTGTGGGTTCGCCACGGGTTTTGGCGGGGGGGGATTGGGTGAGTCTGGGCGCGACGCCGGACGGGTTTGGGAACTCGAACGACTGGGTGGCGTTGGTGGAGAGTTTTGCCGCGATTCCCGAGCCGGGCACGGCGGGGTTGGCGTGCGTGGGGTTGGCGGCGATACTGTGGCGAAGGAGGAACGCTTGATGACGAATGGCACGAGGTGTTTTGGGTGCGGCTGCGTGGCGGCCGCTGCGGTGGTGATGGTGGCGGGCGGGGCGTCGGCTTCGGAGGTGCTGTTTATCCGCGGGGCCGAGCGCAGCGGCGGGTTTCTCGAGGCGAACAACGACACGCAGCGGACCGAGCAGCTTGCGGACATCGGCAACTTCCAGACATTCGGCGGGAACCACGGGTGGGGCGAGCTGTCGACGCTGCTGACGAACAACGGGTTTTCGCTGACGCAGGTGGCCGAGCCGCTGCTGCCGAGCGACCCGGGGACGGGGCAGACCGAGGGCGGGGCGTTGAACTTCAGCGATCCGTTGGGCGTGGACTACGTGGACCTGAGCGCGTACGACGCGGTGGTGTTCGGCTCGAACAACGCGGTGTACGGGACGGCGGCGGCGGACGCGGTGGAGGCGTACGTGCGCGGGGGCGGCGGGGTGATGTTCATCAGCGACGCGAACTTTGGCGACAACTGGCGGGACGCGTCGGACTCGGACCAGCCGTTTTTGGATCGGTTCGGGCTGACGGCGAATCAGGACCGCGGGACGTACACGCGGGACCGCGAGGACGGCGAGTTCTTGATTCCGGATCACCCGGTTCTGGCGGGCGTGAATACGTTCGATGGCGAGGGCGTGACGCCGATCACGGTGGAGCCGAACCTGCCGGCGGGGGTGACGATCGACATCCTGGCCAACGCGCAGGGTCAGGTGCGGCGGAACGTGCCTCCGTTCAGCGGCGGGAACGAGCAAGGGGATTCGACGCCGGCGACGGCCGCGGACGCGGCGCTGCTGGCGGGGCGGGCGGACCTCGGGCGGATCATCGGGCACTTCGACCGCAACACGTTTTTCAATATGAACGGCGCGGGCACGAACATCAATCGGTTCGAGAACGCGCAGCTCGCGGTCAACATCTTCACGTACCTCGCGGGGATCGCGGGCGACTTGGACAACGACGGCGACGTGGACGTGGACGACGTGGATGCGCTGGCTGCGAACATCGGCGTCGGCACGACCGAGGCGGAGGGCGATCTGGACGGCGACGGCGATGTCGATCTGGATGACCTGAACGTCGAGTTGCTCGGCGGGGTGCTGGGCACGTTCCCGGGTGACGCGGACCTGGATGGCGAGGTCGGGACTCCTGACCTGGCGATCCTGGCGGCGAACTTTGGCCAGGCGGTGTCGAGCTACGGGCTGGGCGATTTCAACGCCGACGGCGGGGTGGATACGGGGGACCTGGCGATCCTTGCGGCGAACTTTGGTTCGGGCGGGACGGTGGGTGCGTCGGTGGCGGTGGTGCCGGAGCCGGCGTCGCTGGCGGTGCTGGGCTTGGGGTTGGTTGCGTTGTCGCGGCGACGGTGGTGATCGCTAGAGCTTTTTGCTTCATTTCTAGCCGATGACGAATCGGGTGCCACACCTCGTACGCAGCACGATGTGTGCTGATGGACAATCGGCCTCCAACCACACATCGCCTTCGACGAGGTGTGGCACCCGGTCAAAATCGACGCAAAATGCTCTAGCATGCTCGCTCGGTTTGTTTGATCTATCGAGCGGAGGCATGCGATGTCGGAGGCGCTGACGGGGCGGGAGACGCTGGCGATCGATGCGGGGACGCAGGGGGTGTCGCTGATTCTGTGGTGTCCGCGGCGGCGGGCGGTGCTGGGCGTGGGCGAGCGGGGTTATGCGCACGATTATGTGCCGGGGCTTTCGGACGGGCGGCTGGAGCAGGAGGCGGGGTGGTGGACGGAGGCGATCCGCGAGGCGATGGCGGACCTGCGGGCGGACGTGCGCGATAAGCACGGCGTGGAGGTGGCGGAGGTCGCGGGGATCGGCGTGACGGGGCACATGCACTGCATGGTGCGGGTGGATGAGACGGGCGGGAAGCCGTTTGGTTGCGACATGTGGAACGACCCGCGGGGGGTGGCGGAGTCGGCGGAGCTGACGGCGGCGTTGGGTGAGCACTTGCCGGCGCGTTGGACGGGGTGTCACGCGCTGGCGCGGATGCGCAGCGACCCGGCGGAGTGGGCGCAGGCGGCGGGGCTGACGGTGACGAGCGGGTCGATCGTGCACGATCTGACGGGTGAGCTGGTGATCGGGCCGGGCGACGCGAGCGGGATGTTCGGGGCGTTGGGCGCGGACGGGCAGTTTGATGCGGAGAAGCTGCGGCGGATCGATGCGATCGGCGGGAACGTGGGGCGGGCGTTGGAGACGATCGTGCCGCGGGTGGTGGGTGCGGGCGAGGTGGCGGCGCGGCTGAACGAGGCGGGGAGCGCGTTGTTGGGTGGCTTGCCGGTGGGGACGGCGGTGGCGGCGCCGGAGGGGGATCAGCAGTCGGTGCTGGTGGTGAGCGCGGTGGATGAGCTGGAGCTTGCGTTGTCGGCGGGGACGTCGTTTGCGGGGAATCTGCCGGCGAGCGCGGCGGTGAGGGCGAAGGGCGAGGCGGTGAACGTGCTGGCGACGCCGGACGGCAAGACGATGCTGATGGTGTGCGTGCGGAATGGGACGGTGGGCTTTGCGGAGTACGTGAAGGGGCTGGCGGAGCTGTCCGGCAAGGGGTTTGGGGAGGTGGCGGATGCGCTGACGGACGGGGCGGTGGCGGCGGGGGCCGAGGCGGACGGGGCGATGCTTTGGGGATTCTTTCAGGGGGAGAACGTGACGGAGTTGCCGGACGCGCGGGCGGCGTTGGACGGGGCGGGGATCGGGTTGTTGAGCAACCCGGGGCTGATGGCGCGGCTGCTGCTGGAGTCGCCTTGCATGACGCTTCGGTACGGGCTGGAGCGGGTCAAGGCCGAGGTGGGTGCGGTGCGGCGGGTGGCGTTGACGGGTGGGATGCTCAAGAGCAAGGGCGGGTTTGCGGGTCAGATGGTGGCGGACGTGCTGGGCGTGCCGGTGGAGGCGCGGGCGGGGGACGAGGAGGGGACGGCGAAGGGTGCGGCGATCCTCGCGGCGTACATGGCGGGGAGGGAGGCGGGCGAAGCGGTGGGGAGCCTGGCGGAGTTCGGGCGGGGGCAGGTCGCGGAGGCGACGCATCGGTGGGAGCCGAATGAGAAGGCGGCGCGGGTTTATGACGCGCGGTATGCGCGGTACGCGGCGGGGGTGGCGGCGATGGGCGGGGGGTGAGTTGGGGTGTGTGGGGTTCGCACACCTTGCCGCTGCGCGGTCAAGGTGTGGCACCCGGTGGCGGGCACTCGGCAGTCAGCGCCCGGTATTCGGCGAGCGAGCTCGCCGGCTTAACAGATGTGGGGACGGTCTATTCCTGCGAGTTGTTGCCTAGGCGGGTGAGCAGGGCGTGGATGCTGGGGCGTTGGTGTTCGTCGTCGGCCTGGTTGATGGTGTAGCGCAGCTTGAGGAACTGATTGTCTTTGGACCAGATGAGGTTGTCGTGGTATTGCGTGACGCCGCGGTGGGTGAGCTGGTAGCGGAGCCAGTGGGCCTGCTGGGCGGAGTCGCCGAGGGTGATGAGTTCGTCGTGGAGGAGCTCGAAGGGGAGCATGCGGCCGGACTCGAGGCGGTCGGTGATGGCTTCGATGTTGCGGTCGACTTCTTCGCGGACGATGTCGTGGGCGAGGTCGTCGGGGATGTGGTCGAGGCCGCGGTCGTACTGGAAGAGGGTGGCGGTGACGACTTCGTTGTCGTACTCGACGCTGAAGCCCATGTTGCGGTTGAGGTAGAGATTGATGGGGGTTCGCGTCCAGCCGTCGGGGGCCTGGAGGGCGATGACGGGGTGGGCGGCGCGGTCGTCTTTGGGTTGGGCGTGGGTGGTGGCGGGCGCGAAGACGGCGGTGCCGATTGTGGCGGTAAGCGCGAGGGCCATGGCGAGCGCGGCGGGGAGGTGGTTTGGCTTTTGCGGCATGGAAGAAGCGTATCGATGGGATGTGTGGCGGGCCAACGTTTTGGGGGGTTGGCGGTGGACTTGGGTTTGGATTTGTGGGGTGGGGGTTGGGTTGGGGTGGGCTAAGCCGCGAGCGGCTTGGGGGGGGGCCCACGGCTGGAAGCCGGGGGCTTCGGGGGGTTGGTTGGGGGGTTGGTTCGTTGGTGGGTTATTCGAGGGCGCGGACTCGGGTTTCGAAGCCTT
>JBCCQE010000089.1:0-7494 GCA_039024495.1 Planctomycetota bacterium | reverse complement strand
CGGTGCAACGTCCAGCAAGAGCCCGCGCAGGGTCGTCGCAGGCACGGGCGCGTGCGACGGTTGGGCGGGGGGGGGGTGGGCGGGGGGGGGGGGGTGGGGGGGGTCGGGGGGGGGGGGGGGGGGGTTCCGGGGGTGGGGGGGGGGGGGGTGTGGGGGGGGCACGGGGGGCTTGGGCGGCGGGATTGACGCGAAGCGCGGGGTGCGGCCGATAGCTGGGAGATGGGTTGGTTTGGCCTGGCGCGATGGCTGTGGATCGGTGCGTGGCTGGTGGCTTGCGCCGGTTTGGACTTGGCGGGCTGGGGGGCGGCTTGGGGTCAGGGCAACGGGCTGTACCAGGTGCAGCGGCCGCAGCGGCAGGTGGCTTTTTTTGATTTTGAAGAGCGGCGGCGGGGGAACTTCGAGGCGCTTCCGATGGGCTGGCACCCGATCGGTCGGCGGGCGCTGGTGACGGATCAGAATTTTCATCGCCAGCCGGTGCACGCTGAGCTTGCGGATCGGGTGGGGTTCCCGGAGTTCAACGCGGTGCGGTTCGATCAGACGCACGCGACGTCGGGGACGACGAGCCTGATGCTCGGGATCGACGGCGGGCAGGCGGGGGCGTATCTGGAGAACGGGTCGATCACGGTGGTGCCGGGGGCGGACTACCTTGTGACCGGTGCGGTGCGGACGGAGGGGCTGGACCGTGGGCACGCGGTGATCCGTGCGTATTTCACGGATGCGTTGGGGCGGCGGATGCCCGGCGGCGAGGCGACTGCCCCGATCCGCAGCAACGACGAGTGGACGCGGGTGAGCGTGCGGCTGACGGCGGAGAGCGAGCGGGCGGCGACGCTGGGGATCGAGGTGGCGTTGCTTCAGCCTCGGCCGGCGGTGGGCGGGGCGCTTGGGCCGCACGAGGTGGTGCTGAGCCAGGTGCGGGGGCGGGCGTGGTTTGACGATTTGTCGGTATGGCAGCTTCCGTTTGTGGAGGTGAGCTCGACATCGGCGACGGGGGTGTATCGGTCGCCGGAGTTGCCGGAGGTGCGGGCGGTGGTGCGGGACCTGACGGGGCGTGAGCTGGAGGCTCGGACGCGGCTGTACGACCATCGTTTGCGCGTGGTGGCGGAGGACGTGCGGGGCGTGGGCGCGGGGCGGCCGACGGGGTGGTCGTGGCGTCCGGGGTTGGAGCGGTACGGGTGGTACCTGGTGGACCTCGAGGTGTTCGAGCGGGCGGGGGCGAATCGCGGGCGGGTGGCGCGGACGATCGGGGGGTTTGCGTATCTGCCGGACGATCGGATGATCGATGAGGCGGACCGTGCGCGGTTTGGCGTGCTGGCCGAGGGTGAGGCGGATCGCCGGTTGGATTTGATCGTGGAGGCGTTGACGCGGGCGCGGATTCGCGCGACCACGCTGAGCGTGTGGGACGAGGGGACGTCTTTGGCGTTGGCCGATGAGCGGGCGGAGCGAGTGGATGAACTTGTGGAGCGGTTGATCGCGGCGGGCACGGATGTGTCGATGTCGCTGCACCCTTTGCCGGAGAAGCTGGCGGATCGGGTGGATGGGGCTTCGGACGCTTTGGCGGTGTTTGAGGCGGAGCGTGAGCTGTGGGAGCCGTCGGTCGTGCCGGCGTTGCAGCGGCTGGGGCAGACGGTGAAGTCGTGGCAGATGGGGCGGTGGGACGGTGGGGATGTGTTTTTCTATGCGGACTTGGAGTCGCGGCTGGCGGGGGTGGAGGCGCTGCTGTCGCGGCGGGTGGCCGAGCCGGTGATCGTGTTGCCCTGGCGGATCGATCAGCCGCCGGTGGACGGGCTGTCGGGCGGGTTTCGGTATGGCGTGCACGTGCCGACGAGCGTGACGGCCGAGGCGATCGGCGGGTACCTGGAGGGTTGGGCGGACCCGGGTCAGGCGTGGCTTCGGCTTGGGGTGAGCCCGGCGGATCGCCTGCCGCACGAGCGGCGGGTGGCGGAGCTGGCGCTTCGGATGATCGGGGCGTGGGCGGCGGACGCGGGGCGGATCGAGATTGTGTCGCCTTGGACGGGTTCGCTGACGCGCGAGCCGGGGTTGCTGCCGGACCCGTTGTTGGCGGTGTTTGCGGGGGTGAAGGCTCGGCTGGGGGGGCGGGCGTACCTGGGGGACTTGTCGCTGGGGCAGGCGAAGCGGGCGCGGCTGTTCGCGGGGCGGGAGGACGGGGTGCTGGCGATGTGGGATCGGTCGGCGTCGGGGGACCGGGCGGTGCGGATGGTGCTGGGCGAGGCGCCGGAGTTGGTGGACGTGTTTGGGAATCGCGCGCCGGTGCCGGTGGTGGACGGGAAGCACGAGGTGATGCTTGGGCCGACGCCTGTGTTCGTGGAGGGGATCGACGTTCGGCTGGCGCAGCTTCGGGCGAGCATCGAGATCGATGAGCCGTTTTTAGAGAGCGAGCAGGTGCCGCACGAGCGGGTGGTGACGTTCGTGAATCCGTGGGGTCGGACGATGACGGGTCAGGTGGTGTTTACCGAGCCGGCGGACTGGCGGATCCAGCCGAAGCGACAGTTCGTGTCGGTCGCGGCAGGGGGGACGGTGCGGCTGCCGGTGCGGATCACGTTCCCCGCGTCGGAGGTGGCGGGGGACAAGGAGCTGGTGGCCCGGCTGATGATGGAGGCGGACCGGGCGTACGACGTGGACTTGACGGTGCCGATGGAGGTGGGGCTGTCAAACGTGACGTTCGACGCGACGGTGGCGTTGGAGCCCGGGCCGGGGGGGACGGTGGATGCGGTGGCGACGTGCGTGATCACGAACGTGGGGGAGGAGGCTTGGTCGATGCACTGCTACGCGACGCTGCCGGGGCACGCGCGGCAGAGCCTGCCGATCTCGCGGCTCGAGCCGGGGCAGACGATCGTGCGGCGGTTTCGATTTACCGATGGGGCGGAGGCGTTGGCGGCGTCGGCGCTGCGATGCGGGTTGCGCGCGATCAACGGGCCGCGGATGTTGAATCGGCGGTTTACGCTGGATGATGTGCGGTGAGGTCGCGGGTGGTGCGCGAAAGCAGCGCAGCCCTGCGGGCTTGCGGCTAAACGGTTGGCGAATTTGGGTTGAGCAGGTGAGTTAGCGCTTCGAGAATTGGAAGCGTCGGCGGGCGCCGCGTTGGCCGTACTTTTTGCGTTCCACTTCGCGGGGGTCGCGGGTGGTGTAGCCGTTGTCGCGGAGGGTCTGCTCGAGGGCGGGGTCGTAGCCGATGAGGGCGCGGGCTACGCCGAGGAGGATCGCGCCGGACTGGCCGGTGATGCCGCCGCCGGTGACGTTGACGAAGACGTCGAGCTTGCCTCGGGTGCCGGTGGCCTCGAGTGCGCGGGTGCAGTCGGAGCGGTGCTGGGGCTCGGAGAAGAAGTCTTCGACGGGCTTGCCGTTGACGTGGAACTTGGCCTCGGCGTCCTTGGCGGGGCGGACTCGGACGCGGGCGACGGAGGACTTGCGGCGGCCGGTGCCCCAGACGAAGCCGCCCTTGTCGGGGGTGGCGGGGGCGCGGAGCGGACGCGGCGCGGGGGCCTCGGCCTCGGCTCCCGCTCCGGGGGCGGGGGTGGGGGCGAGGGTCGAGCCGAGATCGGTCGGGGCGTCGAGGGTGGGCGTGGCGGCGTCTTGGTCCATGCGTCTATCGTGGGTGAGGGCTGTTGTGCGGGAGGGTGGTTAGACGGTGGCGAGGTCCAGCGGGGCGGGCTGTTGGGCGGCGTGGGGGTGGTCGTCGCCGCGGTAGACCTTGAGCTTGGAGAGCATCTTGGAGGCCAGCTTGTTCTTGGGGAGCATGCGGCGGACGGCGGTTTCGAGGAGCTTTTCGGGTCGCTTCTCAAGCATGACGCCGTAAGGCACTTCTTTCTGGCCGCTGGGGTGGCCGGAGTAGGTCTTGTAGACCTTCTGGTTGGCCTTGTCGCCGGAGAGGGTGAGCTTGTCGGCGTTGAGGACGACGATGAAGTCGCCGGTGTCGACGTGGGGGGTGTAAGTGGGCTTGTGCTTGCCCATGAGGACGACCGCGAGGGACGCGGCGAGCCGGCCGAGGGGCTGGTCGGTGGCGTCGACGAGGTGCCAGTCCTGCTGAGCGGTCTGGGCGTTGGCGAGGGTGGTCTGACGGTTCATCACGGCGTTCCGGTTCGTGGGTTGCCCGGGTCGAGAGGGAACGACCGCCGGGCCGGCCGCGAGGTGCGGCGAGCCACGCAAATTAGCCGTGAGGGGCGTTGCTGTCAATTGAGGGGAGGCGGGTCGAGGCGGCGTGGCCCCTGGTGATGTGAAAAACCCACGGACGGGGTCCGTGGGCTTCGAGAGAGGGATCAATTTAAGGGCTGAGGGCGGCGTCAGGCGGCTTGCTGGTCGTCGCCGGCGGCGGGGGACCAGGCTCCGGGCTTGTCGAGGATGGCGAGTTCTTCGGCCTCGCGGTCGAACACACGCTTGGAGCGGGCGAGGGCGGCCTTGGCGATGAGGAAGAGGAGGAACAGGGCGCCGGCGGCGCTGCCGGCGATGATGCCGAAGAGCTTGAGCTGGTCGTTCTCGATGGGCTCGGGGTTGACCGATGCGGGGGTGGCGATGCGGGTGGTGTCCTCGCGGTTGGCGGCGCGGTCCAGGCCCATCTGGTGGCCGAGGAAGGCGCGGCCGAGGGTGTCGAGGATGGGCGGGGCTTCGGCCTTGTCGGTGGTCTGGAGGTGGACGGTGAGGGCGGGCGCCGAGCCGGAGGTGGTCATGTCGGCGTTGAGGCGGGCGGCGAGCGCGTCGGCGGTGGGGAAGCCGGCGATGCCCTCGCGGCGGAGGCGGTGGTAGGTGTCGGTGATGACCGCTTCGGAGAGCAGGACCTGGCGGTACTGCGCGGCCCATTCGCTGGAGGGCGCGGCCTGGGAGACGGCCGAGTCGATCGCGGCGTCGACGGGGCTGACGCCCTCGACGGTGGTGCCGTCGGCCGGGGTGTTGATCTCAAAGCCGATGGACGCGGTCCACACGGGCTTGGCGATCTCGAAGGAGGCGAACCACGACACCGCGACGATGGCGCAGATCGCGATGAACATCCCGGCGACGTTGCCGGCGGCCTTGCCGGTCGCCCAGCGGTTGGCCATCTCGGCTTCGCTGGTCTCGAGGAACTTCTTGACCTCGATGAGCATCTGTCGCTCTTTCTCGAGGCCCTGGTACTGAGCGCCGGCGGAGTCGGTTTGGATCTGCGATTCGCGGAGGCTCATCGAACGCTTGCGGAGGGTCTGGCGGTACTTGGTGAGCTTAGCGCGGCGGTTCTTGAGGTACTCGTCGGCCTTGATGAGCTTTTGCTTCTTGATGCGGAGGCGTTCGCGCTCTTCCTGCACCTGGGCCGCGGCGGTTTCGGTCTCGTCCTGCTGCTGGCGGACGGCCTGCTTCTCGGCGGCGATCATCTCCTTGGACTGCTGGAGCGTCTGTTTGTACTTGGCCTGCTTTTCTTCGAGCTCGGCGGCGCGGCGGTCGAGCTCCTGGGCGCGCTGCTGCATGGCGCCGTCGTGGTCGCCGGACTCGGCCATGGAGGCGGCGGCCTTGGCGGCGGCGAGCTCGTCGCGGAGTTCGGCGAGCTGGGTTTCGTAGGCCTCGCGGTCTTCGTCGGTGAGGGCGGGTTCGCCGGCGAGGGTCATGCCGGCCGAGCCGTCGGGGCCTTGGGTTTCGAGGGCTTCGATGCGCTGCTGGGCGTCGTCGAGCTTGGCTTGCAGGTCGCGGGCGTTTTCCTGGGCCTGGCCGAGCTGGGCTTCGAGGGGTTCGAGCTCGCTGACGCGGCGGGTGAGCTCTTCGATCTGGCTGTTGAGGCTGTTGACCAGCTCGGCCTGATCGCCGTCGGCCTGGGCTTGCTCGGTGATCTGGCGGGCGCGGGCGTCGAGCTCTTGGCGTTGGAGGTCGAGCTGGGCGGCGCGGTCGTTGACCTCGGCGACGCGCTGGTCGATCTTGGCGGCTTGGGCATCGAGGTGGGCGGCCTTGGCTTTGAGCTCTTCGCGGGCGCCTTCGAGGGTGCTTTGGGCCTGGGCTACCTCGGCCTGGGCGCGGTCGATCTCGGCGCGTCGCTGGTCGAGGGCGGACTGCTGGTCGGCGATCTGCTTGCCGGCCTCGACGGCCTGCTCGGCGGAGTCGGCGTCGGAGGCGGCCTTGGCGATCTCTTCGGCGAGCTGCTTGCGGAGCTCGTCGACGCGGGCCTGCTGGGCCTCGATCGCCTCCTCGCGGAGCATGACGTCGGCCTTGTCGGTCTCGATCTTGGCGCGGCGCTCGTTGAGCTGGGCGCGCTGCTGCTCGATCTGCTCGGTGGCCTGCTTGGCTTCGGCCTGCTGGCGGTCGAGCTGAGCGGCGCGTTCGTCGAGGGCGCGGCGGTCCTGCTCGATCTGTTCGGCCTTGGCCTGCGCCTGCTGCTGGGCTTGATCGACCTCGGCGGCGCGGGCGGTGAGCTGGCTGCTCAGCTCGTCGAGCTCGGCGCGCTGGGTGGCGAGCGCGGCGGTCTGCTGGTCGAGCTCGGCTCGGTCGGCGGTGAGCTGGTTGCGGTCGGCTTCGAGGGCCTGGCGGTCTTGGTCGAGGCTGGCGCGGGCGTCGTCGATCGCCTGGCGTTGGTCATTGAGGCGGACGCGTTCGTTCTCGAACTCTTCGCGCTGCTGGTCGAGCTGCTCTTTGCCTTGCTCGATGCTGGCGGCGGTGGCGGCGACCTCTTGCTGCTTGGTTTCGAGGCCGGCGAGCTGCTGGTCGATCTCGGTTTGGCGTTGGTTGAGCTGGGCTTCGTGATGGTCGAGGCCTTGGCTGCGTTCGTTGATCTGCTGTTCGCGCTGCTCGAGCTTGCGGGCGCGGTCGTCGGTTTGCTCGGCGGACTGGTCGAGCTGTTGCTGGCGTTGTTCGAGCTCGGCGCGTCGGGCTTCGAGCTGGCTGTTGGCTTGTTCGAGCTCGGCCTGGTGTTGCTCTTGATCGGTCTGCCAGGTTTTGAGCTGGCTGAGTCGTTCTTCGAGTTCGCCGACGAGGCCGAGCACCTGCCCGGTGTCGGGCTTGGGTGGCATGGCGGGGGGCGTGTTGGAGGGGACGGCGGGGTCGGAGGACATCGACAACTCCTGATGCGCGGCGGCTTGAGATGAGATCGACGTGTTGCCGGACCGACATGAGTGGCAGGACCGTAAAATCCGGCCCATGTCGGAGGACGCGGACGGAGCGACGGCTCGTGGGGGAGAAAGGGTGGCGGTGGTGCGCAGCGAGGGCGCGTGTTTTGGTTATGGGGCCGGGCCGCGGGTGTTGGCGGACGTGTCGGTCGAACTGGCGGGCGGAGAGTTGACGGCGTTGGTGGGGCCGAACGGTTCGGGCAAGACGACGCTGCTGCGGCTGCTGGCGGGGATGGCGGCGCCGACGTCGGGGCGGGTGGTGTTCGATGGGGCGGAGCCGAGGGGGATGGCAGCGCTGGATCGGGCGCGTCGGTTGGCGTATCTGCCGCAGCGAGGGGGCGTGGCGTTTGGGTACACGGCGGGGGAGGTGGTGGCGATGGGGGCGATCGGTTCGGGGGGGGGTTGTGGGGGGGAACGCTTTGCT
>JBCCQE010000088.1:0-8063 GCA_039024495.1 Planctomycetota bacterium | reverse complement strand
TTTGGACAGGATGACGGGATGCGACAGGTTTGACGGGATGGGAGATGTAAGAAATCAGCAGGCAGGAGGCCTTTTGCCGGGCGAGGGGTGCCGCGGCGGAGGCCTGCTGCCTGCTGAAGAGAGTTGGCTTGCTCCGTTTGAGGTGTGGTCAGACCGCGGCGCGGCGATGGCGCGTGCTCTTCAGCCCCACAGCGAGTGCAGCGGCGGCGAGTGAGAGGGTCGCCGGCTCTGGGATCGCGGGCGTCTGCGCGGCCTGGAGTGGTGGAACGCCAAAACCAAAGTTGGCGGCGAGGATTGCGAAGTCGGATATGTTCACGAAACCGTCGCTGTTGAAGTCACCGGTTGCCCAACCGCCTGGCATGTCAAAGTTTGCAGAAAGGATGGCGAGGTCGGAGCTGTCGACCATTTGATCGAGATTGGCGTCGCCGAAGGCTGTATTGAGGACGACCTTGACGAGGACGTCCATGTCGGTTCCGTTCACGACGCCATCCGGAATGTCATCGAGCATCGGGGTGCCAGTGCCGGCGCCGAGATCTTGGCCCACGTCGAGATCTTGCTCTAGAGCCGGTGTGAGATCGGATTGGCTGAGGTTGCCCATGTCGATGGCGCGTGTCAGGCTTCCGACGATGTCGAGGTCCGTGGCATCAATGACGCAATCCTCGTTGGGATCGCCGGTTGTCGGGCATCCCGTACCGCCGGGGCCCATTTCAAAGACTGTGATCTGAGCTTCCACGGAAGCTGTTTTGTTAAGAGCAGAGTTTTCAGACGATCGGGCAGTTGATTCGGCCGAGAATGTCCAGCCGACCGGGCTGCTGGCGCTGAACGTGCCCGAAAGCCCACCCTCCGGTGTGCTAGGGCCTGAAGTGGTCATGCCCCGTAAAAAGTCGGTCCCCCCCGAACTCAAGGTGAGCACCGCTTGAGCGTTGTCGTTCATTGTGTCGTCACCAGAAACACTGAGATCAAAAATCTGTACCACGTAGGTGTAGCTACCGCCCAGCCCGCTCGCGAGTGAAATGCCTCGCGCGAAGTTGGTGTCAAGGAGATCAGTAGAATCGGCGGCGGGCGGGACGGAGGCACTAGTTTCTAATGTGCCACTGAAAAATCTCAAACCAGCAGGTGTGGCAAGGTCTGCCACCTCAGTGGCGAGTGCGCTGGATTGCCCGAGGGGTCCTAAATCTTGAGCAAAAAATCTTTCGTCACCGGTTAATGTGCCGGTACTGAATATCCCGTCGTCTCCGATAAATGAACTTTGAACTGTTGAGCCGGCTTGAAGAGTGACTTCTTCGGTTGCCAGCACGCCGTTGGCTGGAAGTAGTGTCATCGCCGTTGTGGCCAAGGCAAGTTGGAGGGTTGTACGGTTCATTCATAGCTCCTTGAACTGAGGGAACGGAAGGTGACTCAACGTGAGTCACTAACAGAAATACGACGCTAAGCGCAAACAGCGATTTAGACGCTCAACGAGATTGCGGCATAGGCACACCGCTGATTCAAGCGTTAGTTATTCGGATGCTGAACTGTGGAAAAGCCGTGCGGGGCAGGACTCTTAGGTATGATAAAGCTACCTAAAGGTCATACATTGCGCGGCAATCGTGTTCAGGCATATTTGATGCATGGTTGTTTCAATCTATGATTTTCCCGGAACAAACTTCGTGTGGGGCGTCTCACGGCGAGATTCGTACATCCTAACGAAATCCAATCATCCAGTCAAGCTTGTTGAGCAGATATCAGAGAGATTCAGGCCTGCTTCGGGGGCCGTCGGGTAGTTTGATCAACTGCAGAGCAGTCGCTTTAAATCGAGATGGGGGGCGTTTGATCGGCGAGGAGTGAATCTTGTTGATCAAGTAAATCCTGTGATCCTGTCCAATTGGATCAGCGCGGCAAGCCGCGTCGCTAAATGAGGCGGTGTTTGAGGTGAGGCGGGGCAGGGTGGGGGAATCTCGAAACCTCTACGGCGTGTGGGTGGAGGCTGAAGGGGGGTGGGGGAGCGGGTAGAGTGTGGGATTCTGGTTTGCAGGGACGATGTGATGACGGTGACTTCGCGGATAGATCAGGACGCGGTGGCGAAGGCGCGGGTGCTGGTGGAGGCGGGTGCGTGGATTCGGCGGTTTGAGGGGAAGACGATCGTGGTGAAGGTGGGGGGATCGATCATGGACGAGCCGGCGCAGCTTGCGGCGGTGATCGGGGATGTGTGTTTTATGGCGAGCGTGGGGGTGCGGCCGATCGTGGTGCACGGGGGGGGCAAGGGGATCTCGGCGGCGATGCAAGAGGCGGGGCTGGTGCCGGAGTTTGTGCAGGGGCGGCGGTACACAGACGAGAAGACGCTGGCGATCGCGGAGCGGGTGCTGGTGAAGGACATCAACGCGGGGATCGTGGGGGCGGTGGAGGAGGCGGGGCATCGGGCGATGGGGCTGCACTCGCTGGCGAGCTGCGTGGTGTTTGGCAAGCGGCTGCTGTTGGACGAGGCGGACGGGCGGCGGGTCGACATCGGGATGGTGGGTGAGGTGGAGCGGGTGAACGGCGAGCTGCTCGGCGCGTTGGCGGACCAGCGGGTGGTGCCGGTGATCGCGCCGATCGCGCGGGACGTGGCGGGGGGCGGGAAGCTGAACATCAACGCCGACTCGGTGGCTGGCGAGGTGGCGGCGGCGGTGAGGGCGGAGAAGCTGGTGCTGGTGTCGGACACGCACGGGGTGCGGATGAGCCATGATGTGGACGACCTGGCGAGCTCGCTGACGCGCGCGGAGGTGGAGGGCCTGGTGGAGAAGGGCGTGATCTCGGCGGGGATGCTGCCGAAGGTAGAGGCGTGTTTCGCGGCGGTGGAGGGCGGGGTGCCCAAGGCGGTGATCGTGGACGGGCGGATCCCGCACGCGCTGCTGCTGGAGGTGTATACGGATACGGGGATTGGGACGGAGATTGTGCTGTAGTTGGGAGAGCTGGAAAGCAGAAAATTGGGAAAGCAGGAAATGGGTTGAGTTGACGGGTGTGTTTGCTGGTTTCTTGGCTTCCTTAGAGAGTGATGATGAATAAGCACTGCTTGAGTTTGACGGATTATTCGGCGGAGGAAGTGTGGCGGGTGCTTTCGGTCGCGAAGGGGTTGCGCGATCGGCGGGCGCGGGGGGAGCGGACGGAGGAGGTGCTGGCGGGGCGGACGCTTGGGATGATTTTTGAGAAGCCGAGCCTGCGGACGCGGGTGAGCTTTGAGCAGGGGATGTACGAGCTGGGCGGGCGGGCGATCGTGATGGGCCAGGAGGTGGGGATCGGGAAGCGCGAGTCGGTGGCGGACGTGACGCGGGTGTTGGCGGGGATGGTGGACGGGATCGCGGCCCGGGTGTTTGAGCACGACAAGCTGGTGGAGATGGCGGATCACTCGGACGTGCCGGTGGTGAATATGTTGAGCGATGCGTCTCACCCTTGCCAGGCTTTAGCGGATGCGATGACGCTGATGGATGAATACGGGTACGGGCCGGAGGATTTGCGGGGGCGGCGGGTGGCTTATGTGGGGGACGGGAACAACGTGGCGTTTAGCCTGGCGGTGGTGTGCGGGCTGTTGGGGATGGGTTTTGTGATCGCGACGCCGCCGGGGTTTGAGCTGCCGGGCGAGCGGGTGGACGAGGTGATGCGGGCGGTGCCTGGGATGGAGTTTGTGAGCGGGCACGACCCGGTGGAGGCGGTGCGGCGGGCGGACGCGGTGTACACGGACACGTGGGTGTCGATGGGTCAGGAGGCGGAGAAGGCGGAACGGCTACCGAAGTTTGCGGATTATCAGGTGAGCGAAAGTTTGATGAAGGAGGCGCCGGGGCACGCGATCGTGCTGCACTGTTTGCCGGCGTATCGAGGAGTAGAGATCACGGATGGGGTGATGGACGGCGGGCAGAGCCGGGTGTTTCCGCAGGCTCATAACCGATTGCACGCGCAGAAGGGGTTGCTGGCGGTGTTGATGGGGGGCTTGTGAAAAGCTTGAGAGCTGTAAATCTGGAAAGCTTGAGATTGGGCGTTTGGTGAGTTTGGTGAGTTTGGAGGTTTTGTGGGTAAGAAGGTGACTCGGAAGAAGGGCGGGGGTGCGGGGTTGGACGCGTCGACGCGGGTGGCGGTGTTGTATGGGCCGGAGGTGATGCTGCGGCGGCTGCGGCTGGAGGGGTTGCGGGCGGCGTTGGAGGCGGAGCACGGGGAGGTGGATCGGCATGACTTTGACGGGGCGTCGGTGGGTCTGGCGGAGGTGTTTGACGAGCTGCGGTCGTATTCGTTGATGGCGACGTACAAGCTGGTGGTGGTGGAGCACGCGGATCAGTTTGTGAAGGCGCACCGGCCTGCGATGGAGCGGTACGCGGCGGAGCCTGTGGATCACGCGACGCTGGTGTTGCGGTCGGACACTTGGAACAAGGGCAAGCTGGACAAGGCGATCGAGAAGTGCGGGGCGGTGGTTAAGTGCGAGGCGTTGAGCGAGGGGGAGGCGGCGAGATGGGTGGGCAAGCGTGCGGAGGCGGAGCACGGGGCGACGATCGAGCCGGCTGCGGCGGAGATGCTGGTGCGGTTTGCGGGGACGGCGTTGATGAAGCTGGACGGTGAGCTGGGCAAGCTCGCGGCGATGGCGGCGTCGGAGGGTGGGGGTGGGGTCGGGGGTGAGGGCGGGGTGATTGGTGTGGGGCTGGTGGAGTCGACGGTGGCGAAGTCGAGCGAGGAGCAGGCGTGGGCGATGCAGGAGGCGCTGCTGGAGACGCTTTCGACGGGGGACGCGGGGGCGGCGGTGGCGAAAGTGGCGGAGCTGATTGATCGGGCGGGGCAGCCGGAGGTGCTGGTGCAGTACGCGGCGAGCGATTTGATGCGGAAGTTGGCGGTGGCGTCGGCGATGCGTGGGGAGGGGCGGCCGGACGGGATGATCGGCAAGGACCTGCGGATCTGGCCGACACATCGTCAGCGGGCGTTTTTCAGGGCGCTGGATCGTGTGGGTAGCGGCGGTGCGGCGGGGCTGCTGGGGGCGGCGTTGCGGGCAGACGCGGCGACGAAGCGGGGCGTGGGCGATGCGCGGCGGAACCTCGAGCGGTTCTGCGTGGCGTTGGCGGGGTAGCGAGCGGGTTGTGTTATTCGGACGTTGCGGGTGGCGGTGAACGGCGGTTGCGCATTTGCTGCGCGGGCGCGGGTCGTTTGGCGGCGTTATTGGACGCGCGGGGAGGGGGTGGCCGATGGGTGAGGCGATCGGCGGATGCCGAATCGTGCGGCGTGGAGACGCCGAGCTTGGAACAGCGTTGCGGCGTGCATGGAGGCACCGATGCGCAGGGACATGGGATGGTTGTGTGTGTCGTTGGCGGGGCTGGCGTTCGCGGTGAGCGGCTGCGCGAGCGGGCCGCGGGCGGGTGGTGGTGGGATGGATCCGGCGGCGATGACGCAGGCCGAGCGCGATGCGGCGGCGGCGGCGATCGCGCGGCAGAGCGCGGCGTATCACGAGCGGCACGGGGGTTCGGTGGCGCCGGAGGTGACATGGATGGACGCCGAAATTCCGCGTGACACGGCGGCGTCACTGCGGGTTGAAGATATGCGGCCGGAGCCGGCGCGGGCGGAGCTGCCGGCGGAGCGGTCGAGTTGGGGTGAGGCGGGGCCGGGCCACACGATGGCGAAGCCGGAGTGGCGGGTCGATGCGCCGGCTGGCGGTGGGCAAGATGATGGGCGGGCGTTGTTGGATGAGTTGATCCGTCAGGTGGCTTCGGCCGAGACGGGGCCGCGGGGTCGGGCGTTGCGTGCGGCGGCGTTGATGGCGCTGGAGTCGGACGCGGCGTTGCCGGAGTCTGTGCTCAAGGGTTTGACGGATGACGAGCGGGTGCGGGTCGAGCGGTTTCATTCGGTGGTGCGCGAGATGAACCGGGCGTTGGCGTCGGGTGAGGCGTTGGACGCGGAGGCTTTGGTGCGTCGGCTGGCGTCGGGGCTGGAGGTGCGGTCGGCGGGCGACAGCATTCGGATCCACGACATTCAGCTGTGCACGTCGGTAAGCCGGTTTGGGGTGTTCGAGCCGTTCGAGCAGGCGGTGTTCCTGGCGGGTCAGCGGAACCGGATGATTGTGTATCTCGAGCTCGACGGGTATCGCTCGACGCAGATGGGGGCGGACCACGCGCATGTCGTGCGGCTGACTCAGGAGATCGAGCTCTACGACGACGCGGGCTTGCTGGTGTGGCGGCAGACGCCCGAGGCGATCGAAGACCGGTCGCGCAAGCCGCGGCGGGACTTTTTCACGGTGCAGTTGATCGAGCTGCCGGCCCGGCTGACGGTGGGGCGGTTTTTCTTGAAGGCGCGGGTGATCGACGAGGCCAACGGGCATCGGGCGGAGCGTTCGGTGCCGATCGAGATCGTGGCGGACTGGGGGTTGGCGATGCCGGATCGGGCGCCGGTGCCGTTGGGGGGGTGAGTGGGGTGATGTCGGAACTCGAAACGCTGAACTCGAAAGTGTGAATTGAGGTAGGAGAGTGTTTGGGACGCGGCAAGCCGCGTCGTTAAATAGCAATTGGTGTGGCGTCGGGTGGGACGGGGTAGTTAGAGCACGAACTTGCTTAGGTCTTCGTCTTGCAACAGGGCGTCGACGCGGTTGCGGACGAAGGGGGCGTCGATGGTGACGGCGGTGTCGCCTGCGGCGGCGCGGTCAGGGGCGTCGAAGTTGATCTCTTCGAACACGCGTTCGACGATCGTCATGAGGCGGCGTGCGCCGATGTTTTCGAGCTTGGCGTTGGCTTCGGCTGCGAGTTCGGCGATGGCGGCGACGCCGTCGTCGGTGAAGGTGACGTCGAGGCCTTCGACGGCGAGCAGGGCTTGCTGCTGCTTGGTGAGCGCGTTGCCGGGCTCGGTGAGGATGCGTTCGAAGTCTTCTTTGGTGAGCGGCTGGAGCTCGACTCGGATGGGGAAGCGGCCTTGGAGCTCGGGCATGAGGTCGGACATGGCGGCGACGTGGAACGCGCCGGCGGCGATGAAGAGGATGTGATCGGTGTGGACCAGGCCGTGACGTGTGTTGACGGCCGAGCCCTCGACGATCGGCAACAGGTCGCGCTGCACGCCCTGGCGTGAGACATCCGGCGAGCCGCCGCCTCCGCCGCGCCCGCCCTCGCCGCCCGAGCCGGAGGCGATTTTGTCGATCTCGTCGAGGAAGATGATGCCCGCCTGCTCGGTGCGTTCGATCGCCTCGGCGGTGACTTTCTCGGTGTCGAGCAGCTTGTCGGTCTCCTGCTCGGTGAGGATGGCGCGGGCCTCGGCGACGGTGCACTTGCGGCGTTGAGACTGCTCGGGGATGAGCTTCTCGAACATGTTGGACATGTCGGGGTCCATCTGGTCGAGGCCCATGTTGGCGAACATGACCGAGGTGGTCGGGCGCTTGTTGACGGTGAGCTCCACCTCGCGGTCGTCGAGCTCGCCGGCGTCGAGCTGTTCGCGGATGCGTTGGTTGAGTCGGGCGCGGGCCTCGCCGGAATCTTCAGTAGCGATCAGCCCGCCCCCCCCCGAAGAAACACCCCCGGAAGCGATGCCCCCGGAAGCCTTGGTGTCGGCGTGAGCAGTGGTTGGGTTGGACGACCGTTCGTCGCCGAGCACGAGGGCGACGAGTCGGTCGTTGGCGGCGGCGGTGGCTTTTTCTTTGACGCGGTCGGCCTGCTCGTCGCGGACCATGGCGAGGGCGCGGTCGAGCAGGTCGCGGACCATCGACTCGACGTCGCGCCCGTGGTAGCCGACCTCGGTAAACTTGGACGCCTCGACCTTGACGAAGGGGGCGCCGGTGAGGGTGGCGAGCCGGCGGGCGATCTCGGTTTTGCCGACGCCGGTGGGCCCGGCCATCACGATGTTCTTGGGGGTGACTTCCTTGGCCAGCTCGGCGGCGAGGCGTTGGCGGCGCCAGCGGTTGCGGATGGCGACGGCCACAGCGCGCTTGGCGTCGGCCTGTCCGATGACGTAGCGGTCGAGGTGGTCGACGATTTGTTTGGGGGTGAGGTCGCGCACGGGGTGGATGGTAGGGGAGCGGAGGTGTGGGGCATGGAACATGGAACATGGGGGCATGGGGTGCGGGGTACCCGACGCGGCGCTTCGCTCTGCGTCGGCTT
>JBCCQE010000087.1:0-8156 GCA_039024495.1 Planctomycetota bacterium | reverse complement strand
CCAGCTTTCCAGCTTTTCTGATTTTCTGCTTTTCCTCCGCCCCGCCTCATCCCCCCCATCGGCTGCAACACATCCGCCCGAAGCAACTCCACGCGCTTCACCCGCCGCCCCACCATCCGCGCCGCCAACGTCCGACGCACACACTCCACCTCAGGCAACTCAGGCACCCCCGGCAGATAACCCCCCGGAAGTTTCCCCCGAACTCCCCACGCGACCCGCCACACTCCGATTTCCAGCTTTCTAGATTTTCTGCTTTTCTGCTTTTCTGTTTTCATACAGCCATGCCCAAGCTCGTCGCCACCTCCGCCGTCCTGCTCGTCCGCGATGTCGACGCCTCCGTCGCTTACTTCCGCGACAAGGTCGGCTTCACCGTCGCCGGCACGTTCAAGCACCGCGACACCGACCCGCACGCCGCCTTTGCCGTGCTCGAGCGCGACGGCCAGCACCTCATGCTCGCCGACCACCACCCCGACGCCCCGCTCACCCCGCCCGGCGACCCCAAAGCCCAAGGCGTCCCGCACCTGCCCCACTGGATGCACCGCGACAAGACCGCCCAGGTCTACTTCTGGACCGACGCCGCCGACGCCCTGCACGCCGAGCTGATGCAACGCGGCGCGACCCACGACTTCGGCCCCTGCGACCAGCCCCACGGCTGCCGCGAGTTCGGCATCCAAGACCTCGACGACCACGACATCGTCTTCGGCCAGGTGCTCGACAACGGCTGACGCATACAGTCCTCCGTGATGATTTCGGTGGACCGAGATGTGAAGCCCGTGGGCGCCGGTCTTGTTGGCCGGCTGATGGGTTGGCGGCCGCAGGGCGAGGGCACGGAGTATGTCCCTTCGACGGCCGACCATCACGGGTTTGGCGTGCGGTGGCGGGTCGTGGATCGGGCCGGGGTGTTGACCGTGGAGCCGGGGTTGGACTTGCCGGTGCTTGCGATCGCGCTGCTGGGGTTTGGGGCGCTGATCGGCGGCATCGGCTGGGCGGCCCAGTGGTTCGGCGCGATCGGCTGGGTCGTCACGGCGATCTTCACGCTGGTGGGGCTCTCGTTCGTCGTGGTGCTGATCGTCAGCCCGCGTGCGTTGGCGGCCGACGGGCCCGCGTTGCGACTCGAGCGCCGGGGCGACCGGCTGACGCTCAACGGCAACCGTGCTGGCACGTCGGCGACGATCGAACGCATCGAGTGCGTGGCGTTTGTGGTTCGCACGCCGGGCTTGAACCGGCGCGGGCAGCGCAGCGGTGCGCAGTACTCGTGGGGTGCGCACCTCGTGGTCGTTCGGCGTGACGGCGACCCGCGGCACGTGCCGATCGCGTGTGTCGGGTCGAACCTCAAGCGTGCCGGGCGTCGGCTGGCGGCGGCGTTGGGTGTGCCGTACGCCTGGACGCACCTGGGCGTGCTCAAGGTGGCGGTCGACTAAACTCTTCGCATGAGCGAACCCCCGGCTGCGGCGATGATCGATCGAGTGGGCGACGTCACCGGGCGGCTGCGGGAGCAGGTCGGCCGGGTGGTCGTGGGGCAGGACGAGGTCGTCGACCAGGTGCTCATCGCGCTTCTGGCACGCAGCCACGCGCTGCTCGTCGGCGTGCCGGGGCTGGCCAAGACGCTGCTGGTGTCCACGATCGCCAAGTCGATGTCGCTGCACTTCTCGCGCGTGCAGTTCACGCCCGACCTCATGCCGTCGGACATCACCGGCACCGAGGTCATCGAAGAAGATAAAGCCACCGGCGAGCGTCGGCTGCGGTTTGTCAAAGGCCCGGTGTTCGCCAACGTGATCCTGGCGGACGAGATCAACCGCACCCCGCCCAAGACGCAGGCGGCGCTTCTCGAGGCGATGCAGGAACGGCACGTCACGGCCGGCGGGATGCAGCACGAGCTGCCGCGGCCGTTCTTCGTGCTGGCGACGCAGAACCCGATCGAGCAGGAGGGGACGTACCCCTTGCCCGAGGCGCAGCTCGACCGGTTCATGTTCATGATCCGCGTGAGCTACCCGACCGAGGCCGAAGAGCTGGAAGTGCTGCGGCGGACGACGGCGCGGACCGAGGCGAGCGTCGAGCCGGTGGTGAACGCCAAGGAGGTGATGGGGCTGCAAGACCTCGTGCGCGACGTCCCCGTGGCCGAGCACGTGGCCAAGTACGCGCTGCGACTGGTGCGTGCGACCCGCCGGCCGAAGCGCGGCGAGTCGGACGAACGCCCCGAGTTCGCCCAGCAATACCTCAACTGGGGCGCTGGCCCGCGCGCCTCGCAGAACTTGATCTTGGCCGGCAAGGCCCGGGCGTTGCTGCAGGGCCGCACGCACGTGATGGCCCAGGACGTCGACGCGGTGGCGGGCCCGGTGCTGCGGCATCGGTTGATCCCGAACTTCGCGGCCGAGGCCGAGGGCGTGACCGCGGACGACATCGTGGATCGTTTGGTGGAGACGATCGACGTCGCCGAGCCGAGCGACCCGCAGGCCGCGGCGGTGCTGCGGTAGGGGTGTGTGATGGGCGATGTTGGATGGGCGATGTGATGGTGATTCGGGGGATTGATGTCGGCGAAGCGTGCGAGTTGTCTGCGATCGTCATCGCAGCGCGGCGCACCGCGAAGTCCAAACAGCCTCAGCACATCGCACATTCCACATCACCCATCTAAGAAAAGAGCACGGGCCCCGGAAAGGGCAGCCCGTGCTCCGTCTAGGAGGAGACCTGTGTTGTGGGTGTGGCCCGCGGGACGCTGCGTGTCGCCCGCTACACGGGGGGTGACGCGGGGTGGTTCGCAGTTCCTACGTTAGCGTGCGTCGCCGGTGGGGGTGACGCGGAACATGCCGCCGGGGTTGTGCATGAAGTAGGCGTCGAAGGGGTCGAGCGGCGGGAGCTGGACGTAGGTGCGGCCGGTCGATTCGTCCTGCATGAACAGGCGGTAGTACCAAGGCTGGGGCGGGTCGCCTTGGGGGCGGTCGAGGATGGACTCTTCGCGGATCTCCTCGACGACGTGGTTGACCCACTTGAGTTCCTGGGCGCGGCCGGCGAACTCGTCCCAGTCGCCGGAGGATTTGTTGGCGTACATCTGGGCGCGGAACTCGTCGAGGGTGATGCCCATCTTCTCGGCGACGGGCTGGGCGAGGCGGCGTTCCCATTCTTTGAGGGTTTCGACGCGTTCGACGATGTTGGTCATGTTGCCGAAGACGCCGGCCGACATCTGGTGGTGCAGCATGACGGCGTCGGGGTAGGCGTAGGAGTGGTCGGCGAGGGTGGTGATGATCGCGGCCATGGAGGCGGCGAAGGACTTGACGACGACGTGGACGGGCGCGGGCGAGTCTTCGATGGCCTGGACGATGCGGTAGCCCTGCTGGACGGACCCGCCGGGGCAGTTGTCGATGACGATGAAGATGGGGGCTTCGGGGTTTTCGTTGTTGAAGAAGTCGATGCGTTCGCAGACGTAGTCGGCGGTACCGGTGATGATGGGGCCGTTGAGGTCGATGCGGCGGTCGGAGATGTAGAGCGTGTCGCCGACGTGGGGGTCGAGGCGATACTCGATTTCGGTGTCGAGGTAGTTGTCGACCTGGCGGGACGTTTGCAGCTCGGCGAGGCGGGACGAGGCGGACTGGGTGGCGAGCTCCTGCTGTTGGAGCTCGGCCTGGGCCTTGAGGGTCTCGGCGGCGAGCTGGACTTGCAGGAGGTTGTTCTCGGCGGAGATTTTCTGCTGCTGAGCGTTGAGCTCGGCGAGCTCGGCCTGGCGCTTGGCGTCGGCGAGCTGGCGCTCGACGGAGAGCACTTCGGTCTGGCGGCGCATCTCGGCGAGCGCGGCGTCGTGCTTGACCTGGGCGATGCGTTGGGCGCGTTCGAGCTCGGCGAGCTCGGCGTCGCCGTCGGCGTGCTTGGCCTGGGTGCGGGCCTGCTCGAGGGCGAGCTGGGTCTCGAGCTTTTGCTTCTCGAGCTCGAGCTCGGCGAGGTCGTTGCGCTGGCGCTGCTGGAGTGCCTGGTATTCGGCTTCGAGGCGCTGCTTTTCTTCGCGGAGCTCGATGAGCTCGGCGGCGAGCTTCTTGTTGCGGAGGTCGGCCTTGGCACCGAGGAGCTCGGACTGCTCGCGGAGGAGGTCGGCTTCGGTCTTCTCGGGCTCGGGGTCTTTGGCGTCTTCGACGACGATCTCGATGGTGTCGGCTTCGATCTCGACGGCGGCCTCGTCGGCGAAGGCGGGGGGCGTGAAGACGGCGAACAGCGCGGCGGCGAGCAGCGTGGAGGTCGGGCGGTGCATGGCGGCTCCGGCGAGGTCGGGAGAGGCGGGTGGGGAGAGGCACGTTGCCGGCCCCCCGGATAGGACGAAACTTAACGGAAATCGTTCCGCGGGATCGCGAAAAACTCACACTTCGTTCACACGCCCGGGCGGCGGGGGTGAGCTTGAGGTCGTTTCGTGCTGAATCCCAGCCGTTGCTTGGCGGGGCTACCCACGGACACAGTCCTTGGGCTTCGGCAGCAAAGAGTGTTTACGACCGACCCACAGACCGCCTCGCGTCCGGGCGGCGGGGTAGGCTGAGGGCGTGGCGCACGACTATTTAGACGCATCGACGCTGGCGGCCTTGGGCTCGGTGGAGCTTCGGGCGCGGATGATCGTCGAGGGGCTGATGCAGGGGATGCATCGGTCGCCGACGCAGGGGGTGTCGGTCGAGTTTGCCCAGCACCGGGCGTACGCGGCGGGGGATGACACGCGGTTTCTGGATTGGAAGGTCTTCGGCAAGACCGACAAGCTGTACCTCAAGCAGTTCCAGCGCGAGACGAACTTGGACCTGGTGGTGCTGATCGATCGGTCGGGGTCGATGGGGTACGCGTCGGGGGACGGGGAAAGCAGGAAAGCTGAAAAGCTGGAAAGCAGAAAATCAGAGGGAGGCGGGGGTCGGCGTGGTTCGGGGTCCGCGGTGTCTTCGAAAACTTCCGGGGGGGGTTGGCGGAAGTTTGATCATGGGGCGGCGGCGGCGGCGGCAGTGAGTTATCTGGCGTTGACGCAGCAGGACCGGGTGGCGTTGTTTTCGTTTGCGGATCACTTGGAGCAGGTGACGCGGTACTCGAGCCGACGGGACCACTGGCGGGCGGTGGCGGCGGCGCTGGATGGGATGGAGCTGGCGAAAGCTGAAAATCAGAAAAGCTTAAAAGCAGGAAATGGGGGAGCCGGGTCGCTACGCGAACCCGGGGGTGACGATGCGTTGCGGCGGGGCGCGGCGGATTTGGGCAAGGTGATCGATGAGTTGATCGCGAAGCTGAATCGGCGGTCGCTGGTGGTGATTGTGTCGGACTTTTTGGACGAGCTGTCGGGGTTGGAGCGGGGGCTGGCGCGGCTGAACTATCGGCGGCACGACGCGGTGCTGCTGCAGGTGCTGGACCCGGCGGAGCTGACGTTTCCGTTCCGTGAGCCGAGCGAGTTCGATGGGCTGGAGGCGGAGGGTCGGTTGCCTGTGGATCCGCAGGCGCTTCGCAAGGCGTATGTGGATGCGTTGACGGATCACCTGGCGGCGTTGGAGTCGCTGTCGCGGAAGTTCACGTTTGACCACGTGGTGTTGAACACGAGCGAGCCGATCGGGCCGGCGTTGAGTCACTTTTTGGCGTTTCGTGCGAGCCGGTTGGGGCGGTGAGTGGGGGTTGAACCGCGGAGGCGCAGAGGGCGCTGAGAGGGAGGTGTTTTTAACCACGGAGGTCGCGCAGAGGCGCGGAGGCGGTGGCACTGCATCGCGTTGCGATGCAGCTTTGGTTGGGGGGCGGGTGGTTATTCGCCGAGGAGGGCTTTGCGGACGGCGGGGTCGGCGGCGTATTTTTGGCCGAAGTAGGCGGCGGCTTCGAGGGTGATGTGGTTGGCGTCGATGAAGAGGACGGTTTGGCCTTGGATGACGTCGCTGGTTTTTGTTTCGTGGTTGTGGATGAAGGCTTGGCGATCGATGAAGGGGTAGCCGAGCTCGGCGGCGACGGCGCGGAGGCCAACGTTGATGGCGGCGGTTTCGGGTTTTTGGGCTTGGTAGAAGTAGGCTTCGAGGTCGGCTTCGGTGGGGGTGGGTTGTTGGTTGGCGTGGGCGTCGTCGACGAGGCGGAGCAGGCGTCGGGGGACGTTGGGGAAGGCGGCGCTTCGGCTGAGGGCGACGATGCGCGGGGGGGATGCGCGATCGGGGAGGATGCGGTGGGCGTGGCGGAGCTCGTCGGGGTGTTGCCAGGCGGGCGCGAGGACGACGACGTCGGCTTGCTGGAGGAGGGCTTGGCTGCGAGGTACTTGGAGGGAGGCGATGCGTCGGCTGAGGCGGTCGTGCTGGTTGGTGGGGACGTGGGTTTGTGCTTGGCCGGTGGGGTCGAGCATGGCGAAGGCGTAGTTGTCGCAGGTGAGCAGTCGGGGGTTGATGCGGTCTTCGAAGACGCGGCCCTGGTGGAGGATGTTCCAGAAGTCGCGGCCGTGGCTGTCGCCGACGACGAGGACGTTGATGCGGCCGTTGTCGGGGAAGGGTGAGGTGGCGAGGTCGTCGTGGAGTCGGCGGCGCTTCGTTTGGGCCTCGGCGTCGGCGAGGGCTTGTCGCGCCCAGGTGTCGTCGAAGCGGGCGGGCCAGCCGCCGGTGATTCGGGCGTGTCCGCCGATGGCGACGAGGGTGAGGGCGATGGCGAGGCAGGCGGCGAGGAAGGCGGGGTTGGGCAGCAGGCCGGGGCGGTCGGCGGAGCGTCGGCGGAAGGGCTGTTCGACGAGATGCGTGACCGCGACGGCGAGGGCGAAGGAGACGGCGGCGAGGGCGAGTTGTTCGAAGAGGGAGAGGGGCGTGTCGCGGCCGTAGCGGTAGAAGACGATGAGCGGCCAGTGGACGAGGTAGAGGGCGTAGCTGACGAGGCCGACGTAGACGCAGGCGCGGTTGCGGAGGATGAGCCCGAGGCGTGGTGCTTGGCCGGCGTAGAGGAGCAGCGCGGTGCCGAGGCAGGGGAGCAGCGCGTTGTGGGCGGGGAAGAGGGTGTCTGGGGTGTAGAGGAGGGTGGGGAGTGCGATGAGGGCGAGGCCGAGGGCGCAGAGGGGCTCTGAGAAGCGGGGTGGCGGCGGGGTGGGCAGGGTCGCCCAGACCATGAGCGCGCCGATGAGCAGTTCGAAGGCGCGGAAGGGGGTGAGGAAGTAGATCGCGGCGGGTCGGTCGTCGAACCAGGCGGCGAGGTCGGGGCTGAGGAGGGTGAGGGCGCGGCTTGGGCCGAAGGCGAAGTCGAGGCTGAGCAGGAGGCTGAGGGCGGCGAGGGCGGCGAGCGCGATCGGAAGCGCTCGGCGGGTTAAGAAGCGGGCGAGCAGGAGGAAGGCGGCGGGCCAGACGAGGTAGAACTGCTCTTCGACGCTGAGCGACCAGGTGTGCAGGAGGGGTTTGGTGAGTGCTTCGGCGTCGAAGTAGCCGGCCTCGAGCCAGAAGAGGGCGTTGGAGACGGAGAGGACGGCGGCTGCTGCTGCGGTGCCGGCGCGGGCGAGGTCGGGCGGGGCGAGGATGGCGGCGGCGGCGGCGAGGGTGAGGGCGACGGTGACGAGCAGCGCGGGCAGGAGGCGGCGGGCGCGGCGGAGGTAGAAGCGGGCGAAGTTGAGCTGGTTGGTTTTGTCGAGCTCGGCTTTGAGGATGCGGGTGATGAGGTAGCCGGAGATGACGAAGAAGACGTCGACGCCGATGTATCCGCCGGTGAAGCCCGGGGTGTCGAGGTGGAAGAGCAGGACGGCGAGGACGGCGAGGGCGCGGAGGCCGTCGATATCGGGTCGGTAGTGGGCGGGGGTTGGGGCGGAGATGGGGAAGAGGGTATGGCGCGGGGGAAGAGCGGGTGGTCGGAGTGGCGGTGTGTGAAGCCGGGGCTAAGTGCTTGCGCCTGTTCGAGGGGGGCGCGGGGTAGACTGCGGGTGTGGCTGAGCTTTGGGTGATTGGTCAGGTGGGGGCGTTGTTTATCGCTCCGTGGGTGGCGGGGCTGGGGTTGGCGGCGATCGCTTTGCCGATTGCGATTCATCTGCTGACGCGGCTGCGGAAGCGGCGGCGGGCGTGGGCGGCGATGCGGCTGTTGGAGGAGGCGTTTCGCCGGCAGCGGGCGCGGCTGCGGATGGAGCGGTGGTTGTTGCTGGCGGTGCGGTGTCTGTTGGTGGCGGTGCTGGGCTTGGCGTTGGGCGGGCCGGTGCGGGAGGCGTGGTCGGCGGTGGCGGGCGGCTG
>JBCCQE010000086.1:0-8741 GCA_039024495.1 Planctomycetota bacterium | reverse complement strand
CCCGCCCCCCTGCCCTGACCCCGCCTCCGCGGCCCACGCTCGCCCCGCGCCGCCAGCCCCGCATCCGCCGCCGCACGCATCACTTGCCGCCGCCGCGAGGCCGGTGTTACACTGCTACGTCGCGGCCTGGTGAGCCGCATTTTTGCTCTGGGCCCGCAGCCGCCCGGAACCGCAATCCGTCATCGGTCACGGACTCGACCACGCCGCCGGCAGCCCGGCCGACCCCTCGTCGGCATGTGAAGCGGGATGCCGCCCCGGCCGAGTCGCGACATCCGCACTCCACGGCCTCACCGCAAGCCGCCCCCGCACTCCTCCTCCGCCCCGCAAGCTCAGGAACACGCCCCCATGGCCTCCCTCGCAAAAGACCTCGTCGAAGCCGGCATCCACTTCGGCCACCGCTCGACCCACTGGAACCCGAAGATGGCCCCGTACATCTTCGGCAAGCGCAACAAAATCCACATCATCGACGTCAAGGAGACCATCAAAGGCCTCCTCCTGGCGCGCAAGTTCATCACCAAGACCGTCGCCTCGGGCAAAGACGTCCTCTTCGTCGGTACCAAGCGCCAGGCCCGCAACTGCATCGAGCAGCGCTGCGGCACCGTCGAGATGCCCTACTGCACCGAGCGCTGGCTCGGCGGCACGCTCACCAACTTCTCCACCATCCGCCAGCGCCTCAAGCGCCTCGAAGAGCTCGAGCGCATCGAAGAGTCCGGCGAGATCGAGAACTACTCCAAGAAAATGGAGTCCACCCTCCGCCGCGAGAAGGCCAAGATCCTCCGCAACCTCGAGGGCATCCGCAACATGACCAAGCTCCCCGGAGCCATGGTCATCGTCGACCCCCGCACCGAGCTCAACGCCGTCCGCGAGGCCCGCAAGCTCGGCATCACCACCGTCTGCCTCATCGACACCGACTCCGACCCCGCGCTCGCCGACATCCCCATCCCCGGCAACGACGACGCCATGCGGTCGATCGACGTGATCGTCGCCTCGCTCTGCGCCGCCGTCGCCGAGGGCAAGACCGCCCGCGCGCAGCAGGCCCCCAAGGAAACCGAGGGCGGCGAGCAGCCGCGCAAGCGATCCAAGCGGGCCCAGTTCTCCGCCGACGCCCCGCCGCCACCGAGCGACGAGGCCCCAGCCGAAGCCCCGGCCGCCGACGCCGCCCCCGCCGAAGCGCCCGCGCCCGAGGCCGTCACGGTCCCCGCCGAGGCCGAGCCAGCCAAGAGCTGAGGTCTCGAAATGACGCACATCGACATCACCAATGCTCTTCGCCAAGAGCCCTTTCGGCCCTTCGAGATCGTGCTCAACAACGGCGACCGATACCCCGTCGAACACCCCGAGTTCCTGACCATCGGTGTATCGTCGCTGTACTGGTTCCCCGTGATCGAGGCCGACGGCGTCTTGGTGGCTGATCACGGCTACGCGGTGCTGTCAATCCGAAACGTCGCTGCGCTCAAACCGATTGCCGAGAAAGCCGCTTAAACCACGGCCATCAAGCGATCGATAACTCACCCCCTTTCCGCACACCAACCCCCACGGAGGAACCCTCCCATGGCGATCACCGCCGCTCTCGTCAAGCAACTCCGCGAAGCCACCGGCCTTGGCATGATGGAAGCCAAGAAAGCCCTCGACGAGGTCTCCGGCGACTTCGAAGCCGCCATCAAGTTCGCCCGCGAGAAGGGCCTGTCCAAAATGGATGGCCGCACCGACCGCGATGCTGGTGAGGGTCGCGTCGCCTTCGCCGTCACCGACTCTGGCGACAAGGGTGCCCTCGTCCTGCTCAACACCGAGACGGACTTCACCGCCAACAACGACGCCTTCAAGGCCATGTCCGACGCCGTCGCCAACGCCGCGCTGAAGTTCGAGGCTGGCAGCGTCACCGAGCCGGACGAAACCATGAAGGCCGCGATCGACGAGATCCGCCTGACCACCAAGGAAAACGCGCAGTTCGCCAAGGGCACCGTCCTCGGCTCCGGCGGCAGCACCGTCGGCGGCTACGTCCACCACAACGGCCGCGTCGGCGCCCTCATCGAGCTCACCGGCGAAGGCGTCACCGACGAACTCGTCAAAGACCTCTGCATGCACATCTCCGCCATCGTCCCCGCGCCCGTCGGCCTCACCGAGGACGACATCCCCGCCGAGACCATCGCCAAGGAGCAGGAGATCGCCAAGAACCAGGCCATCGAGCAGGGCAAGCCCGCCGAGATCGCCGAGAAAATGGTCGCCGGCAAGATGCGCAAGTTCTACGAAGAGATGCTCCTGCCCCGCCAAAAGTTCGTGAAGGACGACAAGAAGGCCGTCCAGGACATCCTGCCCAAGGGCGTCGCCATCAAGGCGTTTGCACTGTTCAAGGTCGGCGCATAAAACGACGCCACCCCACACGCCCGGCACAATCCGCCCGGCTTCGACTCAACTTCCGGAGGCCTGCATGCCCGTCTTTTCCAATGCACCTCGCCACACCCGCCCGCTCATCAACCTCCGCACGATCGGGCTGATGCTCGCGGCGGTCAGCACGGTGGTGTTCCTCACGCCCCACCTGCCCGCCTCCAGCAAGCGCGACAGCCCGGCCGGCACCTACCGCGCCCGCGGGGCTTGGATCTACCAAAACCTCAGCGGCGGCGGCGAGATCGGCCCAACCAACTTCAAAGGCTCGGCCACCCTCAAAGGCAAGCGGATGAAGTTCAACACCACCGCCGAAGACGACGACGGCGAAGACGTCGCCACCAAAGGCAGCATCCGATTCAAGCGCAAGCCCTCAGCCAAAAAGAAAAACCTCAGCACCCCCGGCAGGGCCGAAGCCACCCTCAGGTTCGACGCCACCGACATCCGCGACAAGTTCGATCTCGACCTCCTCGACGAGCCCTACCAGTTCAAACGCAACCGCAAGAAGAAATGGGTCTTCACCGGCGCGGCCAGCGGCTTCCTCGACAAACGCCGCCTCCCCGACGGCTCCACCACCGATGGCGGCTCCGAGCGGCTCACCCTCAACTTCAGATTCGTCTCCAACTAGAACGCCCATCCCCGCAACCCGACCGCTCGGCCCGCCCATTTCACCCGAACCGCACGATGCGCTGCGGTTCGCCCCGATCGCAAGCCCCAAGCTGACCTTTTCTGAACGTTTCGGCGATCCAAGCTAGGCGCGCCCCGGGCGACTGATAAATTAAGGATGTCTCACGTTTTCACATCCCCGAGGAGGAGTTGTCATGTTGCGTTTCACCCGTTCCGCCGCGGTCGCGGCAGCTTGCTGCATCGCCTTCGCAGGCACCGTCGCCTACGCCAACTTCAACGGCAAGTACGACACCGGCGGCTCGTGGAAGGTCAAGTTCAACGGCGGCGGCTCCGCCTCGGGCACCTTCGACGGCAGCAGCAAGATCGGCGGCCAAAAGTTCAACCTCAAGTCCGACACCAACTCCGGCTGCGACCTCGACGGCAAGGGCAAGCTCGACGGCAAAGCCGAGAAGGGCAAGAACGAAATCGTCGGCGGCAAGTTCACCTCCGACTGCGGCCTCTCCGGCAAAACCAGATTCACCGTCCAGAAGGGCAACGGCACCCTCAAGGAAAACCGCAAGGGCGACGAAAACTCCAAGGCCAAGCTCAAAGCCACCGGCAAGGGCGGATTCGCGAACAACTCCACCGCCACCGTCAAAGCCCGCGGCAAGTCCTGACCCCACCGGGCGCCGGGTTCCGCCCTGCCGGGCACAATCCCTCGGCCCCGCCGTCAACGCCCGCAATAGATCCGGTCGATAAGCGTTCTACGCAAGATGAACGACCGCACGCCACAACCCATCGCACGCCCCGGGCCCTCACGCCCGGGGTTTTCGCTCATCGAGCTGCTCGTCGTGCTCGGCGTCATCAGCATCATCATGCTGATCCTCATGCCCGTCCTCGCCGACTCACGCAGCGAGGGCAATCGCGTCAAATGCCTCTCCAACCTCCGCCAGCTCCACGTCGGGTTCGAGCTCTACGCCGCCGATAACGACGGATACGTCCCCCACGAAGACGCCCCCCTGACCTGGGACGCCCTCATCCAGCCCTACATCGCCGAGGAACGCGAACGCGTCTGGGCCTGCCCCGAAGACGAAGACGGCTTCTACGAAGACTACGCCACCAGCTACGAGATCCGCGACTGGTTCGCCGTCGACATCGACCACCCCGAACGCAGCATCGCCACCCGCCGCATCGAAGAGGCCGCCGCCGACATCATCCTCATCTTCGACGGCATGCCCGGCTGGCACGGCCGCGACACCCGCAACGCAGGCACCGTCGACGGCTCCGCACGCACCTACGCCGAAGACGAGTTCCAAGAAAACCTCCTCCTCGTCCCGTAAGCCCCATCGGCGCCCCTTAACGAAACCCACCCCGAAGCCCACGGACTAAGTCCGTGGGTCTGTCACTAGCCCGTCACCCCCCCCAAACCCAACTCCACCGCCTCACCTCAACCGCCCAACCCCACCTCTCAAAGCAACCCCCGCCCCGCGGATATAATCGATCATCCGCGCGGCCCGTTTCGCCATGCGCGACCCGACGTGCCCCACCCCTCTCGCCGCGCCACGCCATGAACCACCCGCCCGCCCCTGCCTCGCCCGCCACCGCGCCGGCCGACATGCCCGCTAGCCCCCACGAGCCCGACAAGCCCCAGGGCCGAACCGTCTGGCTCGACGGCAGGCTCCTCCCCGAAGCCCAGGCCACCGTCTCCGTCTTCGACCACGGCGTCCTCTACGGCGACGGCGTCTTCGAAGGCATCCGCATCTACAACGGCCGCATCTTCAAGCTCGACACCCACATCGAACGCCTCGAGGCCTCCGCGCGATCCATCCGCATGGAGCTGCCCTACACCCGCCAAGAGATCGCCGACGCCACCCGCGCCACCGTCCAGGCCAACGGCCTCACCAACGGCTACATCCGCCTCTGCGTCACCCGCGGCGAGGGCCCGCTCGGCCTCAACCCCTTCCTCTGCCGAAAGCCCCGCACCTTCATTATCGCCGCGTCCATCAAGCTCTACCCCGAAGAGATGTACCGCGACGGCATGTCCGTCGTCACCGCCGCCACCCTCCGCAACCACCCCGCCGCCCTCAGCCCGCGCATCAAGAGCCTCAACTACCTCAACAACATCCTCGCCAAGATCGAAGCCATCGACGCCGGCGTGTCCGAGGCCGTCATGCTCAACCCCCAGGGCTACGTCGCCGAGTGCACCGGCGACAACATCTTCATCGTCCGCCACCGCCCCGGCCGCAACGTCCTCATCACCCCGCCCCTCCACGCCGGCATCCTCGAAGGCCTCACCCGCAACGTCGTGATGGAGCTCGCCGAAGACGCCGGCCTCGACGTCCGCGAAACCGACCTCACCCGACACGACCTCTTCGTCGCCGACGAGATGTTCCTCACCGGAACCGCAGCCGAAGTCATCGCCGTCACCTGCGTCGACGGCCGCACCATCGGCACCGGCAAGCCCGGACCCGTCACCCAAGACCTCATCGCCCGCTTCCGCAAACTCGTCGCCGAAAACGCGCCCGAAGACTAATCCGCTCCCGCGCAAGCCGCCGCGCACCGGGTGCCACACCTCGTGCGCAGCACGATGTGTGCGAACCATCAAGCGACCCCACCACACGCCACGCGCCACCGATGAGCCCCCCACCCCCAACCCACCGCCTCACCGCCGACCTCCTCGGCGTCGGCGGCGTCATCAAACAACGACACGACGACTTCCAAGTCGAAGAGCTCCCCCTCTACGAACCCTCCGGCCAGGGCGAGCACCTCATGCTTCTCGTCGAGAAGCGCGGCCGCACCACCCAAGAAGCCATCAAACGCATCGCAGACGCCTTCCGCGTCGGCAAACGCGACATCGGCTACGCCGGCCTCAAAGACAAACACGCCCTCACCCGACAACACCTCACCGTCCACCTCCCCGGCAAAACCGAGGACGGCGAGCTCATCGGCCAAGCCCTCGAACGCTGCGAAGCCCTCCGCGACATCGACGTCCTCTGGGCCACCCCCCACGCCAACAAACTCAAGCGCGGCCACCTCGCCGCCAACCAGTTCACCATCTTCATCCGCGACGTCGGCGTCACCGCCGCCATCCGCGCCAAACCGATCCTCGATCGCCTCGCCGCCACCGGCATCCCCAACTACTACGGCCCGCAACGCTTCGGCTTCCGACGCAACGCCCACGCCCTCGGCCGACTCCTCCTCCTCAACCAGCACCACGCCTTCATCGAAGAGATGCTCGCCCGCCCCGGCGACGACGACGACCCGCGGCTCGCCGACGACCGCGCCCGCTTCCGCCAAGGCGACCTCTCCGCCGCCATCGACGCCTGGCCCCGCGCCCTGCCCTACGACCGCCAGCTCCTCGACGCCCTCCGCAAACAAAAGCCCGCCGACCAGGCCGTCGCCGCCATCAGCCGCGAACACCGCGACTTCCTGCTCTCCGCCGCCCAGTCCGCCGCGTTCAACCGCGTCGTCGCCCAACGCCTCGCCGACGGCACGCTCAACCAACTCCTCGTCGGCGATCTCGCCTTCCTCCACGACCGCGGCGCCGTCTTCGCCGTCGACCAGCCCACTGCCGACACCGACAACGCCCCCGAAGGCCGCGTCGCCCAACTCGCCGTCTCACCCTCCGGCCCGATGTGGGGCCCGGGCATGACCCTGCCCACCGATCAACCCCTCGCCCTCGAACAACAAGCCGCCCAAGCCGAAGGCATCACCCCCGACCAATGGCTCGCCGGCCCCGCCGACCGATCGCTGCACGTCGAGGGCGCCCGCCGTCCCCTGCGCATCCCCCTCCGCGACGCCTCCCTCGCCGGTGGCTCCGACGACCACGGCCTCTACCTCCGCCTCAAATTCACCCTCCCCAAAGGCGCCTTCGCCACCATCGTCTGCGACGAAATCATGAAGGCCAACTAAAGCGTTTTGCAGCGAGGCGTAGCGGGTGCCGCGCAGCGGCCCGTGGGCTTTGTACGGACTCCTCTCGGGGCACCCGCTACGCGAGACTGAAAAATGCAAATAAAAACACGCACCCCGTCCCTCATGGGTGCCACACCTCGCCGCAGGCGATGTGTGCCAATCAACAGCTTCCTCAGTCACCAACTCTTATCCCCCTCCGCGTCTCTGCGCCTCCACGCGAGCCACCCCTCACTTCGCCGCGCAATCGACCCACCCCGCCTCCGTGCACACCGCCCCCACCCGCGCATCGTGCCCCTCCGTCGGCAGCTCATCCACGACCTGACATTCAAACGCCAACGCCACCGTCCGCACCCCCGCACCGCCCTCAGACCGCCCCGCCAACCCCGCCAAGTACCGGTCGTAATACCCCCCGCCCTGCCCCAGCCGCCGCCCGTCCCGCGTCACCCCCACGCAAGGCAGCACCACCCACGCCGGCACCCCGCCCATCGCCGCCCCGCACACGTTCGTCGGCAACCGCGCCGCACCCTCTCCCTCCCCCACGCCCAACTCACACATCGCCCCCAGCCGCACCGCGCTCATCGCCCCATCCCCCTCCACCCGCGGCACCCACACCTCCACCCCCGCCGCCAACCACCGCTCCAGCAGCGGCCGCGTCTTCACCTCATCCCGCACCCCCACATAACAAAACACCGCCCCACCCACCGCCTCCGCCGTCGCACCCACCCGCTCCAACACCGACTCCGCAATCGACAGACTCGCCGCACCCCGCGCCACATCCCCCATCGCCCCCCGCCGCCCGCGCAGCGCCCCCCGCAACACCCGCTTCGCCTCAACCAATTCACCCATCACAACGCACCCATCAAAAAATCACCAACACAAACAACCACCTACTCACTAAGCACCACCCCAACCAACCACCCCGCCACCGCCTCCACCGACTCGCCCTCGATATCCACCCGCCGGTTCGCCTCCTGCATCGTCGCCGCATCAATGCGCCCCGCCAGCCGCTGCAACCGCGCCACCACCCCCGGCTCCGCCGCCGCCCGCGCGCTCAGCAGCAACACCGCGTCGTAAGGCGGCAGCGCCCCCCGATCGTCCGGCAGCACCACCAACCCCATCGCCGCGATCCGCCCATCCGTCGTGTACGCCGTGATCGCGTCCACCTCGCCCCCCGCCACCGCCGGGTACATCAGCGTCGGCGTCATCGACACCAGCCGCGCAAACCCCAGCCCATACGCATCCCGCAGCGCGACCCAGTCGCTCCGCTCAAAAAACTCCGGATCGCTCCCCAACGACACCCCCCCCGAGTGCGCCGCCAAATCGCTGATCGTCGCTGCCCCCAGCCGCTCCGCCGTCTCCGCGCGCACCGCCAGGCAGTACGCGTTCTCAAACCCCATCGGCGCCACCACCACCACCCCGCGCTCCCGCGCCAGCCACCCCGACATCTGCGCCAGAATCGCCGACCGCGCCGGCAAGTCCTCCCGACCCATCACGTTGCTCCACACTGTCCCCGTGTAGTCCACATACGCATCGATCTCCCCCGCCGCCAGCGCATCGAACGCGATCTGCCCGCCCATCCCCCGCCGATGGTCAAACCCCTGCGCGTTCCCCAACACCCGCCCCGCCAACTGCGCCAACACCTCGCTCTCCCCAAAGTCCTTGCTCCCCACCACAAACGCCCGCCCCAGATCCACGCGCTCCCCCGCACCATCCACCAACCCCGAAGCCGCTTGCGGCGTGCATCTCCCCGATGCGCCGGGGCCCGTCGACGTGGCGATTTCGGGCGATAGCATCGCGCAGATCGCCCCTGCTATCGACGCGGACGCGCGCGAAGTGATCGATGG
>JBCCQE010000085.1:0-8809 GCA_039024495.1 Planctomycetota bacterium | reverse complement strand
GGTGGGTGGGTTTGGGGGGCCGGTAAGTGGTGCGGTGGATGGCGACGGGTGCAGGGCTTATCTTGCGGAGGCGGGCGGATGCCCGATACCTCGGTGTGACCGAGTGCCGACCGATTCCTGCCCTGGAGGCTGCGCCGATGACCCGACTCCGCTTTGCCCGCCGCATTGTCGCCCGTTTCGCCGTTGTGCTTGGTCTCTCAGTGGCCGGGCTGGGCGTGGGGTGCACGTCGCAGGACCGGCACGTGTTCGAGAGCCCGTCGTACCGGCCGGTGACGGTGACGGTGCTGGACGGGGTGACGCGTGAGCCGCTGTGGTCGTACGACATCCCGGCGGGTCACATCCTGACGATCGACACGGACGCGGACCTTCGTCCGCAGCAGAACTACGCGGGCGGCAACCGGGCGACGCAGATGGCGTGGGAGGTGCGCGACCCCGGGGCGCGTGAGGGGCCGTTTGATATTCACCTGGCCAACCCGATCGAGAAGGGTTTGCTGGAGTTTGACGAGCCGAAGAACCTGCTGATGTCGTACGACCTGCGGGTGCCGGGCCGGGTGGCGACGGCGGATCGGTTCACGCGCGACGACCTGCCGGTGGGTCAGCCGGTGCCGGCGGTGGTGGAGCCGGTGGAGGTTGCAGAGCCCGTGGTCGAGCCCGCGGCCGCGGTGGAAGAGCCCAAAGCGGCGATGGCCGAGCCGGCCGACGAAGAGCCCGCGATGGCGACGCCCGTGGCGGTGGAGCCTGCGGAGGAAGCGCCCGCGGAGCCGGGCGCGGTGTCGGACGAGATCGACCTGCTTGAGGGCGCGATTAAGTAAGCGCGATGTCGGAGGGTGACGATGGGCCGGGCTGTGGATCGCGAGTTCGGGGCGTGGGCTTGGGGCGCGGTGGCTGCTGCGGCTTGGGTGGGTGTGGCGTTTGGCGGTGCGGCGGTGGCGCAGGTGGCTTCGGAGCCGGTGGCGGGTGCGCAGCCGGCGCGGCTGAGCCCGGCGACGTGGCGGCCGGTGGACGCGACGGTGTCGGACGTGGACCCGCTCGCGGCGAGCCAGCGGCTGATGCACCCGGGGATCGGACAGTTCACGCCGGCGGTGCGGATGTACGGGCGATCGGATCTGGACCCGACGAACCCGCTGGTCGATCCGGCGGCGGCGACGGACCCGGCGACGGGCTTGTTGTTGCCTCAGCTTTATCGGTACGAGACGCCGGGGTTGCGGGCGCGGATGCAGCGGCCGTCTTATCTGGTGCTGGCGGACCCGTCGCGGGCGGACTTTTTGCTGCCGGGCGACGGCTCGGTGGAGCGGCCGTTCCTGGCGACGAACCGCCAGCCGTGGTTTGAGCCGGCGTTTGTGGAGTTGATCCCGGCGAACACGGTGTTCGAGCTGACGGGGGATGCGCCGCTTCCGCCGGCGGCGCCGCCGCGGGGTTGGGTCGATCAGCGATTGGGCGGGCCGATCTCGGGGCGGGTGGAGCTTGAGTTGCCGGGGGTGGTGGCGGACGACGAGGGCGAGCTGCCGCACGCGACGCACGAGGTGATTCAGCGCGAGCCGATCCCGCTGTTGGAGGGCGTGGTGGCGGAGCCGTCGGCGGGGCGGTGAGGGGTGGCGGGTGGTGCGACCCACGGCTTGAAGCCGTGGGCTTCGGGGGGTGGTGTGCGTTGAGGCGTTGGGTTGCGAGAATCGGCGGGGGGGATCGCGTAGGCTAGTTGCATGGACAATCGATTTGGGTTTCGCGACCTGGTGCTGGTGGCGTTGCTGGTGGTGTTGATCGTGATGGTGGGGCTGGCGATGGTGCAGTTCGACCGTCAGTACCAGGCGGTGCGTGGGATTCAGTCGGCGTTGGAGGATCAGGCGTCGAGCCAGGCGCGGTTGGAGCGGGCGTTGAAGTCGATCGACGGTCGGCTGGCGTCGGGCTCGGTGGTGGCGCGGCCGACGGGTGGTGGCGGGGCGACTGTTGCCGAGGCGGCGGACAACGTGGAGGCGTTTCCGCGGCTGGCCGAGGCGGTGGCGATGGAGGGGTTTGCGCGGGGGGACTGGCTTGTGGATGCGTTCGCGTCGAACCCGTCGAAGCTGACGCCGATGGTGAGCAAGGACCTGTACGGCCGGCGGATTCAGGGCTACGTGTTCGACCGGATGCTGGTGCAGGACCCGGACACGTTTGAGTATCGCGGGCAGCTCGCGGAGTCGTGGGAGATCGAGCCGAACGTCGAGGCGTGGCGGGCGTGGGTGGACGCGTGGGTGGCCGAGCCTTTGAGCGAGGCGGAGGCGTCGGCGGAGGTCGATCGGCTGGGCGAGGCGTTAACGGCCGATGCGGTGGCCGCGGTGGCGGCGCGTGCGGTGTCGGCGGGGGTGGAGCTGGGGTCGTGGTGGCCGGCGGTTGAGGCGGGGCTGGAGTCGGCGGACGACGCGGCGTTGGGGGATGCGTACCGGCGGCTGCGGATGGCCGAGGGGCGGCGGCAGGACGACGCGGTGCGTGAGGCGGACTGCCCCCCTGCGGCGACGTTCACGTTCCGACTGCGGCGGGGCGCGGTGTTCAGCGACGGCGAGCCGGTGACGGCTGAGGACGTGGCGTTCACGTGGGACCTGCTGAACAACCCCGAGCTGGACGCGCCGGAGCTGCGGGCGTTTTACGACGTGATCTCGGGCTGGGAGGTGCTGGACGATCGGACGATTCGCTTCACGTCGCGCGAGCCGCACTACATGGCGTTTGGTTATGCGGGCGGGTACCCGGTGCTGCCGAAGCATTTTTACTCGCGGTTTACGCCGGAAGACCTGAACAAGTCGTCGGCGATCCTGATGGGCAGCGGGCCGTACCGGTTGGCCGAGCCGGTGGAGGGCTGGTCGCCGGGCACGCCGATCGAGCTGGTACGCAACGAGCGTTTCTGGGGCCCGGACCCGGCGTTCGATCGGCTGGTGTGGAAGGTGATTAACGAGCCGGTGGGTCGGCTGACGGAGTTCCGCAACGGGGACATCGATCTGCTGGTGGCTCAGCCGAACCAGTACACGGAGATGCTCGGCGACGCGGAGCTGGTGGCGCGGTCGCACGCTCGGGCGTACGACACGGTGCCGACGGGCTACGCGTTTATCGCGTGGAACCAGCGGCGCAACGGCGAGCCGACGGTGTTTGCGGACAAGCGGGTGCGTCAGGCGATGACGCTGCTGATCGATCGGCAGCGGATCTGCGAAGAGATCATGGAGGGGTATGCGACGCCGGCGAACGGGCCGTTCGGGCCGGGCAATCCGCAGAAGAACCCGGACCTCGAGACGCGGACGTACGACCTGGCCGAGGCGCGTCGGCTGCTGGCCGAGGCGGGGCTGGCGGATCGGGACGGCGACGGCGTGATCGAGACGGCGGACGGCGAGCCGTTCGAGTTCACGTTCACGTACCCGTCGGGCGCTTCTTACTACGAAGACATCGCGCTGTTCCTGCGGGACACGATGGCCAAGGCGGGGGTGGCGGTGACGACCGAGAAGCTGGAGTGGGCGGTGTTTGTGCAGCGGCTGGACAACCGCAACTTCGACGCGGTGACGCTGCGGTGGGGCGGCGGGGCGATCGAGGGCGACATCCGGCAGATGTTCCACTCGTCGCAGATCGGCAACCGGGGCAACAACTTCAACGCCTACGCCAACACGGAGCTGGACGGCGTGATCGACCGGGCGCGGATGACGCTGGACCGCGACGAGCGGATGGCGCTGTGGCACCGGGCGCATGAGATTTTGTGGGAGGACCAGCCGTACACGTTCATGTTCACGCTGAAGGCGCTGCGGTTCATCGACGGGCGGGTGGCGAACCTGCAGGAGATCGGCGTGGGGATGAACGACCGGGCGGAGTGGTTCGCGCCGGGCGGGGAACAGCGTTGGACGCAGTAATGTTGGAAGTGACCAGTGACCAGTGACCAGTGACCAGTGACCAGTGACCAGTGACCAGTGACGGGGTGCGGTTGGTTTGAGATTGACTTTGGCGTTTGATTTCAGGGACGACTGATCGCTGGCCACGGGCCCGCCTCATCAAGCCATGCTCACTTACATCGTCCGACGCTTGCTGCTGGTGGTGCCGACGCTGATCGGGATCACGGTGGTGGTGTTTTTTGTGATGGCGAACTCGCCGGGCGGGGTGGGCGGGTCGGCGTTGAGCGAGGAGGGGGACGTGAGCTCGGAGCAGGCGTTGATCCAGCGGGCGTACTACAACGAGCGGTACGGGCTGGACGACCCGCAGGTGGTGCAGTACCTGCGTTGGCTGCACCGGGTGAGCCCGGTGGGCGTGGCGGAGGCGGACGGGGTGTTGGGCGTGCCGATGGGCGTGGACGACGATGGGCAGGCGATGGCGATCGGGCTGAAGGTGCCGGACCTGGGCGAGAGCTTTCAGCATCGCCGACCGGTGCTGGACCTGTACGCCGAGGCGCTGCCGATCACGCTGCTGCTGAACCTGGTGACGCTGCCGATCTCGTATGTGGTGGCGATCCTGGCGGGGGTGTACGCGGCGCGGCACCGGGGCGGGGCGTTCGATGTGGCGTCGGGGGTGACGCTTCTGAGTTTTTATTCGGCGCCGGTGATCTGGGTGGGCGTGATGCTGATCGCGTTCCTGGCGAGCAATCAGTATTTGCAGTGGTTCCCGGCGTCGGGGCTGAGCTCGCTGCGGGCGGGGGAGTTTGATTTTCTGCCCGGCTGGGGCGCGGCGGGGTTTGAGCGTGGGTGGCTGCTGGATCGTGCGTGGCACCTGGTGCTGCCGGTGGTGTGCATGACGTACGGAAGCTTCGCGGTGCTGGCCAAGCTGATGCGGGCGTCGGTGCTGGAGGCGATCACGGCCGACTACGTGCGGACGGCCAAGGCGAAGGGGCTGGCGGGCGGCGCGGTGCTGTGGCGGCACGCGTTTGCGAACGGGCTGCTGCCTCTGATCACGGTGGCGGCGTCGATCGTGCCGTCGCTGTTGGCGGGTTCGCTGATTGTCGAGCAGATCTTCTCGGTGCCGGGGATGGGCAAGCTGACGATGGAGGCGATCTGGGCGCGCGACCGAGAGCTGGTGCTGGCGGGGGTGTTGATCTCGGGGCTGCTGGGGCTGCTGTCGATCCTGGTGGCGGACATCTGTTACGCGATCGCCGACCCGCGGGTGACGTATGACTGAGGCGGCGATCCCCACGAATTCGAGTGAGGGCGCGTCGCCATCGGGCGGGGGCTCTCTCCGGGGGCGGGGGCGGACGTTTGGCGCGATCGTGCTGTCGCGGGCGTGGGCGCAGCGTGGGCTGCGGATCGGCGTGGCGTGGGTGCTGGTGGTGATCGGGCTGGCGGTGTTCGCGCCGTTTCTGGCGAACACGCACCCGCTGGTGATGCGTGCGGCCGACGGCACGCTGAGCTCGCCGATGCTCGAGCATCTCTCGGCGGCGGACGTGGCGTTGCCGATCGCGCTGCTGGCGGGGGCGGTGGTGATGTTCACGCCGCTGACCCTGGTGCAGCGGGCGCTGGCGGTGGCGGGCGTGGGGGGGGCGGCGTTTGTGGTGGGGTCGCTTGTGTTGAGCCCGCCGACGCTGATCAACTGGGACGAGTATCGCGACGGGTTGGCGGACGGGTCGATCGACTGGGCGGTGCACGCGCCGATCCCTTATTCGCCGACGGATCGTCTGCGGGACCGAGGCGACACGCGGTACCTGCCGCCGTCGGGCACGCACTGGCTGGGGACGGAGCGCAACGGGGCGGATATGGCGTCGAGCATGATCCACGCGTCGCGGATCGCGCTGGCGGTGGGGCTGATTGCGACGTCGCTGTCGCTGGTGATCGGCGTGTTCATCGGCGGGGTGATGGGGTACTTCGTGGGGTGGGTCGACCTGTTTGGGATGCGGCTTTTGGAGATCTTCTCGGCGATCCCGGTGCTGTACCTGCTGCTGACGTTCGCGGCGTTTTTCCCGGGCGACCTGGAGCTGGGCGGGGGCGTGGCGGTGCCGCGGATTTACGTGATGATGGCGATCATCGGGCTGACCGGCTGGGTGGGGTATGCGCGGTTTGTGCGGGCGGAGTTTTTCAAGCTGCGGAAGATGGATTACGTCGCGTCGGCCAAGGCGTCGGGCGTGTCGACGATGGCGATCTTGTTTCGGCACATGCTGCCCAACGGCGTGGCGCCGGTGCTGGTGGAGGCGTCGTTCGGGGTGGCGTCGGCGATTTTGGCCGAGGCGTTTTTGTCGTTCCTGGGGCTGGGCTTGGTGGACCAGCCGTCGTGGGGGCTGTTGCTTCGCCAGGCGTTGTCGGACACGGGGACGCCGTACTGGTGGATCGTGATGGCGCCGGGGCTGGCGATCTTTCTGACGGTGCTGGCGTTGAACCTGATGGGCGAGGCGTTGCGGGACGCGGTGGACCCGCGGACTACGTAAGAAAGCAGGAAATCAGAAAAGCTGGAAAGCTGGAAAGCTGGAAATGTGGTGGGTGGGGGTTGGGTTAGGATTCGTGTGTGTTGCTGATGCTCGTTGGACTGTGAACCGCTAAATCGCCAAGTCACCCAATCGCTAAATCGCCAAATGACTTCTACTCGTCCGCCGTTGCTTGAGATTGAGGGCCTGACCGTGTCGTTCCCTGCGCGGGGTCGTTCGGGGCAGCGGACGGTGGCGGCGGACTCGGTGGGGTATGCGATTTACCCGGACCAGACGCTGGCGGTGGTGGGCGAGTCGGGGTCGGGCAAGTCGGTGTCGGCGATGTCGGTGTTGCAGCTGATCCCGGTGCCGCCGGGGCGGTACGACGAGGGGAAGATTTTGTGGCGGCCGAGCGCGGACGAGGCGCCGTACAACTTGCTGTCGTTCAGCGATCGGCAGATGCGCGACGTGCGTGGCAACCAGATCGCGATGATCTTTCAGGAGCCGATGACGTCGCTGAACCCGGTGTACACGGTAGGCGATCAGATCACCGAGGCGATCCGTCTGCACCAGGCGGTTGGCAATCGGGAGGCGCGGGCGATCGCGGAGTCGGCGTTGCGGGACGTGGGGATCGCGGCGCCGGCGCAGCGGCTGCGGGAGTATCCGCATCAGTTGTCGGGCGGGATGCGGCAGCGGGTGATGATCGCGATGGCGCTGGCGTGCGAGCCGCGGCTGCTGCTGGCGGACGAGCCGACGACGGCGTTGGACGTGACGATCCAGGCGCAGATCCTGGAGTTGCTGCGTCGGCTTCAGGAAGAGAAGCACATGGCGGTGATGCTGATCACGCACGACCTTGGGGTGGTGGCGGAGAACGCGGACGTGGTGGCGGTGATGTACGCGGGGCGGATCGTGGAGTTCGCGGCGGTGGAGACGCTGTTTGCCCGGCCGCTGCACCCGTACACGCGCGGGCTTCTGGCGAGCATGCCGGTGCTGGGTCAGCATGCTGAGCGGTTGCCGACGGTGGACAAGGCGGCGAACGTGCCGGAGGACTTGCCGGCGGGCGTGAAGGTCGCGGCGCACGAGACGATGAAGCCGGGCGTGCGGTACGGCGGCGATGGCGCGGCGCTTCGGATGGTGGAGGAGAACCACTGGCTGCTGTGCGAGACGATCGAGGGGTTCGTGCCGTCGGGCGGGAAGGCGGAGGCGGCGGGGGCGCTGCCGGGGTTGGACTATCGGCGGGTGTTGGTGGGGGCGTGAGGGTTCGGGGTGGGTTGATTGGAAGCTGCATTGCAACGCAATGCAGGGGAGGCGTTGGCCGTCTGAGTGGGGCACTGCGTTGCGCTGCAACGCAGCTTTGCGGTGGGAGCATTTGAGAGCGCACGCATCGCGATGCGCACGAGGTGTGGCACCCGGTGGACGCGCTCAAGGCGTACTTGAGCGTTGCCTCGCTTCGTCGACGCGGGTTCGATACGCGTTCACGGGGTGGTCCTCGCCGATGGCTGCGTCCGCAGATTCAAGGATGAGCTGCGCCTGGGCGCGTGGTTCGGGGTGGTAGCGGAGCGCATCGAGCAGCTCGGGCCAGACCACCGCGGCAAGGTCGGGGTGCGCTTCGGTGAGTTGGGTCCACTGATGCATATGGGCATTCAGTCCGTGGTATGCCGGGCTGACTCCGCCGCGCCACCGACGGTTTGTCCGGTACATCGGCACCCAACGCGGCTCGTGGTCCGTTGGAGTCCAATAGCCTTGCTCGATCAGGTACGCAACGAGTTCGTACGGCGGTTGATCTCGCCACGGGCCGCGAAGGGCGTGGTCGGAGTTGAGTGAGATGAGCCATTCGGGCTGCGCTTGAGCGGTGAGCGAGTGCGGATCGAAGCGTCCGCGCGACCCGCCGTTGTGGTGCGCTGCCAGGCCGACAAAGATCGCCACAACCCCAAGGGCGGCGACGGTGATCGCCAGCTTGGGTCGAGGTTGCTTGTTTCGGCCTGGGTTCACGCTCGCAGTGTCCGAGGCGGGCGGACCCTAGGCAACCGACTTTCCGCTAGGTTTGATGGCAAGCGATGGGTGCTTCGGAAGCCATCACGAGTCTGACCAACCCGCGGGTGAAGCGGGTGGTGGGTTGGCGGAAGGGGCATAAGGCGCGGGAGGCGGGGGTGTTGATCGCGGAGGGGTGGCGGGAGGTGGAGCGGGCGGTGGGGGCGGGGCTGGTGTTGGTGGAGGGGTATGCGACGGGTGCGGCGCGGCGGGGGGTGGCGGCGGGCTTTATCGAGGTGACGGAGGGGGTGCTGGGGAAGATGGCGTACCACCGCGAGCCGGAGGGGGTGCTGGGGGTGTTTGAGCGGCCGGCGTGGGGATGGGGGGATCTTTTGGAGGGACGAAGTGTGAAGGGGGAAGGGCGAAGTGGGGACGGGGCGGGGGCGTGCGGCGTTCGAGTTCCGGGGGACAGTCTGGTGGCGGTGGGGATGGACAAGCCGGGGAACCTTGGGG
>JBCCQE010000084.1:0-9004 GCA_039024495.1 Planctomycetota bacterium | reverse complement strand
GCTCCGCTTCATCAACCGCGAGCTCGACATCCTCGTCTCCACCACCATCATCGAGTCCGGCATCGACATCCCCACCGCCAACACCATGTTCATCAACCAGGCCGACCACTTCGGCCTCGCCGAGCTCCACCAGCTCCGCGGACGCGTCGGCCGATACAAGCACCGCGCCTACTGCTACCTCCTCCTCCCCGAAGACCGCCCCGTCAACGAAGTCGCCACCAAACGACTCAAAGCCATCGAGTCCTACTCCATGCTCGGCGCAGGATTCAAGATCGCCATGCGCGACCTCGAGCTCCGCGGCGCAGGTAACCTCCTCGGCGCCGAACAGTCCGGCCACATCGCCGCCGTCGGCTACGAGATGTACTGCACCCTCCTCGAACACGAAACCAAACGCCTCCAAAACCAGCCCATCATCGACCCCGCACGCACCCACCTCGAACTTCCCGTTCCCGCCGCCATCCCCAAGCGCTACATCCGCTCCGACAAAGCCCGCATGGACGCCTACCGCCGCCTCGCCCGAGCCACCACCCGCGACACCGTCAACCAGGTCGCCGCCGACCTCGCCGACGCCTTCGGCCCCCTCCCCGACAAAACTCAAGCCCTCATCGACCTCGCCGAACTCCGCGTCGCCGCCGCCCACCTCGCCATCCGCACCCTCAAACTCGACGGCCCCGACCTCATCTTCACCACCGAAAACAAAGCCGCCACCACCTCCCTCCAGCCCCTCTTCCAAGACGCCCCCGGCCGAGCAACAGTCCTCGACAACACCACCCTCTACTACCGCCCCCCCGCCAACTACCTCGCCCCCCCCGACACCCTCCTCGCCGTCCTCCGCAAGCTGTTGCTGCGGCCCGCCATGCCCAACGGCCAAGCGACGTCGAACTAGACTCACCGCATGTCCGAGGGAACCGCCGCCGACCCGACAATCGAGTTGCTCTGCCCCGCCTGCGGCTACAACGTCACCGGCGGCACGTCCAACACCTGCCCCGAGTGCGGCGCCCCCATCGACCGCGAACAACTCGCCAAGCCCTCCATCCCCTGGGCCATCGCCACCACGCCGTGGCAAACCCTCACCGGCTTCGTCAAAACCGTCCTGCTCGTCACCTTCCGCGACCGCCGCATCTGGCGTGAAGCCGCGCGGCCGGTCAGCCTGTCTTCCGCGCGATCGTTCCACCTCATCTCCGTCCTGCTCGCATGGCTCAGCTACGCGACGTTCGTCATCGTCGACTTTGCCGACGCCGGAGGCCAGACCGCACAGAACGCGTTCGGCTGGCTCGGCGAAGGCACACCCGCGGTCGCCCTATGGTGCATCGCGACCGCCGCCATCTTCCCTTGGCTGTACACCCTGACCCTCATCCCAACCTACTGGATGCACGGCCCGCACCTGCCCGTTCACCGCCAGAATCGCGCGATCGCCATCGCGTGCTACAACGCCGCATGGCTGGCGTGGGTACCCGTCGCTGCCACCATCTTCATCGGCGGATACTCCGTCTCCCAATTCGGGGCGTGGGCCGCCGGCCGGGCCAAAGACTGGGTGGTGCTTTGCTGGTGGCTCGAGTATGCCGGCTTCGGCATCGCCATGGCGGGGCTGCTCGTTGCCGTGGTCGCCGCACCCTTGGGCTTCGTGTTTACGGCGCTGCGTGCCGCGTCCGTCGCAGGCTTGCGTGGGACCGCGGGGCTGATCACGCTGGCGTTGATGCTACCGGTCGCGGCCGCCTCGCTCTTCGCGCTGACCGTCCTGCTCTGGCCCGCACTCTTCCTGTTTGCTTTCATCGTCCTACACGATCCGTCGCCGTGACCGAGGTTTATTCGCCAGCCATCGGCTCAAGATCCATCGGCGGCTCATCGAGCATGACCACCTCGTCGCCCCCCATATCCTCTCGAAAGCCAGCCATATCGGAATAGGCAAGGCCGCCATAGAACGATGGAGAGCCGCCGTCGTCTTCATCATCGATACCGATCGAATAGACCACCGGCCAGAACTTGCCGCGTGCCTCGGCGACCTCCAAATCGGACATCCGATGGCCGTCGACCCAACGCGCCGGCGCGCCCTCGGGCAAGTACCCGATCGGCCGCCGATCCGACGCCCACGGGTCGGCAGGCACAGCCGCCAAATACTCCGGCACCAGAGCGTCAAGCGTCTCGGGCCGACGTCCGTGGTCCGCCTCGTACATCCAAACCGCCAGCGCCACGGCCATCACCGGTCCACGATTTTGAGTCTGGAAATGCGTGCGCATCACCGCCGACCATCCACTTTTAGAGGAGTGCATCATCGGATGCAGCACATTGCTCTCCAGCTGCCTTTCCAGACGCTCCAGCTCGACAAAGGACCCGGCAAATTCTGGCCAGGTCTGCTCCGCTTCCAGCCGCAAAATCAGCCAGTCGTACCGCCCAAGCCCGAAGACCATGTCCCGGGTGAAATGCGGCCGCATCGCCACGACCAACGCACGCTCAGGCACCCCTTGCCCCATGGTCGGCCACGCTCCATGGAGTGATACGTCGTGACTCATCACCGCGCGATACACGTCAATAAGGAACAGCCGCTCCCATCGCAGCGACTCGGCCAACGCCGCATGACGACTTGAGATATCCACGAAATGATCCCGCAGCCTCGCAACAGCGTGCGGCGACTGATCCGCCGCCATCACCGGGTCGAACGGCGCATTCGCAAAGTCGTCACCCACCGCCAAACGTTCGTGCAAGCCGCGGTAAATCATCGAGTCGATGCTGATCGCCACAAGCAGATCGATGGCCAGTGACCGCTCCGACCGCAGCGCCCCCGACACCGTGACGAGACGCGCCAAGTGCTCCGCGGCCCGTCCGTGTCGACCCGCAAGCGCCTCACGTCGAGCGGCGTCGACGAGCTGTCGGCTCAATAATCGGAAATCCAGCAGGTGGGATGTGTCAAACGTCAGCAGCAATGGACGGGTGGCAGGCGCCGACCGCAGGATCACCTGCGATGCATCCGCGGCCCGATCGATGTGATCCAGCGAGTCGGCGATCGCTGCCAGGTATGCCTCAGAGTCCTCAACGGGGTCGTCGTGGTCTTCTGGATCACTTGCCCAGTCGGTCTCAATCACCAGCAGCCCGTTCACCCGCGGCCACTTCGCAAGGGCCTCTTGAATGTGCCAGACCGCGTTGTCCTCGTCGGCAACCACCGGCGACTCAAAGTCCGCCGTCTCCACCGGCTCACCCCGATCGCGTATCTCCTGCACCGCCGCAGCCAGCCGCGCTTCCATCGCCGCGCCCCACGCCAGCTGCACGCCCAGCAGCGCGACCACCAGCACCCCATGCGCCACGATCAACCGCCGCAGCCACCGATACCGCGGCGGACGCGCCTCCGTCGCATCCAACGCATCGCCAGCGACCGACTCACCCATGCCCCAAGTCTAGCGCACGGCCCGTTCGCTATGCTCGCAGCCCCCTCAGGAGCCTCTCATGCGCTGCGTCATGGTCATGTACGACTCGCTCAACCGCCACGCCCTCTCGCCGTACGGGCACCCCGACTGGCAGTGGGTCCACACACCCAACTTCACCCGCCTCGCGCAACGCACGGCGACGTTCGACACGTCTTACGTCTGCTCGATGCCCTGCATGCCCTGCCGCCGCGACCTGCACACCGGCCGGCCCAACTTCCTGCACCGCTCGTGGGGGCCGATCGAGCCGTTCGACGACTCGATGCCGCAACTCCTCAAAGAGGCCGGCGTCCACACCGCCCTCATCTCCGACCACCAGCACTACTGGGAAGACGGCGGCTGCACCTACCACAACCGCTACTCCACCTGGCAGCACCACCGCGGCCAGGAGGGCGACCCGTGGATCGGCCAAGTCGCGTCCGAGCCGCCCGGCAACGCCATCGGCCGAAACGCCTCGACACCCTCCAACCCGGCTGCCCCCGGCATCGACTCCCAGGACCGCATCAACCGAAAGTTCATGCCCACCACGGCCGACCTCCCGCAGTCCCGCACCTTCGCCGCAGGCCTCGACTTCATCGACCGCAACGCCGACGACGACCGTTGGATGCTCCAGCTCGAAACCTTCGACCCGCACGAGCCGTTCTACACCACCCGCGAGTTCAAAGACCTCTACGCCGAGCACTTCGACCGCTGGAACACAACCCAAGGCACGCTGCTCGACTGGCCGGCCTATCGCAAGGTCCAGCCCGACGAGAAGCCCGAGGTCGTCGCCCACCTGCGTGCCCAGTACGCCGCGCTCGTCTCCATGTGCGACGCCCGGCTCGGCGACGTGCTCGACGCATTCGACCGCCACGACCTCTGGCAAGACACCATGCTCGTCGTCTGGACCGATCACGGCTTCATGCTCGGCGAGCACGACTGCTGGGCCAAGATGCACATGCCCTGGTGGGATATCAACGCCCGCACGCCCCTGTTCATCCACGACCCCCGCTGCCCCGCCGCCGCAGGCCAGCGCCGCCGGGCACTCGTCCAGCCCGCCATCGACCTCGCGCCCACGCTGCTCCGCTTCTTCGGCCAGGAGCCCACCGCCGATATGCTCGGCCACGACCTCGCGCCCGCCATCGCCGACGACACACCCGTCCGCGACGCCGCCATCTTCGGCTCCCACGGCGGACACCTCAACGTCACCGACGGCCGCCACGTCTACATGCGCGCCGCCGCCGACCCCCAGACCAACCGCCCGCTCAGCGACTACACCCTCATGCCCACCCGCATGAAAGGCCCTGTCCACACCGACGAGCTCCAGCACGCCCGCGTCAGCTGGCACGAGCCCTTCACCTTCACCAAGGGCTGCGGCGTGATGCAGATCCCCGCCTCGCCCGACCACGGCGCCACCCGCGGCGACGGCCAAGTCCGCGACTACGGCACCATCCTCTACGACACCGCCACCGACCCCGGCCAAGACCAACCCATCACCGACGACCCCGCGCTCGAAGCCACCATGATCAAACACGCCACCCGCCTCATGGCCGAATGCGACGCCCCCGCCGAGCAATACCAACGTCTCGGCCTCCAAGCCTCCAACTAAAACCAAGCCCCACACCACCACCGCCATGCCCGACAAGCCGCTCAACTTCATCTTCCTCCAAGGCGAAGACACCGGCCGCCACCAAGGCTGCTACGGCGACCCCTTCGCCCACACCCCACACCTCGACCGCCTCGCCGCCCAGGGCACCCGCTTCACCAACGCCTTCTCCCCCGCGCCCGTCTGCGCCCCCTCCCGCTCCGCCACCGTCACCGGCCAACACGCCGTCAAACACGGCGCCCACCTCATGCGGTCCTGCGTCACCGCCCCCCCGCGTCTGTTCACCCAAGAGCTCATCGATGCCGGATACACCGTCAACTGGACCAACAAAACCGACTTCAACTTCACGCCCCCCGATGCCTTCGCCACGCAACGCTCCGACTGGCTGGCCCAACTCGAGCAAGGCCAGCGACCCGACGGCCCGTTCTTCTTCTACTTCAACTACCCCTTCACCCACGAGTCCGGCATGTGGCCTGCGGGCACCGAGCCCAATATCGGCAACAACCTCCCCCCCATCGGCCCACTCCCCGATCCCGGCGTCCCCGACATCGCCGAGGACACCCTCGCCCGCATCCCCGTCCCGCCCTATCTCCCCGACACCCCCACCACCCGCGCGTCGCTCTTCCGCTACTACCGCCACCTCGCCGACCAGGATGCCTACGTCGGCCGCGTCCTCGCCGCGCTCGATCATGCCGGCCTCGCCGACTCCACCGTCGTCGTCTACTTCTCCGATCACGGCCGAGGCCTCGTCCGCGAAAAACGCTGGCTCTACGAAGCCGGCATCCACATGCCCCTCATCGTCCGCGCCCCCGCCCACACCGACCTGGCTCCGCCAGCAACCGTCCGAGACGACCTCGTCTCATGGGTCGACCTCGCCCCGACCGTGCTTGCACTCGCAGGCATCGACATCCCCCAAAACTACGACGGCCGCTTCTTCCTCGGACCCAACACCCAGCCCGAGCCCGACTGCGTCTTCGCCGCTCGCGACCGCATGGACGAAGGCACCGACCGCCTCCGCGCCGCCCGAGACCGACGCCACCTATATATCCGCAACGACTTTGCCGATCGGCCTTACGCCCAGCGCCTCTGGTACATGGAGCTCTCCCCCGTCACCCGCGAACTCCGCGAGCTCCACGCCGCCGGCAAGCTCACGCCGCAGCAATCCCTCTGGTTCGCAACCGAAAAACCGAACGAAGAGCTATACGACACCGCCACCGACCCGCATTGCCTGACCAACCTCGCCGACAACCCCGCTCACGCCGACACCCTCGCCCGCCTCCGCCAAGCCACCGCCGACTGGCAAGACCGCACCAACGACCTCGGCCTCCACTCCGAACACGAACTCATCACCGCCGGCATCATCGAAGACCAACGCGACGCCTTCGCCGCCCGCGTCGTCCACGACCTCCCCGAACCTCTCAACCCCAACGGCCGCTTCACCACCCAGTTCCTCCCCGACCGCAAATAGCGCCCCTACCCCACGAAGCGCCGCGATTCATCGCGCCCCACCACACCTCAAACCCCACACCTCAAACCTCACCGCCTCCCCCGTGCTCCACCTCGTCCTATACCGCCCCGCCATCCCCCAGAACACCGGCACCACCGCCCGCCAATGCGTCGGCCTCGGCGCCCACCTCCACCTCGTCGAACCCGCCTTCGACCTCGACGAAAAAGCCGTCCGCCGCGCCGGCCTCGACTACTGGCCCCACTTAAAACTGACGACCCACACGGAAGACAACTTCCGCGGCTGGCTGAACGACCTCCCGCGCGACCCGTATCTCGTCACCAAGCACGGCTCCGTCCGCTACGACCAACCCGCCTACCAACCCAACGACACCCTCATCCTCGGCAACGAAAACACCGGCCTGCCCGACTGGCTCCACGACCGCTACCCCCGCACCCGCATCCACCTCCCCATGCCCGGCACCCCCCAACCCGACGGCACCACCGGCAACGTCCGCTCCTACAACCTCGCCAACAGCGCCGCCATCGTCCTCACCCACGCTTGGTCCACAACCCACCCCGGCACGCGCCCCGCCTGATCAACTCGGCGGCACCCGCCGCCGCGACGTCAGCCACCCGCCCCGCCCGTCGATGAGCTGCCGATACACCGACGCGTCGTCTTCGCTGAAACAACAAAACACCACCCGCCGCGGCAACGCGTGCTGACCCAAGTGACCCAGCGCGTGCCCGATCGCGATCTTCGCCGCGCGATCCTTCGGGAACCCGTACACCCCCGTCGAGATCGCTGGGAACGCAACCACCTCCGACCCCGCCTCCTCCGCCAGCAGCAGCGACCGCACATAACAACTCGCCAGCAGCACGTCCTCGTGCGTGTTGCCCAGCGACTGCCGCTCCCCCGCCTCGCCCGCCTCCCACACCGGCCCAACAGTCAGCACGATCCGCGCGACCCCCTTCGCCTCCAGATCGAACGCCGGCACAACCCTCGCCGCACCCGTCACACACCCGCCCAGCCCGCGGTTGTGCTCAAGCAGCCTCGGCCCGGCCGCGCGATGGATCGCACCATCCACCCCGCCCCCGCCCAGCAGCGACTCGTTCGCCGCGTTCACAATCGTGTCGATCTCCAACTCACGCGGCGGGTCGGCGATGTCCGCCACCACCACCGCCACCCGATCCACCGGCAGGTTCGGCTCCAGCGAAGCCACCGCTCAGCCCCGCTCCAGCCCGTGCACCGATCCCGGCGGGTTCTCGCGCATCGACACCGGCTTGTCCAGCACCTCACGCAGCAGCACCGCGTGCCGCATCGTCCGCCGAGTCAGCCGCACGCCCAGCAACTTCGCCTCGCCGCCCCGGCCGCCACGCCGCGACTTGCTCCGCCCGTCGCCAATCGCGTTCTCCAATCGGCTCGCGCCTTTGCCCGTCCCCACCTCGCCCCGCGAAATCGCATCCCCGTCGATCTTGCCGATCCCCGCGCCCCGTCGTCGGCCAGAGCTCGACCCCGCTCCCGACCCCGAGCCGGAACCCGACCCACTACTACTTCTTGAACTCGACCGCTGCGACTGCCCCTGCCGCTGACGCTGCTGCGACGCGCGATCCGCCGCCTCACGCTGACGCTGCGCCTCGGCCGCACGGCGACGCTCCGCCGCCGCGCGTCGCGCATCCGCCTCACGCCGCGCAGCCGCCTCGCGCTCCGCCACGCGACGCCGATCCAGCTCCGCCGCCCGGCGACGCTCAAGCTCCGCGACCCGTGCGTCGTCCCCATCGTCCAGCACGATCGGATCGTCCGACGTCCGCCCCGCGCCGCCCGCCGCCCGGCTCAGGTCCGCGCTGCGACGCTCGTACTGCGCCTTCGCCCGCGCCCGCGCAATCCGCTCGGCCATCGTCAGGTTCCCCGGATCACCCCCCGCCGGCGCCCCGCCACCCGTGCCAAGACCCGCCTGCGCCCGACCGGACAGCTCCGCCCGACGCCGAGCCGCCAGATCGTCCAGCCTCTCGCGGCTGGTCCGCCCATCGCCGTCCGACGACTCGCTCGCCTTCCGCCGATCGTTCGCCTTGCCCGCCTCTTTTAAGACGTTCGCGATGATCGGTCCAAACACCGCCAGCAAAACGATGATTGCGCCAAGCCAGCCGCCCATGATCCGATCCTCGCGTCAAGCTTCCCGTCGCCGCACCACGCAGCAACCCAATTCATCACGCAACAAGTTTACGCCCCGCCGGCGTCCCACGCCGGCAACAACGCCGCCCGCCCGGTCGCAGGGCTGACATGCCGCTCAAACCCCACGCCATACACCGCCGACAGCCGCGCCTCCGTCAACACCTCCCCTGCCTCGCCCGCCGCCGCCACCCGCCCGCCATCCAGCAGCACCGCCCGATCCGCCCACCGACCCGCCATCGCCACGTCGTGCAGCACCACGCCCACCGCCCACCCCGCCCGCGCCCACGCCGCCAGCTCCGCCATCAACCGCTCCCCATGCGCCGGGTCCAGCCCCGCCACCGGCTCGTCCAACAGCAACGCCCCCATCCCACCCCCCGCCCCACCGCT
>JBCCQE010000083.1:0-9024 GCA_039024495.1 Planctomycetota bacterium | reverse complement strand
GCGAGGGCGGACTCGGTGACCGTGTCCATCGGCGCGGAGAGCAGCGGGATGTTGAGGTCGATGCGCGAGGTGAGACGGGTGGAGGTGTCGACTTCGGCGGGGACCAGCTCGGAGAAAGCGGGGAGCAGGAGCAGGTCGTCGAAGGTGATGCCGTCGGCGGTGATCTTGGCGTCCATGGGCCAGAGATACCGGCGGGGCGGGTGGGCGTCAAGGACGCGGCGTCGGCGGGCGGTGAGCTTGCGGTGTGGGGCAAAAAAAGAACCGGCCGCCTCAGTGGGGCGGCCGGTCGGTAAGACTCATTTAATTGTTTGCTTTGACTTAAGAAATCACTGCCAAACTTGACACGCGATTAGTCTTGCTGGAAGCCATCTTGATTGTCTTCGTTGTAGACGATGAACGCGTTCGAACCGGTGATTTCCTCTTCGCCGTCATCGTCGATAAACAGGCTGTCACGCTGGCCCGGGGTGGGGTCATTGGCGTCGTTGAATTGACCGTTTCGGAAGCGGCTGTCCAAAACTTCCGACGTTTCGAAGATGACGTGATTGTCGTTGTAGGCCACGGAGCCACGCCAGTCGCCGCCGTCGATCTCGGTGTGGATCGAGGAGACGGAGTCGGTGGCGTCGTCGCCGGTGTTGCGGTCGGTGATGACCGGGGCCTCGGCGTTGAGGTTTTGCTCCCATTCGCCGAGCACGTTGTTGCTCGTGGCATTCCAGGTCACGTCGTCGCCGACGGCGTTGGTGGCGCTCTCCGCGATCCGCAGGGCACCGTACGAGTAGAACTGGGTGGATGCCTCCATGGTGTTGGCCGACGTCCACTCGACGAGGCCGGACTCGACGGGTGAGATGCAGTATTCACCGACGAAGTAGTTGCCTTCCATGAGAATGGTCCAACGCTCGCCAACTGCGCCGCCGTTATGTTGAGTGCCCTGCGAGTTGGGGCCCGTGGGCTCGACGTCGCCGTCTCCTTCAAGGCCGGCGTAGTTGTCGTTGTTGGACTGGGCGAACATCACGTTGGACTGGTGGATACCGCGGACCTGCGTGTTGGACTGCATCTGACGCGCGGTGCGACGGGCGGCACCGAGGGCCGGCAGCAGAATGCCGATGAGCAGCGCGATGATCGAGATAACCACGAGCAGCTCGATGAGAGTAAAACCCTTTTTCATGACTCAAAACTCCTGACAAACGAGAGTGAACGATCGGTTGGGCCGATCACGACCTGAGAAATTCGCCTCGACTTGCGCCTTGCCTCCGTCGAGCCGAATCCGGGTCGATGGGGGTACAAGCGAAAGAGAGAATGGCAGAGTGGTGCAGCCGGGCGGAAAGCTCGCGTTGTCGAATAGACCCAACAGCCGACTCGAACCGTTCGAACCGGCATCGGCCCAGAGGCCGAACGGGATGTGGGAACCCACATAGAAACCCGATCTATGGAAGTTACCCCGGCTCGTGCATTTCGTCAACCTGCGTAAATAATGCCGAATGGGGCGATTGACGCAATCGACAAGTGGATACCGGTGATTTTGTCTTCTTGAGATGCCCTCGATCGCTCCCAATCGGGTGTCTCGTGCGTTGCGGCCCGTTGTCGCTGCCCGCGACTTTTGTCTCTCAAGCCCCCTATCGTTTGTGTCGGCCATGTGATGGCCCTCCTTATTGACTCGTCAGGAGACTTTCCATGATGCGCACATTGATGACCGCTCTGGTCGCGACTTCGACGCTGGCTTTCGTTTCGCCGGCCATGGCGTGCAGCGGCTGCGGCTGCTCGGCGGCCTCGACCGCGAAGGCCAAGGACCACGCCCACGACAAGAAGTCGATCGTGGAGACGGCCGCGGCCGCTGGCAAGTTCAACACGCTGCTGGCCGCCGCGAAGGCCGCGGGCTTGGCCGAGACGCTGGCCGAGGGCGGGCCGTTCACGGTGCTCGCTCCGACCGACGAGGCGTTTGCGGCGTTGCCAGAGGGCACGGTGGAGTCGCTGCTGGAGCCGGGCGCCAAGGACCAGCTCAAGTCGATCCTACTATATCACGTCATCGAGGGCACGGTGAAGGCCGAGACGGTCGTCACGCTCGACGAAGCGACGACGTTGCAGGGCTCGGCGATCGAGATCGTCGCGTCCGAGTACGGCGTGACCATCAACGGTGCGAACGTGACTGCGACTGACGTGATGGCCAGCAACGGTGTGATCCACGTGATCGATGCTGTGCTGCTGCCGCCGGCCCCGGAGACGGCTTCTGCCGAGCAGGCCGACGACGCGGGCTGATTGAGCCGCGGTTTCGGAAAAGTGTTATCGCAATGATTAAGGCGTGCGTCCTTGATGGGCGCACGCTTTTTCGTTTGGGGTTTGGGTGGCGGCTTGGTTGGTCTGCGCAGAGATCGCTCAACCCCGGGGTGCGCCGCATCCCGGCTACTGGTTGTGAGTGCAGAGAAGATTGGGTGGGGTCAGACCTTGCCGAAGACGAGGGCGACGTTGTGGCCGCCGAAGCCGAAGGAGTTCGACATGGCCAGGGAAACGTCGGCCTGGCGGGCCTGGTTGGGGACGAAGTCGAGGTCGAGGCCCTCGTCGGGTTCGTCGAGGTTGATGGTGGGAGTGATGGTGCCTGTCTCGAGAGTCTTGCAGCAGATGACGGCCTCGAGGCCGCCGGAGGCGCCGAGGGTGTGGCCGGTCATGGACTTGCTGGAGGAGACGGGGACCTTGTAGGCGGCGTCGCCGAGGGTGCGTTTGATGGCGACGGTTTCGGCGGCGTCGCCGAGGCCGGTGGAGGTGCCGTGGGCGTTGATGTAGTCGAGGTCGGCGGGGTTCTTGCCGGCGTCTTTGAGGGCAAGGGTCATCGCTTCGGCGGCGCCGCGGCCCTCGGGGTCGGGGGCGGTGATGTGCGTGCCGTCGGCGGACTGGCCGAAGCCGAGCAGCTCGGCGTAGATCTTCGCGCCGCGGGCCTTGGCGTGCTCGTACTCCTCGAGGACGACGATGCCGCAGCCCTCAGAGAGGACGAAGCCGTCGCGGTCCTTGTCCCACGGGCGCGAGGCGAGGGTGGGCTCGTCGTTGCGCTTGCTGAGGGCCTTGATGGCGACGAAGCAGGCGACGCCGAGGTGGCAGAGCGCGGCTTCTGAGCCGCCGGCGACGATGATGTCGGCGCTGTCGTGGCGGATGTGGTCGGCGGCCTCGCCGATGGCGTGGGCGGCCGAGGCGCAGGCGGTGGTGGTGGCGTAGTTGGGGCCCTTGATGCCGAAGTGGATGGAGACGTTGCCGCAGCCGGCGTTGCACATCAGCTTGGGGACCATGAAGGGGCTGACGCGGGACGGGCCTTTTTCGAGGAGCTTCTGGTGGCCGGCGGTGAACTCTTCCATGCCGCCGATGCCCGAGCCGATGATCGAGCCGCAGCGATACGGGTTCTCTTGCGAGAAGTCGATGCCCGAGTCGGCGACGGCGTCGATGGAGGCGTTGACGGCGAACTGGGCGAAGCGGTCGAGGCGTTTGGCCTCGCGGGGGTCGAGGTGGGGGGCGGACCAGTCGGTGATCTCGCCGCCGATCCTGGCGCCGTAGTCGCTGTAGTCGAAGCGTTCGAGGGTCTTGATGCCGGACTGGCCGTCGACCAGTTTGGCGAAGACGTCGTTGACGCTGTTGCCCAAGCTGGTGGCCCAGCCCAGGCCGGTGATGACCACGCGGCGTTTACTCATGGGAGAGGGCGGCCGCCGGGGGGCGGGCCGCTTGCGGGAGGGTGGAGGAAGGGGCCGTTGACCGGGGGGTGGGGTTTACTCGCCGCCCTGGCTGTCGGAGAAGTTCTTGATGTAGTCGATCGCCTGACCGACGGTGAGGATCTTCTCGGCTTCTTCGTCGGGGATCGAGGTCTCGAATTCGTCCTCGAACTCCATCACGAGCTCGACGACGTCGAGGGAGTCGGCGTTGAGGTCGTTGACGAAGTTGGTGTCGCGGCTGATCTCGGCCTTATCGACGCCCATTTGCTCGGCGACGATGGCGGTGACGCGTTCTTCGATTTCCTTCTCATCGGCAGGCATGTCTGTCTCCTGAATGCCGGCGCGGGCCTGTGGTTCGCATCGCCGGAACGGGGTATCGCGGGACTATAGCGGGCCACCGCGGGGGTCACAACCGCGCGGGGCGGTGGGTTGGCGGGCTCGAATTCGAGCCCGCGTCACGGGTTAGGTCAACTCATGGTCATCCCGCCGTCGACGGTCAGCACCTGGCCGGTCACGTAGCCGGCTCCTTCGGAGGCGATGTAGGCGACGGCGTGGGCGATGTCGTCGGGCTTGCCGAAGCGGCCGAGGGCGGTGATCTTCTTGACGTTCTCTTTGATCGCCTCGGGCAGGACGTCGGTCATGTCGGTCTCGATGAAGCCCGGGCAGACGGCGTTGGCGGTGACGTTCTTGCCGCCCATCTCCTTGGCGACCGACTTGGTGAAGGCGATGACGCCCGCCTTGGCGGCGGCGTAGTTGCTCTGGCCGGCGTTGCCAACCAGGGCGGAGACGGAGCTGACGTTGATGATCCGGCCCCACTTCTTGCGCATCATCGGCCGCAGGGCGGCGCGGGTCGCGACGAAGACGGAACGGAGGTTGGTCTGGATGACGTCGTCCCACTCGGCGTCGGAAAGACGGAGCAGGAGCATGTCGCGGGTGATGCCGGCGTTGTTGACGAGGATGTCGAGCCGGCCGTGGTCGCTGGCGGTGGACTCGATCATGGCTTCGATGGAGGCCTGGTCGCCAACGTCGGCGGTCTTGTGTTCGGCGGAGCCGCCGGCGGCCTTGATCTCATCGACGAGGGCGGCGAGGAGGTCTTCGTTGCGGGCGACCGCGACGACGTGGCGGCCTTGCTTGGCGAGCTGGAGCGCGATGGCCTTGCCGATGCCGCGGGAGGCGCCGGTGACGACGGCGATGCGTTGTTCGGGGGAGTCGGTCATGGGATCGATGTGGGAGTGGGTCAGTCGGGCGAGGGGTGAGGGATGACCTTAATCGACTTGTCGATGCGGCGCATGAGGCCGGCGAGGACCTTGCCGGGCGCGAGCTCGTGGAAGGCGAGGTCGGCGTGATCGGCGGCGGCGGCGAGCATCGATTGCGACCAGCGGACGGGCGAGGTGAGCTGGCTGACGAGGAGCTTCTTGATCGACTCGGGGTCGGCGTCGTGCGGCTTGGCGGTGACGTTGGCGATGACCGGGCAGCGCGGGGCGGACCAGTCGACCTGGTCCAGCGCGGCGGCGAGGCGGTCGGCGGCGGGCTGCATGATGGGCGAGTGGAACGCGCCGGCGACGGTGAGGACGGTGGCCTTGACGCCGGCGTCGGGCGCGAGCTCGGCGGCCTTTTCGCAGGCGGCGGTGGTGCCGGAGAGGACGGTCTGCATCGGCGAGTTGTAGTTGGCGGGGACGAGCACGGCGTCGTCGGGGCAGGCGGCGAGGGCTCTGTCGCAGAGGGCCTGGATGTGGTCTTCGGTGGCGGTGCCGGTGAGGGCGACCATGGTGGAGGGCGGGGCGGCGTCGGCGGCGTCCTGCATGGCCTGGCCGCGGAGGCGGACGAGCTTGAGGCCGTCGGCGAAGGACATCGCGCCGGCGAGGTGCAGCGCGGTGAACTCGCCGAGCGACAGGCCGGCGACGGCGGCGGGCGGGGCGATCATCTCCGCCTCGATCAGCGCCTGATAGCAGGCGACGGAGGTGGTGTAGATCGCGGCCTGGGCAACATCGGTGCGGTTGAGCTCGTCGTCGGGGCCTTGAAAGCACAGCTCAGAGAGCTTGATGCCGAGCGCTTCGTCGGCGGCGGCGAAGGTCTGGCGCGCGACGGGGAACTGGTCGAACCAGGCTTGGCCCATGCCGACGTGCTGGGAGCCTTGGCCGGGACAAAGAATGAAGGCTGAAGTTTGTGGTGTGGGGTCTGAGGTGCTCATTTCGGTTGTTTCTTGGCGTTCACGATGCTGGTGGTAAGCATGGCGACGATCTGGTCGGCTTCGTCGCGGAGGTCGTCGGTTTTTGCTGTATCGACGACTTGGCTCTCGCGGAGGACGTCAAGCCAATACAACGCTTCGTCGGCCTCGCGTTGGGCGATCTCCATCGTGGTGATGAAGTGGCGGCGGCTCGATGCTCTGGATGCCTCGCGATGGTTGGCTCCGATGGATGTGGCGGCTCGGACCCATTGCCGAGCGAGCGTGTCGTGCACGGGCCCGCGAGGCAGGCTGGTCCCAAGGCGTATGGCTCGTGCGCTGAATTTCACCAAGCGTCTGTCGAGGTCTCGCCGCTTTGTGGGGCCGTCGCTCATGCACCTCAAACCTCATCGTTTAGACCCCAGAGTTTTCACAGCCGCCAGAGGGCCGAGCCCCACGACAGGCCGCCGCCTTGGGCGACGAAGACGACGTGGTCGCCTTCGCCGACGAGGCCCTCTTCGAGGCATTCGTGCAGGCAGATGCCGCAGCTCGCGGCGGAGGTGTTGCCGAAGCGGTCGATGTTGATGCGGACCTTGTCTTCGGGGAAGCCCAGGCGTTTCCAGCTCGACTGGAGCATCCGGATGTTGGATTGATGGGGGATGACCATCGCGATGTCGTCGGCGGCGAGGCCGGTGGCGTGGAGGGCTTGCTCGACCGAGTCGGCGAGGACTTTGACGGCGAACTTGTAGACCGCGCCGCCGTTCATCTGGAGCTTGCCGTAGGAGCCGTTCCAGCCGGCCTGGTCGGTGACGGCGGGGTCGGCCACGAAGTCGGGGAGGTCTTTTTCGGAGTGGGGGATGTAGAGGGCCTCGCCCTTGACGCCGTCGGCGCCGAGGGACTGGTACAGGCAGCCCTGGAGGGGGTCGTCGGACGGGCCGATGACGCAGGCGGAGGCGGCGTCGCCGAAGAGGATGCAGGTGCGTCGGTCGGTCCAGTCGACAATGGAGGAGAGGGTGTCGGCGGCGACGACGGCGACGTGGCGGTAGTGGCCGGCCATGACGGCGTTGGAGGCCATGTTGAGGGCGGCGACGTAGCCGGTGCAGGCGATGTTGATGTCGAACGCGCCGCAGGGGGTCGCGCCGGCCTTGGCGGCGACGGTGCAGGCCGTGGCGGGGCAGGCGGTGTCGGGCGTCATCGTGGCGAGGATGAGCAGGTCCAGGTCGGTGGGCGCGACGCCGGCGGTGTCGCAGGCGGCGGCGACGGCCTGGGCGGCGAGGTCGGACGTGCGGGTGTCGTCGTCGGCGATGCGGCGGGTGCGGATGCCGGTGCGGCTGTGGATCCACTCGTCGGAGGTGTCGACGGTCTTGGCGAGTTCGTCGTTGGTGACGACGCGGTCGGGCAGGGCAACGCCGGTGCCGAGGATGCGGACGCCTGCGGGGCGGGATGGACGGCCGGGGCCGGCGGTCATGCGGCGCCCTCGGGGTGCTCGAGCCGGCCGAGGGATTCGATGATGGCGGCGTTGACGCCGGAGCGGCCGAAGTTGATCGACGCGCGGACGGCGTTGCGGATCGTGCGGGACTCGGACGAGCCGTGGCAGATCATGCAGATGCCGTTCGCGCCGAGCAGGGGCGCGCCGCCGTACTCGTGGTAGTCGTGCTTGGCCCAGATCTTCTTGACGACGGGCTCGAGCTGGAGCATGAGGTCGGGGTTCTGCTCCATGACCTCGTGGGCGATGATCTCGAAGATGCCCTTGCTGAGGCCCTCGGCGAGCTTGAGCACGACGTTGCCGGTAAAGCCCTCGCAGACGACGACGTCGCACTTGTTCTGGAAGAGCTCGCGGCCCTCGCAGTAGCCGACGTAGTTCAGGGCGTCGTCGCCCTTGACGAGCTTGTGCGTCTCGCGGACGAGGGTGTTGCCTTTGCCCTCTTCGCCGCCGATGGACATGACGGCGACGCGGGGGTTGTCGGTGCCGATCACCTTCTCGGCGTAGATGGACGCCATGTGGGCGTACTGGTGGAGGTGGCCGGGCTTGGGTTCGGGGTTGGCTCCGACGTCGCAGACGACGACCGGGCCATAGAAGGTGGGCAGGACGATGGCGATGCCGGGTCGGTGGACGCCGCGGAGGCGGCGCATGTGCATCTGCGCGGCGGCGACGCACGCGCCGGTGTTGCCTGCGGAGATGACGATGTCGCACTGGTCGTCGCCGGCCTTCTTCGAGCCGAGGCGTCCCATGCGGACGATGGAGGAGTCGGGCTTGGCGCGGATGGCGTCGACGGGCTTGTCGCCCATCTCGATGACCTGGGAGGTGGGGTCGACGACGACGCGGGACTCGTTTTTGAGCCCGACCTCTTCGATGCCTTCCTGGATGATCTCGGCGTCGCCGATCAGCACGAGGCGATCGTCGGGACCGAGGAGTTCAACCGCCTGGAGGGCGCCGTCGAGGATCGCGTCGGGGGCGTTGTCGCCGCCCATGACATCGATCGCGATGCGCACGGTTTAGTCTTCCTGGGCGTTGGACTTGAGCTGGAGGCCCGGGCGGACGTACCCGCATTCGGAGCACGCCGAGTGGGGGCGCTTGGGCGAGCCGCAGTTGGGACAGTCGACGAGGGTGGAACCTCGCAGGGCGTCGTGGGACCGACGCTTGCGGCCGCGGGTGCGGGTTTGTCGTTGCTGGGGGACCATAGCGGGCCTCGGGGGTTCGGTAGGGCGAGCCGGGAAAGGTACGCGGGTGCAAGGGTTGCGTCAAGGGTGCGGGGTCCCGCGGCTTCAAGCCTTGGGCTTCGGGGTAGGGGGGTGTCCGGGGGTCAGGTGTTGCCGGGCTCGGCGGTGGCGGTGGCGTAGCCGTCTTCGTCGAAGGTGATGGTGAGGTCGTTGGGGTTGCAGCAAACGGGGCAGTCCTCGATGTAGCGCTGGTGGTCGCCGGCGGAGGGGTCGACGGCGAGCTGGATGGTTTCGCCGCAGTGGGGGCAGGTGTAGTGGGTGACTTCGTCCATGGCATGGATCATGGGGGATGGCCCATGGATCAGAGTTGGTCGGTGAGGCCGGGGAAGGTGGGGCGGCGGGGGTGGTCGGGCCAGGGGAGCAGGAGTTCGTAGTCGATGAGGGCCCAGGCGAGGGTGGGCTGGCCGGTGGTGGGGTGGGGGCGGCGGATGGGAGTGGGTTTGTTAGATGCGTTGG
>JBCCQE010000082.1:0-9420 GCA_039024495.1 Planctomycetota bacterium | reverse complement strand
TCGTTGTCCCGCTGTATAACAACAGCCTCCCCGGTTGGCGTCCCACCGAACTGCAAAAGAACGCCGAAGACACCCCGGTCGTCCACGTCCTCAATCGCCCAGCGACGCAGCAGGAGTCTTCTCGATGAGCACAGCGTCGACCACACACCCGCGACCGAGGAACCCGGCACATCTGTCTGATGCGACCGCCGTCCCGGAGAGCCCCGACCAAGCCGCAGCCCAGCACATCACCCGCGACCCCCTCGATCCGGTGCCCGCCCACCACCTCCTCGGCCGCGCCCTGCTCACCCTCCGCCAGCCCCAGCAAGCCCTGCCCCACCTCGCCGAGGCCGCCCGCCTCGACCCCGCCCGCCCCGAGCCCGCGCTCGACGCCGTCGCCCCCCTCGCCGCCACCGGCAACCGCCCCCAAGCCCTCGACCTCGCCACCCGCACGGCCCGCCAGCACCCCAAACACGCCCCCGCGCAGATGATCGCCGGCGAGCAAGCCCTCGCCGCCAAACGCCTCCCCGACGCCGCCGCCTTCTTCAACGCAGCCGCCACCCTCGCCCCCAACGACCGCCGCCTCCAGTTCCGCGCCGCCCAGGCCCTCTACCAATGCGGCGCCCTCGCCGATGCCGCCGCCCGCGCCGACCGCCTCACCCAAACCCACCCCAACGACGCCGACGCCCACGACCTCGCCGGCAGCATCCACCTCGCCGCCTCCCATTACGACCCCGCCGTCCACCACCACACCCGCGCCGCCGACCTCCAACCCTCCGCCCGCCGCCTCCAACGCCTCGGCGACACCCTCGCCCAATCTCACCGCTACGCCCAGGCCCTCCCCCCCCTCCGCCAGGCCATCGCGCTCGACCCCAACCACGCCCCCGCCCACCACGCCCTCGGCTCCGTCCTCGGCGCGCTCGGCCACGTCCACGAATCCATCGCCGCTTACCGCCAGGCCCTCGCCCTCCAGCCCCAAAGCGTCGCCTCCCTCGTCAACATCGCCCTCGCCCTCAACTACGTCTCCACCGACGGCCAGGCCATCCTCCAACAAGCCCGCGCCGTCGGACAACGCGCCGCACAAGCCGCCAACACCGCGCAAGCCTCGCCACTCAACCGCGCCGCACCTTCCAACGACCCCGACCGCCCGCTCCGCGTCGGCTACGTCTCCCGCGACTTCAGCTACCACCCCGTCGGCCAGTTCGCCAAAGCCCTCTTCCTCCACCACGACCGCAACCACTTCCAAGTCTTCGCCTATCACACCCCCGGCAAGGTCGACGCCCAGACCCAGTGGTTCATCGACCACAGCCAGACCTACCGACGCTTCCCCAACGGCACCGACCCCCGCGCCCTCGCCCAGCAGATCGCCGACGACCGCATCGACATCCTCATCGACCTGGCCGGCCTCACAACCGCCTGGCCCCTCGTCGCCTTCGCCCACCGCCCCGCGCCCGTCCAAATCACCTTCCTCGGCTACCCCGCCACCACCGGCGTCGACGCCCTCCAATTCCGCCTCACCGACGCCGTCTGCGACCCGCCCGGCACCACCGAGGCCTTCCACTTCGAACAGCTCATCCGCCTCGACCCCGGCTTCCTCTGCTACGCGCCTTGGGATGGCACCGAAGACCTGCCCACCGCCGCCTCGACCGACCGCGCCTTCACCTTCGGCTGCTTCACCAACCTCGCCAAGCTACAGAACGACGCGCTCGACCTCTGGGCCGCCGCCCTGCACGCCGTGCCCGACAGCCGCCTGCTCATCAAGTCCCGCGCCATCGACGCCGAGGGCGCGACCGACCGCATCGTCGACCGCCTCACCGCCGCCGGCATCGACCGCTCGCGCCTCACCTTCGCGCCAGGCGACCGCTCCACCGCCACCCACCTCGCCCGCTACGCCGACATCGACATCGCCCTCGACACCACGCCCTACCACGGCACCACCACCACCTGCGACGCACTCTGGATGGGCGTCCCCGTCGTCACCCGCACCACCGCGCTGCACGCCGGCCGCGTCTCCGCCTCCATCCTCACCCAGCTCGACCTCCCCGACCTCATCGCCGACACCCCCGACGCCTTCGCCACCATCGCCGCCCAACTCGCCGCCGACGCCCCCCGCCGCCAACACCTCCGCACCACCCTCCGCCAGCGCATGCTCGACTCCCCCCTCATGGACGGCCCCGCCTACGCCCAACGCATCGAAGCCGCCTACCGCCAACTCTGGCGCGACCACTGCGCGACCTCATCCGCCTGATCGCCGCGCCGGGTGCCACACCTCGTGAGCAGCACGATGTGTGCTTCTTCTCACGCCCCCCGAATCGTCATCCCCTCGCGCACCCCCGCCACCTCCCACGCCGGCACCGGCTCGGCGATCCCCTTCAACGTCAACGCCTCCACCTCCCGCAGCTCAAACACGTCCTCCGCCTGCGCCGCCGTCTTCTTGTCGATCTGCACGTGCCCGGGCCGACACGCCGCCTCCAGACGCGCCGACATATTCACCGGCCGCCCCACGATCGTGTACGCCGCGTGCTTCTTGCCCCCCAGATACCCCGCCGTCACGAACCCCGACGCGATCCCCACCCGCACCTCCAGATCGCCCCGCCCCTTGCCCCGCATCACCTCCGCGATCTCCGCAAACCGCTCCTGCAACAACAGCCCCGCCCGACACGCCCACTGCTCCTTGTTCGCCAGCCGATCCGGCGCCCCCCAGTACGCCAGGATCCCGTCGCCCTGGAACTTGTCCAGCGTCCCGTGCGTCTCCTCCAACACCTGCATCGCCATCGGGTACAGCAGCCCCAAAAACTCCGCGATCTCCTCCGGCTCCGACCGCTCGGTCAGCGTCGTGAAGCCCTTCACGTCCGTGAACATCACCGCCACCTCCACGCGATCGACGCCCAACTCCTCGCCCCGCAGCCCGTAGAGGAACAGCTCGCGCAGCAACGCCGGGCTCACGAATCGGCTCAGCAGCTCCGCCAGCTTGGCCGCGCGGAAGCTGATCTGCACCAGCGTGATCGCCGACCCCAGCACCACCGCCCCGCCCATCGCCACCAGCGGCGAACCCACCGGCAGCCACACGCCCCACCCCCAGAACAGCCACGCCGACAACCCCAGCAACCCGAAGAACAACGCCGCCGTCACCACCGCCGCCACCCGCGGCAGATAAAACAACGCGTAATAAATCACCCCCGCCAGCAGCGGCATCAGCAGCGTCAGCACCGGCGTCCACCACCGGCTGGCCGGGTAGATGAACTGCTCGGTCAGCACCGTGTTGATCGCGTTAAACGTCACCATCGCCCCGGGCATCGCCGGGTCCAGCGGCGTCGCGATCTGGTCCACACCGCCCGCCGTCGTCCCCAGCAGCACCAGCCGACCGCGCAGCGCGTCCGCCGCGTCCTCGGGGAACTCGCTAAGCATCGCCCACTGCCCCGAGAACCCGCGGTACGGCATGTCCGTCTCGAACCGCTCACGCCAACGCGGGATCTGATTCACCAGCAGGTCGCCCGTCTCGGTCAGCGGCACCCGCAGCTCTTCCTTGCCGTACCGCTCCGCCTGCTCGGGCCCCAACGGCAGCACCAGCGTCCGCCCGTCGAACGCGATCGCCTCGCGATCGATGTCCAAGAGCTCGATCACCCCCGCCAACGCCATCGACGGGAACAGCACGTTGCCCACGCGCACCACGAACCCGATCCGCCGGTTCTTGCCGTCCGAGTCGACCGCCCACCGCACGTGCCCCGACCCCGCCGCCGCGTCCGCGAACACCTCGGCCGGCGTCGACCGAAGCTCGATCGGCTTCACCGGCAACGCATCGGCCGCCAGCGTCCGCCGCCCCACGCGGAACCGCTGCGCATACCGCAACGCCTCCGACGACGGCGCCACCCGCTCCGAAACATCCCCCGACGCCTGCACCATCAGCACGCTCGGCAGCCCCCGCAGCGTCTCGGCGAAATACGCGTCGACCGTTCCTTGCGTCGTCGTATCGAACAGCACATCCCACACCGCCCCCTCGGCCCCCACCGCCGCCAGCCCCGTCAACGCCTCGGCGTACATCACCCGCTGGGCCTGCGCCCCCGTGAACACCTCGCCGTACTGCTCGCGCAGCGCCGCCCGCTTGGCCGGCAGCTCGGTCTCGTAGAAGTCGTCGCCGATGCCGAAGAACACCAGCCGATCGTCGATCGACACGTCCGCGCTCGTCCGCTTGAACACGTCGAACTGATACAGACTCACCGGCTCCAGCAGCGTCGGCCGCCACAGGTCCACCGCCGCCACGGCCACACCGATCAACGCCATCACCGCCAGCACCGGCCACCGCGCGAACTGCGTCACCGACACCTGCTGGCGATCCCGCACCCCCGCATCTCGTCGCTTGGCCGCCATCCCCGCAAGGATAACCGCGCCCGACCCCGCGGATGATGGTCACTCGCTAAGCATCTTGCACGGCCGACGATCGGGTGCCACACCTCGCCGAAGGCGATGTGTGATGGTGGCTTGAACGTCTGAGGGCACACATCGTGCTGCGCACGAGGTGTGGCACCCGGCGAGCTACTCCACGATCCCGCGAACCCCTATTGCGTCTGCACCGCCCGCACCGTCCGTGGCGTGTCGACCTCGTAGTCATACGCCCGCGTGTCCAGGATCGCCCACGACACAAACAGCACCACAAACACCAGCGACGCGATCAGGATCAGCCCGTTGAACGGCGCGTCCCAACGCAGGTGCATGAAGTAGTAACCCACGAAAAAGGCCTTCACCACCGCGACGCCCAGCGCGACCGTCACGTTCAGGTTCGCCACATGGAACATCGCGTCCAGGTCGACCCATGTCACCGCGACCGTCACCCAAGTCAAAAACAGCAGCAGCAGCAGCACGCCCACCAGCAGCCACATCGGCACGACGTGGTGGTCGTGATCGCCGTGGCTTTCGCCCTCGGTCCACTGGTTGGTCGTGTCGATCGGGGCGGCGTCGTGGCTCATGGCGTGCTCGGGAACGGGAAGGCGGAACGGGGCCGGGGGGGTCAGTGGATCAGGTACAGCAGCGGGAACAGGAAGATCCAGATGAGGTCGACCAGGTGCCAGTACAGGCCGACGAGGTCGACCGGCACGTTGTATTCGGGGGTGAAGTCGCCGCGCAGGGCCCGCCACGCGACCCAGCCGATCAGGCCCATGCCGATGACGACGTGCAGCCCGTGCAGGCCGGTCATGCAGTAGTAGATCGAGAAGAACTGGTACGCCAGGCCCTGCTGGCGCTCGGTGAGGGTGTACCAGGTCGTGGGCGTGTGCGAGCCGTGCTCGATCTCGGCCGAGGTGGTCGGGTCGCCGGCGATGCCGGTCTCCTGGAACGTCGCCGACAGGCCGAACGACCCGTTGGTCGGCAGGGCCATCGCGGTGTAGTCGGTCGGCAGCGCGCGGGCGGTCGCGGAGGTCGCCAGCGCCCCGGCGGCGGCCGCGTGGTCGGCTTGATCGTCCGCGTGGGCGTGCGTGCCGTGGTCGTCCTTGGCGTGGTCGTCGCCGTGCTTCTCGCCGTGGCCGTGTTTCTTGCCCAGCGAGTACTTCTCTTGATAGGCGATGGCCTCGTCGAGCTGGGCCTTGTCGTCGGGGGTGATCTCGCCGGCAAAGGGCTTGTCGCCCGCAGCCATAAACGCCGAGTCGCTGATGAGGTATTGAGGCTTGGTGACCTCGTTGCCGTCGGCGTCGGTCGTGGTGGTGGTGATGTAGATGCCGCTGCCCGGGCCCAGGCCGTGATCGAACTTGGCGGTGTACTCGAAGTACTTGATGACCATAAAGCCCGCCCCGCCGCCGATGGTGAGCATCAGCAGCGTGACCAGCAGCGTCGTCTGCCCGAGCTGCGCGGCACGCACGGCCCAGGCCATCGTGAACGACGACAGCAGCAGCACCGCGGTGTTGATCGCGCCGAGGTTGGTGTCGAGGAAGTAGTGACCGAAGAGGAAGACCTCGGGGTGCACCGCGCGGTACACGGCGTAGGCGCAGAAGAGCCCGCCGAACATGAGGATCTCGGTCGCGAGGAAGGTCCACATGCCCAGCTTAGCCGAGCCGACCTGCTGCGACATGGTGTGGAAGTGGTGGGCGAGGTTGGGGTCGTGGCCGTGGCCGTGGTCGTCGCCGTGGCCGTCGTGCGGAGCGGAGTGGGTGCTGGCCGTGGTCATGTCGGGAGGATATCGGATCGGGTGGCGTGGGTCGTAAAAAAGCCCACGGCAACGGCCGTGGGCTCGGGTAAGTCAGGCGTGATTGCGAGCGGTTCGCATCAGACGGGCTGGGCCGGGGCGGGGGTGCGATCGGGCGCGGTGCGCTCGGCCTCGTAGGGGTCTTCTTCTTCGACGAGGACGTAGCCGTCGAGCTTCTCGTCGTAGTGCCAGTGCGTGTAGTCGTAGGGGTCGGTGCCGACGGGCTCGCCCTTGAAGTTCTCGAACGGCGGCGGGCTGGTGGTGTGCCACTCGAGCGAGTTGCCGCCCCAGGGGTTGGCGACGGCCCGCGTGCCTCGGTAGAGCGAGTGGATCCACACGCCCAGGGCGGCGAAGAGGCCGACCGTCAGCACGTACGACCCGAGGGTCGAGAGGACGTGCCAGATGTGGTACTCCTCGGGGTAGGTCGCGTAGCGGCGGGGCATGCCCTGAGCACCGGCGATGAACTGCACGATGAAGGTGACGTTGAAGCCGATGAAGATCAGCCACGCTGCGGTCTGGCCGCCGACCTCGGAGTAGTTCTTGCCGAACATCTTCGGCCACCAGTGGTGCATGCCGGCGAGGAAGGCGAACAGCGTGGAGCCGACCATCACGTAGTGGAAGTGGGCGACGACGAAGTAGGTGTCGTGCAGGTAGATGTCGGTGGACATCGACGCGAGGAACAGGCCGGTGAGCCCGCCGATGGTGAACAGCCAGATGAAGCCCATGGCGTAGATCATCGGCGTCGAGAGGCGGATCGAGCCCTGGTACATGGTCGCCAGCCAGTTGAAGACCTTGATGGCCGAGGGCACGGCGATGAACATCGTGATGAACGAGAAGATCGCCCCGAGCAGCGCGGACTGGCCGGAGGTGAACATGTGGTGGCCCCAGACCAGGAAGCCGAGCAGCGCGATGGCCATCGACGAGCAGGCGATGAAGCCGTAGCCGAAGATGTGCTTGCGGCTGTGGTTGGAGATCACCTCGGAGATCACGCCGAAGGCGGGGAGGATCATGATGTACACGGCCGGGTGCGAGTAGAACCAGAAGAAGTGCTGGTACAGCACCGGGTCGCCGCCGAGCGTGGGGTCGAAGATGCCGATCCGCAAGAGGCGTTCGGAGATCAGCAGCAAGAGCGTGATCGCCAGGACGGGCGTGGCGAGGATCTGGATGATCGACGTCGCGTACAGGCCCCAGAGCAAGAGCGGCAGCTTGAACCAGCCCATGCCCGGCGGGCGGAGCATGTGGATCGACGCGATGAAGTTCAGGCCCGTGAGGATCGACGAGAACCCGAGGATGAACGCCCCGGCCGTCGCGGCGACGACCGCGCCGCCGGTGTCTTCACCCGTGGAGTACGGCGTGTAGAACGTCCAGCCGGTGTCCAGCCCGCCGTGGCCCCAGACCGGCACCATGTCGATGCCGAACATGTTGAGCAGCGCCAGGTTCAGGATGCCCTTGCCCAGCACCCACAGGAAGAACATCGACCCGCCCATGTAGCAGTACCAGCTGAACAGGTTCAGCCGGGGGAAGGCGACGTCCTTGGCCCCGAGCATCAGCGGCAGGACGAAGTTGCCGAGGATGGCCGGGATCGCGGGGATGATGAACAGGAACACCATCACCGCGCCGTGCAGGGTGAAGGACTGGTTGTAGAAGTTGTTGGTGGCGGCCTCGGTGAGCGGCGAGACCTCGGGGAGGTCCGGCGAGAGCAGCATCGTGCGCAGGATGATCGCGAACAGGCCGCCGACCAGGAAGTAGGCCAGCACGGCGATCATGTACATGATGCCGATGCGCTTGTGGTCGAGCGTGAGCAGCCACGACCAGATGCCCTTGCCGTGGGTGAGGTAATTCTCCGACGCCGCCTTTTCGCTGACGGGCTTGCCGAAGATGTCGGTGATGCCGGAGGGTCCGGGGTTGGGGATGCTGGTCATGAGTTGGTCGGGGGTTGGGCGGGATGGCCTGTTGGTCTGATTATCGACCCGCGGGGGCGGTGGTCAACGGTTTGCTCCGTCGCGTGCGGCGGTCTGCCGCGGCGGGGTGAGGGTCACAGGGGGTTGGCCGGGGGTGCGGCGGGTGTTTCAGGTTCGGACTCGGCACCCGCTTCGCCGGCGGTTTCGGGCAGGCCCTCGTCGGCGGTGTAGGCGTCGGACTGGCGCTTGATGTATTCGATCAGGGCCCCGACTTCGCCCTCCTTAAAGGAGATCACCGGCATGACGTTGCCCCAGCCGGGGACGATCTGCCGAGCGGGGTAGAGGATCGAGTTGCGGAGGTAGTTCTCGTCGGCGACGCCGCCCTCGGCGATCGGATGGGGATTGTCGTAGAGGTTCCTGAACGTCGGGCCGCTGCCGGCCGAGCCGTCGATTGAGTGGCAGGTGATGCAGGCCTTGGTTTCGTACAGCCGGGCCCCGATCTGGAACGGCGTGAGGCCCTCCTTCCAGTTCGCGGCGATCTCCATCCACTTGTCGTAGTCGTCCGGCTGGAGGATGTAGGCCTTGACGCGCATCACCGAGTGGCCGGTGCCGCAGTACTCGGTGCAGTAGACGTCGAGCTCCATCGCGCGGACGGTGACTTCCGGGTTGCCGTCGGCATCCGCTTTGATGGGGTGTGCCTCGAGCATCAGGGGCGAGTCGTCGTCCCACACGGGGTGCATCCAGGTCTTGTTGTACCGGCCGGGCACGCAGTCTTTCTTGATGCGGGCTTCGGGGATGAAGAACGAGTGGATGACGTCCTGGGCTTCGAGGACGAACGTGACGTCTTCGCCGGCCTTGAGGTAGAGGTCGGGCGACTCGACGCCGTTGGGATAGGTGAACTTCCAGCCCCACTTCCACGCGGTGACGACGATCTCGTCGCCGTGCTGGGGGAGCGTGACCATGTCCATGTAGTCGCGGAAGCCCCAGCCGAAGATGGCGATCACGACGACCAGCGGCGGCAGCGACCAGCCGAGCTCGAGGGCGGTGGAGTGGTGTGCACCCTGGGGCTTCTTCGCGCGGTCTTTGGCGCTCTTCTGGCGGTAGCGCCAGACGAACAGCACCATGACGCCGGCGTTGACGACGATGAAGAAGAACGTCAGGTACCAGATGAAGTTCCACAGCCAGGCGTAGTTGTCGACGAAGGTCGACGCGCCGGGGGGGAGCATGAATCCTTGGGCAAGCGTGGGGTCAGGCATGGCGGGCATCGCAAGGGGTGCGGGGTGCGTGTGAACGGGGCGGTTACGCGGCGGCCTGGGCGGGCGGGCCGGGCGGGTCGTTGGGCGGGGTGTGGCCGCGGCGGCGGCGCTC
>JBCCQE010000081.1:0-10173 GCA_039024495.1 Planctomycetota bacterium | reverse complement strand
CGCGGGATGGCGGGTGTGCGCGAGGCGGAGGGTGCGGAGCGGTTGAGCGAGGCGGGGGCTCGGTTTGAGGTGTGGCGGGTGGGGGAGGTGGGTGGGGTGTTGGATTGAATGGAGGGGGGACCCACGGCTGGAAGCCGTGGGCTTTGGGGGGGCGTGTGGGGGAGGGGCGCTGAGCCGCGAGCGGCTTGGGGTTAGGTGGGGATGTGGTCGGCGAAGCGTTGTTTGAAGTCGTCGAGGCTGGTGACGGAGTGGGGGAGGGTGGCTTCGTCGACGAGGAGGACGGGGATGCCGTCGCGGATGGGGTAGCGCAGGCCGCCGACGGTGGCGACGAGCTCGGCGCCTTCCTGGCGAAGCGGCGAGCGGGTGAGCGGGCAGACGAGGATGTTGAGCAGCTCGGCGTCGACCCCCGGAACTTGGTCTTGATTGGACGCCGAGTCGCTTGAGGTGTCGGAAGTGGGATTGGGGTCGGTCACAGTTCTTCGACCCATTGGGTGCGTGCGGCGCGGTAGCCGAAGACGATCATGAAGCAGATGGCGGTGGTGAGCGAGAGGACGGTGGAGACGGTGTCGCCGCGACCGATGGCGAGGCCGGTCGACATGAAGGCACAGCCGGCGGCGAGGGCGGTGAGCAGCAGGACGAGCTTGGGTTGCAGGGCGGGACGGTCGGACACGACTTGATTATAAGTCGCGATCGTTGATTCGCGAGATTTCTGCGCCCAGGGCTTGGAGGGTGGTTTCCATGCGTTGGTAGCCGCGATCGAGGTGGTAGACGCGGTTGACGATGGTTTTCCCGGAGGCGGCGAGCCCGGCGAGGACGAGGCCGGCCGAAGCGCGGAGGTCGGAGGCCATGACGGGTGCGCCGCGGAGCTGGGGGACGCCAGAGACCATGACGGTGGGGCCGGAGCGGATGAGGGTGGCGCCCATGCGTGCGAGCTCGGCGACGTGGAGGAAGCGTTCGGGGAAGATTTTTTCGGTGACGATGGAGTTGCCGTCGGCGAGGGTGAGCAGGGCCATGAGCTGGGCCTGGAGGTCGGTGGGGAAGCCGGGGTGCGGCTGGGTGACGACGTGGGTGGGGCGGAGGCGTCGTTCGGCGACGACGCGGACGGTGGCGGGGGTGTCGTCGATGGGCAGGGGCTGGTCGTTGACGGGCTCGACGGCGACGCCGACTTCGCGGAGGCGGTCGAGCGCGGCGGTGAGCATACCGTGGGGGAAGCGTTCGAGGGTGACGTCGCCGTTGGTGATGGCGGCGGCCATGACGTAGGTGCCGGCCTCGATGCGGTCGGGGATGACGGTGTGGTCGGCGGGGCCTAAGGCGTCGACGCCTTCGATGGTGATGCGGGGCGAGCCTGCGCCGGTGATCTTCGCGCCCATGGCGTTGAGCAGTCGAGCGAGGTCGACGACTTCGGGCTCGCAGGCGGCGGCTTCGATGATGGTGGTGCCGGTGGCGAGGGTGGCGGCGGACATGACGTTGGCGGTGCCGAGGACGGTGGAGCCGTTGGGCCCGCCGAGGAAGACGTGGGCGCCGCGGAGCCGGCCGGTGTCGCGGGGGCCATTCCGGGGGGCGCGGGCGGTGATGTCGCCGGCGGTGAGGGTGATGTCGGCGCCGAGCTGGGCGAGTCCTCGGAGGTGGAGGTCGACGGGTCGGTCGCCGATGGCGCATCCGCCGGGCATGGAGACGGTGGCGGCGCCGCGTTTGGCGAGCATGGGGCCGAGGACGCAGATGCCCGCGCGCATGGTGCGGACGATTTCGTAGGGGGCGACGGAGTTGGAGGCGTCGGCGGCGTGGAGGGTGAGGGGGCCGGGGTCGTCGGGTTGGTCGGGGTCGCGCGGGTTGTTTGGTTTGGCGCGGTTGGCCGAGCAGCCAAGGGCCTCGAGGAGGCGGACGAGGTTGCGGATGTCGGCGAGGTCGGGGACCTCGTGGAGGGTGACGGGGTGGTCGGTGAGCAGCGCGGCGGCCATGAGGGGCAGTGCCGCGTTTTTTGAGCCGTGGAGGCGGACGGTACCCCGCAGGGGTCGGCCGCCGTGGATGACAAAGGCGTCCATGCCGGTTTCTCCGTGTTTTCTATTCGGACGTTCTTCACCACGTTACCGAACCGGCCGATAGGGAGGTTGATCCATGGGGCCGGCATCGTCGGCTGTGCTGTGTACCCACCGTTGGAGGCCGACTCGGGAGTTGGCAGATGCCCCTGGACCTGAACAAGACGTTGACTCTGGCCGCCGGCGCGACGCTGTGCGTGGGGCTGGTTGGCTGTAACGCGGCGCCGTCGTCGACGGCGGGCGCCTCGTCGGCGTGGTCGCCCTCGTCGCCTGCCGAGCTGCGGACGTTTGCGCCGTCGGTCGACGCTATCCAATCGGTGGACTCGCGCCAGGCCGACGCGGCGCAGGTCGCGCTCAGCGAAACCGAGCGTGCGGTGGATTTCTCGCCTTACCCCAACGCGGCGGACCCGGCGTTTGTGTCGCTGCCGAGCAACGTGGTGGGCGCGGTGTACGGGTTGTTTGAGGCGCACTCGCCGGAGTCGTTCGAGGCCGCTGCGGCGGCTGCTTCGCGGGCGGCGTTGAGTCGACCGGCGACGTCGAGCGAGGCGTTGGTCACGCCGCACGCGGATTTGGATGGGGATGGGTTCGTGACGGTCGACGAGCTGGCGGCGTTGAGCCGGACGTGGTCGGACGCGTCGATCGTGATCGATCGGGTGGACGCGACGGCGGCGCGGTTCTTCGTGGACCCGGCGTTGTCTTCGGAGTTGCTGGCGTCGGGCGTGGATGCGAGCGCGGTGGCGCTGATCAACGCGCGGTCGTTCCCGGCGGCTGCGGCGACGGGCGTGGCGTCGGTCCCGACGACGCCGTAACAAGGCTTGGCTTTCGCCGATCCGGCGACGAGTTGGCCGCTTGAACCTGCGGGCGCGATCGCGCTCATCGACCGCGCTCGGCGGGGCTTCTCGCCGGGCGCGGTTTGCTTGGCGGATCGGGGTGTGACCCACGGCTTGAAGCCGTGGGCTTCGCCTGCGCTTCGAGGGTGGTGCGGGGGTTTGGTACAACGACCGGGCTTGTTTTACCCCGATTGCCTTGGAGCCTGCCGTGTCTTACGACCTGAACGACTCGATCCGTGACATCGCCGACTTCCCGAAGCCTGGGATTGTGTTCAAGGACATCACGCCGCTGCTGGGCGACCCTGCGGCGTTGGCGATGGCGGTGGAGCTGATGGCCAGCCCGTTTCGCGGGGCGGGGGTGCAGAAGGTGTGCGGCGCGGAGAGCCGGGGCTTTATTTTCGGGACGGCGATCGCGCAGGCGTTGTCGGCGGGGTTCGTGCCGATCCGCAAGCCGGGCAAGCTGCCGGCCGCGACGGTGTCGATGGACTACGACCTGGAGTACGGCACGGACAAGCTGGAGGTGCACCGCGACGCGATCGGCAAGGGCGAGCGGGTGCTGATGGTGGACGACCTGCTGGCGACGGGCGGGACGATGAAGGCGTGCTGCGACATGATCGAGGGGCTGGGCGGGGACATCGTGGGGGTGACGATGCTGATCGAGCTGACGTTTCTGCCGGGGCGGGAGAAGCTCGGGAAGTACGGGGACGGGGTGCACGCGGTGTTGAAATATTGATTTGGCGATTTGGCGATGTGGTGATTGGGCGATTGATTGAGTCGGGTGACCAGGGAGGCGACGGTGACGCCTGATGAGCTTGAAGCTCGGTCTCGTATGTTTGCCTTGCGCTGCATGCAGGTGGTTCGGGCGTTGCCGGGAGATGCGTGTGGACGGTCGATTGGTCAGCAGCTGATGCGTTCGGCTACCTCGGTATACGCGAACTATCGGGCGGTGCGGCGTGGGAGGAGTTCTCGGGAGTTTGTTGCGAAGCTCTCGATCGTCGTCGAAGAGGCGGATGAAGCCGAGATGTGGCTTGGTTTGATCTCCGACGATGGCATGCTTCCCAGAGGGCGGCTTGCACCGCTTCGGAAGGAAGCCGACGAGCTTAAGCGCATCTTCGCCGCCAGCCGCAAGACTGCTTCCGGCAAGCGCAAACCTCCCCCTGCCTGAGAGATCGCCCAATCACCACATCGCCCAATCGCCAAATCGACCTGTCCTCCACCACATCGCTCGATGCTCCGTATTGGGACGCGACGCGGGGGCCGTTGCAGTCGTTGTTTTTCTTGCTGCCGGTGCTGATTGCTTATGAGGGGGGGACGCTGGCGTATCGGGCGGTGGTGGGGGAGTTGCCGGTGATTAAGGCGCAGTCGTGGCTGGCGTGGGTGTTTGAGTTGTTCGGGGTGTCGGGTGCGGGCGAGATGTCCGGGGGGGCGGGGGGGGCTTCCGGAGCTTCCGGGGGGGCGTTGGTGGCTTGGTTGTTGCCGCCGGTGGTGATTGTGGTGGTGTTGTTGTCGATGCACTTTGCCGAGGGGGGCAAGGCGCGGGTTCGGCCGCGGCTGTGGGTGGGGATGTGGGTGGAGTCGGTGGTGTTGGCGGCGCCGCTGCTGGTGTTCAGCGCGGTGATGTTCCGGGCGTCGGGGGCCGAGGCGGTCTTGCAGTCGACCGTGTTGGCGGGGGGCGCGCAGTGGGGGTGGCTGGGCGATCTGTTGTTGAGCCTTGGGGCCGGGTTGTACGAGGAGCTGGTGTTCCGGCTGATCGCGATCGCGGCGGTGCATGCGCTGCTGGTGAACGCGATGCGGCTGGATGCGGCGTGGGGGGCGGCGGCGGCGATCGTGCTGTCGTCGGTGGCGTTTGGGCTGTACCACTTCGACGGGGCGTCGCCTTTTGAGTGGGGGCTGTTTACGTTTTACGTGGTGGCGGGGGTGTATCTGGCGGGCGTGTATCTGCTGCGGGGGTTCGGGGTCGCGGTGGCTTGCCACGCGGTGTACGACGTGGTGGTGGTGACGCTGGCGTGGTGGCAGGGCGGGTGATGAGGTTTGAGGGATGAGGTTTGAGGGATGAGGTTTGAGGGGTGAGGGGTGAGGTGTGGGGGATGAGGTGGGCGCGCGAGATGAGGAGACGCGATGAATCGCGGCGCTTCATGGGGGTGCGGTGGGGTTGTGGGTTAGCGGCGGATTTCGACGCAGTGGGCGAAGAGTTCGGACCATTCGCGTCGTTGGGTGGAGAGAAGTTCGGGGTGGGCGACGCCGTCGGGGTTGGGGATGTCGGATTGGTCTTCGGTGTGGGCGCGTTCGACGGCGTCGATGAAGGTGTGGGGGTCGTATCCGGCGACGGCGGTGCCGGAGGCGGCGGACCCGCCGGCGGCGGAGATTCGGGAGTAGACGGGGTGGGTGCCGGTGCGTCGGAACCAGTAGTGGGCGTTGGAGAAGTCGCCCTCGCGTCGGTGCATGATGCCGTGCCAGAACGAGCCGGTCGGGGTGTCGAGGGACTGGCTGGCGTCGTGCGAGCGGTCGAGCTGGTCGACGTAGAGCCAGAGGCCGGCGACGAGCGCGGGGCGCTTGGCGATGTCGGGCTCGGCGACGAGTTTGCGGCAGAGGGCGACGGCGTGGTCGTCGGGCTGCTCGCCGACGAGGGTGGGCATGGCCTTGCTGAGCGGCAGGTGGGCGAAGAGCGAGCGGCAGAGGTCGTCGAGCTGGTCGGGGAGGTTCATGGGGCGTGCGGAATGGGAAGTGATGGATGATGAATGAAGTGGGGCGTCGCGGCTTGTCGGGATGGTATGCGCGGCGAGGGGGTATGGTGCGGCGATGTCTGAGAAGAGCGAGAACGTGACGTGGCACGGGGGCGAGGTGGGGCCGAGCGATCGCGCGGCGCTGCTGGGGCACCGCGGGGCGACGGTGTGGTTCACGGGGCTGAGCGGGTCGGGCAAGTCGACGGTGGCGGTGGCGGTGGAGCGGGCGCTGCACGCGGCGGGTCGGCTAAGCTATCGGCTGGACGGGGACAACGTGCGGCACGGGCTGTGCGGGAACCTGGGGTTCACGGCGGAGGACCGGGACGAGAACATCCGCCGGGTGGGGGAGGTCGCGAAGCTGTTCGCCGACGCGGGGGTGATTTGTTTGTGTTCGTTCGTCAGTCCGTATCGGGCAAGCCGGGCGCTGGTGCGGAAGATGCACGAGGACGCGGGGCTGGCGTTCGTGGAGGTATTTGTGGACGTGCCGTTGGCGGTGGCGGAGTCGCGGGACCCGAAGGGTCTTTACAAGAAGGCGCGGGCGGGGGAGATCAAGGGGTTCACGGGGATCGACGACCCGTTTGAGGCGCCGGACCCCCCGGAGTCGGCGGAACTGGTGTTGCCGACGCACGAGCTGGCGATTGAGCAGAGCGTGGAGCGGGTGGTGGGGGCGTTGGGGGAGCGCGGGGTGGTGGGGTAGATGGGGAGGCGCGAAAGCGACGCGATGAATCGCGGCGCTTCATGGGGAGGGGAGGGGTGCGGGGGACAACGCGGCAAGCCGCGTCGCTAAATGAGATGCGCTTGGGGTGGGCGTGGGTTACGCTTGGGGGACGCGATGAATCGCGGCGCTTCATAGAGATGCGAGCGCCGGGTGTGGGTCAGGCGGCTTTGGCGTCGGGGGACTCGGGGAAGGGGGTAGTGGGTTCGACGAAGGCTGGGGCGTTGGGGTCTTCGAGCCAGTCTTCGCAGGAGGGGATGTCGATCTGGCACGCGGTGGTTTTTCGGTAGCCGAGCTTTCGGACGACCTCGAGGACCTCGGTCCAGGTGGGGTAGGGGCGTTGGTTGACGCGTTTGTAGGTGTCGATGGCTTTGATGAAGAGGAACTGCTCGGGGGACATCTCGCCCTCTTCGGCGGACTTGGCGAAGTCGGAGCGTCGTCGGCCGGGGCCGCGGCGTCGTTCGAGGCCGGTGTCTTCGCGCTCTTGGTCGGTGCGGGTGTCGACGACGGATTCGCGTCGTTCGGGTCCGCGGTAGGTCTGGTCTTCGCTCATGGTGCGCTCCGTGTCGGGGGCGGGCTTGGGTTGGCCCGCGGCGCGTGAGCGGGGGCGGGCTTAGTCGTCGTCGTCGCCGAAGAAGTAGGCCTCTTCGTCGTCGTCGTCGTCGTCCTCTTCGTCGTCGTCGTAGGGCTCGTCGTCCTCGTCGTCGAAGTCGTCGTCTTCTTCGTCGTCGTCGAAGAAGTCGTCGTCTTCTTCATCGTCCATGGCGTCGTCGTCCTCAAGCTCGTCGTCGTCTTCGGCGAGCGTGGGGTGGGGCGTGGGCTGATCGAGGGGGAACCAGGCGGCGGCGGGGTCGAGCAGGTCGTCGAGGGTTGGGGCGGTCATGCGGCGTTTCTCCCTGTCGGAGCGGGTCGCGGGCGTGCTTGGATCGGCACGATCGGCACGACCGTCGGGGTCGTCAGGCCCGTCACAGACCGTCGTGGGGGCGGGCCATCGGTAAGCTAATCGGCGGATGGAACGTGTCAACGCGACGGACGCAGCGGGGGAGTCGGAGCCGACGGCGGGCGGCGGGGGGTCGGGGGCGCGTTGGCATCTGACGGCGGCGTTGGGGACGTGGCTGGTGCCGGGGCTGGGGCACTGGATGATCGGTCAGCGGCTGCGTGGGGCGGTGCTTGGGGTGACGATCGGGCTGCTGTATGTGGGTGGACTGTTCATCGGGGGGATCGGGGTGATCGATCGAGCGGCGCCGCTGCCTGGGTTTTTCGGTCAGATGTTTGTGGGGCCGAGCTTCGTGGTGATGTTCGCGGCGGAGCGTTTGGAGATGTGGTCGGACATCGACGGGGCGGTGTCGCTGGTGGATGGTTCGCCGATCGGGGTGATGGCCGAGCAGGGGGTGCTGTACACGTCGGTGGCGGGGATGCTGAACCTGCTGTGCATGATCGACGTGGTGTACCGGGTGGGGGATCGGGCGGCGGGCGGTGCGGGCGGTGGTTTGGGTGACGGTTCGGGTGACGGGGGGGCGGGCTGATGGGTTGGCGGGTGTTTCTGGAGCCGGCGCCGTTCGAGGCGAGGTGGGTGTGGTTGATCCTGCCGATCGTGGTTGCGATCTGCGTGGTGTTCAAGACGATCCGGACGCCTCGGATGGGTCGGGTGCCTCGTGCGTCGGCGTTTCTGGTGGTTCAGGTGATGGTGTTCATGGTGTTGGCGGCGGCGGGGTTGTGGTTGCTCGTGGTGGTGGTTTGAGTTGAGGTTTGAGGGGTGGGGTTTGAGGGGTGACGCGGCGAGCCGCGTCGCTCAATGGGGGGTTGGTGTTGGGTCGGTTCGGGGTGTGGTGGAGTTCCGTACCATGCCTGGATGCACGAGGTGCTTGCGGAATTGATGGAGGGGGGGGAGCTGAGCGAGGAGCGTTCGGCGGAGGTGTTTACGGATGTGATGGGGGGCGGTGCGGAGCCGATGCAGGTGGCAGGGTTGTTGAGCTTGTTGGCGGCGCGGGGGCCGACGGTGGGCGAGGTGGTGGGGCTGGCGCGGGTGATGCGCGAGCGGGTGCGCCGGGTGGCGGTGCCCTCGGGGCTGACGGTGATCGACACGTGCGGGATGGGGGGCACGGGCAGCCGGTTGTTCAACATCTCGACGACGACGGCGATTGTCGCGGCGGCGGCGGGTCGGTCGCGCGGGCTGTGCGTGTGCAAGCACGGCAATCGGTCGGTGACGAGCGTGTCGGGCTCGTCGCAGGCGATCGAGCTGTTGGGCGTGAACGTCGAGGCGGACGACGCGACGCTGACGAACTGCTTGGACGAGGTGGGGCTTTGCTTCTGTCACGCGCCGATGTTTCACTCGGCGATGAAGCACGCGGCGCCGATACGCAAGGCGCTTGGGTTTCGGACGATTTTTAACGTGGTGGGGCCGCTGACGAACCCCGCGGGCGCGACGCGGCAGTTGATCGGTGTGCCGACGGTGGCGATGACGGAGCTGGTGGCCGAGGCGGTGCGCCGGCTGGGGGACGAGCGTTCGATGATCGTGCACTGCCGGCTGCCGGACGGCCGGCCGCTGGGCGAGCTGACGACGTTCGGGACGAACACGTACCGCGAGTTGGACCACGGGATGGTGTCGAGCGGGACGCTGGAGGCGGAGTCGCTGGGGCTGCCTTTGGGGATCCCATCGGCGGCGGCGGTGGATTCGCCGGAGGCGTCGGCAGAGCTGATCGATCGGCTGCTGGGGGGCGAGCACGGGCCGGCGCGGGACGTGGTGCTGCTGAACACGGCGGCGGCGCTTCGGGTGGGGGGCGTGATCGATGACTTGCGTGAGGGGCTGAGCGCAGCGGCGGAGGCGATCGACTCGGGGGCGGCGCGGGAGACGCTTGCGAAGCTCGGGGCGATGACGAAGGGCGGTGGGTGATGGGGCGGCCGAAGCCGGAAGAGGCGGCGCTGGCGGGGAAGGACCCGGAGTTGGGGCCGTTTCCTTGGGGCTCGTTTGGCGTGGCCCTGGGGGCGGCGGTGCTGGGCGTGGGGGTTTGGGTGGGTGGGATCTATTTGTCGATCGCGCTGCTGCCGCCTCTGGCGGTGGGTGCGTTGGTGGGGCTGTCGGTGTGGTGGATCGATCGCGGAGACTCGCGGATGCCCTGGGCGGCGGCGGGGCTGACGCTGGTGGCTTGCTGGGCGGGGTACGCGTTGGGCTGGTTGATCTTCTGGCAGAAGCTGGGGTTGGCGCAGCCGCCGGGCGTGGGCTTTGCGATACGGAATTTTTTGAGCGATATCCAGTCGCTGGTGCTGGCGTTGATCTCGGCGTACCTGGCGTGGGTGTTGGCGGGCCGCGCGGGCAAGGCGTCGGGCGGCGGGCTTGCGGGTGGGGGCGGGTGATGGTGCCGGGCGATGGGCCGTTGCCTTACAAGATCGCGGTGTTGTGCGTGCTGTTCGATGCGGACGGGCGGTTGCTGCTGCTGCATCGGCGGAAGGCGCCGAACCGGGACCTGTACACGCCGATCGGCGGGAAGCTGGAGACGACGATCGGCGAGAGCCCGACGCGTTGTGCGCAGCGGGAGATCGCCGAGGAGGCGGGGATCGAGGTGGGGATGGATCGGCTGCACCTCACGGGGATCGTGAGCGAGGCGGGGTACCAGGGGGAGACGCACTGGCTGATGTTTTTGTACGAGGTGACGGGGGCGGTGGTGGTGGATCGTGAAGAGTTCGATGAGGGTCGGCTGGAGTGGCACGAGCCGGGGGCGTTGGCGGGGCTGGAGCTGCCGCAGAGCGACCGGGAGGTGATTTGGCCGCTGTTCTGGAAGCATCGCGGCGGTTTTTTCGCGGTGCACGTGGACTGCACGGGGCCGGAGCTGGCGTGGCGGGTGGAGCAGAGGTGGGGGGCGGGCGCGGGG
>JBCCQE010000080.1:0-10489 GCA_039024495.1 Planctomycetota bacterium | reverse complement strand
GGTGAGGCTGCGTAGGAGGGGTTGGGCAGGTTGGGAAGTGCCTGTCGGTGAGTGTCGTCAATTTTGTGTTTGCATTGTGTGAGAGGCTCGTTAAGATCGTGCATTCTCAGGAGGAGGTCGTGGGAGGCACGGCCGCGAAAGCACGCGATGTGATGAGAGGGCCGCTGTGACTGCGTTGACGATCGGTCATGTGTCGTTTCCATATCGGGGGCGTTGGGCCACGGCCCGTCTGGATGAGAATCTGTGCTGGGCGTGCGATGCGCCCGAGGCGGTGCCGATGCTGACCGAGGCGTCGGGGCTTTCGGGTGAGGAGCGATTTGGGGTGAGCCGGGCGGTGATGCGGCGGCGCGGCCGACACGCGATGTACCGCCTGGCGTCGCGGATGGGCGGGTCGGTGACGCTGGCGACGGCGGAGTCGACGCAGCTTGGGCTGCGGTTCGCCGAGGCGTGATGGATCAATCGATGGGGTTGGCGGCCAGCCGGGGTGCGGGGTGTGATTCGCTGGCTTTGTGTTTGTCTGTGTCGCGGAAGGCGATGCGCGGTGGGGGCTCGAAAGTGGATCGGCACACATCGTGCTTCGCACGAGGTGTTGCACCCGGATTTCGTGTGATCGGTGTCTTCGCCTGGCGTTAGGCGATCAGGCGATCGCGGACGGCGGCACGGCGGCCGGGGCGGGCTGGGGCATGGGCACGGCGTCGTGGCCCTCGGCCATGGCGATGACGTGGCGGGCGATCTCCGAGGCGTGCGTGCCGATCTGCTCGAAGTAGTGGGCCGTCGACAGCCAGGGCAGGTACACGCCGACGCGCTCGGGCGAATCGAGCACGGCCTTGTGCAGGTTGCGGCGGAGCGAATCCGCTGCGGACGCAAGGTCTTCCTGAGCGACGAGGGCTTCGCGGGCGGTGGCGGTGTCGACATCGACGATCGCGTCGAGCGCGAGCTTGACGACCAGCGACGCACGCTCGGCGATGGCGCTGATGGTGGCGGCCTCGTGCGGGGTGGCGCGGCGGCCGCGCTCGATGGCGCGCTCGGCGATGTTGGCGGCCAGGTCGCCGATGCGCTCCAGCTCGGTCTTGATCTTCAGCACGGCCACGACGTAGCGGACGTCGAACGCCACGGGCTGGTGCAGCGCGAGGGTGTGCAGGCACTCCTCTTCGATGCTGACCTCGAGGTCGTCGATCGGCCGGTCGGCGGCGACGACTTCGGCGGCGAGCGCAGGGTCGTGCTTCTCGACGGCGGACATCACGCGGATGAGGTTCTCCTCGACTTGCGCGCCGAGGCCCAGCAGCATGCGCTTAAGCCGATCGATCTGTCGCTGAAGGTGTACGGACATTGGTTACCACCACTTGAAACGGATGTGGATCGCAGCAGGTTGCCTATAAACTACGCCGCAACGTTTAGATGAGATCAGAATGATCGAATCGTTACATATTTCTAACCGGATGCACGGAGTCTGCGTAGGTCAGTGAATCCGGGGGGAGTTTGACGCGCCGTGTCGCCCACGCGAGCCCCGCCAGGGCCGCCGGCAGGCACGCCCACTGGGGGTGGCCTGCGCCCAGCAGCCAGGCCGCGGCGTAACCGTGCAGGGCCAGCGCCGGGCCAATCCCCTGGACCCATCGCCCTCGGGTGGCCAGCACGCCGACGCCGAAGGCGGCCGCGACCGCGGTGGCCAGCGCGGCCGAGGCGGCGGCGGTGTCGATGACCTCGCCGCGCCAGGGCGTGACCCCCAGCCAGACCAGCGACCAGAACGACCAGCCCGCCAGGGTGGCGACGGTGTGGGCGGACGACCAGCGCGGTCGGGGTTGCATGGCTGCGCGGCTGGCGGCGCAGCCGATGACGTGCGACATCGCCAGCAAGACCGGCCACACCGGCGCTTGGCGCGGGTCGGGCATCGCCATGGACGCGCCGACCACGAGCCCGAGGCTGATCACGCCGATGGCCGGCACGAACCGCGCGAACCCGGCGTAGAAGACGCCGCCCAGCGCGGCCAGCGCCGCGACCCACGCCGACGCTTCGCTGACCGCCGAGGCCGACAGCACGCCGCCCAGCAGCGCCGCCACGCTGGTCACCATCACCACGGCTTGGCGACGGGCCGCGCGGTGACGCGGGACGCGGGGCGCGCCGGGCGACCGTCGCGGGCCGACCAGGCGGTACATCCCCAGCGACCCGATGACCAGCAACGCCGCGCTGCTGCAGACGAGCGCCACCCGCGCGAGGTGCTGGGGGGTTGGCGTTGCGGCCGGCTCGGTCAGCACGGCCATTGCGGCGGCGTTGGCGACGGCGACGGCGGCGAGATCGATCACGCCGAGCGGCGCATCGGCTCGCGATCGGCCGGCGGGCCCACGACGGTCGGTGACGGCGGCTACACTCGGGGCTTCATGAGAAGGCATGTGCGGGCTCGTCATCTTGCTTACGCCGCGTTGGGGGCCTCGGTGTGGTGCAGCTTAGGTTGCCAGAGCGGCGGCGACGGGCCGTTGGACGGCCTGCTCGACGCGTTCACGCCGCAGTCTCCGCGGCAGGCGGCGGCCGATGCGTTCAACGTGTTCGACGCCGACCGGCGCCGACGCGCGGTGGCCGCGATCAACGCCTCGCCGTTCGGCGGGGAGCGACCGTACGTGCGGATGTACCGCCTGCTGGCGACCGACCCCGACGCGACGGTGCGCGCGAGCGCGGCCGCGGCGCTGGGCGATCACGGCTCGCCGGAGGACACCGACCTCTTGATCCCGATGCTCGGCGACGAGGTGGGCTTCGTGCGGTGGCAGGCGGCGCGGGCGCTGCAGAAGGTGCACGACCCCGCGGCGATCGATGCGCTGATCGAGGTCGTCGACAACGACGACGACGCGGACGCGCGGGCGGCGGCGGTGTATGCGCTCGGGCAGTACGACAGCCCATCGGCGTTCGACGCGGCGGTGTCGGGGCTGCTGGACCCGGACTTCGCGGTGGCGTCCAACGCGGAGGTCACGCTGCAGACGCTGACGGGTCAGGACCTGGGGGCCGAGCCGGCCGACTGGCTGGCGTGGGCGGACGGTCGGCGGGACCGCCTCTTTGTCGATCGACGGGCGTACGGGTATCGGCCGTACCAGCCGACGCCGGGCTTGCTGGCTCGTGCGGTGTTCTGGCGGAGCGAGCCCGAGCTCGAGCTGCGCGAGCCGCAGGGCATGGCCAGCCCCTGATCGACGGGCGGGCGTGGGCAGGGAGGCGGGTTGCCTAATCGCGCCAGGCGGCACGGGGCGTTGCCCATCTTCCGCGAGCGATCGATGCGGGCCGTAGCGATCGTGCGGGTTCGGCGCGGGGTGCAGGGTGGCCGGGCGGCGGTCGATACGGGTGGGGTCGCTGGGATTTCTTGTCTCGCTCGGAGCCTCTTGCCGTGGTGCGGATCAGCCTGGTCTCGCTTGTGTTGATGGCGTTTTGTGGCGCGTGCCTGCTGGGCGGGGCGTGGCTGGCTTGGCGTCAGCACGACGCGCTGGCGACGGCGGAGACGCGGCCGGTGCGTGTCGAGCGCATCGACGTGCGTGCGACGCCTTGGGGGACGTACCGCCCGGTGACGACCATCGTGTTCGAGCGCGAGGGGCGGCGCGAAGCGACCAGCCGATGGGCGTATCTGAATGTGGGCGGCACGCGGCACTGGGCGGAGACTTCGGCGGCGCGGCTCGAGCGGGGCGTGGCGACCGAGGTGTGGGTCGACCCCGAAGACCCCGAGACGGCGTGGGTCGACCCGACGCCCGCGGCGCTGCCGGCCTCGGCGATGCTGATCGGCGCGCTGGGCCTGGGCGGCTGGGTGTGGCGTCGCCGCGACGCGGGGGCGGGCGATGCGGGCTCGGCGCAGCCGACGGTGCGGCACGGATGGCACCCGCTGCGTGAGGCGCGGGGCTTGTTGAGCGAGACGGCGATGGCGTGGGGCAGCGTGGCGATCTGGGGCGCGGTGGGGCTGGGCGTGGTCGGCCACCACTACGTCTGGCTCGGCGGGCCGCTGGACCTGTCGGCGGTGCTGGTGGTGGTGTACGCCGTGGTGGGGGTGGTGTGGGTGCGTCAGGCGTGGCGGCTGACGACGTCGCCGGCCCGCGCGATCGATGTGGACCTGCGACTGAATCGGCCGACGCTTGCGCTTGAGCGCGACCTGGTGGCGCGGGTGCGGCTGAGCTCGGCCGAGCGGACGGTGCTGCGGCGCATCCGCGTGGCGCTGGTGTGTCGGCAGACGCAGGGCTGGGGCGACGTCGAGCTGTTCCGATCGACAGCCGACGACACGGCCGACGGGCTGCTGGACCCGGATCGGCCGTTGCAGTTGACGCACGGGTTCCAGGTGCCGCCGCGCAAGCGCCGCCCGAGCGGGCCGATGAACGCGGCCAGCCCGGTGCACTGGGCGCTGGAAGTGACGGTCGAAGCGCAGCACGGCGCGCCGCTGACTCGGCGTTACCCCGTGGAGGCGGCGCGGGCCGAGGGGTGACTCGGGTGTGTGGTGCCCGGCCTTGCGTCGTGTGGTGTCACACCGTGTCGAAGGCTGAGCTCACGACTTCTTGTGCGCCGCAGTAGAGGCACTTGCGGTGGCGGGGCGACATGGTGCGTCCGCAGCTGTGGCACTTTCGGATGCCGCGTGTGGCTTTGCCGTCGGCCTCGCCGTCCATGCCGTCGATGAGCGCGACGCGTTCGAGCAGGTCTTTCTCGGTGAGGTTGGTTTTGTCTTGGAGGAGCGACCACATCGCCATGCAGACCAGCGTGAGTCGTTCGAGGCGCTCTTCGGCGAGGCGTTGGCTGGAGTCGGCGTTGCGTGCGGCGGACTCGGCTCGGGCCGCGGCGCCGGCGGCGTTCATGGAGGAGGCGGTGTTGTCGCGGTATCCGAATCCGTCGATGGGCATGGCGGGTCTCCTGCGGCGGCGGCTTGTGTCGATATCACCGTACTCGCTGCACGGTCGCAGCCATAGGGAAAATCGGCTCGTGGGTCCCGCGGCTGATGGCGTGGTGGCTACATCTTGACTTGTTCGTTGGGCACGCGGCCGAAGGCGATTTTGTCTTCCATGAGGTAATCGACGACGGGGTGCATGGAGCCGAAGTAGACGCGGTGGGAGCCGAAGCGTTGGTTGATCTGGTCCATGGCCTCGGTGAGTCGCAGCGGGCGGTGCATATCGGGGAAGAGCGGGCCGGGGGTGTTGCGGTTGTCGGTGAGGCCGGCGAGGTCGATGGCGACCTGCTTGGGCGGGCCGACGGCGGGGGCGTAGGCGGCGGGGGGGTTGGTGAAGCCCACGGCGTGACGCCGTGGGCGTCGGGGGGTGTCGTCGGCCTGGCGCAGACGACTCGGGCGGCGTTGCCAGAGGTCGCGGAGGTGGTGCAGCAGCGTGGGGGTGTCGCGGGTGGCGGGGAACTCGGCGTGGTCGTGCCAGACGGGGCCTTGCTGGTAGCGGACGGTGACGCGCAGGCCGTGAGCCCAGTGGTCGATCAATCGGGCGCGGGCGGCGGCCTTGCAGAGCAGGCGGACGAGGATGGCGAAGACCTGCTCGTCGTTGCGGAGCTTGGGCGGCAGGACGTGGGCGTGGCCGACGCCTCGGGTGCGGGTGGGCTGTTCGGGCAGATCGTGGCCGTGGAAGCCATGCCACCAGTGCTCGCCCTGGACGGACCCCCAGATGCGGCGGGATTGGTGGGCGTCGAGCTCCCAGAGCTGTCGGACGGTGGTGACGCCGTGGCGGTGGAGGCGGTTGAGGATGCCGGTGCTGATGCCGGTGAGGTCGTCGAGGGCGAGGTGTTCGATGGCGTCGGGGAGGTTGTGGGGGGCGAGGACGGTGAGGCCGTCGGGCTTGCGGACGTCGGAGGCGATCTTGGCCAGGAGGCGCGACGGGGCGATGCCGATGGAGCAGCGCAGTGCGGGGCTGAGGTCGTCGACGATCTGCCGGCGGATGCGTTCGGCCAGGGCGGCGGCCGCGGCGGGCTCGCTCTCGTCGCTGATCAGGCGGACGGCCCATTCGTCGATGGAGTAGGCCTTGTGGACGGGGGCGTGCTTGGCGGTGGTGTCGAGCAGTTGCTTGTGCAGTTCGACGTAGCGGTCCGGGCGGGCCTTGAGGACGGCGATGTCCGGGCAGGCGTGGCGGGCCTCGCGCGGGCGCATGCCCATGCGGACGCCGGCGGCCTTGGCCTCGACGCTGGCGGCGATGATGCCCGAGGCCTCGCCCTCGGTGGGCGTGACGCCGACGGGCCGGCCGCGCAGCGCACGGTGGTCGTGCTGCTCGGCGGCGGCGAAGAAGCCGTTCATATCGATGAAGAGCCAGCGAGCGGTCATGGCGGGACGGGCCACGGGAGACACAATCAAATACCTAACATTATCGCGTCCGGGCCGCCTTGCCAAGGCCCCGATGTGTCGCAGCGATTCGGCTCATCAGCGGCCGATGGTTGACACCCCCCGGGTCCATCGAGAGTCTGCCGCGATGGCTACCTCACCCGCCCACCTCGTCGTCACCGGCGCTCGGCGATCCGGCACGACGCTGATGCAGCAGGTGCTCTGCTCGGCCCCGACCGCTTCGCCGCAGTTCGCCGAGGCCCGCGTCATCGCCAAGCTGCTCGAGCTGTACGACTGGGGCATCGAGGCCTACGAGCGCAACAACCAGTGGTACTTCAACGGCCAGGACGACTTCGCCGACTTCGTGCAGCAGGGCGTTGACCGCGTGCTCGCCAATCTCCGCGGGCGTTTCCCCGACGCGCACACCATGGTGCTCAAAGCCCCGGCGTTCCACGACTGTCTCGAAGCGGCGGCACGCTTCATCCCCGACAGCCGGTGCGTGATCTGTCTGCGCAACCCGTTCGACCAGACGCTCTCGGAGCACGAGGTCGAGCTGCGAAAAATAGACTCGGAACGCAAGCGGCGGCGGCGCGAGGGCAAGCGCGACTTCCACAAGCTCGCGAAGGCCTATCTGCGGCAGACTCAGCCGGCCCTGGCGTTCGCCGCCGCGCACCCGCAGCGCGCGATCGTCTCGAAGTACGAAGACCTCGTCGGTGCGCCCGAGCGCGAGGTCGAGCGGCTCGCGGCGTTTACCGGCCTGGACCTCTCGGGCTTCGACCCCTAGGCGGCGTGGAAGGACTTTTTGTTTCAGGAGCAGTTCCGCGGCCGGCCGGCGTACGTCGAGCAATACGGCCAGCCGATCGACGCCTCGCGCGTGGGCCGGTTCGCCGACGAGCTCAGCGCAAGCGACATCGCCGCCGTGAGCGAGCTGTGCGATTCCATTTTGTCGACGCACTACCCCGAGCTCTTGTCGGCGGCCGGGCGTTAGCTCAGCACGTCTTTCGCGCGCGGGAACGAGCCGAGAGTGGTGAGTTGGAGGCAGTGTTCGCGGGCCTGGTCGATCGTGCTGGCGAGGGGTTCTTCGTCGGCGTGGCCATCGACGTCGATGAAGAAGAAGTACTCCCAGTTCTGTCGTTGGCTGGGGCGTTCGGCGAGGCGGGAGATGTTGACGCCGGCGTCGCGGAAGACGGTGAGGACGTCGGTGAGGGCGCCGGGCTTGTGCTCGGTGGTGAAGAGGATGGCGGTCTTGTCGTCGCCGGTGGGGCGGGGGGGCTGCTTGCCGATGATGAAGAAGCGGGTGGTGTTGCTGGGGTTGTCTTCGATGTTCTCGAAGAGGATGGGCACGTCGTAGAGCTGGGCGGCGAGGGTGGAGGCGATCGCGGCGGCGGGGGGCTGGCCCTCGGCGTGGTCGACGAGGGCACGAACAGCGTGCGACGAGCTTGCCGTGTCGATCCGCTGGGCGTTGGGCAGCTGCGCGTTGAGCCAGCGCTTGCACTGGCCGAGCGCCTGGGGGTGCGAGAGCACGGCCTTGATGTCGCGGAGTTCGTGGCGGGAGACGAGGTTGTGGTGGACGGCGAGGAGGACCTCGGCGCAGACCTTACAGGAGCATTCGAGGAAGCAGTCGAGCGAGTCGGTGACGCCGCCGTGGGTGGAGTTTTCGACGGGGACCAGGCCGTAGTCGATGTGGCCGCGGGCGACCTCGTCGAAGATGGCGGCGAAGTCGGTGAGCTCGTCGTAGTCGACGGAGGCGCCGAACTGGCGGCGGGCGGCGAGGTGGGAGAACGAGCCGGCCGGGCCGAGGTAGCCGATCCGCAGCGGTCGTTCGAGGGCGAACGAGCCGGACATCATCTCGCGCCAGATGGCTTCGAGGCAGGCGTTGGGCAGCGGGCCTGGGTTGCGGGAGCGGACGCGGTCGAGCACGGCCCGCTCGCGGTCGGGGGCGTAGATGGGGGTGCTGGTCTCGCCGGAGCGTTTGACCTTGCCGACCTCGACGACGACGCGGGCGCGCTCGTTGAGCAGGTCGACGAGGCGGGCGTCGATGGCGTCGATCTGTTCGCGCAGCGGCTGCAGCGGATCGGCGGGGTCCGGGGCGGGCATGAGGGGAAGATAGTTGAAGCGTGCGGCGGAGTTGTGGGTTGGAACGGAGCGGGTGGGCGATCGCTGACTCGGACGGGGGCTGATTGATTGGCGTGCCCGACCCACGGACGCGGTCCGTGGGCTTCGCGGGGTTGGGCGGCTTCTTGGTGCCCGCCGTGTCTTGCGCTTCGTGGCGGTGGGTGCGGGCTTGACATACCTATTGCTTCGATGCATCATGCTGTGATGCTTCACAAAGACCTGGTGGCGGCGTCGTCTCGGCCGGTGGTGTTGAGCGTGCTTGCGCGGGGCGAGACGTATGGGTACGAGCTGATCCAAGAGGTCCGGCGGCTCTCCGGGGGGCGGCTGGAGTTCGCGGAGGGGATGGTCTATCCGCTGCTGCACCGGATGGAGCGGGAGGGGCTGATCGAGTCGCGGTGGGAGCGGCCCGACGGCGGACGCCGCCGAAAGTACTACCGCCTGAGCGACGACGGCGGGGCGGCCTTGAAGGTGGAGCAGCAACGCTGGCTGACCGTGCACAACACTCTCGCGGACCTATGGGGACTGAAACGATGCCCGATGCCCAACTGAACACGACCTTTGACCTGGATGCGGCGGTGGCGTCGTGGCGGCTGCGGCTGTCGCAGGCCGAGTCGATGTCACGCGACGCGATCGATGAGCTTGAAGACCACCTGCGGCGCGAGCTACGCACCTTGCGTGTGGCGGGGCTGGAGGACCGCGAGGCGTGGACCGTCGCGCGGTCGCGGTTGGGTGAGCCGGGCCTGCTGGACGAACAGTACGGCCAGGCCCACGCCGGTCGGGTCTGGCGACGACGGGTGTTCTGGATGATCGGGGGGTATCTCCTGATTCACACTTGGGCGCACGTCACCGGTTCTGTGGTGATGCCGCTGATGTTCAATCAGGTGGCGCTGTTTGGGTTGCCGCCCGTGTTGGGCTACACACTGCTTTTCACTTTGCTGGGGCTGACGGCGGGGCTGCTGATCGCGTTGATGCACTGGCTTGGGACGCGGCGCCGGGTGGGGCTGTCGCCCGCCTGGTCGGCGGCGGGTGGGGTGGCAGTCGTGGTCGGTGCGGCGGGGGGCTACCTGTTGATTGCGCTCTTGGAGACGCTGATTTATGCGGAGTTCATGGCGAGTTGGGCGGCGGGCGTCTTCTGGCGTTATTCATTCAACGAACCCGACAGCTTCTGGAACTGGGAGTACTTGCTTTACGTGCTGGCTGGGAATCTCCAAGGCGTGTTCGTGATCGGGCTGCTGGCGTTGGCGGCGGTGCTGGCGTGGCGGGGGATGGCGGTGCGTCGCGTCGCGGCGTGAGCGGCGAGGGTTGTGTTTGGCGGCGGCGTGGTTGCCGTCGCGTGCTTGGAACTGGTGAGGAGTGAAGCCATGGCAGAGGCGAAGGTGCAGACGGCGTTTGACTTGGATGCGGCGGTGGCGGCGTGGCGATTGCGGCTCGCGCAGGGCGAGGCGGTGTCGCGCGACGCGGTGGATGAGTTGGAGGACCACCTGCGGCGGGAGCACGAGGCGTTGGCGTCGGGTTCTCTCTCGGGCGAGGAGGCGTTCGCGGTGGCGAGCCTTCGGTGCGGGGCGGCCGACCGGCTCGGGGCGGAGTATGCCAAGGGCAACGCGGCGGCGGTGTGGATGCGCCGGGTGGCGTGGATGCTGGCGGGTTACTTCGTTTGTCTTGGTTTGGCCGGGGCGGTGGACTGGGTGATTGGGTTGGCGACCGTGGTGTCGATGGGCTTTGGGCTGGGGATTTCGTGGACTGTTTTGATTTTTTGTGTGGTGACGTCGTCGGCGATCGCTGCGGGTCTTGCGGGGCTGGGGCTGGTGAGCGGCGGGCGGCCCGAGCGGTTGTTCGAGCGGCTGAGGTTGCCGGGTTGGATGACGCGGCGGCCTTGGGCGGCGGCGCTTCTTGTGATGGTGCTCGTCCCGTGGTTTGCGGTTGCGCAGCGTCTGGTTCAGGCGGTGGTGATGTCGCGGGCGCTGACGGTTGAGCAGTGGGGTCGGGCGGCGATGGCCGAGTCGATCTTTTCGATCGTGCTGCCGGCGGTCGGGCCGGTGGTGCTGTTCGCGCTGGCGTGGTGGCTGCACGCCGGGGCGCGGCGGCCGGCCGTGGCGTGATGCGAGTGGGTGGGGG
>JBCCQE010000079.1:0-10538 GCA_039024495.1 Planctomycetota bacterium | reverse complement strand
GGGGGGGGGGGGGCGGGGGGGGGGCGGGGGGGGGGGGGGGTAGCGCGATGGCTGGGGTGCTGGGTGGACTGTCGGGCGAGTTGGATTGGGTGGTGGTGCTGGGGGATCGGGTGGAGGCGTTGGCGGGCGCGGCGGCGGCGGCGGTGGGCGGGGTGCGGGTGGCGCACCTGCACGGGGGCGACCGGGCGGAGGGGGTGGCGGACGAGTCGATGCGGCACGCGATCAGCAAGCTGGCGCACGTGCACCTGGCGGCAACGGAGGCGTCGGCGGCGCGTCTGGTGCGGATGGGCGAGGCGGAGGCGGCGGTGGTGGTGGTGGGTTCGCCGGCGATGGACGGGTTGGCGGGGGTGGCGGCGGAAGCGGGCGGGCCGGAGGTGGTGGTGATGCAGCACCCGATCGGCGCGGGGGACGACGAGGAGCGGGCGTGGATGGCGGGGACGCTGGCGGCGGCGGGGGAGGTTGGCGCGGCGCGGGGCTGGCGGGTGGTGGCGATGTCGCCCAACGGCGACCCGGGGCGGGCGGGCGTGGCGGCGGCGATCGACGCGGCGGGGGTGGAGCGGGTCGATCACCTCGGGCGTGAGGCGTGGCTGAGCCGGCTGAAGGGGGCGCAAGTGCTGGTGGGGAATTCGTCGGCGGGGCTGATCGAGGCGGCGGCGCTGGGCACGGCGGTGGTGAACGTCGGGCCTCGGCAGGGGGGGCGCGAGTGGGCCGGTCGGCTGGTGGACTGCGACTACGGGGCGGCGGCGGTGGGGGCGGCGATCGAGCGGGCGCTGGCGTTGCCGGCCGAGGCGGGCGGGCATCCGTATGGCGACGGGCGGACCGGCGTGCGGGTGGCCGAGCTGCTGGCGACGGCCGATGTGTCGGTCTGGCCGGTGCGGAAGCGGAATACGTATTGAACGGGTGGCGCGGTTATCGGGCTTGGGGCGGGCGGGAAGAGCGTTTCGCGGCGCGAATGAAATTGACCCAAGCGCCCATCTGCCCTAATTTTGCCGATGATCGCAACGCGATCGGCCGCTGTCGTGTGGATGGCGGAAGGAATCATTGATGGCGTGGTGGCCCTCACGGTCGTGTTGGCCCGGGCCTCGCATCGAACAGGGAGACCACAACGATGAATTTCCGCGATTTGAACAAGTCCTTCATGACGAGCCTCGCGGCGTTGTCGCTGGCCATGACGGGTGTGTTCGCGGGTTGCGAATCCAACCCCGAGCCCGCCGACCCCGTCCACCACGACCACAAGGTCGACGCGGCCCCGGACACGGCGCACGAGGACGCCCCGGGCACCACGACGATCTACCTGCCCGGCGGCACGCCGGACTCGTCGGTGATCAAGCTCTTCCGCTACGCCCCGACCGAGGTGGCCGTGGGTCAGGAATTCGTCGTGACGATGGAGGTCACGAACCTCACGTCCGACACGACGCTGCGCGACGTCACGCTGATCGGCGAGGCTTCGGGCGACGTCGAGATGGTGTCGTCGAGCCCCTCGGCGGCGATGTCCGGCGGCGTCCCGACGTGGTCGGTGGGTTCTCTGGAGCCCGGCCAGTCGGCGACCGTGGAGGTTACGCACGTCGCGACCGCGGTCGGTTCGATCGTGGACTGTGCGACCGTGACGTACACGCCGTTCGCCTGCCTGGCGATCAACGTGACCGAGCCGGCGCTGCAGCTTGCCAAGACGATGACCGAGACGGTGCTTGCCTGCGAGCCGATCACCACCCGCTACGTCGTGACGAACTCGGGCTCGGGCCCGGCGTCGGGCGTCGAGGTGCGTGACGAGCTGCCCGAGGGCCTGGTCGTCGCTGGCAGCGGCCGTCGCGTGGTGGTGGCGCCGGTCGGCGTGCTCGCCCCGGGCGAGTCCAAGGCGTTTGAGGTCGAGCTCGAGGCGACCACCACGGGCACCTTCACCAACGTGGCAACGGCCACCGGCGAGGGCGGCCTGTCTGCCGAGGCCTCGGACGAAGTCACCGTGACCAAGCCGGTGCTGGCGATCGACAAGACCGGCCCCGAGCGGCTGTTCATCGGTCGCACGATGGATTACTCGATCACGCTGTCCAACACGGGCACGGGCGAGGCCCGCGACACCGTGCTGGTCGACACGCTGCCCGCCAACGTCATGCTCGTTTCGGCGACCGATGGCGGCGTGGCGGACGGTCAGACCGTCACCTGGCAGGTCGGCACGCTGGCCGCCGGCGCGTCGCAGACCTTCAACGTCGTCGTGCGTCCGTCCGACGCCGGCGAGTACACCAACTCGGTCATGGCTCGCGCCTTCTGCGCCGAGTCCGTGGACGACGCGGTGACGACCCGTGTCGAGGGCATCCCCGCCGTGCTGCTCGAGGTGGTCGACGCGATCGACCCCGTCGAGGTCGGCACGAACACGACCTACGTGATCACCGTGACCAACCAAGGCTCGGCCGTCGATCGTGACATCGACCTCAAGATCGAGCTCGAAGAGGGCGCTGAGTTCGTCTCGGGCTCGGGCCCGACGGAGATCAGCGGCGAGGGCCGCACGGTCGATCTCGCTCCTCTGGGTCAGCTGCTGCCCAAGCAGAAGGCCACGTGGCAGATCGTGGTCCGTGCCGCGGGCGCGGGCGACAAGCGCTTCCGCGTCGAGATGGATACGGCCCAGATCGGCCGCCCGGTGTTCGAGACCGAGGCGACCAACTTCTACGAGTGATCGCCCGATCGGCGAGGGCTGACCTCGCCGGGCCTTGACCCAAGTTGATTCCCCAAGCGGCGGCCGCAAGGTCGCCGCTTTTTTTATGGGGTGTTGGCGGGTTTTGCGGGCGGGCTGCGGGCTGGGCGCGGCGGGCTGCCGATAATGGGTGCATGCAGCAGATCATCCGATACGTGGCGGCGGCGGTGGCGATCGCGGCGGTGGTCGCGGGCGTGCAGGTGTATCGCCAGCAGGCGACGGTCGAGGGGCTAAGAGAGGCGCTCGATGCGTCGCGCGCGGCGTACGACGGGCTGGCGGCCGACTACGACGAGGCGGTGCGGCGGTCGGCGGTGACCGAGCTGGTGGTCGCGGACGGTCGGCTGGCGGTGGTGGTGAAGACGGCGTTCGGGGATGTGGAGCGGATCGACACGCCGCTGGACCCGCGTCGGGAGATCTACGTGGATTACGTCGTGCTGGACGGTCGGCTGTGGGTGCGGCGGGTATTCGACGACCTGACGCCGCCCGGCCAGAGCGTGGTGATCGAGTCGCGGTTCGGTGCGATCGACTGGGACTCGCAGGCCGAGGCGGACCACGGCAAGGCGGTGTACCGCAAGCTGACCGACGGGCGGTGGGCGATCACCGTGACGGGCAACGGGGCGCTGGGCCTGGAGAAGGTCAGCGACGACGCGACGGTGGAGCTTGTTGAGCTGCCCGCGGCGGTGCGGCGGTTCGAGGTGCTGGGCGGGGAGTGAGCAGTCTGCGGTGTGGGTGCCACACCTCGCCGCGGGCGATGTGTGGTTGTGCGTTCGACGCATTGACGCACACATCGTGCTGCGCACGAGGTGTGGCACCCGATCTCGGCGGGGAGTGACCGACGGGCGCGCACGCGGTTTATCGGGCCGAGCGGGCGGCCGACTTCCCGCGGGCGTGGAAAGCGTCGATGAACCGGGCATGGCCGCGCCGGACCTCGCCATCTCGATCATCAACCACAGCCACCCCGAACTGCTGGGCGACTGCCTGCGATCGATCCAGCAGTCGACGCGCGAGATTTCGCATCGCGTGTGGGTCGTGGACAACGCGACCGACGGGCGGATGGTCGACGAGCTGCGGCGTGAGTTCCCCGAGGCTCGGTGGCTGTTCAACGAAGAGCGGCGCGGGTTTTCGTACAACCACAACCGCGTGCTCGCGGCGGCCGATGCCCGGCACTACTGCGTGCTGAACGACGACACGGTGCTGCACGACGGCTGCCTTGATCGGTTGGTGGGTTTTCTCGATGCGCGGCCGGCGGTGGGGATGGTCGGGCCGCGCACGCTCAACGCCGACGGGACGATCCAAGACAGCGTGTTTCGCGACAAGACGGTGGGCAGCGAATGGGCGAGCCGGGCGCGGCCGTGGGGTTGGCAGCGCAACGAGGAGGCGGCGAACGCCGGGCTGCGACGCGTGAAGCCGGGCGTGGACGCGGCGCAGTACGTCGGCGAGCCGGCGTCGGTGGATTGGCTGCTGGGCGCGTGTTTGGTGATCCGCGGCGAGGCGTTGCGTGCGGTCGGGCCGTTGGACGACGAGCTGTCGCCGATCGCGACGGCCGAGGACACGGACTGGTGCATGCGCGTGCGTGCGGCCGAGGGCGGGCGGTGGGGCGTGTGGTTTGTGCCGCAGGCGGAGATGACGCACCTCGGCGGGCAGTCGCTCAAAGAGGGCGGGTCGCTGTGGAGCCTGCGCGAGAACCGGCGGTGCACGGCGGCGTTGTTTGCCAAGCATTATGGGCGTGCGGCCGAGCTTGGGCTGCGGGCGGCGTACGCGGCGCTTCCGCTGCGCAACGCGGCGGCCGTGGCGACCGAGCTGGCGTGGCGGAAGGTGTCGTTGAAACAGGCGCGGTGGGCGGTGCAGATCGACGCCGAGGCGATGTGGGGTTTGCGGCTGAGCTAGCGCTTTGCGTCACTACGCGTTTACATGATCTCCAGCACACATCGCGCTGCGCACGAGGTGTGGCACCCGCGACGGATGTTGTGTGTCTGCTTCTAGAAGCGGCGCTTGCGGCGGCGGAGGGCGACGCCAATGAGCAGCGCGAGGCCGCCGGTCGCGGCGGTGGGGGAGGGGACGATGTTGGCGGCGTCGAAGTCGTAGGTCAGGCGGACCCATCCGGAGGCGACGATCGGGTCGATCGAGTTGCCTGCCTGGAGCTGGGTTTCGTAGTCGGCGATGAGCGACGCGAACACGCCGACGGGCACGTCGCCGGCGCCGATGAAGCCGTCGAGGTTGTCGGCCGGCAGGGACGAGGCCTGGCCCTGTCCGGATTCATCGAAGACGAGCTCGCTGTCGAAGACGAAGCCGTCTATGCCGAAGTCGTAGCTGCCGAAATCGACCTCGGCGTTGAGCGGGCCGGCCAGGGCGTTGCCGGAGAAGATCAGGCTGCTGAGCCCGCCGTCGTAGCCGTAGCCGTCGTCGAAGCCGCTGGCGTCGAAAGCGGTGGTCGTCGGTTGCAGCTGGCCGGGGTCGAAGACGGAGATCGACCCGGCGATGTTCATGCCGATGGAGAGCTTGACGGAGTTGAGCGTGCCGAGGCCGGGGTCGAACTGGCCGACCTGCACGACCTGGCCGCCGGACCAGAACTCGTCGTTGGAGTCGAAGCCGTCGCCGGGCAAGCCGGAGAAGAGCTGGAACTCGTAGTTGGCTTCCATCGACTTGGTGCCGGGCGCGTCGGCGTGGCCGTGGCTTGCGTCGGCTTCGGCGGGCGTGGGCAGCAGCAACGCGGCGGCGCAGGCCAACGCCCAGGCGGCGGATCGGGGTGTCATGCTTCTTCCCTCTGTCTCGGACGTGGTTGAATCGCGTGCCGCGCTTTCCCTCGCGGCACGTATGAGGATATCACCGGCGGGGTGGATCGCCAAAGGTCGGGGTGGTTCATCGTGATGAACTGTCTGCTTATTTAGCCCCGGCGAGTCGCCGGGGGCGGCCCCGGGTCATTGACCCGAGCGAGGCTAAGTCAACCACCAGGTGGGCGGGTCAGTCGGCGGTGGTGAAGGGGAAGGCGGGCAGGCCGGCGGCGTTGACGAGGTTGATCCCGTGAGGGCCATCGGCGGGGTTCATGCCCCAGGCGTAGCGGACGTCGAGCGGGCCCTGGATGTCTGCCGGCGCTCGGACCACGACCGAGGTGCCGTCGATGGCGGTGTTCTCGGCCCAGACCCATCGGCCGCCGTCGGCGGGGCGGACGGCGAAGCCGCGCGGGGGCTGGCCGTCGGTGGTGGTGAGGCCGGCGGCGTCGGTGAGGGCGATGCGGACGCGGGCGTGGCCTGCGGCGTCGGGGTCGAGCGGCGTGGCGGAGGCGAACAGCGGGCCGCGATCGACAACGGAGGTGTCGCCGTAGACGCGGTGCTTGGCGATGAGGGCGAGGCGGCGGCCGACCTCTTGCTTGTTGGCGGGGTGGATGTCGTCGGCCTCGCCGACATCGATGGCGGTGGCGAGGTAGGTGTGGGGGTGGTGCAGCGCGGTCTGGAGCTGGGCGTTGCGGACGTTGCCCCAGCCGGCGGCGTTGGGGTCTTCGATGGGATCGCGGTAGTTGGCGAGCTGGACGGCGAGGAAGGGGAAATCGCGCGCCGCGCCGGGCTGGTCCCAGAGGGTGCGCCAGTCTTCGATGAGGGTGCGCATGAGCGCGTCGTAGGTGTCGGCGCGATCCCCGTTGCCCTCGCCCTGGTACCAGATGACACCGCGTTTGGCGAAGGGGGCGACGGGGTGGATCATGCCGTGGTAGAGAAGGGAGGGACGCTTCTGGGTTCGCGCTTCGATGTTTCTGGGGTCTTGATCGGGGATGTCTTCGCCGGTTGCGAGGTCGGCTTCGAGACGATCGACAGCGGCTTGCATGAAGGCGACGTACTCGGGTCCGCCGGGCGTATCGGCGAGGCTCTTGGGGCTGACGTATGCCTCGGCGGCGGCTCCGCCCCAAGGCGTGACGTAGACGCCGACGGGCACGTCGAGCGTTCGGTGCAGGTCACGGGCTAAGAAGAAGGCGACGGCGGAGAAGTCGGCGGCGGTGTCGGGTGAGGCGGCCTCCCAAGCGCCGCCGGAGGTGAAGCGGGGCTCGGCGGCATCGACCAGGGGGTGCGTGAAGACGCGGATGGCGGGGAAGTCGGCGGCGGCGATCTCGGCCTGGGCATTGAGCGACTGGCGGACGGTCCAGCGCATGTTGGATTGGCCGGAGGCGTGCCAGACCTCGCCGACGAGGACGTCCTGGATCTCGACGGTCTTGGGCTCGGCGGTGCCGTCGGCGATCTCGGAGATGCGGAGCGTGCGGCCGATCGCGGAGGCGGGGCCGGTTTCGATGTGGAGTTGCCAGCGGCCCTGGGCGTTGGCCGTGGTGGTGGCGGTGGCTTCGCCGAAGGTGGCGTTGATGGTCGAACCGGGCGCGGCCTTGCCCCACAGCGGCACGGCTCGGTGGCGCTGAAGGACCATGTGGTCACTGATGATTTCGGGTAGTTCGAGCGCCGCGGCTGGCATTGCGAGCGAAAGCATAAGCAGAGTGCCCGAGCAACGGGCGGCGAAACGAGCGAGCGACATGAGCGATCCTTGATGAAGCGAAACACGCGGCCGCCCGAGCGGGCGGCGCTACGAGAACAGCTTACCGGGACCTGGTTGCGGTGGAACGGTGTCGGCGCAGCGTGATGAGCGCGAGGCCGGTCGCGGCGAGGGCGAGGGTGGCGGGCTCGGGGATGGGCGGGTTGCCGGTCCAGAGGATGTTGGTCACGGAGGCGGGGCTGGCGTTGAAAGAATCGACGAACGTGCCGTCTGCGAGGAAGCGGTCGATCCTTGTGACCGAGGGGTCATTGGACGCGATGTAGACGTCGTTGTTGGGGCCGCGCGTGATCGAGAAGGCGAGAGGGTCTGTGGGGTGCGTGAAGGATCGGATGAAGATGCCGTCGAGGGCGCGTTCGAAGCCGACACCGGTGTTGGAATCGACGAGGAGGACCGTGTTGGTGGTGGGCGAATAGCGCATGGTGGTGGCGCGGGTCTGGCCGTTGTCCAATTCGATCGGGCCGAGATGTGCGCCGGTATTGATGTCGAAGGCGTCCAGCCAGCCTTCGCCGCCAGCGGAGGATGTGAAGCCGCCGCTCCATACCGTTCCGTTGGGTAACACGGCGACGGAGTCGTAGTCCCGGGAAGCGAGCCCGCCTGAGCCACGGCCGCCTCCGCCCACTGGGCTTAAGAACTCGGTGCCGGTGGTGCCGTCGGGCAGGAACTCCACTAGCCCCTGGACGCTGCGCCTCTCGCCGCTCTGCCCGGCGAGCTGGGTGCCAGCGTAGTAGTGGCCATTGGGGCCGACCTTGATGTCGAGCACGGTGCCGAGATCAGCATTGGTGAAGCTGGCTTCGGGGACGATCTCGCCGTTGGGCTGGAAGACCGTGACTTGGCTGACTTGGGACAGGCTACCCAGGCCTGGAGATCCGGCGATCAGGTTGCCGGCGAGGTCCAAGTCCAAACCGATGGGGCGTTGGCGGGGGTCGGTCTCAAGCTCGCCCTTAAAAGTGAAGTCGCTGTCGTAAACGAAGAGTTGATTGCCTGCGACGATGAAGTCGTCGTTGTCCCAGCCGACCGCCCAGGCGGGTGCTGCGGCGAAGGTCGCGAGGGCCATCAGGCCGGCGGATAACGTTGCGATGACGGAACTTTTCATCTGGGCTAGGCCTCGGAAGGGGTTACTTCTCCACCTGTAACGGAAACGAAACTAAGCCATGGTGCGGCGTGTGTCGAGACCGATCGCGCGAGTGTGAGGGATGTTTGGATTTTTGGATCGGACAGGCGGTTCAGCGGGCTCGACGGTGTGCGATGAGCGCGAGGCCGGTCGCAGCGAGGGCGAGGGTGGTGGGCTCGGGGAGGGTGCCGATGTGGAGGGCACGGTCGCGGGCGTTGCCTGCCCAGACGATGTTGGTGATAAAGCGGACGTCGTCAAGCTCGTATGACTCTTGGAACACTCCATCGCTTGAGAAGCGGCTGATGACTGCGGGGGAGATGCTTTCGATGTTGGCCAAGTAGACATCGTCGTTTGGGCCTCTCGTGATCGCGAGTGCCGATGTGCTTACAGGGCTGTCGAAGGATCGAAGGAATGCGCCACTCAGATCGCGCTCGAAGGCGACGCCGATCGAGTTGTCCACCATCAGGACCGTGTTGGTCGCGGAGGAGTACCGCATCGTGGTTGCCACGATCTGTCCGTTGTCGAGTGCGATTGTTTCGAGGTACTCACCGGTTTGAACATCGAACGCATCCACGTAGGTATTTGGGGCAACGTCCAGATGCGTGCTTCCGACCCCTGACCAGACGGTGCCATTTGGCAGTATGGCTACTGAACTATGGTTCTTCACTGCGAAGTCCACGCCGCCACTGCCACCCCCACGCCCGCCTGTGCTCACAGACCGACCAAGAAACTCTCTGCCTGTGGTGCCATCGGGTAAGAACTCGACCAGCCCTCCCACATCGCGATCCCCAAAGCTGGAGAGCAGGGTCGTGCCAGCGTAATAGTGGCCGTCGGGGCCAACTTTCGTGTCGAGCACGCGACCCAAGTCGTTGTTCAGAAAGCCTGCCTCGGGCACAAGCTCGCCATTGGAGGCGTAGACCGAAATGCCTTGTGTGGGTACGAATTCATCGTCCAAGACGGTGCCGGATACCACGAGGTTGGCCGAGTGATCGAAATCTAAGCCAACCGGATCGAAGTTATCGAGGTAGCCCTTGAAGGTGAAGTCGTAGTCGTACACGGCGAGCCGGTTGCCAGCGATGATGAAGTCGTCGTCATCCCAGCCGACGGCGTGGGTGGTGGCTGCTGCGAGGGTGAGGGCTGCGCAGGCGAAGAGGAGCAGGGGAGCCTTGGCTTGTTGCATCGCTTGGTTTTCCGGAATGACGCGCGAGGTGCGCCATGAGTAACCGACCGTAATGGCTGCGATGTGGTTTGTCGATGGGGGGTTTGGGCTTGTGAGGGATGTGAATTGTGTTGCGGCGGGACTTGGGGTTGTGGTGGGCTAAGCCGCAAGCGGCGGGGGCGGGCGGGGTGTTTTATTCGCCGGGGATGTAGGAGATGACGCCGGACCAGGGGGAGGAGGCGGTGGCGTAGAGGCGTTTGGGGATTCGGCCGGCGCGGTAGCCGAGGCGGCCGGCTTCGAGGGCGTGGCGCATGGCGTGGGCCATGGCGATGGGGTCTTTTGCGTGGGCGATGCCGGTGTTGAGCAGGACGCCGTCGGCGCCGAGCTCCATGGCGATGGTGACGTCGGAGGGGGTGCCGACGCCGGCATCGACGATCACGGGATAATCGGCGTCTTCGTCTTTGAGCGTCTCGAGGATTATGGCGATGTTGTTGGGGTTGAGGACGCCTTGGCCGGAGCCGATGGGCGAGCCGGCGGGCATGACGGCGGCGGCGCCGGCGTCTTTGATCTTGGCGGCCATGACGGGGTCGTCGGAGGTGTAGCAGAGGACGGCGAACCCGTCGTCGGCGAGGCGGCGGGTGGCTTCGAGCGTGCTGACGGGGTCGGGCAGAAGGGTCTTCTTGTCGTTGAGGACTTCGAGCTTGACCCAGTCCTTGCCGGGGTTGTCGAGCTGGTCGAGGAGTTCGCGGCCGAGGTTGGCGACGCGGATGGCGTCGTCGGCGGTGAAGCAGCCGGCGGTGTTGGGGAGGATGGTGTAGCGGTCGGTGTCGATGAAATCGAGGAGGGACTGGCCCGCCTCGTTGTATAGGCGCTCGCGTCGGACGGCGACGGTGACGGTGTCGGCGCCGGAGGCGTCGAGGGCGTGCTGCATCTGGGTGAAGTCGGCGTACTTGCCGGTGCCGACGATGAGTCGCGAGGCGAGGGTGCGGCCGGCGACAACAAGGGGGGCGTCGGGCGCGGGGGCGGCGGGTGCGGGCTGGGTGGGGGTGGCGGTC
>JBCCQE010000078.1:0-10539 GCA_039024495.1 Planctomycetota bacterium | reverse complement strand
TGGTGCTCGACTATGCGACATTCTTCGGGGGCGCGGCGGTGGGGGGGGGGGGGCGGGGCGTCGGGGTCTTCGAGGGGCTCGGGCTTGAAGTCGTCGAGCTCGGGGAGTTCGACGGGCAGGTCGTCTTCGGGCACGGCGACGACGCGGCCGGTGGGCTGGTCGGCGTCGTCGAGCTCGTGGAGGACGGGGAAGGGCTCGCCCCAGTAGCGCTGGCGGCTGAAGAGCCAGTCGCGGAGTTTGAACTGCTCTTTGGCTTGGCCGAGGTTGTTGGACTCAAGCCAGGCGGTGATTTTGGCTTTGGCTTCGGTGACTTCGAGGCCGTTGAGGGAGACGGTGTCGTTGGCTGAGTTGGTGAGGGTGCCGTCGGCGGTGTAGGCGGCTGCTTGGACGTCTTCGCCGCCTGCGACGACCTCGATGATGGGGAGGTTGAACTTGGTGGCGAAGGCATGGTCGCGTTCGTCGTGGGCGGGGACGGCCATGATCGCGCCGGTGCCGTAGCCCATCATGACGTAGTCGGCGACCCAGATGGGGATGCGCTCGTTGTTGACGGGGTTGATGGCGTAGGCGCCGGTGAAGACGCCGGTTTTTTCTTTGGCGTCTTGTTGTCTGTCGACGTTGGTCTTCTTCGCGGCCTGCGCGACGTAGGCTTCGACGGCCGCGCTCTGTTCGTTGGTGGCGATGCCGGGGACGAGCGGGTGCTCGGGGGCGAGGACCATGTAGGTCGCGCCGAAGAGGGTGTCGGGGCGGGTGGTGAAGACACGAATGTCGGTCTCCAGCGTCGCCAAGGTTTCTTCGCCGTCGATTGTGAGCTTGAAGTCGACCTCCGCGCCGATGGACTTGCCGATCCAGTTGCGTTGGAGGAGTTTGATGGATTCGGGCCAGTCGACGAGGTCGAGATCGTCGATGAGTCGGTCGGCGAAGGCGGTGATGCGGAGCATCCACTGCTTGAGCGGGCGTTTGAAGACGGGGTGGTTGCCGCGTTCGGATCGGCCGTCGGCGGTGACTTCTTCGTTGGCGAGGACGGTGCCGAGCGCGGGGCACCAGTTGACGTCGACCTCGGCGAGGTAGGCGAGGCGGTACTCGTCGATCAGGCGGTTCTGCTGGTCGGGGGTGAGGTCGGACCAGGGGCGCGAGCCGACGGGCTGGCCTGCGACGGCGTCGATGCCGGCGGGGTCGGTGATGAGTTCGGCGTTGGTGCCGAGGAGGTACTTCTCGGATTCGAGGTTGGCGACGAGTTCGGCGATGGGCGCGGCCTTGCCAGTGACGGGGTCGAGGTAGCTGTCCCAGAGGCGGAGGAAGATCCACTGGGTCCAGCGGTAGTAGCCGGGATCGGTGGTGGCGAGGGTGCGGTCCCAGTCGTAGCCCAGGCCGAGGCGCTTGAGCTGGCGGACCATGTTGGCGATGTTCTGCTCGGTGGTGATGCGTGGGTGGACACCGGTTTCGATGGCGAATTGTTCGGCGGGGAGGCCGAAGGCGTCGAAGCCCATGGGGTGCAGGACGTTGTAGCCGCGCATGCGGTGGAAGCGGGCGACGATGTCGGTGGCGATGTATCCCAAGGGGTGTCCGACGTGCAGGCCGACGCCCGAGGGGTAGGGGAACATGTCGAGGACGTAGAGCTTGGGCGTGTTGGGGTCGAAGCCGTCGTCGCCGGGGTTGGGGGCGGCGTAGGCGTGCTGCTCGTCCCATCGCTGTTGCCAGCGGGATTCGATGGTGGCGAAGTCGTAGGGCATGGGGCGAGAGTTTAGTTGGGCGGGCGGGGGGCGGAGGGGTCGGAAGCTCAACGGTTGGCGTAGCGGGCGTGGCGGGTGGCGATGAAGACGGCGGCGAGGAAGCCCAGCGCGACGCCGATGGGGACGAGCAGGTTGTACGCGGAGTAGATCGTCGTGAGGGTGGCTAGGAGGGCCCAGTTGGGCGTGCCGCTGTCGATGAATTCGACGACGCAGATGGCGACGATGGCGCCGAGCCAGATCAGCAGCGGGGCGAGGATGAGGGCGGGGGCGGCCCACGCGGCGGCTTGGGCTGCGGCGGGGAGCAGGTTGCGTCCGGCGAGTCGGGTGGCCAGTGAGCCGGCGATCGCGGCGGAGACGGCGACCACGCCCACGCCGGCGGCGACGATGATCGAAGCGAAGAGTGCGCAGACGGTGAAGAAGAAGGCGATGTCTTCGCCGCGGAAGCGGGGCGGCTCGTTGGCAACGACCACGACAGTCAGTAAGACGAGCCCAGCGGCGATGGGGGTGGCCAGGGCGACGCCGATGGCGAAGATCAGCAGGCCGTCGAAGCAGCGGTTGTCGAGTTGGCCGACGCGGAGAGATCGGCCGAGCAGCCAGGGGGTGGCGATGGCTTGGAGGCAGGCGGTTGTGGTGGGCGTCGTGACGCCGGGGCGGATGTGAGGGCCGACGGAGTTGCGGCGGAGGCGGCCGCACTCGGGGCAGGGGTGGTCGTCGGCGGTGGCGATGAGGGTGTAGCCGCAGCCCTCGCACGTGAGCGGCCAGCGGCAGGTGGCGAAGTCGGTGCGGCCAACGCGGGCGATGAGCAGGGGGACCAGCCAGGCGAGGGTGATGCCTGCGGCGGCGACGATGATCCCGGCTACGGCGTTGACGTTGTGCTCAGCGATGCCCAGGCTGTGAGCCAACGCGGCGGCCAGCCCGCCCGCGGCGGCAAGGATGGGGACGGCGCCGATCAGCCAGGGCGTGGTGACGAGCAGGCGCTTGAGCGTGCGGGCAAAGGCCTGGCCGACGGGCTCGTCGCGCGAGGCGAACGGGGCGAGCAGGTAGGCCGCGATGACGACGCCTGCCTCCACGGCGAGGCACTGGGCGACGACAAGTCCGATCGCGCTGGGCAGGCCGACGACCGCGACCTGATCGCCGAGCGTCGTGAACGACTCCCAGGTGCTTAAGAGAGCGGCGATGGGCCTGCCGGTGTCGGCGGTGCGAGCGGCCCACGAGGCGGCCAAGACGAAAGCCACGGCGGAGGCGGCGTGGATGAGCCAGGCTTCGATCCAGGTGACGCGCTCGGCGTGGCGGGCGACGCGGAAGGGCCATGCCAGGGCGACCAGCGCGAGCAAGACGCTTGGCGTGGGCGATGCGCTTTGGCTGGCGGCGGGGTGAGTCATGCGGTGGCGTGGCGGTCTGGGTGGCGGCGCGTACAGGCGATAACGACGCTTGTTTGCCGGTCCTTCGGAGTCTACTCCGCGGTGCGGCGATTCAATTAACATCCCGCCCATGCTTGAAAATCGCTCTGCCGTTGCCGCCGCCACCGCCGCTTCGCTTCGTGACCAGGCTGCGCGGGTGCGGTCGGAGGGCGTGCTGATCGGGTTTGACGGGTTTGTTGATTCGATCATCCGCGTTGTGGACAAGCGGCACGACCTGGACCGTTACGACGCGCTGCCGACGATCGCGGCGTTTGGGGCGAAGATCAGCGCGGCGGCGGGGAAGAGCCAGAACTTCGAGCTGGTGACGACGGTGCGCAAGCTCGGCGGCAACGGGCCGATCATGGCTAACGCGATGGCGGCGGCGGGGCTGAGGGTGAGCTACGTCGGGGCGCTGGGTGGGGCGGCGATCGACCCGGTGTTTGCCGAGTTTGCCGAGCGCAACGAGGAGACGATCTCGCTGTGCGATCCGGGGCTGACGGACGCGCTGGAGTTCGACGACGGCAAGCTGATGCTGGGCAAGCACGAGTCGATCCGCAACGTCAACGCGGGGCGGCTGCTGGAGTGCGTGGATGCGCAGCGCTTGCTTGGCATCGTGTCGCGGAGCCGGCTGATCGCGGCGGTGAACTGGACGATGCTGGTGGAACTGGAGTCGATCTGGCGGCTGCTTTGCGATGAGTTGTTGCCGGACGCGGCGGCGTTGCCGGACGGCGGGCGTCGGCTGGTGTTTTTTGACTATTGCGACCCGAGCAAGCGGACGGCGGCGGACACGGAGCGGGCGTTGCGCTGGGCGACGCGGTTCCAGGAGCACGCCGACGCGGTGGTGGGCTTGAATTTGGCCGAGGCGGTGCAGGCGATGGAGGTGCTGGGGCTCTCGGTGCCGGCGGACCCGGAGGCGTCGATCGAGGCGATGGCTGAGGCGGTGCGCGATGAGCTGGGCGTGCACGCGGTGGTGGTGCACCCGCGCAAGGGGGCGGCGGCGAGCGTGGCGGGGATGGGGTCGGCGACGTTTGCGGGGCCGTTCACGAGCAAGCCGAAGCTGTCGACGGGCGCGGGCGACAACTTCAACGCGGGTTTCTGCTTGGGGAGTTTGCTCGGGCTGCCGGTGGAGCAGCGGCTGTGCGTGGGCACGGCGACGTCGGGGTACTACGTGCGCGAGGCGGGGAGCCCGACTTTGGAAGAGTTGATCGCGTTCATCGACGACCTGCCCGCACCGGCCGACGGATGAGTGGCAGGGCGGCGAGCGCGAACGCGAGCGCGGCGGTGGCGGGTTCGGGGATGTTGAAGTTGAGGTTGAGGGTGTAGAGCTGGGTGTCGCCGAGGCCGAAGACGGCGACGCGGTAGCTGCCGGGGTCGAGCCAGAGGTCGCTCAGGATTTCGGCCTGGCCGAGGCCATTGTCGTTGATGGTGGCGAGGGGCGTGGGGCTGGCGGCGTCGAAGAGGATGAGCCAGAGGTCGGCTTGCTCGGCGGCGTTGTAGGTGGTGAGGTCGGTGTCGTAGGCGGGGCCGCGGGGGGTGAGTCGGGCGTCGAGGAGGATGCGTTCGGTGAGTTCGAAGGCGTAGTAGTCGATGTCGGCGGTGCTGGAGGTGGAGACGAAGTCGTAGAGGTCGGGGGTGACGGCTTGTGGGGTATCGAAGGCGTGGAGGCCAACGCCAGCGGACTGGCGGGCGTGGAAGGTTCCGAGGGGCGTGGCGCGGTCGGGGGTGTTGTTGGCGAGGCCTTGGTCGAAGCGGTCGCCGTAAAGGGATTGTGCGCCGAGGATGTCGTCGAGCTGCGGGCCGTCGAAGTTGAGGGCGAGGGTGGCTTCCATCAGGGCGTCGGTGCCGACGGGGGTTTCGTGTCGGAGGCCGATGGCATGGCCGAGCTCGTGGGCGAGGGTGTTGCGTAGGAGTCGGAAGTCGTTGTCGGGGTTGGTGAAGCGTGTTTGCTCGAGGGTGTCGAGGACGCCGTCGCCTCCGACGGAGGGGAATTGGTTGTAGGCGAGGAAGGTGGGTGAGGTGGTGCCGTCGATGGGGTGGCCGGCGAGGCGGATGTCGGCGCGGGTGCCGAGCTGGCCGGGCAGGCCGTTGAGCGTGATGGGGGCGAGGTCGTCGTTGGGTTCGTAGGTGAAGGTGAGGCCGGTGAGTTGATCCCATCGGGCGAAGGGGTCGGCGTAGAGGCGGAACCAAGGGCGTTGGGTGAGGTCGCTGCCGCCGGGGCCTTGGCCGAACCAGGCGTCGAGTGTGGCGATGAGGTCGGACGGGCCGTCGGCTTCGCCACGGTCGGGGAACTGGGCGACGATGGGCGTGCCGTCGGGGACGATGGACCAGGTGAGGTCGCGTTGGGCGAACGGCGCGACGGTGGAGCTGCCCTGGGCGGAAGACTGCCAGGGGGCGTCGGTTTGGAAGGCGGCGACGCAGTGGGCGGGGTCGGGGGTGTCGGCGTGGCCTGCGTGGACGCAAACCGAGCACGCGTGGGCGGCGGGAGCGAGGGCGCACGCGAGGAGGCACGCGGCGAAGCACAGAACGGTGAGTGCGGCGGCGCGTGGGCTGCGAGATAGGGTCCCGCGGGGTTGCGGGGTGAGACGTGCGGCGCGAGACATGCGACCTCCTGCGACAAGAGTAAATCGCGCAGGAGAAATGGCCTGTGAATTTTGCGTTAGGTTCGCGAGGGCGGCGAGATGGCGGCTATGCGGGGGGTTTGAGCTCGCCCCAGGCGTCGACGATGGCGGCGTATCCGGCGTCGTCGCGGATGATGACTTCGCCGATGCGTGTGGGCAGGACGAGGCGCATCTTGCCGCCCTTGACCTTCTTATCTAACCGCATCACATCCACCAGAGCGATGGGCGAGGGCAGCGGAGCTTGCGTGGGCTGCTCGAGCTTGTCGAGCAGGGCGACGAGGCGGTCGAGCACGGAGGCGTCGCACATGTCCAGCGCGACGGCGAGGTGGGTGGCGGCGACCATGCCGAGGGAGACGGCCTCGCCGTGCTTGAAGACGGTGTAGTTCGTGCCGGCTTCGATGGCGTGGGCGAAGGTGTGGCCGAAGTTGAGGTGGGCGCGGACGCCGGCCTCGCGTTCGTCGGCTTCGACGACGGCGGCCTTGATGCGGACGTTGCGTTCGAGCAGCTCGACCATGGCGGGTTCGTCGAGCGCGAGGAGTTTGTCGGCGTGGGCTTCGATCCAGGCGAAGAGGTCGGGGTCGCGGATCATGCCGTGCTTGACGCACTCGGCAAGGCCGGCGCGCAGCTCGCGCGGGGGCAGGGTGGTGAGGGTTTGCGGGTCGATGAGGACGAGCGACGGTTGCCAGAACGCGCCGAGGAGGTTTTTGCCTTGCGGGACGTTGACGCCGGTCTTGCCGCCGACGGAGGCGTCGACCATGGAGAGCAGGGTGGTGGGGCAATTGATGAAGGGGACGCCTCGGAGGTAGGCGGAGGCGACGAAGCCGGCGACGTCTCCGGTGATGCCTCCGCCGATGGCGAAGACGGGTGCGCCGCGTTCGATGCGTGCGTTGAGCAGGACTTCGCAGAGGTCGCGGAAGGTGCCGAGGGTTTTGTTGGACTCGCCCTGGGGCATGATGGCGATGGTGGCGTCGTAGCCGGCGTCGCGGATGGAGCGGGCGGCGGCGAGGCCGTGGGTGTATTCGATGGACTCGTCGTTGATGACGGCGGCCTGAGCGTGGGGGACGAGCTCGCGGGCGCGTTCGCCGAGGGAGGCGAGGGCACCGGGCTCGATGACGACGTCGTAGCTGCCGCCTGGGGTTTGGACGGGGACGGTGGGCATAGGCGGAGGATAGTGGGTGGGGGGGGATTAAAAGCTGAAAAGCAGGAAATCTGGAAAGCTGGAAATTCGGAGTGTGGCGTGGGTTTTTTTGTGGGGCGGTGGGGCTTGCGGGGGTGGTTAGATGTTTTGGCCGTGGTGGGTCTCGGTGGGTAGCGGGGGTTTGGTGGTGAGGGATCGTTTGACGATTTTTTGGAAGAACATGTTGTTGGGGACGCTGAGTTCGTCGCCATCGTCGGTGTTGAGGGTGGTGTAGAGCAGGTTGATGGCGGCGACTTTGCCGGCGATGTTTTCGGGGAGGATTTCGACGCGGTCGCCGACGCGGAACATGCGGGTGGTGAGGAGCATGACCGAGCAGGACATGTTGCTGAGGACGGACCAGACGGCGACGAATCCGATGGCGACGAGGGCAACGACGGTGGTGACGACGGTCCAGAGTTCGAAGACGCCCCAGGCCTGGACGACGGCGGCGACGGTGAGGCCGGCGGCGAGCCAGCGGAGCAGGGTGCGGAGGGACGCGACGATCGAGGGGTCGACGCGGTAGCGGCGCTCGAGGCGGTTGAGGACGAGGTTGAGCAGGCGATAGGCGGCGTAGGCGAGGAGGAGGACGACGATGGTTTTGAGCAGGCCGAGGGTGAGCCAGGGGAGCATGGACTCGACGGCGGAGGGGACGTCGCTGATGAGATTGGTGAGCTCGCTGCCGACGTCGGCGAAGCTGCGCGGGGCGTCGTCGGGGAGCGCGGCTGCGCTTTCGTCCACGGGGGTGGCCGGCTCGGCGGGGTCGGGGTTGGCTTGGGCGAGGGTGGGGGGTGGTGTGGGCATCGGTTAGTCGGGGTCGCGGAGTTGGTGGAGGGCTTGGGCGGGGTCGTCGGAGAGGTGGGTGGGGTGGTCGGTGTGGGAGGCTAAGCCGCGAGCGGCTTGGGGATGGTCGAGGGCGCGCTGGTGGGTGCGGGGGGTCCAGGGTTTGGTGCGGAGTTTGATCCAGAGGGCGATGGCGATGGCGGCGAGGACGCCGGCGGCGGCGAGCATGGCGGCGGGGGCGTTGGTGTTGGCGGCGGGTTGGTCGTAGACGGCGGCGTCCTGGGCGACGAAGACTGGGAAGGCGAAGGGCTGGCCGTCGCGGTCGCGCGTTTCCCAGTGGCCGAGGAAGCGGGCGGGGATGGTGACGCGGGCGTAGCGGAGGGGGATGCGTCGGGGGGCGGCGTCGGCGTCGGCGGGCGGGGCGGTGTAGCCGTGGGTGTGGGCGGGAAGGATGACGATGGCGACGTCGTCGTCGGACTCGGCGAACTGGACGGCCCACTGCTGGACGGGTTGGTCGTGGGTGATGGCTGGGCGGGCGGGGGTGACGGTCTCGGCGGCGAGGAAGCGGGCGTCGATGCGGAAGGGCCGGCCGCGGAGGGCGGGGGCGCGGTCGGCGAGGGCTTGCCAGTCGACGGGCGGGGGCCAGGCGGCGTCGGTGTCGTTGGCGGGGACGCGTGGGAAGTTGTTCTGCTGGAGCAGGGCGTAGAGGGCGGGGTTGTCCCAATCGGCGAAGCGGAGTGGCGTTGCGGCGAGTTGTTGCTGGAGGGCGTCTTGGGTGGCGGGCTGGGCGGCGGCGGTGAGCGAGACGAAGAGTGCGCAGGCGAGCGCGAGGGCGCATCGCGCGGGTGTGGCGTGGGCTGGGCGGGCTCGTGGGGGCATCGCTTCGATTATCCTGCGCGATTCTTCGCCTGTTCGCCCGGTCCGAGGACGGTTGCCCATGACGGATGTGTCGCCCAACGCGCGTGCTCTTGCGGATGTGCCGCCGTCGGTGCGGGGGCAGGTGGTGCCGATCGTGGATTTTGGTTCGCAGTACGTGCAGCTGATCGCGCGGCGGGTGCGTGAGGCGGGGGTGTATTCGGTGCTGGTGTCGCCGGAGGTGACGGCCGAGGAGGTGGCGGCGGTCGGCCCCTGCGGGTTGATTTTGTCGGGGGGGCCGAGCTCTGTTTACGAGGAGGGCGCGCCGACGCTGGACGCGGCGGTGCTGGAGCTGGGCGTGCCGGTGCTGGGAATTTGCTACGGGATGCAGCTTGCGTGCCGGCTGCTGGGTGCGGAGATCGAGTCGGCGACGGCGCGGGAGTACGGGCGGGCGTCGCTGGAGGTGCGGGTGGGCGAGGGGCTGTTGCGCGGGATTCCTTCGTCGACGGCGGTGTGGATGTCGCACGGCGATCAGGTGACGGGGCTGCCGGGCGATGCGTTTGAGGCGCTGGCAACGACGCCGACGTGCCCGTTCGCGGCGGTGCGGCACAAGACGCGGCCGTTCTATGGCGTGCAGTTCCACCCGGAGGTGACGCACACGCCGCACGGGAACGACATCCTGCGGAATTTTTTGTTCGAGGCGTGCGGGGCGCGGGGGTCGTGGAAGATGGCGGACTTTATGGAGGCCGAGGTCGCGCGGGTGCGCGAGCAGGTGGGCGACGGGCGGGTGATCTGCGGGCTGTCGGGCGGGGTGGATTCTTCGGTGGTGGCGGCGCTTCTGCACAAGGCGTTGGGCGATCGGCTGACGTGCATTTTCGTGGACAACGGGTTGCTGCGGAAGAAGGAGCGCGAGCTGGTGGAGCAGACGTTCCGCGATCACTTCCGGATTGACTTGCGCGTGGCGGACGCGGGGGACGACTTTCTGAGTGACTTGGAAGGGGTCGTTGATCCGCAGGAGAAGCGGACGCGGATCGGGCATCGGTTTATCGATGTGTTCAAGGCCGAGGCGGAGAAGCTGGAGGCGAGCGGCGATGCGCCGGGGTTTTTGGCGCAGGGGACGCTGTATCCGGATGTGATCGAGTCGGGTCAGGGTTATGCGGGGACGGCGGCGAACATCAAGCTGCACCACAACGTGGGGGGGTTGCCGGAGCAGTTGGGGTTTGAGTTGGTGGAGCCGTTGCGGAACTTGTTTAAGGACGAGGTGCGGCGGCTGGGTGAGGTGTTGGGTTTGCCGGAGGCGATTGTGTGGCGGCACCCGTTCCCGGGGCCGGGGCTGGCGGTGCGGGTGTTGGGGGATGTGACTCGGGAGAAGCTTGAGCTGCTGCGCGACTGCGATGAGATTTTGCTCGAGGAGATCGTGGCGAATCAGTTGTATCGGCGGACGGCTCAGGTGTTCGCGGTGCTGCTGCCGGTGAAGAGCGTGGGGGTGATGGGCGATGGGCGGACGCACGAATCGGTGGTGGCGATCCGCGCGGTGGAGACGCAGGACTTCATGACGGCGGACTGGGCGCGGGTGCCTTACGACGTGTTGGCGACGATCAGCAATCGGATCATTAATGAGGTGCGTGGGGTGAACCGGGTGGTGTATGACATCTCGAGCAAGCCGCCGGCGACGATTGAGTGGGAGTGAGGGGGGGCGATGGGTCATGGATCATGGGTGATGGGGCATGGGGCATGGGGCATGGGGCATGGGTTGGTGGGACCCGCGGCTTTGCTTTGCTCAGCCGCGGCGTGGGTGTTGAAGTGCGCGGGTGGGTGGGGCGTTTAAGCTGGTGGGATGAGTCGAGCGAATCGATGTGCTGCGTGGTGGGTGTGTTTGGTTGGTGTCGTGGCGTTGGCCGGGTGCGCGACGGATGAGTCGGCGACGCCTGTGGGGGTGGCGATTGATGAGGCGGTGGGGGGGGCTAAGCCGCGAGCGG
>JBCCQE010000077.1:0-10566 GCA_039024495.1 Planctomycetota bacterium | reverse complement strand
TGGGGGTGGAGGTGGAGGTGGGGGTGGGTGCGAGGGGGGGGTGGCGGCGGGGATGGCGGGGGCGGCAGATGAGGTGGCGGGGTTTGTGGTCGATGACGACGAACCCGCGTGACTTCATGAGCGCGGCGGTGTCGAGCGTTAGGGTGATCATCTCGTCTTCGGGGACCTGGCCGTCGTGGTAGAGCTGCTCGGCGTCGATGCCTTTGACCCACTCGTAGATGACGATGTAGTCGCGTTGGAGGTGCAGCTCGCAGTCGGCGGGGGCTGGGGTTTGGGCGGCGTTGCGGAAGGCGGCCTGGTTGGCCTCGAGCATGTGGCGTCGGGCGTCGAAGCGGCCGGCGTGTCGGCCGAGCTGCCAGAGGGGGTATTCGCGCGGGGGGGAGTAGATCGCCAGCGGCTTGGCGGTGCGGATGGGGCGTTCGTCGGGGCGGCCGCAGTGGGATCGGCGGAGGGCGGCGAGGATGCCGAACTCGTAGAAGGGGTCGGCGAAGTCGGCTTCGTCGGCCAGGCCGGGCGGGAGGTTGTCGAGGAAGGTCTCGGAGACGAGGACGGGGACGTCCTGGCCGACGCGGGAAAACTTAATGACGAGCTCTTGTCGGCGGCCGGTGCGTTGCGAGACGGTGGGGACGTGGAAGACCGAGCCGGTGCCGGTGGCGAGCTTCTCGCCGTCGCGGGCGTACTCCTTGTGGCAGAACCAGGTGGTGGGGATGACGTGGTCGACGGCGTGCCAGCCTTCGCGGGTGACCCAGACGGTGCCTCCGACGGCGCGGTCGAGCCGGACGTAGTCGACGCCGTAGGCGTTGGCGCGGTCCTGGGTCGGGGCGTCGTCGAAGCGAGCGGGGAGGGGCGCTTCTTCGGCGGGCGGATCGGCGAAGCAGGTCATGGGTCAGCGGCTGTAGGAGCGGGTGCGGCGCTTGGGCTCGGGCTCGCGGAAGAGGTCGCCGAAGAGGAAGTCGCCGGTCTCGACGGCCGCGTCGCCTGCGTCGTCGAGGTAGGTGGTGCGTGGGGGCGGCGACTTGCGCGAGGAGTAGGGCTGGGTCGCGGGGCCGTCGGATTCGCAGCCGACGAGCAGCGGCATCGTGGAGCAGGCGAGCACGGCGGCGAGCGGGGCGGCCAGGCGGGCGTGAAAGCGGTGGCGGCGGGGGGTGGTCACGGCTTGGGCTCTGGGGTTTGGGGTGGGGCGGGTTCGCGGACAACGGCGACGAGCGTTTGGTCGTCGTCGCGCGGGCAGCCGGCGATGTGGGCGTGGATGGCGTCGTGGATGGAGGCGACGACGTCTTGAGCGGTAGAGGACGCGCACTGGGAGAGGGCGTCGGCGAGTCGGGCTTCGCCGAAGAAGTTGCCGGCGGGGTCGCGGGCTTCGGTGAGGCCGTCGGTGAACATGAGCAGGGCGTCGCCGGGCTCGAGGCGGGTCTCGGTGCAGTCGTATTCGGCGGAGTCGAGGATGCCCAGGGGCAGGCCGCCGACCTGGTCGAGCTGGCGGGTGGGCGAGCCGGCGGCGGCGCGGCTGCGGACGATGGGCGGCGGGTGTCCGGCGCGGGCGTAGGTGAGCCGGCCCTCGGCGGGCTTGAGCTCGGCGCAGAAGGCGGTGACGAACGCGCCCTCGATGCCTTTGGCGCAGAGGTGTTGGTTGAGATAAGCGAGGACGTTGGCGGGGCCGTCGGTCGTGCGTTCGGGGAAGGCGGAGAGGATGGACTGGACCATGGCCATGACGACGGCGGCGGCGGGCCCGTGGCCGGCGACATCGGCGACGAAGATGCCCCACCAGCCGTTGTGGTCGCCGGTGCCGTCGAGCGGAGAGGTGCCGAGCGGGTGGAAGAAATACATGTCGCCGCCGGCGGACGCGGCGGTGCGGTAGTCGGCGCCGAGCGAGTAGCCCTTGATGTTCGGCAGGTTGCTGTCGAGCAGGGCGTGCTGGATCTGGGCGATCTTTTCGACCTCGGCGGCGAGGGCGAGCTTGGCTTCGCTGAGCTGCTGGCCCGTGCGGACGTGGCGGACGCAGGTGCCGACGAGGTTGGCGCGGAGCAGCAGCTCTTCGAGGTCTTTGGGCGTGAAGCCGTGGGGCGCTCGGCGGAGCATGATCGACCAGTTGAGCGCTTGTCCGTCGTCGTAGAGCGGCAGGACGGCGGCGGAGCGGAAGGGCGCGAGGCGGTCGCCGAGGGCGGGGTCGTCGGTGACGCGGAGGTCGTTGAAGACCTTGGGCCGGCCGTCGGCGATGGCGTCGGCGAGGAAGCCTTGGCTGGCGGGTTCGATGGGCGGGGCGTTCCAGGGGTCGGCCTCGGCGAGGCGTTCGACGTCGCCGTCGTCGATGAAGCGGGTGACGCGGTAGTGGCCGTCGGGCAGGTCGCGGGTGGACAGGGAGATGTACCCGTCCTGGGGGTTGAGCTTGCCCGAGTGCTTGGCGTAGGCGTGGATGACGTCCTGGGGGCGGCGGGCGCGCGAGACATCGGAGACGAGGTCGAGCAGCCGGGAGATGCGCTCCTCGGAGCCGACTTCGGGGCCCGCGGCGGCGGCGGGCGCGGTGGGTTGGGCGTGCGCTGAGGTCACGACAGAAGCTTAGCCGTGCGGGGCCGTGCGACGAGCGGCGTGGGGTTACTTGAGCGGGCGGAAGGCGAACTTCTGGCCGCCGATGGAGGCTTCGAACATCAGCCCGCGTGCGGCGGTGGTGAAGACGGCGACGCCGTCGGCGTAATCGGCGTTGGCCCCTGCGCCGGCCGAGGCGGCGACGGCCGAGGCCTGGGCGGCGAACTCGAGGTTGCCTCGCTTGAAGTGCCGCATCGTGGCTTCGTCTTCGAAGAAGACGATCTGGCTGTAGACCTGCCCGCCGAGCTGCGCGCCTAGCGAGCCCTGGCTGACGCTGGCGTGGCCGACGAGGGTGTCTTGTTCGTAGACCTCGCCCTGGCCGTGGGCGGCGCCGATGCCGGCGGCGCCTTTGGTGACCTCGGGGAAGATGGCGTAGCCATGGGCGGAGTCGAAGAAGGCCTGGAGGGTGGGGTCGCGGTCGAGGAAGTCCTGTTGGGCTGCGGCGCTGGCGACAGCGAGGTCGGCCTGACGGCTGGGGTCGTCGTGGGCCGAGGCGCGGTAGCTCGAGCAGCCGACCAGCGGGGCGAGGGCGAGCGAGAAGAGCAGGGCCAGGGTGAAGACGGGGGCGAAGACGGGGGCGAAGAAGGGGGCGACGTGGCGGGGCATGGCGGGCTCCGGGGGCTTCCGGGGGTTCCGGGGGGTTTCGGGGGGCGAGGGCGGGACGCAGCGGATCGTACGGCCGCGGCGGGTCGGAGGGTCGGGTGCCACGGGTCTTGAGCGGGTCGGGCGAACCCTTGGGCCCGGGGGGCGTATGAGTGGGGAAGAGACACGCCGACGGTTCTGAAGGGCCTTTGGCGTGGACAGGCACGGCGTGGCGTCACGCGCTGGCGGGCATCCTCCTCCCGCCCGCGAGTGCGAGCCCGCCGCCGGTTCCGCTCCGCGGGGCGTGGGTCTCGCGGACTCGGCCGTGACGTTGCGAAGCGTCGCGGCCTTTTTTTACGTCGATTCGCAGGGCGGCCGGGCCGTCGGGGTCAGGGGATGCGCTCGGCCTCGGTGGGGACGGTGGTGATGCGTTGGTCTTTGAGGCTGGCCTCGAAGCGGAGGCCGCGCGGGGCGGTGGTGAAGGCGGCGAGGCCGTCGATGTAGCCGGCCTGGGCCGCGGCGCCGGGCTTGGCGGCGACGGCTTCGGCGGTGGGCGCGAAGCGGAGGCGGTCGGCTTGGAAGGCGTCGAGCGCGGCTTGCGTCTCGAAAAAGATGATCTGCGCGAAGGACTGGCCGTCGAGGTCGGCGGTGGGGTTGCCCTGACGCAGCGCGGCGTAGCCGGCCTGGCGGCCGTGCTTGAAGACGACGCCCTCGGCGGTGGCCAGGCCCGAGCCTGCGGGGCCGGTCTGGACCTGCGGGAAGACGATGTAGGCGTGGGCGTGGTCGAAGAACGCGCGGATCGTGGGGTCGCGATCTTTAAAGGTCTCGGCGATGGCTTGCGCATCAGCGGCCAGGACGTTTTGCTCGTCGATGAGGGCGGCGTCGAGCGGGATTTTTTTGCAGCCGACGCCTAGGGCGGCGACGCAGAGGGCCAGGGCGAAGAGGGCGGCGAGGCGTTGAGACATCGGGAGCTCCGTACGGCCGAGGAGAGTTGGACGACGGGATGTTAACCCGAGGGCGTAGGAGGTGGGGCGGGCGAAGTCGCTACCTTGCGTGGCGATGATTGAGGTGCTGAGGGGATTGCTTGGGATCGCGGTGCTGGTGGGGCTGGCGTGGGCGATGTCGAGCCACAAGGGCAGGTTCCCCTGGCGGGTGGTGGCGTGGGGGTTTGGTTTGCAGCTTGCGTTGGCGGGGGTGGTGCTGGGGACGGGGTGGGGCGAGCGGGTGCTGCGGGGCGCGGCCGAGGGGGTGGCGGAGTTTGTGAAGCTGAACACGATGGGGGCGTCGACGGTGTTCGGCGGGCTGGCGGCGGGGGGCGAGGGGCCGGCGGGGTTCATCTTTGCGTTCGCGGCGACGGGGCTGGTGGTGATCATTCCGTTCGCGGCGTTGGTGGGGCTGCTCTACCACGTCGGGCTGATGCAGGTGGTGATCTGGCTGATGGCCCGGGCGATGATGGTGACGATGGGGGTGAGCGGGGCCGAGGCGATGGCGATGGCGGCCAACCTGTTCGTGGGGCAGACGGAGGCGCCGCTGGCGGTGAAACCTTATCTGGCGGGGATGACGCAGAGCGAGCTGATGGCGATGATGACGGGGGGGTTCGCGACGGTGGCGGGGTCGGTTTTGGTGGTTTACATGGGGGTGCTGGGGGGAGAGATTGGGCCGCATTTATTGACGGCGAGCGTGCTGTCGGCCCCGGCGGCGCTGGCGATCGCGAAGGTGGTGATGCCCGAGGCGGGCACGCCCGAGACGGCCGGGCGGGTGGAGCTGAGGGTCCGGCGGACGGCGAACAACGCCATCGAAGCGGCGGCCAACGGCACGACCGACGGGCTGAAGCTCTACCTGAACGTGCTGGCGATGCTGGTGGCGTTCACGTTCCTGATCCAGTTCTTGAACGCCGGGCTGGGGCTGGCGGCCGGCGGGGTGAACGCGACGGCGGTGTGGGTGAACCTGGGGCCGCTGCTGCCGGCGGACCTGAGTATTGAGATGATTCTGGGCGTGCTGCTGGCGCCGGTGGCGTGGGCGATCGGGGTGGAGAGCTGGCACGACGCGCGGCTGGTGGGCTCGCTGATCGGGGTGAAGCTGACGACCAACGAGTTCGTCGCCTTCGCGGTGATGGACGGCTACCTGAACCCCGCCGACGGCGCCCGTGGCTTCGACAGCGAGCGGTCCGCGAAGCTCGCGGCGTATGCGCTGTGCGGGTTCGCGAACTTCGCGTCGATCGGCATCCAGATCGGCGGGATCAGCCCGCTGGCCCCGGAGCGCAAGACCGAGCTGTCGCGGCTGGCGCTTCGGGCGATGCTGGGCGGGGCGATGGCGTCGGCCGCGACGGCCGCGGTGGCGGGGATGTTCCTGCGGTAGGGCGGCGTTTGGGTTATGCTTGGGCTTGGGAGGCCGCGATGCGGGCTTGTCTGAGGGGGCGATAAGTCACGGGGGAGAAAAATCGCAAGGCTCGGCGTCTGGCCGGGTTGTGCTGGCGTCGCGTCCGGTATATGCTTATGGGTTCGCGACGATGCAGCCTCATCTGCGAGAAACGCGAGTCGCCCATGGGCCGAGGCACCCAGGGGCTGCGACCGGTTCCTCCCTCCCCACCAACTCGACAGCCCGCCGAGGACCTCGATGCAGATCCAATCTGTCCGCGACTACGCCAAGCGTGGCGATGCCCTTCCCATCCCCAACCTGATCCGGGTCCAGCAGGCCGCCTACGAGCGATTCCTGCAGGCCGACAAGCCGCACGACGAGCGCGACCCCGAGCTTGGCCTCGAGGCGTTGCTGCGTGAGGTGTTCCCGATCGTCTCCTACGACGAGACGATGCAGTTGGAATACACCCACTACAAGCTCGACGAGGCCCGCTACACGCAGGACGAGTGCCGCGAGCTGCGGCTTACCTATGGCATGCCGTTCCGCGTCGGCGTGCGGCTGGTCCGCAAGGACGTCGCCGAGATGCCCGAAGAGGACATCTACCTCGGCGAGATGCCGATCCTCATGGGCGGCGGCGAGTTCATCGTCAACGGCGCCGAGCGCGTGATCGTCAACCAGCTCCACCGCTCGCCGGGCGTCGACTTCTCGATCGCCTCGTCCGAGGGCGACCGGCCGCTGCACTCGGCCCGCATCATCCCCGAGCGCGGCTCGTGGATCGAGCTCGAGGTCACGAAAAAAGACGTGCTCACGATGCGCATCGACCAGAGCACCAAGATCCCCGCGACCACCTTCCTGCGGGCGATCGACGAGGACTTCTCCACCAACCGCAAGATCCTCGAGACCTTCTACGGCATCGAAACCATCAAGGCCAAGGACGCCCGGCCGGAGCACTTCGCCGCGTCGGCGATCGTCGACACCGAGACCGGCGAGGAGCTGGTCCCCGTCGCCGCGCAGATCGGCGACGCCGTCGAGCAGATCGTCGCGTCCTCGCTGGACACCATCGAGATCGTCAAGGACCCGACCGACGAGCTGATCCTCAACACGATCGCCGACGAGAAGCAGGTCCGCTTCGAGGGCCTCGACGCCACCGAGCACGAGCTGGCGCTACTGGCGCTCTACGCCCGCCTGCGGCCCGGCAACCCGCCGCAGGTCGACAAGGCCCGCGACCTGTTCGCCGAGAAGTTCTACGACGTCAATCGCTATCGCCTCGGCAAGGTCGGCCGCTTCCGCATCAACCGCAAGTTCGACCTCGACACCCCCGAGGGTGAGATGCAGCTGCGCGGCACGGACTTCCTGCAGGTCGTCAACTACATCCTCGACCTGCGGTCCAACCGCAACAAGGCCCACGTCGACGACATCGACCACCTGGGCAACCGCCGCCTCCGCACGCTCGACGAGCTGGCCGTCGAGGAGATCCGCAAGGGCTTCCTCAAGCTCCGCCGCACCGTGCAGGAGCGCATGAGCGTCAAGGATCCGGACGAGCTGTCCAAGATCGCCGACCTGATCAACTCCAAGGCGATCAGCTCCGCGATCGACCACTTCTTCGCCCGCTCCGAGCTGTCGCAGGTGGTCGAGCAGACCAACCCGCTCTCGCAGCTCCGCCACGAGCGCGTCCTCTCGGCCCTCGGCCCCGGCGGCCTCAACCGCAAGCGCGCGGGCTTCGAGGTCCGCGACGTCCACATCTCCCACTACGGCCGCATCTGCCCGATCGAGACGCCGGAAGGCACGAACATCGGTCTCATCACCGTCTTTGGCATCTACTCCGAGGTCGACGACTACGGCTTCCTGCTCGCCCCGTATCGCACGGTCGACAAGAAGACCCGCAACCTGGGCGACATCGCCTACCTGCGTGCCGACGAAGAGATCCGCCTGACCCTCGCCCCGGCCGACTCGATCGACACGGATGGCAAGATCAAGGACGGTCGCGTGCTGGCCCGCGTCGAGGGCGACCTCGCCGAGGTCTCCAGCAAGAACGTGGACTACGTCGACGTCTCGCCCAAGCAGATCGTCGGCGTCTCCGCCGCGCTCATCCCCTTCCTCGAGCACGACGACGCGAACCGCGCGTTGATGGGCTCGAACATGCAGCGGCAGGCCGTGCCCCTGGTCAAGACCGAGCCGCCGTGCGTGGCGACGGGCATGGAAAAGCAGATCCCGCAGCACTCGGGCATGGTCGTCAAGGCCGTGCGTGCGGGCACGGTGACTTACGTCGACGCCGCCCGCATCGTCGTGGACAACGCCGACGAGTACGAGCTGCGCAAGTTCACCGGCCTCAACGAGCGCACCTGCCTCAACCAGAAGCCGATCGTCCAGCTCGGCCACCAGGTCGAAGCCGGGCAGATCATCGCCGACGGCGCCGCCACCCATCAGGGCGAGCTCGCGCTGGGCAAGTCCTGCCTCGTCGCGTTCAACACCTTCGAGGGCTACAACTTCGAGGACGCGATCGTCATCTCCGAGCGCCTCGTCAAGACCGACACGTTCACCTCGATCCACATCGAGGAGTTCGACGTCGAGATCCGCGAGACCAAGCTCGGCAAGGAAGAGTTCACGCCGGACATCCCCAACGTCTCCGAGCGCCAGCTCGCCCGGCTCGACGAGGTCGGCATCGTCCGCACCGGCTCATACGTCAAGCCCGGCGACATCCTCGTCGGCAAGGTCAGCCCCAAGTCCAAGTCCGAGCTCACGCCCGAAGAGAAGCTGCTCCACGCCATCTTCGGCCGGGCCGGCGAGGACGTGAAGAACGACTCGCTTGAGGTGCCCGCCGGCTCCGAGGGCATCGTCATCGGCGCGAAGCGATTCAGCCGGCGCATGCACCTCAATGACGACCAAAAGAAGCAGCTCCGCCGCGAGATGCGTGAGTACGAGCAGTCGATGGACGACCGCGCCGCCCAGCTCTTCCGCGAGATGGTCGAGCAGGTCAACGAAACCATCGGCACCGCCATGGTCGACCCCTCGACGCGCCAGAAGGTCGGCGCCTCGGACATCACCGAGGTGGTGATCGAGCAGATCGGCGACTTCAACACCAAGTGGATCAAGGGCGGCAAAGAAATCCGCGAAGCGGGCCTGAAGGTCTACGACGCGTTCTGGCCGCGCATCCAGGCGATCGAGAAAGAGAAGCAGCGTCGCCTGGCCCACATGAAGCGCGGCGACGAGCTCCAGTCCGGCGTTCTCGAGATGGTCAAGGTCTACCTCGCGACCAAGCGTCAGCTCTCGGTCGGCGACAAGATGGCCGGCCGCCACGGCAACAAGGGCGTCATCGCCCGCATCGTCCCCGAAGAAGACATGCCCTTCCTCGAGGACGGCACGCCGGTCGACGTGCTGCTCAACCCGCTGGGCGTGCCGTCGCGCATGAACGTCGGGCAGATCCTAGAGACCCACCTCGGCTGGGCCTGCGGCGTCCTGGGCTTCCAGGCCGTCACGCCCGTGTTCGACGGGGCGACCGAGGACGAGATCTGGGCCGCCGTCGAAGAGGCCAACGCCTACGTCGACAAGCGCATGGAAGAAACCGAGGGCGCTCACGAGCCCGACGAGATCCTGGCCAAGATGCCCAAGGGCGGCAAGGTACGCCTCCGCGACGGCCGCACCGGCGAGCTGTTCGATCAGCCCACCACCGTCGGCCACATGTACCTCCTCAAGCTGCACCACCTCGTGGACGACAAGATCCACGCTCGTGCCACCGGCCCCTACTCGCTCATCACCCAGCAGCCGCTGGGCGGCAAGGCCCGCACCGGCGGCCAGCGCTTCGGCGAGATGGAGGTCTGGGCGCTTGAGGCCTACGGCGCCGCGTACATCCTTCAAGAGCTCCTCACCGTCAAGTCCGACGACGTCGAGGGCCGCACGAAGATCTACGAGGCCATGGTCAAGGGCACCAACAAGCTCGAGGCCGGCATGCCCGTCGCGTTCGACGTGCTGTGCAACGAGGTCAAAGGCCTCGGCCTGAACATCACGATGGAAAAAACCGAGCTCGAAGGCGTGTCGTCGATCCTCTGATCGACATCCGCCGGACCGCTCGCTTCGAAGTAACGATCCCCGCCGCTTGTCGGCACGACACGCAACCCACCCGCCCCGGTCACCCCCAAGAGTCAACACACCACCATGGCTGACCTGCTCTACGACCGCGTCAACGACTACGCCTCCGTCAAGATCAACCTCGCCTCCCCGAACGACATCCGTTCGTGGTCCTTCGGCGAGGTCAAGAAGCCCGAGACGATCAACTACCGCACCTACCGCCCCGAGAAGGACGGCCTGTTCTGCGAGCGGATCTTCGGCCCCGAGCGCGACTACGAATGCGCCTGCGGCAAGTACAAGGGCACCAAGTTCAAGGGCATCATCTGCGACCGCTGCGGCGTCAAGGTCACCCACTCGCGCGTCCGCCGCAAGCGCCTCGGCCACATCAACCTGGCCGCGCCCATCGTGCACATCTGGTTCTTCAAGGCGATCCCCTCGCACTTGGGCAACCTGCTCGGCATGAAGACCTCCGACCTCGAGAAGGTCGTCTACTTCCAGGACTACGTCGTCACCGATCCCGGCGACACCCCCCTGAAGCACATGCAGGTCATCACCGAAGACGAATACCGCGTCGCGCTCTCCGAGCACGGCTCGTCCTTCACCGCGATGATGGGCGCCGAGGCGGTCAAGGAACTGCTCATCCACCTCGACCTGCACGACCTCGCCGCCCAGCTCCGCGAGGACCTCGGCGCCACGCGCTCCAAGCAGAAGATCAAGGACATCTCCAAACGGCTCAAGATCGTCGAGCAGCTCCGCGGCTCGGAGAACAAGCCCGAGTGGATGGTCATGGACGTGATCCCCGTGATCCCGCCGGACCTGCGCCCGCTCGTCCTGCTCGAGTCGGGCAACTTCGCGACGTCCGACCTTAACGACCTCTACCGCCGCATCATCAACCGCAACAACCGCCTTAAGAAGCTGATGGACCTCAACGCACCCGAGGTCATCATCCGCAACGAGAAGCGCATGCTCCAGCAGTCG
>JBCCQE010000076.1:0-11289 GCA_039024495.1 Planctomycetota bacterium | reverse complement strand
GCAGGGGGGATCGCGGAGGGGGGAGGGGGGAGGGGTGGGACCCGGGGGAGGGGAGATACCCGCGGCGGCGCCCCCCGGAAGGGGCTCTGCCGCGGCTTGTGGGGGTGTGAGGGGTGATGGCGGAGGCAGCGGGGTGTTGCCGTTTACGTTGGTGGCGAATCTGCCTTATCACGTGGCGTCGCCTTTGGTGGCGAATTTGGTGGTTGGGGAGCCGGCGATGCGGGGGGCGGTGGTGATGGTGCAGAAGGAGGTGGCGGATCGTTTGGTGGCGGCCCCAGGAAGATCGGCTTACGGGGCGCTGGGGGTGGTGGTGCAGGCGGGTTGCGAAGTGGAGCGGGTGTCGGTGTTGGGGCCTGGGTGTTTCTGGCCTTCGCCGAAGGTGGCGTCGGCGGTGGTGAAGCTGGAGCGACGCGCGGAGCCGATCGGGGATCTGGGGTTGGTGAGCGGGTTTGCGGGTCGGTTGTTTCGGTCGCGGCGGAAGCAGTTGGGGGGGGTGTTTCGGTCGGCGGGGTGGGCTTGGGGGGAGGCGGGTGAGGTGCGTGGTGGGGCGGCGTGGCCGGGCGGGGTGGAGCCGAGGATGCGGGCGGAGGAGCTGACGGTGGAGCAGATCGCGGGGTTGGCGGGGTGGGTGGGGGAGGAGGAGGTATGAGGTATGAGGGGTGAGGTGGGGGGTAAGCCGCGAGCGGCTTTGGGGTGGGTGGAACAAGGTGGGGTGGGTGGTGATTGATCGGTGGGCGTGGCGCGGCTAGCGTTGCGGGGGCGATTGGTTGAGGTTTCTTGGTTTTTGAGGTGTGCATGTCGGCGACGGCGAACGGCAGCGTGAATGGGGGGGGCGAGGCGGCGACGGGTGGGCTGTCGCGGCGCGGGCCTCGGATTTTGGTGGCGGTGCCGGTGTACAACGAGCAGCGGTACATCACGAACGTGATCGCGAAGATCGCGGAGTACGCGCCGAACGACGTGCTGGTGGTGGACGACGGCTCGACGGATGCGACGCCGACGCTGCTGGCGCACCAGCCGGTGGACGTGATTCGTCACAAGACGAATCTGGGGTATGGGCGGGCGATCCGCGATGCGTTTCGCTGGGCGCAGAGCTACGGGTACGACTGGCTGATCACGATGGACTGCGACGAGCAGCACGAGCCGGAGAGCCTGCCGGACTTTGTGGCGGCGATCGAACGGGACGACAGCGATGTGATTTCGGGGAGCCGATATCTGGTGGATTGCGCGGAGTGCGTGAAGCCGCCGGCGGATCGGCAGAAGATCAACGCGGAGGTGACGCGTTGGATCAACGAGTCGTTGGGGCTGGCGATCACGGATGCGTTCTGCGGGTTCAAGGCGTATCGGGTGTCGGCGACGGCGGATCTGGATTTGGATGTGGATGGGTACGCGATCCCGCTGCAGGCGTGGGTGCAGCACGCGGCGGCGGACCATCGGGTGAGCGAGGTGCCGATCCGGTTGATTTACAACGATCCGAACCGTTCGTTCGGCGGGAAGCTGGACGACGCGGACGAGCGTTTGCGGCACTATCGGGAGGTGTTCCGCCGGGAGATGGTGAAGCACCCGCAGCTTCGGGGCGGGTGTGCGAGCTGTGCGGCGGGATGAGCGAGTCTTCGGAGGCTAAGCCGCAAGCGGCTGGGGAAGGGGAGGTGGGTTTTTTTGCGGAGCCTGGGTTGGGTGGTTGGGCGGGGCTGGTGCGCGGGGGTGGGCGGGTGTGGACGGGGCATCAGCCTTATCTGTGGCATGCGGGGGTGTTGGCGAAGTCGTTGACGGCGGATGCGGTGGTGGGGGGTGAGGGCGGAGATGGCTTCTGTGATCTGTTGGTGGATCACGACACGCATGATGCAGGGGTGATTGAGCTGCCGATGCGGGCGGGGGATCGGTGGGGGGTGCGTGCGGTGCGGCTTGGGCGGTGTCGGGCGGACGTGCCTTTGGGGATGCAGCCGGCGATGGGGGTGGACGGGGCGATCGAGGTGTTGGCGGGGGCGCGGGGTTGGGCGGAGGACGCGGGGGCGGAGGTGGGGCGGTTGATCGAGGCGTTGGACGGGGCGGGGCGGGGGCACGGGGATTTGGCGGGGCAGTTGGCGGCGGTGACGGGGGCGATGCGCGGGCGGTGGGTAAGGGGCGAGGTGACGGCGGTGCGGTCGACGGGGTTGTGGGGGGGTGCCCACGGCCAGACGCCGCGGGCTTAGGGGGGCGGTGCGGGGTCGGGGGGGTTGCGTTGGATCGTGGAGCGGATGTTGGCGGAGCCGATGCGTTGCGTGCGGGCGTACAACGCGGCGGTGCGTGCGGAGCGCGAAGCGAGCGGGGTGGATGCGGGGGTGCGTGAGCTGGTGGTGGAGCCTTGGCGGGTGGAGGCGCCGCTGTGGCGGGTGGGTTGGATGCAGCGGCGCGAGGCGGTGTGGATCGACACGGCGGACTCGGCGGCGGTGCTGACGTTGGAAGATGGAACGCCGTTGCATGCTGCAGGTGAGTCTTTGGATGGGGTGAAGGGGCTGGTGCCGCGAGCGCTTCTGATGACGGCGGCGGTGCGGGCGCGGGGGGACTGCGGGTTGTTTGTGCACGGGACGGGCGGCGGGGCGTACGACCGGATCACCGAGCGTTGGTGGCGGGGGTGGCTGGGGGAGGAGGCGGGCGAGCTAGCGCCGATGGTGGTTGCGACGGCGGACGTGCGATTGGACGCGGCGGGGCTGGCGGTGGCGGACGCGGCGGCGGTGCGGCGGGCGGTGTGGGGCGTGCATCACGCGCGGCACAACGTCGATCGGCTGGCGGGGATGGTGGGGTTGGCGGGTGCGGAGGGTTGGGCGGCGCGGAAGCGCGCGGCGTTGGGTCGGCTGCACGGCGATGGGGTCTGGGGGGCGGGGGCGCGGGTGGCGGATCGGGGCGAGCGGGCGCGGGCGTGGGCGGAGGTGAAGCGGGCGAACGCGGCGTTGGCGGCGGAGCGGCCGGGGGTGTTGGCGGAGGCGGAGCGGGCGTTGGCGGAGGCGCGGGCGGGGGTGGAGAACGCGGCGGTGGCGCGCAAGCGCGACTGGTCGTTGGGGGTGGTGCCGGTGGAGCGGCTGGATGCGCTGGCGGCGCGGGTGGTGGCGGAGGCGGGTTGATTCTTGATCAGCACACATCGTGCTGCGCACGAGGTGTGGCACCCAGGCCTTCACGCCGCTTGGTTCAGCGCGAGGTGTTGGTGGGTTGGTGTGCTAGGGTTGGGCGATGGCTGAGGCGACGGGAGTTTCGACGTTGGAGGCGGTGCTTAGCGCGGTGCGCGACGGGTCGCTTGGGTTGGACGAGGCGGCGGCGAGGCTGCGGGCGATGCAGGCGGAGCCTTTGGGGTTTGCGACGCTGGACCACCATCGGAAGGGAAGGTGCGGGACGGGCGAGGTGGTGTTCGCGGCGGGGAAGACGGCGGAGCAGGCGGTGGCGATTGCGCGGCGGTTGCGGGCGGGGATGGTGGTGGGGGGTGATGGGGAGAGCGCTAAGCCGCGAGCGGCTGGTGGGGTTGGGGCGGTGTTGTTGACTCGGTGTGGGGGGGAGCATGTGGCGGCGCTGGATGCGATGGCGGCGGCGGATGGGTTGGCGATTGAGGTGGGGGCGCGGAGCGGGTGTGTGATGGTGGGCGAGCCGGCGGCGGACGCGCGGGCGGTGGGGACGATCGCGGTGGTGACGGCGGGGACGAGCGACCTGGCGGTGGCGGAGGAGGCGGCGATGACGTGCCGGGCTTTAGGGCACCCGTTTGTGGAGGTGCACGACGTGGGGGTGGCGGGGCTGCACCGGCTGCTGGGTCGGCTGGAGGAGCTGCGGGGGGCACGGGCGATTGTGTGTATCGCGGGGATGGAGGGGGCGTTGCCGAGCGTGGTGGGCGGGCTGGTGGAGGTGCCTGTGGTGGCGGTGCCGACGAGCGTGGGGTATGGCGCGAATCTGGGGGGGATGACGGCGTTGCTTGGGATGCTGACGAGCTGTGCGTCGGGGGTGACGGTGGTGAACGTGGACAACGGGTTTGGCGGGGCTTACGCGGCGTGTCAGATCAATCGCCGATGGCCGCAGGAGGGCGGCTGAGGCGTTAGGCTTTGGGGGTGTCTTTGGGCGACCACGAGGGAGAGATCGGGGGAGGCGGTCCGCCCGTGGGGGTGCCTGCGCGGCCGGCGGACGGGCACAAGGGGACGTTTGGGACGGTGATGGTGGTGGGCGGTTCGGCGACGATGCCGGGCGCGGCGGCGATGGCGGCGCGGGCGGCGTTTCGCGCGGGGGCGGGGCTGGTGAAGGTGGCGGCGCCGGCGGAGGTGATGGGCGCGGTGCTGATGATCGAGCCCTCGGCGACGGGGGTGGCGTTGGGCGGGCGGGGGTGGAGCGGGTTGGTGGAGGCGTTGCGGGGCGCGGATCGGGACGGGCGGGCGGCGTTGGCGGTGGGGCCTGGGTTGGGCGCGGGGGCGGACGAGGTGCTGCCGCCTTTGGTGAATGACGGGCGGGCGATGGTGTTGGACGCGGATGGGTTGAACGCGCTGGCGGGGTCGGGGCGGCGGTTGCGTCGGGTGGGGCCGACGGTGCTGACGCCGCACCCCGGGGAGTTTGGTCGGCTGGCGCGGGCGGCGGGGTTGCGGGTGGACTTGGAGAGCGCGTCGGGCCGGCGCGAGGCGGCGAGCGCGTTGGCGGCGGCGCACGAGGCGGTGGTGGTGTTGAAGGGCGCGGGGACGGTGGTGAGCGACGGGCGGGAGGCGTGGGTGAACGGGACGGGCAACGTGGCGATGGCGGCGGCCGGGAGCGGCGACGTGCTGACGGGGCTGATCGCGGCGCTGATGGCGGGGGGGAGGGGGGCGTGGGACTCGGCGCGGCTGGGGGTGTATGTGCACGGGCTGGCGGGCGATCGGTGGGCGCGCGATCACGGCGACCGCGGGCTCTTGGCGCGTGAGCTGGCGGATGGGTTGCCGGCGGCGTTCGCGTGTGCGGCGGGGCGGGGCTCGGGCGAGCGGCGATCGGTCGATCAGGTGGGCGTGTCGTCGGGCTGATCGCCGGGCACGCCGTCGGGTGGGGTGTAGCGGGCGGCGGCTCGGGCGAGCATGGCGCTGACGCGTTCGCGGAGCTCGGCGGGCTCTTCGACTTCGGCCTGGTCGGCGTAGCCGCAGACCCACCAGGCGATCTCGCCGACGCCATCGACGCGGAAGCGAAGGCGGACGCGGCCATCGGTGAGCCACTCGGTCTGCTGGGTGGTGTGCCAGCGAACTTCAGCAACGTTGCGGGCGACCATGCGGTTGAAGACGATCGAGACGTCGTGCTCGGCGCCCTCGGGGATCATCTGCCACGCGAGGCCGACGTGGTCTTCGAGGTCGAACTCGGGCGGCTCGAAGGTTTTTTCGGTGGCTTCTATGTCGACGATGCGGCTGAGCTTGAAGGCGCGGACCTGGCCCTCGCTGAAGTCCGACTGGCCGTAGACGTACCAGGCGCGTTCGACGAAGTGCAGGCGGATGGGTCGGAGCTCGACCTGGGCGGGGTCGCTGAGCGCGGCGTGGTATCGCATCTTGCAGACGCGGCGGCTGTCGATCGCCATCTGCAGGGTGGGGTAGACGGGGGTCTCGCGGTCGCCGGGGACCTGGGCGGCGGGCTGATAGCTGATCGATGAGACCATCTCGGCGCAGCCGCGACGCAGCGGGGCGGGGAGCATCGACGCGAGCTTGCGGACCGCCGAGAGCCCGGGCTCTGAGAACGGCTTGGCGGGCGCGGCCTCGGCTTGAAGGCCCAGCAGCATCACGCCCACGGCCTCGCTGACCGACAGGCTCAGCGGAGGCAGAAAGTAGCTTTCCAGAATCCGATATCCCTTGCTTGGCTCGTGCACGATCGGCACGCCGGCATCCGAGAGGGCGCGCAGATCGCGGAACAGGGTGCGCCGGCTGACGCCCAGCGACTCGGCGAGTTCGGCCGGCCCTTGCGTCGGGTCGGATTGGATCCGGCTGAGCAGGCGGATCAGTCGTGGAAGGCGTTGAGAGGGCATCCAGGGCGCATCGAAAGGGCGGTATCAGGCGGGACCCTTATAGACAGTGCGAACCCTGCGGGCGGCGAGCGCAGTGACACCCGTGTGGCACGGAACCCCTTACACCACAGCTACAAGTGACGAGTTAGCGGCATCGGAAAAGTCGGATGCTTGTTCACTCATCCGCTCCATGCCGGCGGCCATGAACGATTCAAAGGCTTTGGCCGAATCGAGTGTTTGGGTGTCGCGTTTTAACCCGGGCCAGGGCTGCAGGCCGGCGGAGTACCAGCTGATGCGACGCTTGATGGTGGCGAGCGCGATCCGCTCGCCGCGCATGGCCAGCAGGTGGCGGAAGTGGTCGACGACGAGCTGGGCGCGTCGGCGTCGGTCGAAGGGCTCGGCTTCGCGACCGGTTTTGAGGAGGTGTGCCGTATCGCGGAAGAGCCAGGGGTTGCCCAACGCGCCGCGGCCGATCATGACGCCGTCGCACCCGGTGGCGGCGATCATGCGTTGCGCGTCGGCGGGTTTTTTGACGTCGCCGTTGCCGATGACCGCGACGCCGGGGTGGTGGCGCTTGACGGACTCGACGACGGCGGCGATGCCCTCGAGGCGGCACTGGCCGCGGAACTTCATGGCGGTGGTGCGGCCGTGCACGGTGACGGCGGCGACGCCGGCGTCGGCCAGGCGGGCGGGCAGGGAGTCGACGATCAGGCAGTCGTCGTCCCAGCCGAGGCGGATCTTGGCGGTGACGGGCACGCCGGTCGGCTCGAGCGTGCGGACCAGCGCTTCGATCAGATCGACGGCGAGGCAGGGCTCGGTGAGCAGCTTGGACCCGCCGTTTTTCTTGGTGACCTTGTCGACCGGGCAGCCCATGTTGACGTCGACGACGACGGCCCCGTGCGCGACGGCCCACTCCGCGGCGGGCACCATCGACTCGGCGTGCCGGCCGTAGAGCTGCATGCAGACGGGCGCGTCGCGCTCGTCGGTCGCGGCGAGCCACATGGTCTTCTCGGTCTCGCGGAGGATCGCCTCGGGGCACAGCAGGTCGGTGCACGCCAGGCCGACCGAGCCGTAGGTCCCGTCGCCGATGTCGCGCGGCCCGCCGAGGTCTTCGGGCGTGCAGGCGACGCCCTCAACCGAGCGCACGACCAGCCGGAACGCGAGGTCGCAGTAGCCGGCGATGGGCGCGAGCAGGAGGTTGGTCTTGAGCTTGACCGGCCCGATGTGCATCGGGGCATGATCGCAGATCGGGCCGGGGGTTCAATGACTGCGCGTCAGCGCGATAGCCGCCGCGAGGCGATCGCCAGAGCGCCCAGCCCGAGCAGGGCAAGCGACGCGGGCTCGGGGACGAGTGGGGTGTTGGCTGCTTGGACTGGCGGTGTTCCGTTGCCGAAGTTTGCGGCGAGGATGGCGAGGTCGAAGGTGGTGACTTGGCCGTCGCCGTTGAAGTCTGCGGTGGCCCAGCCTTGGTCGGTCTGTCCGAAGTTTGCGGCGAGGATGGCGAGATCGAAGGTGGTGACCTGGCCGTCGAGGTTGGCGTCGGCGGGGAAGGTGCCGAGGATGTTGTTGATGAGTTCGTCGATGTCGTCCTGGTCGGTGTTGCCGTCGTCGGTGAGGTCGAGCGTGGGGTCGCCGAGGTTGTCGAAGAGCAGGTCGATGTCGTCGGCGTCGACGTCGCCGTCGAGGTCGAGGTCGCCGAGGAGTTCGGCCCCGGGGATGGTGAATCGTGCAAGTCCAGAGCGGCCGTCTTCGAGCGAGAATTGGAAGACGCCTTGCCCGAGGTCGTTGAATGTTGTCTGCGAGGGGCCGGCAAAGGTGCCTCTCACCCCGAGGTCGATGTCTTCGACTTTGCTGCCGAGGAACTCGTCGCCCCTCTTCAGAATCTCGACGATGCCAAGCGACGGGTCATAGGCGAAGAGCGAAGACGCGGCCGTGAGTCGGTTGTTGATAAAAATAAACTCCGACGAACCGAACGGGAACTGACCTGCGCTGTTGAGTTGGGAGCCGCTACCGAGTGAGTTAAAAACGCCTTCGCCGCTTGGTACGGGGTCGCCACTGACCACGATCGTCTCGATCCCGGTGTCGGGGTGATAGAGGGCGATCCCTCCGAGAAATGCGTTGGGGACGAACTCGACGATCCTGAAATCCAGTGCGGCGGTCCCGTCGTTTCTCAAGGCGGATGGGACGATGAAGTCGACGACGTCTGCTCGCCCGGGGACGAGGTCACCCTCGCCGATTAGGCGCTCCAGACGGCCGTCGGCCTGCTTAATCAGCAGTTCGTCGCGCTCGGAGCCGTTGGCGAGCACGCTCACGGTCGCGCCGGTGATCGCTTGTCCGCTGGCGTTGCTGACGGGTGCATGCCGTGTCGTGATCACCTCGACGGTTCCGGACGTGTCGATGTCGCCGGGAGCGATGAGCTCAACGAGTTGGCCCGACGCGGAGGCACGGATCGTCGACCCCGCGACGACCCCATCGACGTCTCTGAAGTTGGTGGCCGTCACCGCGCCGTCGTCGCCGAGCGTGAACCCGCGGAAGTCTGAGCCGAGTGTGTCGGGTCCTCCGTTGAGGAGGTCGCCTCCGCTCATGACGGTTGCCAGGCCGCCGGTGCGATCGAACCGGAAAGCGCCCATGCGCCTTGCGGGGTCGGCGAGCCCGCCGATGAACACGATTTCGTCCTGACTGTTGGTGGCAATGTCCGGGAACGCGAACTCTGCGATGCGGTCGAAGGTGCTGCCCGCTGGAGTGGTTTGGCCTAGTCGGGCGACTTCGATGAGTGGCCCGCCGGGCGTGCTTTCGGTGTAGAGGGCTTCGAAGCCCACGGACGGGGCGGCTAGGTCATCGACAAGGACGGCGTTGAAGGTGACGCGTCCGGATTCGTCGATTGCTTGGAAGTCGCCGCCGAAGAACACGAGCCCGGGGTCGAACGGCGCCGGGTCGCCGCTTAGGACGACGGCGCGACGGGTTCCTCCGGCCGACTGGGCGAAGATGCCGTTGCCGGTCGTCCCCGCGCCGCTGAGTTGAGCTGTGAAGGCGAAGTCACCGGCCTGGTTGATCACCGGGCCTGCCCCACCCGCGCCGAAGACCGCCGAGAAGCCTTCGAACGTGCCTCCACCCGGAGCGGCGTCCTCACTGAGGGCAAGCACCTCGATGGGGATCGTTGTCGCCGACGCGGGCTGGGCGAGGACGGCGAGCAAAACCGCGGCCAGGGCCGATTTGATCTGTGTAAACAACCGATTAAACATCCCGGAACCTCCTTCGATCTGCGCCATCCCACGCCCCGCTTCACTCTCGCAGATCAGGGGCCGCTGTCAATAGTGAAACGGGATTTACGATGAGGGATGGAACTGTTCTTCAGGAAGGGCCACGTCGGTGACTCCGAGCGTCACCAGTCGAGGCGGATGACGATTTCGTTGCCGTCGATTTCGCCGGTGGGGTTGAAGCCGAGGTGTTTGTAGAAGGCGGCGACGGCGGTGTTGGTCTGCTTGTAGGACGAGGTGAGGGCGTGGGCGTCGGGGAGGGTTTTGACGTGTTCGATGGCGAGGCGGACGGCGGCGCTGCCGTAGCCGTGGCCTTGGTGGTCGGCGTCGACCATGAGTCGCCAGAGGAAGTAGGACGCGCGGCCGTTCTCGGCCTCGGGGTGGTCGGGGCCGACGAGGTCGAGCATGAGAAAGCCGACGGGCGTGTCGCCGGCGTAGATCGCGCGCGGCCAGGCGCGGTCGGGGTAGACGTAAGCCTCGGCGAGGGAGTTGGAGTTGGTGGCGACGGTGCCTTGCTGGTCGGGGCCGACCTTGAGGCAGACGACGGCGTAAACGTTGTCGGGCGTGACGGGGCGGAGGGTGACGGGGGCGTCGGGTGGGTCGGGCTTGTCGGTCATCGTGGGGTTGGCTTACTGCGGCCAGGCGTTGACGATGCGGTCGGTTTCGGCGTCCATGGCGAGGTTGGCGAGTTGGTCGGCTCGCTGGTTTTTGTCGCGGTAGACGTGGGTGATGGTGGACTTCTCGAAGGCGTCTAGGAGCTTGGCGGCTTGCTGATAGAGGGGTTTGAGGTCGGGGGACTTGACGCGGTATTCGCCGTTGAGCTGCTTGACCATGAGTTCCGAGTCGGAGTGGACGGCGACGCGTTTGGCGTTCATGGCGGTGGCGACTTCGAGGGCGCGGAGCAGGCCGGTGTATTCGGCGACGTTGTTGGTGGCGTGGCCGAGGAAGTAGCCGGCCTCGTGGAGGGGGGTGCCTTGGGGGTCGGCGATGACGACGCCTGCGCCGGCGGGGCCTGGGTTGCCGCGAGCGCCGCCGTCGACGTGGATGATGACTTCATCGATGGGGGAGCTTTGAGCCATGAGCTTTGAGCGATCGAGGAGCTGCGCGTGGGACGACATCGCAGCGGGAGGGCGAAATCTTGGGGTAAGTTTGGCGGTGGGCTTGCGGCTTAGAGCTCACGGCTCACGGCTCATCGCCCGATCACTTCGCGCCGATGGCGGTCTTGAGGTCGGTAGCGATGGTGAGCATGCGGCCGCAGGAGGGGCATTGGACGACGGAGTCGGGCTGGCTCATGACGGCCGAGACGATCTGCACGGGCAGGGCCATGAAGCATTCGCCGCAGGTGTATTCCTTGCGCTTGCGGTCTTGCTCTTCGACGCGGGCGAGGGCTTCGCCGTCGTGCTCGATGAGCAGGCGGTCGTATTGGCGGAGGGTGTCGTCGTCGATATCGGCGGCGGCGTCGTCACGCTCCTTATCGAGTTCGTCCTTGCGCTCTTTGATGTCGGCTTGGGACTCGGCGAGCTCGGCCTTGGCGTTGGCGACAAGGGTGGTCTGCTCGTCGCGTTGTGCGGCGAGCTCGGTGAGCTTGGCGTCGAGTCCCTCGGCGGAGGTGAGGGCTTCGATGGCTTCCTCGTCGAGCTTGTCTTTCTCGACCTTGAGGGTGTTCATCTCGACCAGCATCGCGGAGTACTCCTTGTTGCTGGTGACGGCGTTCATGCGGTCGCGCATGGTCTCGATGCGGGCTTCGATTTCGCCGGACTGTTTTTCGAGGGTGGTGGCGTGGGCCTTGGCTTGCTGGAGCTGGGCCTCGACCTCGTCGTGCTGCTCGTTGAGGACGGCGAGTTTGGATTGAAGCTTGTCGAGGCGTCGGGTGCGCGCGGCGACTCGGCTGGTGAGGGCGCGGAGCATGCCGTCGATCTGATTGAGGTGCTCGAGTCGGTCGTGGAGCGTCAAGCGGGGTCTCCGGGTGAGGGTGGGGTCGAGAGGGCGGAGAGTGTGGTGCGGGGCTCGTTTTGGTGCGTTCGAGAGGGCGGAGCGTTTGTTTCGGGGCCACCCCCGGCGCCGCTCGCTCGCGTCCCG
>JBCCQE010000075.1:0-11484 GCA_039024495.1 Planctomycetota bacterium | reverse complement strand
TCGACGGGACCGGCTCGGCCTCCGCCGTCGCCGCCGTCCCCGAGCCCGGCGTGATCGGCCTAGGACTCCTCGCCACGCTCGCGGGCCTCGCAAGACGAACACGCCACGCCTCCGGCGTGTCCCAGACGGGCTGAGGACCCGGCAAGACACGCCGCGCCCGCGGGATAAAACCCGCGCGGCGCGATTCCAGAGACAACCTCGAAATACATTCTTTCGTAAGGAAAAACGCCATGCCGCACCCGCATACACCGACACGTCAGACATCGCGACGAGCGTTCACGCTCATCGAGCTGCTCGTGGTGATCTCCATCATCGCGCTGCTGATCTCCATCCTCCTGCCGGCCTTGTCGTCGGCCCGCCGCACCGCCCAGGGCGTCGCGTGCCTCAGCAACCTGCGTCAGATCGGCGTGGCCCACGCGCTCTACGACGTCAACAACAAGAACTTCATCGTCCCCGTGGTGTCCTACATCGATGGCGACGCCACCCGCAACAACTACTATTGGTTCGAGATCCTTGCCGAGGAGATGATCAACGCGAAGCGCGACGAAGTCACCGACGACCGCTCCGACTTCATGCGTGAGAACTTCTCCTGCCCACTCTTCGATCTCGCACGCACCAACGGCAACGAGTCCAAGGTCGGGTACGGCATGTCGCCCTACCTGATTGACGGCGAGGACGCGGTCTCCGGCCGCACCTATCCCGAGTACAAGCCCGTCGACCCCGGCACGTCAAGCAGCGCCCCCATCACCGGCTGGTACCGCTACGACAGCATCGCGACACCCACGGAGTGGATCATTGTCGGCGACAGCTACGAGCCACACCTCAAGCCACGCATCAGCTCGGGCTCGCTCTACTGGCAAAGCAATCGCGGTTCTACGCAGCGGTGGTCTTCCGGCGAACCGGATCGACACAGCGGCATGGACTACAAGAACGACATGAAAGCCAACTACCTCTACATGGACGGCCACGCCTCGACCGTAGAGAAAGACACCGCGGCGATCGGCATTCGCGACGCCACCGGCGTTCGGGGCCTGGGCTACAACGAGCTATTTGAATAGCTAAGGCGTCGTGTGATTCGTTAATGAATTTATAGGCGAATGACGCTGCCTGTTTAACGAGACTAATGATCTAGCGTTTCCTCTAAGCCGGTCAGGCTTGACTGCCTTGCCGGTTTTTCTTTCCCTGCCGGTCCTTGCCATGCTCAACGAAGCCTCGTGGATCGAATACGCGGTGATCGGGGCGTACCTGTTGGTGCTCGTGGGCATCGGCTTGGTCGTCAAGCGATTCAACTCGGACGACAGCGACTACTTCCGCAGCGGATGCATGGGGACGTGGTGGCTGGTGGGGGCCAGCGCCTTCATGGTGCAGTTCAGCGCGTGGACGTTCACCGGCGCGGCCGGGGCGGCGTACACGGCGGGGTGGTCGGTGATGATCATCTTCGTGGCGAACGCCGCGGGGTACGCGCTCGGAGCGCTTGTGATGGCTCCGTGGTTCCGTCAGCTGCGTGTGGTGACGGTGCCCGAGGCGATCTGCGTGCGGTTCGGCGTGAGCACTCAGCAGTTTTACGCGTGGATCAGCGTCGTCATCGGCCTGCTCTACGCGTCGATCTGGCTTTACGGGCTCGCGATCTTCTGCTCGGCGGTCTTCGGATTCGAGGTGTTGCACGTCATCCTCGTGATCGGCGCGGTCGTTCTGGTGTATTCCACCGCGGGCGGCAGCTGGGCCGTGATGGTCACCGACTTCCTGCAGACGCTGATCCTCTTTCCGATCACCGTGCTGGTCGCACTGCTCTGCCTCATCGAGCTCGGTGGCGTCGGCGGGATGTTCGCGGAAATCCAGCAGCAGGGGTTGAGCAACGACTTCGCACTCATCAACGAGCCCGGTCGTTTTACGAGCAGCAACGACTTCACCTACTGGTGGGCAGCGGCTTTCTTTCTCAAACAACTGGTCACGATGAACACGCTTACGTCGTCGCAACGCTACTTCGCGGTCAAGACCGGCCGCGAAGCGCGCAAGGCCGCCGCGATGGCGGGCGTGCTCATGCTGCTCGGCGCGTGCATCTGGTTCATCCCGCCGATCACCGGCCGGCTGCTGTTTGCCGAGGCGATCGAGGGCATCGACGTCGAGAAGCCCGCCGAGGCGTCATACGCAGTTGTTAGCACGATGCTTCTGCCGACCGGGCTCATCGGCCTCATGGTGGTGGCGATGCTCTCGGCGACCATGAGCTCCATGGACAGCGGGCTGAATCGCAACGCCGCGATCTTCGTGCGCGACATCTACCCGGCCATCACCCGGTTGCTCGGCCACACCCCGGACTCCAAGAACCCGCGCTTGCGGCTCGCGCAGGCGTCTTCGTTTGGATTTGGCTTGGCCATCATCGCGCTGGCTGCGTACTTCGCCGGCAAGGAGGGCGACGGCGTGTTCGACATCATGCTCGACATCGGCTCGATGCTCGCCCTGCCCATGGCGATCCCGATGATCCTCGCCCTGTTCATCCGCAAGGCCCCACGCGGGTCGGCGATCGTCTCCGTGGCGGTGGCGTTTGTCGTCTCGGCCATGGGCTTCTACAGCGAGAGCCTGTTCGGCGAGGCGTGGACGTTCGGCACGAAGGTGTACGCCAACACGCTCGCCGGGGCGGTCGGCTTCGTCGCGACCATGCCGTTCTGGCGTTACAGCTCCGATGCGTATCGCACGCAGGTAGACGCCTTCTTCGAGCGTGTGCACCGCCCGATCGACTTCGAAAACGAAGTCGGCCCCGGGAACGACGCCAGCCAGCTCCGGCTCATCGGCGGGTTTGCCGTGCTGATGGGGGCATTGATCGCCGTGCTGCTGATCATCCCCAACCCCATCTCGGGCCGGCTCGCGATCGCGTTCGTGGCGATCACGGTCGCCGGCGCGGGCGTGGCGATGCTTCTACCCAGGCTGCGTGCGCAACCTGCCCCCCGCGATCCGGCATCAAATAAGCGGACGGCCGCACAAGCCACCGACGCAACCGCCTGACTTCAACCTGTCTCTGACTCGTTCAACCAACCCGGAGTGATGCGATGAAACCATGGCGATTGGCGTTGAGCCTCATGCTGGCTTGCAGCCTCATAGCGACCCAGACGCCGGCTGCCGCAGCCGAGATTGTGGTTCGCTCGGCACGGCAGATCGAGGCCGCGATGGCAGACGCCAAGCCAGGCGACGTCCTGATCATGGCCGACGGCACGTGGACCGATCAAGCCATCGTCTTTGCCGGCCACGGCACCCCCGATGCGCCGATCACGCTGCGCACCAAGACCACCGGCAAGGTCATCCTCACCGGCGCGTCGTCGCTGAGCATCTCCGGCACGTGGCTGGTCGTCGACGGCCTGCACTTCAAAGACGGCACGCCCGGCGAATCCAACCACGTCATCCGCTTCAACGGCCCGCTCGGCCCGGCCCACCACTGCCGGCTCACGCAAACCGCCATCACGCACTACAACCCAGAGTCCATCGACACACGCTACTTCTGGGTATCGATCTACGGCACCAACAACCGCGTCGACCACTGCCGCTTCGAAGGTCAGAACCACTCGGGCGTCACCCTCGTCACCTGGCTCGACGGCAGCCGAACCGATCACCGCATCGACGCCAACCACTTCCTGAACCGCCCCGAGGGCAATGGCAACGGCTTCGAGACCATCCGCCTCGGCACCAGCGCGTGGGGCAACACCAACGCCCACGTTCTGATCGAAAACAACCTCTTTCAGGAAACCGACGGCGAGATGGAGATCATCTCCAACAAATCCAACGACAACACCTTCCGCCACAACACCTTCGACCGGTGCGCGGGAACACTGACGCTTCGCCACGGCCACCGCGCCACCGTCGATGGCAACTACTTTCTCGGCCGTGGCAAGGATCGGACCGGAGGCGTCCGCGTCATCGGCGAAGACCATGCGGTCACCAACAATTACTTCAGCGGCCTCGACGATCGAGCCGGCGGTGTCGTGTCCATCACCGCCGCCATCGAAAACACGCCCGCCAACGGCTATCAAGAGGTCCGCAACGCGCTCGTCGCCCACAACACATTCATCGATAACAACGGCCCGATCATTATCTGCGACTGGGGCTACGGCCAGCGCGACCGCCTCTTGCGACCCCGCGACGTGAAGATCGTCGGCAACCTTGTCACCTCGGATCACCACAACCTCGTGGTGGGCACCCAAGGCGAAAGCTGGGTGTGGCAGGACAACCTCGCCCATATCACCAGCTCAAAAGGCAATCCCTTTCAGGCGGGTTTCGAGCCCGCCAACCTGCGTCTTGTTCAGGACTACGCCGGGGTGCAGCGCCCCAGCGTCGCAAGCCCCGCAATCGATGCGGCGAGCCACGACATTGAAACCATTACCCATGACATCGACGGCCAGCAGCGCACGAGCGTCGCCGACATCGGGGCCGACGAATTGCACGAGGGCCAAGCCACGCGTCAGCCGCTGACGCCGCGGGACGTGGGGCCCGAGTGGATGCGTTCGCGGTAAGCAATCATCGGCTGGGCTGCGTGATACCCTCCCAGTCGTCTGTGCGGAACGGCGAGGCCGGAAGGCCGGCGTCGTTCACGAGGTTGGCCCAGTACGGGTTGTCCGCCCAGCCGTAGCGCACGGCCTGTGGGTGCGGCACCTTCGCCTCGGTGACCACAATGCGATCGCCCTCGACCACAGCTTTGGCCCAGCGGAACCTGCGGCTCGAATCGGCGATCACAAAACCCTTGATCGCGTCGCCGTCCCGCGCCGCCAATCCACCAGCCTCATTATCGAAGCTGATGATCACGCGATCGCCATCGATCTCGTAATCACGAAACACCGGCCCGCTGTGAGCGATCGGCTCGCCGTACACCTCCGCCAGCGCCCACAACGCGAGCCGCTCGCCGATCACTTCCTTCTCCAGCGGGTGGATGTCCGTCGGGTCGCCGTGGTCGATGGTGACCACGAGCCCGACGCCCTCGACCTCCTTGCTGACCGCGAGCTGCGACTCTCTGAGTTCCGCCCAACTGAATCGGCCCGGCGGCACGCGAGGCGGGTTCTCGTAGTTCGGGAGCTGAACCACGCCGAACGGGATGGCCTCGCCACCCCATTGCTCGCGCCAATCTTCGATCATCGTCCCGAGCAGAGGGCGGTACTGCATCGCACGCCAGACGTTCGACTCGCCCTGGTACCACGCCATGCCGCGCACGGTGTACGGAATCAGCGGCGCGACCATCGCGTTGAACAACCCACCCGGCGCGTACCGCGCGGGAGGCTCGGCCGGCTTCTTCGCGGCCGTGTCACCGCTCACGACGGTCGCTTCGTAGGCGGCAAGCTGGGCCTCGTAGGTCGCCACCCGATCCGCCCATCGCTTGTTGATGTCGGCCAGCGCGGGGTGTTCGTCCAACCGCGCGGTGTCCGTCCACGCCTCGGCGGGGGTCCCGCCGTACGCCGTGTGGATCAGCCCGACGGTGACGCCCAGCTCTTCGTGCAACGCCGCGCCCATGAAGTACGCGACCGCGCTGAACATCCGCGCCTCGCGCGGCTCGCAGCGAGCCCAACGCGCATCCACATCTTCCTGCGGCTCATCCGCGATCGCACGCTCCACGCGGAACAGCCGCACACCATCGCGCTCAAGCCTCTGCTCGATCTGCTCGTCGTCCCAGACCTTCAACAGCCGCATGTCCATATTCGACTGCCCCGAGCACAGCCACACCTCGCCCACCATCACGTCGGACACTTCGATCGACGCATCGGCCCCGCGCACGCTCAGCGTGTACGGCCCGCCCGCGGGCATCGCCGTCAACCGCCCCGACCATCGGCCCGACGCATCCGCCCGCAATGCCACGCTCTGCCCAGCGATCGTCACCGCCACTTCCTCACCCGGATCGGCCCAGCCCCACACCGCCACCGGCCGGTCGCGCTGCAGCACCATGTGATCGCCGAACACCGCGGGCAACCTCAACTCCGCCCACGCAGCCGACGCGCAAAGCACCCCGCACGCCAACACCGCAACCCGCATCCATCCAGCAAACACCTGCATCCGCCTTCTCCTTCTAAGTCAAACCACTGCGATCAACAAAAAATCAAAACCAACCCTCACGGCCCTTCGGACACCAAGTCCGATGGCTTCTTTACGACCGCCACGCAGCCCGCACGGTTGCCGATCATCAAGAACACGACCCCCACCGCCGCCACAAATCCGCCGACGAACAAAATCCCCAGCCGCCCTTCAAGCGGGTTAGGCAGCACCATCAGGCAGCAGATAAACCCGCCGATCACCAACGCGAACGTGCCAAGGATCTTGAGCTGGCTCAGGTCGTTCCCCTCGCCGACCTCCGCCTCAAAGTCGACAGGCCGATACATCCGTTCGAAGAATGCGTCGACCTGCTCGCGATACTTCGGCGAAGCCATGCTCCAAAACGGCATCGTCACGAGGAAGCCAGCCGCGGCCGACAGCGAGTTCGCAAACACGACCGTCGCGAACGGCCACGTGGCGTCAAACAGCTTGTCGCTCACGAAACCCATCGCTGAGGCCGTGAACCCCACCGCGATCGAGGCGATGGCCGACCACGCCGGTGCCCGCTTAATCAGAAGCGCCAGCAACATCGGGATCGCCATCGGCAGCGCCAACATCGCGCCGATGTCCAGCATCAGGCCGAACACGCCCTGCCCCCCCATGGCCACGAAGTAGAGCGTCAGCCCGATGATCGCCAGGCCGAACCCCAGCGAAGCGATCTGCGCCATCCGCAGCCGCGGCTTGGAGGTGTCCCAAGCAAACCCAAAGACCCTCGCCAGCGCGGGGATGATGTCGCGCACCAGCATCGCGGCGTTCTTGTTCAGCCCGCTGTCCATCGAGCTCATCGTCGCCGACAGCATCGCCACCACCATCAGCCCCGTCATGCCGGCCGGCAAAAGCTGCATGCTCGTCACGGCGTACGACGCCTCGGCCGGCTTCTTGAGGCCCATGCCATCGATCAGTTCGGGGAACAGCAATCGGCCCGTCACCGGCGGGATAAACCAGATGAGTGACCCCATCACCATCAACAGCCCCGCAAGCAACGCCGCCTTCCGCGCCTCCAGTCCGGTCTTCACCGCGTAGTATCGCTGCGACGCCATCACCGTGTTCATCTTCACGATCTGCGCGAGAAAGATCGCCGACGCCCACACCCACGTGTATGTGTTCTTGCCCGTGAACCGCCCCGGGTCGTTGATCAGCGCGTAGTCGGCCGCAAGATCGTTGGCTTCGATCGCAGCGAACAACCCCGACACGCCGCCCAACTCGCGCAGACAGAGATACGCCATCAGGATCGTGATCGGGATCAGGATGAGCGTCTGCAGGAAGTCGGTCGCCATCACCGCCCAGCTTCCGCCCACGGTGGAATACACCAGCACGATCAGGCCGATCACGATCACGACGTACTCGATCCGATATCCGAACACAGCCGAGCAGAAGATCGCGAGCCCGTACAACCAAAGAGACGCGTATGCCAAGCCAAGCACGACGAAGATCCAGGCGTACAACTGCTGCGTCGCCGGGCCGAATCGCGAGCGGATCGCTTCGGGCACCGTGACCACGCGCAGCTGCCGGAACCACGGCGCAAACAGCATGCCCGCCACCAGATACCCGGCCGCGTTGGCCAGGAAGATGATCATCACCGACCAGCCGGCTTCATAAGCCGCCCCGGCCGCGCCGGTGAACGTCCATGCGCTGAACTGCACCATGAAGGCGCTGGCTCCCACCAGCCACCACGTCCCCTTGCAGCCGTTGCGGAAGTAGTCGCTGTCGTCCGAGTTGAACTTCTTCACGACCATGCCGATCGCAATCAGCAGGGCCAGGTAGACGCAGATGACGATGTATTCGGTCAGCAAAGCGTGGGTAAGCCGTTGGGGGAGAGAGCCGGCACGGATTCAGAGTCGATCGATGAAGGACCACGCCCGCTCACGACGGGAATCGTTCGTGAAAACGGCTTAGGCCCAACACGCGTCGCAAGCGATCAGATCCGACCGCCATAGGTGTAACCATTCTTGCCCTCTGGGTCGCGGAGCAAAACCCCGATTTCCTCTTCTTCGGTCGAGGCGTGGCCATCCATGAAGCCATAGTTTGCACGGGCAGGTGCTTCGAAATTCATGCCGCTGTGCCGATCGGGCTCACCGCTTCTCCAGCGACGCACGGGATCGGCGTCGAGTCGCCAAAAAACTTGTCTGTTGGAAAGTCGGGGCTTCAGGCCGACGGGCTCAAAGCTATCGCCATTAATGATCCACTCCGATTGAGCTGCAAGCTCTTCGTACCGCCGAAAGCCTGTGTCTGGAATGTTTGTATAAAAATTTACCGGGTTGTATTCAGGATAATCCAAGGCTTGAGATCCACCTGGCTCGTAGTCATCGACAACGTAGGGGTTGATGCCATAGCCCGTTTTTGAGCTACCCACACCAATGCTGTTGGGTCGGTCGATATCGAATGCTGGGCAGATAAAGTTCTCCGTGATGAACTTGCTGCGATCGCCGGAGCTGTCGCGTTTCGACTGCACCATCGTTTCGGCGAGCACTTCAAACCAGAAGTAATTAATGGTGCCCGTCACATTGGCCGGGGTGTCTTGGACCGGCGGCACGATGTAGCCGTTGTTCTCGGCGGAATACAGCGCGTGGGCGATGCCGATCTGGCGCTGGTTGCTCAGGCAGGCGGCCGACTGGGCGACCAGGCGGGCCGAGCCCAGCGCCGGTAGGAGGATGCCGATCAGCAGGGCAATGATGGAGATCACGACAAGCAACTCAATGAGCGTGAAGGCGCGGCGGTTCATTCGGCAACTCCGAGAGGAGGGGAGAGGTCTGAGTCGAGCGAGACAATGGCCTGCGCCGCCGGTCAGCGGCGAAGGCCAGGAGGTATTGGCTTTACGAACGCTTGCCGCCGCGGGCCAACAGGGCTAGGGCGCCCAGAGCGGCGAGGCTTAGCGAGCCGGGCTCGGGCACGTTGGTTTCGAGCGCGACATTGTCGATCGAGAAATCGAGGTCCGTGCCGGCCGAGGCGATGATCAGCGCGTCGAACGAGAGCGTCGACGGAGCGGGCGGCTCGGTGGTGTCGTCGAGCAGGTCGCGGTCGCGGATCGTGTTGCCGTTGAGTGTGAGTTGGAAGTTGAGGTTGTCCGCGGCGAGGTAGGTGATCTTGAGCCCGATGGAGTTGGTCCCGTCGCCGAGCACGGCGTCTTCGGGGAGCAGGCCGAGGCCGGCGAGGTTGCCCTCGTTCACCGATCCGCCGAACTGCAGGCTGTCGCCGGTGCCGCTGCTGCCGCCCAGAGGGCTGCCATCGGTGTTGGGCTCGACGATGACCGCGGCCAGCGTGCCACCCCCGGGCGTGCCGGTGTCGAAGGTGACGTAGTAACCCGTTTCGTCGTCAAGGCTGTCGACCGTGGAGTTGCCGTCGAAGTCGTTCTCGGTCTTCACGGCGCCCTGGTTGTAGAGGCCGAAGCGCACGTCGCCGTCGGTCGTGGGGGCGACGCCGCCGGCGAAGCGCAGGTCGAAGTTGAGCGAGATGAACTGGCCGGGCTGGCTGAGTTCGATCTGATCGAAGCCGGCAAGGAGGCGACGCGTCGCGGTGGTGCCCGCCTCGTAGGTCAGCGCGTTGCCGCTGCCGATGCCCGCCGAGTCGTCGGCGATGCCCACGGTGGGCGACGATGCGCTCGACGAGCCGTTCGCGATCAGCCACTTAAAGCCGGTGTCCGCCGCATCGGCGACGACGCCCTCGGGCGTGCCATCGTTATCGCGATCGCCGTCGCCAAAACCGTCGAACATCACCCCGCCGAACGCAGGGAAAGACAACGTTGCCGCGGCCGCAAGCGCTGCGATTGACTTAATACTCATTTTTTTCTCTTCTTGAAACATCACGAAACCTCCTATTGGGTCGAAAAAAGAACCGGTTGAAACAGGACTCTGAGCACGCCCGCATTGGGCTTTCACAACTAACCCACCTCCACGAGCGAGGGCTCGACAAGCAAAGGCTCGACGAGTATCTGCGCCCGGGCGTGAAGCTCGGGCTTGTCGATCCGCTGCATGAGCTGCTCGACGGCGAGCGAGCCGATGCGTTCGGGGCGGATGTCGATCGTGGCGATGCGTGGCGTCAACCCGGCGAGCAAAGGGCTGGTGTCGCAGGCCACCACGGTGATGTCGCGGCCGGGCTCGACCCCACGGCCGCGCAACGACTCGAACACCATCGGCGTCGCAGAAGCACGCGGCACGAACAGCCCTGTCGGCCTCTGCGGCAACGCGAGAAGGCGATCGACCAAGCGGTTGATCAGCCCGCGCATGGTGACGAAGTCGCTCGAGCTGACCTGGCCGGCATCGGGGTCCGAGACGACGTCGCACGCCACGCCGGCCTCGTCCGCGGCCTGCGCGAAGGCCTCAGCGCGGGCGGGGAAGCCGAGGTTGCTCGCATCGAGGTAGAGAAACGCCACGTGCCGATGATCGCGCTCGACCAGGTAGTTGGCCGCAAGATGGCCGATCCCGGCGTTGTCGGTCACGACTCGATCGCCCCAATAACCCGAGCGCGAGCGAGGGCTCATGATCCAAACCGCGGGGAAGCGACGCAGGCTGTCGGCCAGCTCGCGCTTGGGCGCATTGCCGTGCAGGATCAACCCGTCGATCTCCCCACGATCCACGACCGACGGCAGCCGATTGTTCTCGCGCACCTGGCCGAGCGTCATGCTGTAGCCGAGTTCACCCAGCGCGCTTTCAACGGCGTGGATGGCCGAGGCCGAGGCCGGCGCGGTGAGCGGGGTGGCCTCGCTGCCGATCATCAGCACCGCGACGTTGCCGGTGCGGGCCGCCTGCCCGGTCCGTCGCCGCGGGCCGCGTCGCTTCACGGGCGGGATGTAGCTGAGTTGACGCATCGCGGCCTGAACCCGCGACGCAACCTCCGCGGAGACGCCGGACTTCTGGTTGATCACACGCGAAACCGTCGTGTGCGAGCAACCAGCGAGCTTAGCTACCTCGAGAATGGACATGGTCTTTAGTTTACTCCAAATTCCGCGTTCTGCAACGAGTATTTAACGTCCAAATAAATGCGTCTTACGACCACAAAATACTTCAAAGAAATAACTTACACGTTGCATTGAAATATCTTGACGATCATGATGTGAATTTTTTGCACATTTGAAGCCATCTCGCGGACGCCGGATCCGGCTCGAAAAAACAGACGCGAAGACCCCGCTTCCAGCGGGATGAGACTCAGAGAGTTGGCGTCAGAAGCGATCATGCGGTCAGTCTCGAAGGGGGTCCATATGCAAAGAGTGACTCGATGCGAAGCGCCAAGACGTGCGCCTGGAATCGCGCCTCGCGGGATTTATCCCGCGGGCGCGGCGTGTCTTGTCGGGTCCTCAGCCCGTCTGGGACACGCCGGAGGCGTGGCGTGTTCGTCTTGCGAGGCCCGCGAGCGTGGCGAGGAGTCCTAGGCCGATCACGCCGGGCTCGGGGACGGCGGCGACGGCGGAGGCCGAGCCGGTCCCGTCGA
>JBCCQE010000074.1:0-11915 GCA_039024495.1 Planctomycetota bacterium | reverse complement strand
GGCAATGGCGCGGCGGGGTGGGGGGCGGCGGGGATGGACGTGGTGATCGAGGCGTTGGTGACGTTTCACGAGGCGACGGTGGGGCTGGAGCCTGCGGGGGAGGGGGCGGGTGCGCGGGGGAGCGGGCCGCCGGCGGGCGTGACGCCTCGGCGGAGTTTTGCGGAGCTGCTGGACCGGTCGCGGAAGACGGTGAGCGACGGCGGGCTGGCGGAGAAGCAGAAGTGGAACGCCCTTCTGAAGAAGGCGAAGAAGCGGATCGGCGGTTGGCAGGCGGCGTGGGACGGGCGTGCGACGGACGGGTGGTGCCACGGCGATTTTCATGCGGGCAACGTGATGAGTCGTTCGCCTGCGCCGGACGGGCCGGGGGTGTTGATCGACTTTGCGCAGACGCGTCGCGGGCATTGGCTGGAGGACGCGGTGTATTTCGAGCATCAGTATTGGTCGGTGCCGGAGATGCTCGAGGGGCGGCAGCCGACGAAGATGGTGGTCGAGGGGCGGCGGCGGCTGGGGCTGGACCTTGGGCACGACTGGTCGGACCTGGCGGCGGCGTTGCGGGCGTGGTTTGCGATCAGCGCGCCGCTGACGCTGGGGAAGACGCACGGGCGTGCGCACCTGGACGCGGCGATGTGCCGGCTGGAGCGGCTGGCGGCGGGGCAGGTGGTTTGAGTTGTGGGGAGCCGGGGTTTGGGGCGGCCCACGGACTCAGTCCGTGGGCTTTGGGGGTTGCAGAGTTTGCGTGGCGCGGATGTCGCGGGTTGGAGCGGTGGCCGGGGCGGCGGCGTAGAGTTGTTCTATGAGTAAGACGGGCGGCGCGACGGTTGGATCGACGGCGGAGGGGGCTGGGGATGCGGCGGCGTCGGCGGTCGAGGCGCCTTGGCTGGCGAAGCGGGTGGCGTGGTTTGCGTTGAACGCGGGGCGGTTCTCGGTGCCGCGGGTGATGCGGCCGATGTACGCGTCGAAGGTGAGGGCGGCGGGCGGGACGTATCACACCGTCGAGTCGGCGGACGGCGAGCGGCTGCACTGCCTGCACCTGCCGGGCGATAAGACGGCGAGCGACGACGCGGCGGATCGGCTGACGATCTTCCAGATGCACGGGTGGATCGAGTGCAAGGAGCTGCACCTGTTTCGCGTGCTGCCGTTGCAGCGGGCGGGGCACGACGTGGTGATGATCGACCACCGCGGCCACGGCGGGTCGACGGGGACGGGCATCACGTTCGGCGCGCTCGAGCGCGACGACCTGCGGCGGGTGATCGATGACGCGATCGATCGAGGGATCGCGGGTGAGCGCGTGATGACGATGGGCCACTCGATGGGCTCGGCGACGTGTTTGCTGCACGCGGCGGACGATGCGCGGGTGGCGGGGGTATCGGCGGTGGCGCCGTTCGCGACGGTGCGCGGGGCGATCGAGGCGTTCCAAAGCCGGATCCCGGGCGTGCACCACTTTTATCCGCGGGCGTGGGTCGACGCGGGGTTTCGGCACGAGCTGGATCGGCTGGGCGGGTCGTTTGAGGCGGCGCGGCCAGTCGATGGGCTGGGGCGGATCGCGGCGCCGGTGCTGCTGATCGAGGGCGGGCGGGACTCGCTGACGCCGCCGACGGAGCACTCGCGTCGGCTGTTTGAGTCGCCGGGGCGCGGGCCGATGGAGCTGGTGCAGATCCCGCAGGCCAGCCACTTCACGATCTCGAAGTTCAACTGGCCGAGCGTGGCCGAGCGGGTGGCGAGGTTTTGCGCGGATGTTTCGCGCGCGGTGGCGGAGGGGCGCGACCCGGCGGAGGCGATCGACGATGGCAAGGTGACGGTTTACCGCGACGGGACGATCGCGGCGATGCGGAATTGAGTTCGTGTTCGTGGGGTTCCACACAAGATCACGAGTCTGTTCAAGCTGCATTGCAACGCAATGCAGAGTGTGGTCGTGAATCTTGGGGCACTGCATTGCGTTGCAATGCAGCTTTGGGATGCGTGACTTCTTTCGATCTTGGTGCGACTTACGCACACCTTGCCCTGCGGGTCAAGGTGTGGCACCCGGTTTTGAGGGGGGCGCTTGTTCAGCGTGTGGTGAGGTAGCGCTTGGGCAGGTGTGCGCCTAACCGGCAGAGCATCTCGTACGACGTCGACTTCGCGGCGGCGGCGAGCTTGGGCAGCGCGTTGCCGGCGGCGGGGTCCGTGCTGACGAGCTCGACCTCGGCGCCGACCCACGACGGTAGCTCGCGGTCGCTGCCGGTCTGTTCGCGGTCGGCGGCGATGGCTTCGGTGAGGTCGACGGTGATCTGGTCCATGCTCACGCGCCCGAGCACGCGGCACTCGCACCACGCGCCGGCGCGGGTCGCGACGCGCACGACGGCCTTGTTTGAAAGCGACCACGCGTAGCCGTCGCCGTAGCCCACGGGGACCAGGCCGACGACGGCCTCGCGGCGGAGCTTGTGCGTGCTGTCGTAGCCGACGGGGCTGGACCGCGGGTAGCGCTGAGCGTGGATCAGGCGCGAGGTCCAGCGCAGGCAGTGCTTGAAGGCCGGGGCGTCGGCGATGACCGGGCCGGTCATGTCTTCCTGGCCGTAGCCATAGAGGCCCAGGCCGGGACGGATCATGTCGAGGTGGAAGCACTGGTCGCGGAGGGTGGCGTGGGTCGCGCCGAGGTGGATCGCGCAGTCGGCGGGCAGGCGGTCGGCGTGGTCGGCGACGGCGGCCTCGAGGCGGTCGAGCTGTTCGTAGGCGAAGTCGCCGTTGGACGGCGCGGTGGCGCAGTGAGAGTAAAGACCTTTGAGCGCGACCTGCTTGCAGTCGGCCAGGCGGCCCAGCGCGGCGGCGAGCTGGGCTTCGTTAAGCCCGCCGCGCGACATGCCGGTGTCGAGCATGAAGTGGACGGGGACTTTGATGCCGAACGTGAGGCCGATCTGCTGGACCTGTTCGAGCTGCTGGAGGTCGTGGATGGTGAGCTCGAGCAGGCCAGCGACGGCGTGGCGGTAGAGGGCGTCGGTGCGGGTGAGCTGGCGGAGGGGGGCGAAGAGCAGGATGGGCGCTCGGACGCCGGCGCGGATGAGGCCTTCGGCTTCTTCGACGTTGTAGACGGCGAGCATGGAGCAGCCGGCGGCCATCAGGCGGTGGGCGATGGCGGTGGCGCCCAGGCCGTAGGCGTCCTTCTTGACGACGCCGCAGACGCGGGGCTTACCGGCGGCCGGGCGGCGGCGGCGCTGGTCGCGGCGGACCTGGCGGAGGGTCGCGGGGTCGTAGCCCCGGTCGCCGGACATGAGGCTGGTGAGGACGCCGACGTTGTGCTCGATGGCGTCGAGATCGACCTCGAGCCGGGACGACTCGGCGGGGCCGGGGGGCTCGAGCTCAACGGGGGCGGGTAGCGTGAGAGGTCCTCGCAGTTGTATCACCAACGGGCTCCTTCTAAACTTTACTGCGTGGGGGATGTCGGTCACGGCCTTTGCCCGCGGTGAATCTCCGCACCGCCCGGCCGCAGACGGATCGACCGATCGCCCCGCCACCTCGCACACCCAAGTCCCGCCGGGCCGCCGCTCTGGCCCGATCCCGAGCCATTCATGACCGAAACGACCGCCCCCGACTCGCCCCAGGCCGACCCCACCCAGGCCCCCGCGCCTTCCGATAACGCCGACCAGGCCCCCACCGACGGCCCGCCCATCCCCGAGGCTTTCGCCAAGCTGGGCCTGCGCAATTCGGTCCTCAAGGGCGTCGCCGCCGCCGGCTTCGAGAAGCCCTCGGACATCCAGGCCGCCCTCATCCCCGCCATCCTCGGCGGCCGCGACGTGATCGGCCAGGCCCGCACCGGCACCGGCAAGACCGCCGCCTTCGGCCTGCCGCTCCTGCACGTGTGCACCAAGGACAAGCCCATGCAGGCGCTCGTCCTCACGCCCACGCGCGAGTTGGCCGCCCAGGTCGCCGCCGAGATCGAACAGCTCGGCAAGCACACGCCCATCCGCACCACCTGCATCGTCGGCGGCGAGTCGATGCGCGCCCAGAAGCGCTCCGTCGAGAAGGGCGGGCACATCCTCGTCGGCACGCCCGGCCGCGTGATGGACCTCTTCGGCCGCGGCGAGATCCACTTCGACGACATCCAGTTCGCCGTGCTCGACGAGGTCGACCGGATGCTCGACATCGGCTTCCGCGAAGACATCCGCAAGATCCTCGGGCACATCCACCGCGACCACCAGACCGTCTTCGTCTCGGCGACGATGGACGAGCCGATCGAACGCCTCGCGCGGCGGTTCATGAAGGACGACGCGCAGAAGCTCTCGACCGTCGAGGGCTCGCTGACCGTCGAGATGGTCGATCAGAAGTACCTGACCGTCGAGCCTTGGGACAAGCGGGCGCTGCTGCTGCACCTCTTGAAGCACGAGGAGCCGGACACGACCGTCGTGTTCTGCAAGACCAAGGCAACGGTGCACAAGATCACCAAGTACCTCCGCGACAAGGGCGTGGACGTCCGCGAGATCCACGGCGACCTGCACCAGAAGAAACGCAACAAGGTCATGCAGTCCATGCGCGACGGGCACCTGTCCGTGCTCATCGCGTCCGACCTCGCGGCCCGCGGGCTGGACGTCGAGCACATCACGCACGTGATCAACTACGACCTGCCCGAAGACCCGGAGATCTACGTCCACCGCATCGGCCGCACCGCCCGCGCCGGCCGGCGGGGGATCGCGTGGTCGTTCGTGACGCCCGAGCAGGGGCAGATGCTCACGAACGTCGAGAAGATGTCGGGCGCCCTGATCGAGCCGATGGAATACCCCGACTTCAAGCCCGGCCCCGTCCCCAGCGACATCCGAGAAGAACGCGACAAGGCCGACAAACGGGCCAACAAGCCCAAAGCCCAGCCCGGCCCGCCAAAGGTCGAAGACCTCGAAGACGAAGAGCTGAAGAAGATGTTCCCCGGCGGCATCGTCCCCAAGGGCGCCGCGAAGCGCACGCTGGGGTCAAGGATGCGGACGCGACGCGGGCGGTGAGCAGTGACCCTGCCCAATAACTCTCATACACCGGGAAGAAACCATGCCACTCAACGACATGATGGAAGAGGACAAGAAACAGATCACGCGTGACATTGTCAGAACTCTCAACGAAGACTACATGCTCGTTACCAAAAGAGAATGGCGGGCTTATCGAAATATGGCCTTATTGCTGGGATCTGTTACAGCTATTCTTGTAGGTGGCGGTGTAATCAGCGTTAGCTGGGCTGCGGCTAAGAATGCGATTTCAAGCAGTGTTGCTGTGACGACGACAGAACGTATTCAAGAATATGAGATAAGGGCAAAAACTGCGTTGCAGACCATTCAGGATGCTGCGTCACAATCTGATCAACGCTATGCCACGAAGGACGAATTAAGACTGATGATTAAGCAAAATGGTATTGCTTCGATTAGCTCTCAAACGCCTAACGGCTCACATATGGACAATATGCATTCAAGCGGCCTCTTAAGAATTCCAAGCGGCGGATCTATTACGTTCACTCGGCCCGAGATGGATTGAGGATAACTCGTAAGTTGGATTTGGCGTCGGGTGTTGGAGGAAGTGTCTTGGATCTTTACACGCCGGGTGGCAAACCCTGACCCGTATGGCGGGGTGTGTTGGATGCGTGGTTGCGTCACGCACACCCTGCCCTTTGGGACAGGGTGTGCCACCCGTTTGAGGTCGGTTAGATCGGGGCGGGGGCGAGGCGGGGGAGGTTGACGTTGTCACCCTGCCATACGGAGGACCACCGCCAGTTGTCGGGTCGTTGGACGAGTCCGGCGCGGCGGACGGTGACTTGAGCTATTTATCTTCCTGACTCACGATCGCTTTTCTGACGCCTAAGGAAATGTCGAGGCAACGAAGTCAACTCGATTTCGCTCTCTGTCGTAAATGCCCACGCCGTCTGGGAAGCTAAAGGTGTAGCCGGCATTAGCGTGCGTGTCTCTAGATTCTCGGATCAACGTATGTGGGTAGCGCTCTCGACCATCAATGCTCGATAGGTCCCACCCGTTAGCCCTGCACCAGGCTAGAAAATCCTGCTCGGACAACTCGAAATTAGCCTCGCAACCATGCCGGTCGACAGCGTACGAAACGTCGCGAGCAGTCAAAGGAATCTTCAGGTAATCCCAGAGTTGTTTATTTGCTTCCTCTGGAATAGAACCACTACCGCTCGCAGGTCCGCATCCGGCACAAAACAACGCGACGCTTCCGGCTACCAAAAGTGAGAAGACATAGAACGGACTAATTCGCATGATCAACATTCAATCGCGAAAAATGGTCGAAGAGAGTGGGGAGTCTTTGTTAAGTAGGCTCGAGTGAATCGAGGATCGCTTGGGCCTGCTTGCGGAGTATGGGCAGGTCATCTTGGATGACTTTCCAGACGATGGCCGGGTTCAGTGAGTCGTAGACATGGACCACGATGTTGCGAAAAGCGTGAATTGCTTCGATATGTTCGATCTGGCTGTGCAGTGCCGGGGCGTCTCGCTTGAGGCGGACTAAGGCCTCGCCGATCACGATGAAGCGGCGCTCGACGCCGTCACGCGTCAGCGTGTGCCGCATGTAAGTCTCGTAGTCCATCTCACTAACGTATTCAGCGATTGCGTCGGCGGATTCGATGACGTCGTGGAGGTGCTTCATCTCTTTAGGCGGCATAGAGGGGCTGCCTTGTTTCATCGACGCCCATCCGGAAATAGGGGTTGCGGATGGCATCGGGACTGGCAAGATCGACCGGGCGGCCGAGCAGTTCGGCGGCGGCATCGCGGAAACCGACGTACGTCAACAGAGCGCTGTCGACTTGGTCTAGGTCGAACTCGACGAGGAGGTCGATGTCGGAGGTTTGGGGGTCGAAGCGGTCGGTGGTGGCGGAGCCGAAGACTTCGAGGGTTTTGACGTGGTATCGCTTGCAGAGGGCGATGAGGGCGTCGCGGTTTTGCTCGATGAGCGGGGCCATGGAATTAGTTTACCGGGCGGGTTGGGGGGAACTTCAAGGTTGTGGGGCGGGGGGACTGCATTGCGTTGCAATGCCGCGTTGGGGGGAAACGGGGGAGACGGGTTCTGGGGCTGGGTCCGGGGTTGGGGTGGTGCGGCGGGGGCGGGGGGCGGTGAGCCAGGTGAGGGCGAGGAGGGTGGCGATGAGGGGTTCGAGGCGAAGGCACAGGGCGGTGAAGGATTCTTCGAGGGCGGCGACGCGGTGGTGGGCGTGGCGGTAGTCGATGGGGCCGGCGGTGAGGTGGGTCATGCCGGGTGACTGGAAGAGGTGCAGGGCGAGGGGGCGGTCGGGCAGGGGCGCGCGGGTGAGGGTGAGCGCGTGAGATCGGGCGTGGCGGTCGGTGGCGGTGTGGGTGCGGGCGACGAGGAGGCGGCCGCGTTCGGCCATGACGGAGGCGGCGGTGCCGTCGATGCGGCCGTAGCCGAGCCAGGCGACCTCGGACCAGCTGATGACGTAGGCGGCGGCCGCGACGGAGGTGGCGAGGACGAGGGCGGCGAGCATGGATTGGCGGGCGACCCGGAACAAGCGACGCATGCGGGCAGCGTATGAAACAAATGAAACACGGGCTACGGGGTGGGAGCCCTGAGTGGGTGGGGGTTTGAGGTTGGCGAGGGTTTGCGGCGCGGATTCGATGGAACTCCGCGATGCGTGGCATCGCGGCTATGGGGGTTGATGCGTCGGTCGGGATGGGCGGAGGTTTGTTGAGCGGATTGGACGCAACCCCAGGACACGCCGTGTCCCGGCTGGTTGTGGGTGGAGGTTTTGGGCTCGGGTTGAGTTCATCGCCCCGAGACATTGTCTCGGGGCTAATTGGGTCGTCAGGCGTTGGCTTCGGTGAGGACGTAGCGCAGGGCGTCGGTGAGGGCTTGCCAGGAGGCGTCGACGATGTTTTCGTTGACGCCAATGGTGCCGAAGGTGCGGCCGGTTTTTTCGGCGAGGGTGTCGTCGGCGGAGCGGAAGGTGGCGATGACGCGGACCTTGGCGGCGGACTCGGCGGTGGGGTTGACGACGCGGACCTTGTAGTCGATGAGGTGGACGTTGTTGATCAGCGGGTAGTGGTCGCGGAGGGCTTTGCGGAGCGCGGCGTCGAGGGCGTTGACGGGGCCGTCACCTTCGGCGACTCGGTGTTCGCTGTGGTCGCCGACGGTGAGCTTGACGGTGGCTTCGGTGGTTGACGGTTGGTCGTCGAGCTTGAGGATGGCGCAGCGATAGCGGTCGAGGGTCCAGAAGGTTGGCGCGTTGCCGAGGGTGTCTCGGAGGAGCAGCTCGAAGGAGGCGCGTGCGGACTCGAACTGGTAGCCCTCGTGTTCGAGGTCCTGGACGCGGTTGAGGACTTTGCGTTGGAGTTCTTTGTCGTCTTCGATGTTGAACTTTTTGCCGAGGGTCTCGGCGACGTTGGAGACGCCGGCGAGCTCGGAGACGAGGATGCGTCTTGAGTTGCCGACGACTTCGGGGTCGACGTGTTCGTAGGAGTGGGCGACGCGTCGGACGGCGTGGACGTGCATGCCGCCCTTGTGGGCGAAGGCGCCGTTGCCGACGTAGGGCTGGCCGTCGCGGGGGGCGAGGTTGGCGGCCTCGTCGACGAAGCGCGCGACCTCGGTGAGCTGGTGGAGGCCTGTGGTGCCTGGGAGCAGGCAGTCGTAAGGGAGTTTGAGGATGAGGTTGGCGATGACGGTGGTGAGGTCGACGTTGCCGCATCGTTCGCCGATGCCGTTGATGGTGCCCTGGGCCTGGACGGCTCCTGCGTCGATGGCGGCGAGGGTGTTGGCGGCGGCGACGCCGGAGTCGTTGTGGCAGTGGATGGCTAATGCGGGTGCCGGGGTCGGGGTTCCGGGTTCCGGGGTCACAAGGTTGAGTGCCTGATGGACTTCGGTGCAGGCCTGGGTGATCCATTGGGGGAGGGAGCCGCCGTTGGTGTCGCAGAGGACCAGTCGGGTGGCCCCGCCGGCGACGGCGGCGCGGAGGGTTTCGAGGGCGTAGTCGGGGTTGGCCTTGTAGCCGTCGAAGAAGTGCTCGGCGTCGTACATGACTTGTTCGACGTGCGAGGCTTGGGCGCAGAAGCGCACGGAGTCCTGGATCATCGCGAGGTTTTCTTCGCGGGAGACGCGGAGGACCTCGTCGACGTGGAGGTCCCAGGTCTTGCCGACGATGGTGACGATCGGGGTGTGGGCGTCGACGAGGGCGTTGGTGCCGGCGTCGTCTTCGGGGCCGACGCCCTTTCGGCGGGTCATGCCGAAGGCGGCGATCTTGGCGTGCTGCCAGTCGATGTCGCGGGCCTGCTCGAAGAAGGCGACGTCTTTGGGGTTGGACAGCGGGAAGCCGGCCTCGATGTAGTCGACGCCGAGGCGGTCGAGGCGTTGGGCGATGTTGAGCTTGTCGACGAGGGTGACGGAGACGCCGATGCCCTGGGTGCCGTCGCGGAGGGTGGTGTCGTAGATCTCGACGCGGCGCTTGGGCAGCGCGGGGTCGACGGCGGAGGGGCGGAGGGGGGCGGCTTGGGTAGGTGCGGCGGTCATGGTACGGCTCGTGGTGCGGGGTCGGGTGGGGGTCGGGCAGGTTATGGGGGACGGGTTGGGGACACGAAAAAACCCTGCCGGGTAAGGCAGGGTTGGTCGCGGGTTCCGGGGGTCGGGGTAGAAGGATCGCGGCCCTGCCTAGGCGGGGGGGATGATGATCGCGATGCCAATAATCGGATACTTGGTTAAGGCCATGGATGGAAGTCTATCGGATGGATGCGTGGGGTCAATGAATGGTTTGCGGGCGGGTCGGGGGCTAGCTTTAGTGGGCCGGCTTTTCAGGGAGGAAGTAGAGCATGGGGCGGGCGTCTTCGAGGTCGTTGCCGAAGATGGCGCGGACGGCGTCGTCGTTGGGGTCGGCGGCGATCTCGACGGGCTCGCCCTCTTCAAGGGAGTAGGTGGCGAGGATGCGTTCGGTGGCCTGGTCGGCCCAGATGGCGGTGCCGTCGGCGCGGGCGACGTACTCGATGCTGAACCCGCCGCCGACGATGTAGCGGTCGTCGGGCAGGCCGGTGTCGGGGGAGAAGGTGTGGGTGTCCTGCGCGGTCTTGCAGCCGACGGCGGCGAGGGCGACGGTGGCGAGGAGGCAGAGGGCGAGGGCGGTGCGGGTGGGCATGTGGGGTTCCCGGTTGGATGAGGTGGTAGCGGGGCTTCAACCGTTACGAACGGTAGCAGACTCCAGATGATGCTCGATCGCCGGTGTCGGGCGGCGAGCTTGTCTCGGCAGTGCGTTGATCACCTGCCGAACAACTTGCTCAGCCATCCACCGCCCTGCTTCCGAGGCTTCCCGGGACGTCTTCTGACGCCGAAGATGAGCTCGCCTTGGACGCGGCTCACGGGCACTTCGTCGGACAGACTCCGCCAGTCGAATCCATCGCCGAAACTGGTATTGCGAAGATCAACAACCCACGCGTCATCGGGCAAGTTTTCGGCGAACTGGGCGATGATGGTGTCTTCGCTCGTTCGTGCATCGACGGCACATGGGAAGCGCTTGTTGCCGCCACAGACACTCATGCACGCATCATCGACGTCGTCAAGTTTGCTCCGATGGCCTGCTTGGATGCGCTCAAGCCGGTACCGATCCAGCACGGCCGCAGCGTATTCCGCCAGAGTCTCGCATTGGTAGATCATCACCGGGGGGTCGTGAGACACGTGCCACACATGACGCCACTCACCTGAATCTCTGTTGACTTCGATAAGCCAGTGATTCCCGCAGCCGTCTTCGCTCAGGATGATTCCATCTGGTAAGAAGAACTCGAATGGCGAATCGCGGTAAAGCGGGAATCCGACTTCATCGCCGCCGACCGAGAAGCCCGACATGTATTTGAGAAGTTCCATGACGTCGGCGAGGAGCGGCCGCGAGAGTGTCTGCGCGAGTTCGGAGAGCTCGGCATCCGTGAGCGGCGGCCACTCATCAAGCTCGGCTCCGCAGACGCTCTCTCCCTCGGCCACCAGCGGGGTGCCATCGGCGGCGTAATCGAGTTCGGTCAGCCCTTCGGCGGCTGCTTCGTCGAACAGGGCTTTGAGTTGGTCTCGCACTGGCTTGCCTCCGCTCGAAGACGGTACAGGGGCAATTTTGCGCTGCCCCCAGAGAGTGGAATAGCGCGTTTATACTTCGGGCATGAGCGAGACGGTGCAGGATGGGCGTGGTTCGGCGGGGGCGGCGCTGGGGGGGCCGCGGTATCGGTGGTGGGTGCACGCGGTGGCGGTGGTGATGGTGTTGTGCACGTTTTCGCTGCTGACGGTGGGGGGGATTGTGACGACGCTGGGTGAGGGGCTGGCGGTGTACGACGGGTGGACGAGTTTTGGGTACTACGTGCCGTTGGCGCCGCTGGAGTATTGGGTACACGACACGGGCAAGCTGGTGGAGCACGGACACCGGCTGATCGGCAAGGTGGTGGGGGTGGTGGCGATCGTGCTGGCGGGGGTTTTGTGGTTTACGCACCCCCGGAAGTTGGCCAACGGCGCGGCGAACCCGCGGCGGTGGTTGGCTTGGTTGGGGTTGCTGCTGTTGCTTGCGGTGATTGTGCAGGGGGCGAAGGGGGCGTTTCGGATCGACTTTGCGAGCTTTGCGACGGCGGCGGACGGGACGCTGCTGTTGGACGAGGTGGGCGACCCGATCCGGGTGGACAACGGGTGGTCGATCGGGCTGGCGTTGGTGCACGGGGTGTTCGGGCAGGTGGTGTTTGCGGGGACGGTGCTGGTGGCGGCGGCGGTTGGGCCGGGGTGGGTGCGGTGGGCTGGGGAGCGGGTGAAAGCTGGAAAGCTTGAAAGCAGGAAAGCAGAAAATGGGGAGCGTGGCGGGGGCCGGTTTACTTCCGGGGGGGGGTTGCGGTGGGCGGCGGGGGGGTTGTTGGGGGTGTGGGTGGTGCAGTTGGTGTTGGGGGCGACGGTTCGGCACGTGGGGGGTTGGAACGCGATTCCGGATTTCCCGTTGACGTGGG
>JBCCQE010000073.1:0-12232 GCA_039024495.1 Planctomycetota bacterium | reverse complement strand
CGCCCTCTCCACTGAAGTCGACGGTGAAGCCGCCTTCGGTGCCGGGGGCGAGTTGGTTTCGGACGCGGATGTTGGCGAAGGTGCCTCGGACCATGACGTGGTCGTTGCCGCGGCGTGAGCCGTAGGAGTTGAACATGGGTTTGGCGACGCCGGCGCCGGTGAGGAACTGGCCGGCGGGGGTGTCGGCCTTGATGGCGCCGGCGGGGGAGATGTGGTCGGTGGTGACGGACTCGCCGAGCTTGGCCAGGCAACGGGCGCCGGTGATGGGGGCGATGGGCTTGGGCTCGGGGGCGAGGCCGACGAAGAAGGGCGGCTCCTGGACGTAGGTGGACTTTTCGTCCCAGGCGTAGAGCTGGCCCTGGGGGGCGTCGATGGCCTGCCACTCGGGCGAGCCGGCGAAGACGTCGGCGTATTCGGAGACGAACTGCTCGCGGGTGACGCAGGAGGCAACGAGGTCGTCGACCTCTTGCTGGGTCGGCCAGATGTCTTTGAGGAAGACTTCTTGGCCGGAGGAGTCTTTAGCGATGGGGTCGTTTTGCAGGTCGATGTTGACGGTGCCGGCGATGGCGTAGGCGACGACCAGCGGCGGCGAGGCGAGGTAGTTGGCGCGGATGTCGGGGCCGATGCGTCCTTCGAAGTTGCGGTTGCCGGAGAGGACGGAGGCGACGACGAGGTCGTGTTCGTTGACGGCCTTGGAGATCTCGTCGGGCAGGGGCCCGGAGTTGCCGATGCAGGTGGTGCAGCCGTAGCCGACGGTGTGGAAGCCGAGGGCTTCGAGCTCGGCGGTGAGGTTGGCCCGGTCGTAGTACTCGGTGACGACCTTGGAGCCGGGGGCGAGGGAGGTCTTGACCCAGGGCTTGCGGGTGAGGCCGAGGGCGTTGGCCTTCTTGGCAACCAGGCCGGCGGCGATCATGACGTCGGGGTTACTGGTGTTGGTGCAGGAGGTGATGGCGGCGATGGCGACGTGGCCGTCGGTGAGGTCGAAGGTCTGGCCGTCGTAGGTGACGGGGGCGGACTTGGCGGTGGCGGCGAGGGTGGCGGTGGCGTCGTCAGCGCCGGGCGCGGGGGCGGGGGCGTCGGATCGGCCGAAGGTGGTGGCGAGGTCCTGCTGCCACTGCGATTGCATCGCGGAGAGCGCGATGCGGTCCTGCGGGCGCTTGGGCCCGGCGAGGCTGGGCTCGACGGTGGACATGTCGAGCTCGAGGACGTCGGTGTAGGTCGGCTCGAGGTCGTCGTTGCGCCAGAGGCCCTGGGCTTTGCAGTATTGCTCGACGGTCTGGATGAGCGCGTCGTCGCGGCCGGTGAGCTTCATGTAGCGGGTGGTCTGCTCGTCGACGGGGAAGAAGCCCATGGTCGCGCCGTACTCAGGCGCCATGTTGGCGATGGTCGCGCGGTTCGCGAGGGGCATGGTCGCCAGGCCCGGCCCGAAGAACTCGACGAACTTGCCGACGACGCCGTGGGCGCGGAGCATCTCGGTGACGGTGAGCACGAGGTCGGTGGCGGTGACGCCCTCGTTGAGCTTGCCGGTGAGGCGGAAGCCGACGACCTGCGGGATGAGCATGTAGATCGGCTGGCCGAGCATCACCGCCTCGGCCTCGATGCCGCCCACGCCCCAGCCGACGACGCCCAGGCCGTTGATCATGGTGGTGTGCGAGTCGGTGCCGACGAGCGAGTCGGGGTAGAGCACGCCATCCCCCCCGGAATCGCGGCTCTCCCACACGCCCTTGGCGAGGTACTCGAGGTTGACCTGGTGGACGATGCCGGTGGCCGGCGGGACGACGCGGAAGTTGTCGAACGCCTGCTGGCCCCACTTGAGGAACGTGTAGCGCTCGGTGTTGCGTTCGAACTCTTTCTGCGAGTTGATGGTGAGCGCGACGCCGGAGGCGAAGGCGTCGACCTGCACGGAGTGGTCGATCACGAGGTCGCACGGCACGAGCGGGTTAACCTTCTGCGCCGCCGCCTCGTCGCCCGTCATGCGGACCATCGCGGCACGCATCGCCGCGAGGTCGACGACGGCCGGCACGCCCGTGAAGTCCTGCAGCACCACGCGCCCGGGCTTGAAGGCGATCTCGGTCTCGCCGACGTTCTTGGCGTCGTAGGCGGCCAGGGCTTTCACGTGCTCCTGCGTCACCACGTAGTCGTCGCAGTGGCGCAGGCAGGCCTCGAGCAGGACCTTTATCGAGTACGGCAGCTTCTCGACCTCGCCGACCCCGCGGGCCGCGTCGAGGCGGTAATACGCCTTGTCGCCGAGGGGGGTCGAGAGGGTGTCGCGGGCCTTGAAGGGGTCCGTGCTCATGGCGGCTCCTGGGGTCAAAAACAGCGGATTATGCCCATCCGGGGTCCACTATAGAAGGAAGCGACGCACGCAAGGCTGCGAGCGGGCGCGACCGCCGTTCACGCGACCCCTCGACGCGGGGCCATGCGGTTAATAGTGCCCGCCGTTGAGGTCGATCGCCCCGGTCGGCCACGCCGCATCGCCGGGGTAAATCATCACGTAGCGATCCGTCCACGGGTTGCACTTCACCACGTCCGACGTGCCGTCGAAGAACCAGTTGTCCACGCACCGCGCCCCCATCCGCTCATAGAACCCGCGCGCCAGGCCCGTCTGATACAGGCACACGCTCAGCCCCAGCTCGCCGAGCCGCGCGAACGCGTCCCGCACCACCGCCTCGCCCAACCCTCCGCCCTGCCGGCTCGGCTCGACCGCCACGCCCGACAGCGCCAACACCTCGATCGCCTCGCCGCCCTCGGGGATCACCGTCCGCGCGAACGTCGTCGCCGTCGCCGCCGGCTCGCCATCCGCCAGCGCCACGTGCAGCATCGCGTGCGGCGCCCCGCCGTCGCCATCGACCCACTGCTCCAGCCGCCGCTTCCGCCCCGCCTCGATCTCCTCCGCCGGCCGCGGCCGCATCATCTCCGCAAACGCCCGCTCCCCCACACCCCACGCCGCCGCCAGCCGCTCCGCCGCCACCTCACCCGGCAGCCACCGCTCCACCTCAATCTCTCGCTCATCCATCCCCGCAACGTAACGTGTCCGCCGTGTCGCCATCTCAATTGCTTACGAACACGCGCCCCATCGTCGTCCTCGGCAATACCGCCGGCGGCAAGTCCGAGCTCGCCGTCCAGCTCGCCGAACGCCTCGACGGCGAAGTCGTCTCCGCCGACTCCATGCAGGTCTACCGCCACCTCAACGCCGGCACCGCCAAGCCCACGCCCGACCAACAAGCCCGCGCCCCGCACCACCTCATCGACGTCGCCGACCCCCGCCACCCCTTCACCGTCGCCGACTGGCTCGACCTCGCCGAACGCGCCCTCGCCAACATCCAACAACGCGGCCGCCGCCCCATCATCGTCGGCGGCACCAACCTCTACCTCAACGCCCTCCTCCGCGGCCTCATGCATGGCCCCGCGCCCGACCCCGCCCTCCGCGCCGCTCTCGCCGCCCGCTCCACCCACGACCTCCACGACGAGCTCGCGCAGTCCGACCCCGCCGCCGCCCAACGCATCGCCCCCACCGACCGCCCCCGACTCACCCGCGCCCTCGAAGTCCTCGCCCTCACCGGCCAACCCATCAGCCAACAACAAACCCAATGGCGCGACGACGGCACCACCTCCAAACCCAACGACGCGCGCCCACCAATCCCTCCGCCCTCCCCCCTCCGCCCTCCCCCCTCTCCGACCTACCGCCACAACCCCATCCTCCTCGGCCTCGCCTGGGACACCGACGCCATCAACCACCGCATCAACAAACGCGTCCGCGCCATGTTCTTCCCTGAAAAAGAACCCGAGCTCGCCGCCGAAGCCCTCCCCCTCGGCGAGTCCCTCCCCCACGAAACCGCCCGCCTCGAAGCCGCCGGCATGCTCGGCCCCCAAGCCCGCCAAGCCCTCGGCTACAAACAAGTCCTCAGCTACCTCGCCCACCGCGCCCACAAATCCGCTGCCGCGAACGACACCACCAACCCCACGCACCCCATAAAACCCGACCCCACTTCCGGGGGGATCAAGTCTCTCGACGACGCCTTCGAGCGCACCAAAGTCCTCACCCGCCGCTTCGGCAAACAACAACGCACCTGGATGCGCCGCTACCGCGACGTGAAATGGATCCAGATGCCGTGCGGCGATCCGTTGGCCGAGGCAATTCAAGGCGTCGATTGAATCTGCATCTCGACGGGCTGCGTCGGGTCTCGAACATACAGCCAATAACTTCGCCCCGATCCGATGCTGCCACCATCCTCCCAAGCAGACGACTGGTCAAGAAGCCCAGCAATGTCCAGGTACCGAGCTGCGGCAGCGCGAACTTCGACGGAAGAGTCCTCTTCGGCCATCCGTTGCAGTTCAGCGGTCAAGCCGGTGGCCTCGGCCTCCGACCGAAAAGCAAGCCACATCGCATGCGTTGACTCGACTCCGACAAAGTTTCTCGCGAACTCACGCCGCGCGTACATCGCATCGATCGTCGAGGCCCCTAATACCTTCAGCGCCTTGAGCCTTTCGCTAGGGGTTTCGCCAGCTAGGTGGTCACGGATCGGCACGCACGCTCCGGTACCGCAATACGCAAGCAATTGATGGACCCATGCATCGATTGGCACCGCCATCGCCGCTTCAACAACCGCTTCAACAAGACCGTCATCCCAAGGGATCGACCACGCCGTGTCGTGGTAGTAGTGCCCTGCGTGATTGAGCACCCGAATCCCCGAGTACCTCGTGGCTTCGTCGGGCTCGCGCAGCAGCCTACGAGCGACCTCGACGCCGCGCCCGTGCGACTGACCGATCGCCTGTTCCAGCGGCCGCCACGACTTCGGGCGCCGCCGCGACTGATAGATCGGCTCACCGGTGCCCGGCGGCGGCGAGCCGAAGAGGACCATGACTTTACTGGGTTGGGGTGGGTTCGGTGCCGCCAGTTCTGATCGCAGAAGGGCTTCCATGTGGTCGACCTGCGCGTCGCTCAGCCCCCAGCGTGCGATGTAACCGATGTGTCGGTAGGCCTCGCTGCGAATCGCGTCGTCCTCATCGGTCAAGCCATCGATCAGGACTTGCGAGGCCCACTCGGCGTCGCCTTCGCCGCCGGCGATCGACACGTAGTTCAAGACGCGCGCTGCGGTGGTGGGATCGACCGGTTGCCCCGGAATACGCTGCGCATCCAACCAGGCGAAGCTGTTGCGGCCTAGCCGTTGCCAGTGCCAATCGAACATCGCCGTGCCGCCGTGATACCAGTTGCCACCGTTCAGCAACCGCCACACATCAGAACGAGGCGGCAGGTGGTAAGCCAAAGACCGCGGGCCACGACCCGCCAGCCCCCACTGCCCCAGCCGGTGATCCACCCGGTCGCGCCCCCAATCGCCGAACACGCCATACCCCACGATCAGCACGGTCGTGGGCATCAAGGCCGTCGGCAATGGCTCGCGCATCACACGAAACCGAAACAACGCCAAATCCAAATACGGCCCCAAAACCACCAACGCCAACCCGACTGCCACCGCCCATCGACGGATCGGCCGCCGCCACAACTGCCGCTCATGGGCCGCCGTCGCCCCGCACTCCGAACAGGTCAGCCCCTCGGTCCCGCGCATGTCGTACCCGCACCGAGGGCACGCCCGCCGCGAACGCAGCCGCCATCGCCAAAGCCCGTACACCAAAAGACACGCCCCCAGCCCCACGACGACGAGCCACACGTTCGGCAGGAACCGAATTGCCCACACCGGCAGGTCCAAGAGGTTCAGCATGCCCCGGCATCTCCACGATCGGCGTAGGCCGCTGGCCCCGAAACAGCTCTCAAGCCACGGGCGACGACAAGGCGGCGGGCTGACTCAGATTTGTACGGCACACCGCGCCCCACGCCAATACCAACCCACTCCGAAACCCAAACAAATTCCGTCCGCGAACCCGCCCGCCACCCGCCGCCGTAGCATCCCTCGCCGCTGGCCCCTCAGACGCCCGCGGCAGGGCCGGGGTTGACATCCCCCCGACCCCTTGCTCAAGTCCCCCGCGCCCCGCGGCGATGACCCTCCGGAAGACCCCGGAAGCCCCCCGGATGCTCCCCGACATCGGGGCGGCCGAAAGACCGGGCAGCCCGGACGCCGCCCGACCCGCCGCTGGCCCCCGCCGACCCGACCGACCGATACCGCCCAACGACCCGCCATGGCCAAATCGACCAAGAAAAAGTCGACCAAGAAAAAGGCCCCCGCCCGCAAGGGCGCGGCCGCCGGGTCCAAACGGACCACCAAGGCCCCCGACGCCTCGGGCAAGCACCTCGTCATCGTCGAGTCGCCCACCAAGGCCAAGACCATCAACCGCTACCTCGGCCCCGACTACGTCGTCATGGCGTCCGTCGGCCACGTCCGCGATCTGCCCAAGTCGCCCCCCAAGGGCGCGAAGCGCAAAGACCACCCCGTTCCGGGGGTCGACCTCGAGAACGACTTCGCCCCGACCTACGAGGTGATGCCCGACTCGAAGAAGACCGTCACCGAGCTCAAGCGCGCCGCCAAGCAGGCCGACGACATCTGGTTCGCGACCGACCTCGACCGCGAGGGCGAAGCCATCGCCTGGCACCTCACCCACGCCCTGGGCGTGAACCCCGAGCAGGCCAAGCGCGTCGTCTTCAACGCCATCACCAAGGGCGAGATCGAAAAGGCCTTCGCCAAGCCGCGCAACATCGAGCAGAACCGCGTCGACGCCCAGCAGGCCCGCCGCATCCTCGACCGCATCGTCGGCTACCAGGTCAGCCCCCTTCTATGGAAGAAGGTCGCCGGCGGGCTCTCGGCCGGCCGCGTGCAGTCGGTCGCCACCCGGCTCGTCGTCGAGCGCGAGCGCGAGATCCTCGCCTTCGTCCCCGACGAGTACTGGAAGATCACCGGCCTGTTCACGACCGACGCCAACCAGTCCGACGCCCTCGGTAAGGAGTGGCGCGAGTTCGTCAAACGCCACGACGACGAGCACGTCGTCTCCGTCAAAGACCAGAACGCCTGGCTTTCCGACCGCTCGGCGATCAAGGCCGAGCTCGTCGAGTGGGCCGGCAAGAAGCTCAACGTCACCGATCGCGCCGCCGCCCTCGAGATCGCCACCGCGCTCGGCTTCGCCCTCGAAGACACCCGGCAGAAGGAAGACGAAGAAGCCAAGGGCCCGGCGCAAAACCAGGTCCGCTTCCTCGGCGGCGTCGGCGACGCGCCGGACTACACGATCACCTCGATCGAAACCAAGCGCACCAAGTCCCGCCCCTCGCCGCCGTTCATCACCTCGACCCTCCAGCAGCAGGCCTCCACCCGCCTCGGCTTCAACCTCAAGCGCACGATGCGCGTCGCCCAGCAGCTCTACGAAGGCATCGACCTCAAGGGCCAGCGCGGCCAGACCGGCCTCATCACCTACATGCGCACCGACTCCACGCACCTCTCCGGCGACGCCCTCGCCGCCCTGCGTGGCTACGTCGAGACCGAGCTCGGCAACGAATACCTCCCCGAAAAACCCAACTTCTACAAGTCGTCCAATAAGGACGCCCAGGAAGCCCACGAGGCCATCCGCCCCACCGACGTCCGCATCACGCCCGGCTCCATCCGCGATCGCCTCAACGACGAGCAATACAAGCTCTACGACCTCATCTGGCGTCGCTCCGTCGCCTGCCAGATGGTCCCCGCCGAGTGGGACGCCACCTCCGTCGATATCGCCGCGACCACCGCCGACAAGACGGCCGCCCGCTTCCGAGCCACCGGCCGAACCCTCGTCTTCGACGGCCACTACCGCGTCATGGGCGTCCCCAAGTCCGACGACGTCATCCTCCCCAAGCTCGAGCAGAACCAGCCGCTCACCCCGATCGACATCGACCCCACGCAGCACTTCACCTCGCCGCCCCCGCGCTACACCGAGGCCTCGCTGCAAAAGAAGCTCGAAGAAGAGGGCATCGGTCGCCCGTCCACCTACGCCGCGATCATCGGCACGATCCAGGACCGCAAGTACGTCGAGCCCCTCACCCCGCGCGACAAGCGCCTCCGCGCGACCGACCTCGGCCAGGTCGTCACCGACAAGCTCATCGAGGCCTTCCCCAACATCCTCGAAGTCGGCTTCACCCGCCGCATGGAGGACGAACTCGACCGCATCGAGTCCGACAACGCCGACTGGGTCAAGCTCCTCCACGAGTTCTACGGCCCGTTCAAAGACAAGCTCGAAGGCGCGCTCGAGTCGATGACCCACGCCAAGGCCGAGGTCGAACCCGCGCCCTACGACTGCCCGCTCTGCGGCAGCCCGACCGTCTACCGCTTCGGCAAGAACGGCAAGTTCCTCTCCTGCTCGACGTACCCGGACTGCAAGTACGCCGCGCCCATCGACGCCAAGGGCCGCCCCCAGGAGCCCGAGCTCACCGACATCCTCTGCCCCGAAGACGGCCAGCCGATGATCCGCCGCACCGGACGCTTCGGCCCGTTCCTCGCGTCGAGCAACTACCCCGAGGTCAAGTACATCCTCAAGCTCGACCCCAAGACCGGCGCCGTCAAACGCCCCACGCCCGACCCCATGCCCACCGGCATCCTCTGCCCCAAGTGCGGCGACGACCAGGGCGGCGAGCTCGTCCTCCGCGAATCCAAGAACGGCCTCTGGCTCGCATGCAACCGCTTCCCCAAGTGCCGCGGCCGCATGGGCTTCTCCAAGCTCGAACCCGAGAAACAAAAAGAGCTCGAAGCCGCCTGGGACCAGTGGCTCAAAGACCACCCCGTCCCCGAAATCAAAACCAGTGACGGCGTCGTCCTCACCGACGACTCCTACATCCCACGCATCGCCGGCGAAGACCAACCCGCCGGCTCCATCAACGACTACAACGACGTCGACTCCGACGCCGCTTGAGTCGAACGCCAAACCCAACTCCACGCAACCAACCATCAACCCACGTGCCGCCTTACGCGTTGCGTGCGTGATGCCTTGCAGGCGCGATCAACTCGTCAGCCTCACTCCAACTCAAACATCACGCCCGCCTCACCCGCCTCGACGCCCCGCACCACCACGCGCTCCGCCGCCAACTCCGCCTCCCCCTCAACCACCACCGCCGCGACCACCGCCTCCGCCCGCCGCCGCCCCAGCGCCTCCAGCGCCCCCTCCGCCAACTCGATCGAATCCAACACCGCCTCGCGCATCTCGTCCAGCGACACCGCAAGCTCGCCCGCCTCGGTCTCTGTCGAAGAACCCGCCGCCTCCGCCCCCGTCCCCGTCCCCGTCCCGCCCGCCCCCGCAGGCTCGCTCACCGCCCGCGTCACCGCCGACGCCGACCGCCCGCGCGCCCCACGCGCCACCGGCCGATGCGTCCCCGCCTCCGCCGCCTCCACAGCCTGCGACTCCGCAGCCACCTCCACCCCATCCTCATCCCCACCCGCATCCCCGCCCGCAAGCTCCGCGTACATCGCCGCGATCGCCGCCTCGCGCGTCGCCGGCTCCCCGCCCTCGACATCCTGTTCCGCCGCCCGCTCAGCCAACCAGGCCGCCACACGCCGGTCTAGCTCGTCCGCCCGCAGCGCCGCGCCGTCCGCCGCCGCGTCGTACCCGCCCACCACCGCCAGCGTCAGCCCCGGCCGCTCGCTCAACGCCCGATGCAGGATCGACGCCTTCCGCTCACCCCGCACCCCCACCGTCGACAAGCCCGGCTCAAACGCCACCCCACTCAAGTCCATCGCCTCCGCGCCCTCCCCGCCAAACACGCCGGCAATAAAGTCAAACGGCGCCGCAACCACCCGCGTGATCAGATTCAGAATCGCCTTCTCGATCAGCTTGCCCGTGTCGATCTCCGGGTCGCTCAGGTCGCCCGACACCGGCAGTTCGATGTCGATCACCCCGTCGCGATCGCGTAGCAAGCTCAGCCCCAGCTTCACCGGCACGCTCAACGCGCGATCGCTCTCCACCGACTCGCCCAGATAAAACGCATCCAGCACCACGCGATTATCGATGCGGATCTGGCTGCCGTCCAGGTCCAGCGTCGTCGCCGTCGTCGCCGCGCCGCTCTTGATCGCGTACCCCAGATACACCCCGCCGTACCGCGACAGCGGGATCATCGGCACGCCCTCGCTCGTCGTCTCGAAGTCGATCGCCACCGGCTCGCTAAACAAGTTGAACGTCCCCGCCCCCTCCACTACGCCCGACCCATTCACCCACGCCGAGAACGTCAGCCCCGCCGCCTCCGCCCCCGCGCTCGTGCTCAGCCCCGTCACCCGACCGTCCAGCCGCTCCACCGAATTCCGAAGCGGCGGGTAGGCCCCCTGATCGATCAGCGTCACCCGGCCGTCCGTCGCCGTCGCCTCGCCCACAAACACCGACACATGCCCCGCCGCCTCGCCCGGCTCGGCCGTCAACACCAGCTCCACCTCCGGCGTCGCCGCGGCCGCCGCCTCGATCCGCGCCCCGCCCTCACGCACCACCAGCAGCTCCCCCGCGTCCGTCAGCACGAACTCCGCCCAAGGCTCCACCGCCGACGCACGCTCCACCCGAAAGCCCAACGGCTGCGTCTGACTCGTCACCCCGTCGATCCGCGCCGAAGCAAACCCCACAAACGGCTCGCCGTGCAACGCGCTCGACTGCGCGCCCACCGCCACCGCCACGATCTCCAGCTCCCACGACCCAAGCGCCGCCGCCACCAGCTCGCGCACCGTCAGCTGCCCCGTCGACAGCGGCACCGCCCCCCGCGCCGCCGCACGCGCCGCAAGCTCCTTCGCAATCCCCTCCACCGAAAGCAAAGCGTCGCCCACGCTCGACTCGCCCGCCGCCAAGCCCGCCACCGCCGCCGGCGCGACCTCGCGCTCGTAACGCACCATGTCCGCCCGCACCCGCTCGGCAAGCTCCGCAAAACCCGTGTGCAGCCACATCTTCAACAGGTCCTGCAGCGGCGGCGGCTTGCCGGGCATCCGATCGATCTCGAACACCCCCTCGCCGATCTCGATCCGCCCCACCGTCAGCTTCGGCCCCCGCGCCGTCACCGCCGCGTCCACCGCACCCAACGCAAAACGATTCAGCCGATAGAACGGCTCCTCCGCGTCAAACGCACGAAACGCAAGATCACTCAGCTCAACCCCCCGCAGCTCCAAACCCACCCGCGGCTCCGGCGGCAGCAGCCCCAGCTCATAACCCACCTCCACGCTCACCCGGCCCGAGTCCACCACAAACCCAAGCTGCCCATCCAGCAGCCCGTTGTAAAGCGGCACGCCGAGCTCCGTCACCACCAGCTCGCCCCGCGCCAGCAAGTCGTGCAGCACCACCTCGCCCGTCAGCGTCGCCCGCGCGCCGTCCGGCAGCGTCGTCTCCACCACGTACCCGTTCCGCTCGCCCGGCGCCGTCGTCACGTCCGCCAAATCCAGCTCGATCGGCCCGATCGTCTGCTCAAACGCCGGCCGCGGCGCAGGCAGCACCACCCGACTCCGCACCTGCCCACCCGTCACCACCAACCGCTCCACCACCACGCCCGGCAACACCAACCCCGCATCGTCCTCAGCCTCCGCGCCCGAGCTTTCGCCCGACCCCGCGCCCCCCGCCGCCTCACCGCCTCCGCCGCGCATCGGCCGCAACAACCGCACCCAATTCACCTCGCCCGTCGGCAACACCTCCACGCTCAGCCGCGGCTCCGTCATCGTCACCTCCGACAGCGTCGGCACCAGCCGCCACACCGTCGCCCACCGCACATCCGCGACCACCCCCGCCACCGCCAACACCTCGGCCCCCGCCTCGTCCACCACCTCAATCCCCCTCATCTCCAGCCGAAGCGTAAACGGATTGAACGTCGCCTCGTCCAGCGTCGCCTCCCCCGCCAGCCGCTCGCTCAGCCGAGGCATCACCACGTGCTTCGCCACCGCCGGCACCCCCTGCCACAACCCCACCACCAGCAAAACCGCCACCACCACCACCACAACCCCCGCCCACCGCAGCCGCCGCTTCCACGATCGCTTCTGACGCACCGCGCCCCCCGCCGCACCACCCGCCGTCCCAGAAGTCGATTCGGTCACGCTCGCTCCCATCCAGCAACCCCGCCCCCAGGGTACCCCCCGCCCCCCATGCCCCCGCTCGATGAGGCTGCTGAGCTCCATAAGCCTCTGACGCTAGAGGACTGACACTAGAGACGGTGCCCACGCCTGTCATCAAGACCGCCATAAAAATCATTGCGGCGGTCTTGATGACAGGCGTGGGCACCGTCTCTAGTGTCAGTCCTCTAGCGTCAGAGGCTTATGGAGCTCAGCAGCCTCATCGAGCGGGGGCATGGGGGGCGGGGGGTACCCTGGGG
>JBCCQE010000072.1:0-12455 GCA_039024495.1 Planctomycetota bacterium | reverse complement strand
GCCGCCGCCACCCCTCCCGATACCGCTCCAACACCCCCGCCACCACCTCGCCCGGCAGCTCCGGCCCCGGCGCCCGCTTGTCCCACCGACCCGCGTCGCAAAGCCCCTGCAGCCAGTCCCGCACGTACTGCTTGTCAAAGCTCGGCTGCGCCCGACCCGCCTCGTACCCCTCCGCCGGCCAGTACCGCGAGCTGTCCATCGTCAACGCCTCGTCGATCAAAATCGGCTCAACCGCGCCGCCGCCATCCACCGGCACCCCGAACTCAAACTTCGTATCCGCCAGAATCAAACCCCGCTCCGCCGCCCGCTCCGCACCCATCGCGTACAGCCGCAGCGACCAACCGCGCAGCCGCTCCATCAGCTCGCCACCCACCAACTCGCACGCCCGATCGAACGACACGTTCTCGTCGTGCCCCGCCTCCGCCTTCGTCGCCGGCGTGAAGATCGGCTCCGCCAGACGCTCGCTCTCCCGCAACCCGCTCGCCAGCTTCACCCCACACACCGCCCCGCTCGCCGCGTATTCCTTCCACCCCGACCCCGCCAGGTACCCCCGCACCACGCACTCGATCGGCACCACATCGCACGGCCGACCCAGCGTCACCCGCCCCTTGAGCAACCCGCGCTCTGCGGCGCTCAACCCCTCGATCACCCCCGCGTCCGTCCCCAACACGTGATGCCCCAGCCCGTCCAACACACCCGCCGCCGAACCGATCCGCTCGAACCACCACGACGCCATCGCCGTCAGCAGCACCCCCTTGCCCGGCACCCCCGTCGGCATCACCACATCAAACGCCGACAAACGATCCGTCGCCACCAGCACCACCGCCTCACGCCCGTCCACCAGCCGCGCCCGATACGTGTCGCGCACCTTCCCCTCGCGCCGCCCCTCAAGCGAAAGCCCCGTCCGCATCACCGCCTCACCCACCGCCGCCCCCCGCATCTTCACCCTCAATCACTTCCAACAGCCCCACCATCTCCGCGTGCAACCCCGCCATCTCCTCCGCAAACCCCCGCAGCCGATCCGCCCGCGCCTCCGACACCTCCGCCTCCGCAAGCGCCCGCCCCAACGCCGCCAGATACTCCGTCGAGCTCACCTGCGACAGCACCAGCGCCCGCTCCCACGCCCCGCCAAACAGAATCGCCCCGCGCGTCTGCTTCTCGATCGCCCCGCGCGCCTCCGCCTCAACCGTAGGCAGCCCCTCATCGCCCAACGCCACCCCCGCCGCCGCCAGCACCTCCCGCTCGCCCTCGATCCACCGATACATCGCCCCGCTCGCCTCACCCACCGCCTCCACCGCGGCCCGAACCCCCGCCCCGGGCCGCTTCAGCAAAAACAACCCCGCCACCCGCCGCTGCTTGCCCACCACGCCGTGCAACAACGCATACCCCTCCGACAACGCACCCGCCGCCTCACCCTCAACCACCTCCACCGTCTCCACCCGTTCCGCAACCACCCGCTCCTCCCCAGCCGCTTGCGGCTTAGCCCCCCCTTCCCCCGCCTCCCCCGCACCACCCGACACCTCCACCGCACCACCCCGTGTCGCCTCACAACCCACCCCCAAAACCAACACCGCCACCCACATCAACCCCCCTGCCCACCCACACATTCGAGCGTTCCCAATCATCGCCCGTTTATACCTGCTCCACGCAACCCCCGTCCCGCACCCGCCCAACCCAAGCCCACGCACCGCGTCCGCGGGTCGCGCTCCACCTACCATCTCACCGTGCCCCACAAAAAACCCGCCTCAAAAAAATCAGCCACCGCCCTCCACCGCGACATCGGCAAACAAAACCCCTTCGACCTCCCCGAGCAGGAGGCCTATCTCAACCTCCGACGCACCGCCAACCTCCTCGCCGACGAGTTCGCCGCCCTCTTCAAGTCCCGCGGCCTCTCCGAGACCGGCTACAACATCCTCCGCATCCTCCGAGCCGCGCCCCCTCAAGGCCTCCCCTGCCTCGACGTCGCCGACCAGCTCGTCCGGAAGATGCCCGACATCACCCGACTCACCAACCGCCTCCTCGAAAAAGGCTGGATCGCGCGCAACCGTTCCAAACAAGACAAACGCGTCGTCCTCCTCACCCTCACCCCCGCCGGCAAAAGACTCGTCGACGCCCTCGACCAACCCGTCCTCGATCTCCACCAACAACAGCTCGGCCACCTCTCCCAAAAACAACTCAACACCCTCGCCCGCCTCCTCGAACAAGCCCGCCAAACCACCACCGACTAACCCACCAAAGCCCACCGACCCCACCCCCCGAAGCCCACGGCTTCAAGCCGTGGGCCCCTCCCCCCACTCGACCCCTAGGCCACTCGGCCCCTCGACCACTTCCCCCAAAACATGTCCACCCTCACCCTCCGCACGCCCCCCGACTTCGCCCTCGACAAAGCCGTCGCCTCCTACGGCTACTTCCTCCTCGCACCCAACCACTGGGACCCCAAACGACGCGTCTTCTCCCGCCCCCTCCGCCTCGGCCGATCCCTCGTCACCGCACGCGTCACCCAACCCCCACGCAAACCCGACAAGCCCAACCGCATCACCATCCGCACCGACAAACCCCTCACCCCTAAGCACGCCGCCCAAGTCAAAGCCGCCCTCGTCCGAATGCTCCGCATCGACGACGACATGTCGGCCTTCCACAAACTCTGCCCCCCCGCCCGCCGCCGAAACTTCGGCCGCCTCTTCCGCTCGCCCACCCTCTTCGAGGACATGGTCAAAACCATCACAGGCTGCAACGTCACCTGGACCCAGACCATCGTCATGAACCGCCTCCTCACCGACACCGTCGGCCGAGGCGCCTTCCCCTCTCCCAAACAACTCGCCGCCTGCGAACCCGACACCCTCAACCAACAAACCAAAGTCGGCTACCGCGCCGAACGCATCATCCGACTCGCCCAGTCCTTCCTCGATGGCGACATCGACCCCGCCTGGTTCGAAGACCCCACCCGCACCACCGACGAGCTCTACACCGCCCTCCGCGCCATCTACGGCCTCGGCGACTACGCCGCCTCCAACCTCCTCATGCTCCTCGGCCGATACGACCGCGTCGCCATCGACACCGAGACCTACCGCCACTTCACCACCACCCGCGACATCGAACGCCCCAAGCCCGCCTCCAAGCTCGACCCCATCATCCGCCAACACTACGAACGCTTCGCCCCCTACCCCTTCCTCGCCTACTGGTTCGAACTCTGGGAAGGCTACGAAGCCGTCCTCGGCAAAACCGCCGAACACTGGCGACACGAAGAAGCCAACACCTTCACCGTCCGCAACCTCAAACAATCCACCTGACCCCACCCCAACGCGCGCACCACCCTCGCCCACCGACTCTCGCCCCACCCACCTCCCCCCATGAGCCCCGGGCTCCGCCCGGGGTGAACCACCCCCAAACCCCCGCCACGCACACACGCCCCCCGCAGCCGGGACACGGCGTGTCCCGGGGTTAACTCATCTCTAAACCCCACACCCCCGGGTGCCACACCTTGACCCAACGGGCAAGGTGTGCAAAACCCCACCCCACCACGCACTCCCCCAAAACCAACCCTCAAAAAACTCTCCGCGCCTCCGCCCCTCCGCGCGAGACCAACCCCCACCAACCAAACTTCCAAAGAGCGACCCAATCGGCCCCACGCAACCCCCCGCCGTCGACCGCGGGGACCACGCACTCAGCCAACCGAGCCTCAACGACCAGCCTGCGGGCAAGGCGACCGACCGGAGGGCAGGGACCCCACCCGATCGCCGCCGACGACCCCGCCGCTCAACCGCGGCGTCACACCAGCTAGCCAGAACCACCCAAAAACGCACCCACCGCACCCTGCCAGGTGTAGGTGAGGTCTTGTTTCGAGGTCGTCCATATCAAGATCCCACCGGCGATACTCGCGCGCATTACCCCGCCTGCACACTTCGTCATAGCAAAGCAACCCGGGAAAAAACTCCCCACCGCTTTTCCGACCTCCTTTTCCAGCCCGCGGTTAGCGGGCTCCTGCGGCCCAATATCAACGCTATCGGCTACTACAGTTGCTTGGCCGCCTGACGAGTTTCGCGAGTGCTCATGACACTGTTGAACGTGAATGGGGCGGAGCCCAGAGTCTTCATCACGCGAGCCAGTCCATAATCTTCAATAAAATCAATCGCACGGTTCAAACGACCCGGGCTTAGGCCGGTGGCTTCGCGCAATTCACCTGCACTCCGTTGCGAATAATTCGCCAGATCAGCTACTACAACAGCAACATCTTGTTCCGGGCTGTACTCCAAGTACTGGGCAAAATGCCTTGGCAATGCATAAGTCGGCCTCGCGGCGCCAAAGCTGAATGGAGATGTCCCTAGCCATTTCATTAGCCGTACAAGACCAAAGCTTTCTAACTCTTCAACCGCGTCGCTGACCTCGATTGGCTTCAAATGTGTTGAATCAGCGAGTTCTTGACCCGAAACTTGTGGCACCCTGCCGCTGTCGAGATCAATACGACCGAGAATGTCGAGGCCAATCGTGGTTGCCTCTTGAGTCAGACCCCCAACCGCTGGCTGAAGCTGCTGCACATACTCGGGTACGTCGCCGAGAGGTGGTCTATCATTCACCCCATGGACGAGCTTGACAATCTCACGCACACCATGGTCAATGTCTTGTCTCATGTCAATCCAACGAAGACCACGAAGCGGTAGTGGAATATCGCAGGTTTCAACCAACAATGGGACGACCACAGTCAAACCTTCGATTCGCTTTACTAGCGCAGTATTCAATTCTTCTCTCACCCATTTTGACGCGACGCTCTCCTGTGAAAGCGCGATAAGAAATAAATCGCACTCAGCAAGACCCTCTAGGAAAATCTTTCCCACCAACGAATCCCCAGGCGCAATGTCCCACTTGTCAAAAAACAGATCAACTCCAGATTGATTCAATTTATTGGCGAGATGATCTGCGAATTGATGATCAGAATGGCTGTAGCTTATGAATGCTTTCCTTGGCATTTTGGCTTAATCCGTATCTTGAGAGCGAGAATAAGTACGCCGCTGCAACATTGACATCACTGCAATATCTGAGACAGAGAATTTCCCAGTGCGGCAATCATTTTGATGACCCGGCGATATCCACACGGTCTTTGCTTCGTATAAGCCCTTCCGATTCAGCTCGCCGATCTCGACAATAGCGAAGGGTGCCTCGGTGTCACCAATCGGTCGCCGTAACTCGACAAGAGCGCCTGTGGCGAGAGGTCGCTTGCAAGTGAGAAGAAACGTCAACGAATCATCTTCTTCTGAGGTGTGTATCGACTTGACATTGATGTCGCCGAGCTGATTGCTATAAAGCCGAAATCCTTGCACCACTACGGAAACCACCAAGAAAATTAGAGCCGCAAGCGCCAGCGTTGACGCCGCGACGGCGGAGCGGCTAAGGACTAATCCTGATTCGGGTACCGCGAAGAGACTAAGCAAGGTTGCGATGCCTGTAATCACCGCCCACCACGCGAAAAAGAAAGGCCTAGATATGTACCAGAGGTAAGCAACGATCTCCATAATCAGACCTCGGCGTCTTTAATCTGGGTGTTTAAAAGATCTAACTATCTTGAAGTCAGGCATTTTGCAGGGGATAGCACTTATAGATGGTACCGCTCCCGGTTGGAGTCGTCTCCCCGCACACGTTCATGCAGCAGGTGGTGTTAGAGTTGGTAGTCGCGGCGGTCTCGATTGGGTGGCGGTGAGGGCGATGTACACCGTATTACCCCGCCTCCGCGAGACGGCGGTTGACCGATTGCCAGAAGGTGGTTTGAGCAGTGGGGTTGGCTTCGATGAAGTCTTCTAAAAAGCCAGGAGCGTTCAGGGCGAGAGGGCAGGCGTAGCGTTCGCCGTCGGGGTCGGTGTCGGCGATCCAGTCGGCGGGCTCGGCGGGGTCGATGACCTCGAAGTGGTCGGCGGGATAAAGACAGGGCTGGCCACGATCGTCGAGCAGGCGGTAGTCGTCGGCCTCGATGCCGATGACGTGGTAGGCCGCGCCGGGGGTGAGGTGGGGGTGCAGGTTGGGGGTGGCGGCGGCTTTGACGATCGCGCGGCAGTGAAAGTCGGATTGTTGATCGCCCGGAGTGTCATAGACACAACATAGTCGGGGGCGTGGATGCCCGCCTGGGCGGCGATCACCAAACGGTATTTGCCTCTGTGTTCTCTGTGCCCTCCGTGGTGGATTGTGTTTCACCCCTGGCGGAGCCCGGGGCTAACGGGTTAGCGTTTGGCCGTGTTGTGGAGGATGCCGCCGTTGCGGTAGTAGTCGACTTCCACCGGGGTGTCGATGCGGCAGGTGGTGTGGAACTTGCTGACTTGGCGGTGGCGGGGTGGGTGGCGGTGGCTTTATAGGTCTAGCCTAGAAACGACATCCTTGACTCGGGGGCGGGATCAAGACAGAGCTTGAGCTGCTAAGCTCAGATAAAAAGTACACCCGACCTCGCGGCCGAGTGCATCGTGATTGATCTGAGATTGGAGCTCGGCGTTTGTGGCTCAGTCCTTGCCGCGGAACGAGCTGTTGACCGTGGTGGCGATCGACGAGCCGGTGCCCAGGTCGGTGTCGCCGCTGGCTTTGGTCTTGCCTCGCATGGACAGCTTGCCCTTGCGGTTGGACTTAAATTGGAAGTTGCCGCTCTGGATGTCGTAGCTGTTGGTCAGGGTGGTGCCCTCGTCGAGGTTCTCGCCGCTGTCGACGATGCTGCCGGTGGCCTTGATCTTCTTGCCGACCTCGGCCTTTTTCTTCAGCTTGATGTTGAAGCTCGCGGTGAGGCGCACGTTGTCGCCGTTGGCCTGCTGGCCGGTGCGGGTGCTCTTGCCCTTGACGCGCTTGCCCGAGACGCGGAACTTTTCTTTGAAGCTCGACTGGCTGCTGCCGACGCCGTCCACGATGACGGTGTACTTCGTCTTCGTCTGGTACTTGCCCTTGGCCTTCTCGTTGGCCATGCCAACCATCGGCCCGTAGCCAACGACCAACAACGCTGCACCGATAATCACCACCGTCCATCCGTACTTCATAGTCTCTTTCCCTTCCATCCCCTTGAGCTTGTCCGCCGGGCGAACGCGATCGACCCGGCACCGTCACAAACGTACCCCGCCTCAACGCGCCGGGCAACCGAAAAACCACGAAAAACAGGCCCATCGGCCCCTCAATCGCGCACCTGCTCCCAGCTTAACGCTCACCCCCGTCGATGTATTGCATCGCGATTCGGCCGCCCGTCCCGCCCGCCATCCGCCCTCACGCCACGTGCTGGGGCATTTGAAAGTATCACGACCGTTTGGACTCGGGCGGCTCCCGAGTCACCTCACAGGCACAAGCCCCGGCTGGGCTGATTTCGCGATTTCGCAGTTGAGCCGATCGAGGCCGTGATTTGGCCACTCATCACTCAATTAACCCGCCGCCCATCAGATCGGCCGGCCGCTGGTGCGCGGCTTGGGCTCGGGCGGCAGCTCGCTCTTGGGCTTGTCGTACGCCGACGCCAGCTCCGCGACCGTCGGCAGCCGCAGCAGCCGCTGGTTGGCGGGGTCGGAATCCGTGGGCTCCGGCTCGGCGTCGTCTTCTACGTCCTCACGCTCGCGACGCTCGCCCGGGGCGACCGGCTTGAGCATCGGCGTGTCGTCGGACAGGTCGTCCATCTCGAGCTCGATCTCGTCTTCGACCTCGCTGGCCGCCACCGCCTCGACGGGCTTAACGCCGATCGGCTTCGGCTCCGTCGCCGCTGATTCCTCGCCCGCCGCAGCCATCGCGGGCAACACCGGCGCAGGGGCGGGCGGCGTCTCCACCGTCTCCGATGGCTTGGGTTCCACCTTCGCCACCGGTTCCGCCGGCGGCTGCACGGTCGCACCCGACCGCAGCACGTCCGTATGTTCGGCCGATCCGCTCGGGGTCGCAGCGGCCGCTTGCTTGGACTTTCGCGCACGCTTCGCACGCGGCTTGCGCGCCCGTCGCGGCGGCGCGTCCGACGCCAACCCGGCGCCCATCATCCCCAGCGCCAGCACCCCCAGCGGCAGCGTCTGCTCCGGCTCGATCGACACCAGCCCGCCCACAAACCACGCCCCCGCCAGCAGCACACTCAGCACCACCCCGTCCCAACGCCGCCGCCACGCACCGATCGCCACGCCAAACGGCATCAACACCAGCACGCCCCACGACGTCGCCACCGTCAGCAGCCCCGCCCCGTCCGCCACCGGCGACGGGCTCTCCCGCAACAAGTAGTCCCCCGCCAGCCAACGCTCCAAAGACGAACCCTCCGGCGCATCAAGCCCCAGCAGCCCGTACAGACGCGCCGATCGATCGTCCACCCAAGGCCAAACCGCCCGCTCCCACATCACCCCAAACGTCGCCACCGGCTCCGAAGCCAGCGTCCACGCCACGCTCGACAGCTCACCCAACGCCGCACCCACCGGGCCAGACGCCGCCTCCCCGCTCGCCGCCGCGTCCGGCACCGGCGCGCTGAGGTTCGCCGCGCGAGCCGTCGGCCCAAACACCGGCAGCTCCTCTTCCTGCACCGTCGTCGCCTCGATCACTCGAGCCTCGGCGTCCATCAATGCCACCACCGGCCCAACCGTCGGCAAAGGCCCCGCGCCCAACACAAAGCTCCGCACGCCCCAGCCCGTCAAAGGCAGCGCGCACGTGATCATCAACGCCACCGCCGCACCCGTCGCCCGCAGCGATCGCCCCCGCACCAGCAGCCACACCGCCGCCACCGGCCCAACCAACACCATCGAAAACGACACCAGCCCCGCCAGCCCAAGGCTCAGCCCGCCCATCAACCCGTGCATCACCCCCGCCCGCCGGTCCGCCAACAACGCAAGCCCCGCCAGCGAAAACAGACACGCCAACGCCACCGGCTGCATCGCGATCGGGTCGATCAACATCACCGGCGTCAGTCCCACCAGCCACGCCGCCAACGCCCCCGCACCCTTCCCCCAGATCAGCGCCCCCGCCGCATAAGCCAGCAGCATCGCCAAGACCGCGATCAACCCCCCCACGATCGGCCACGCCGCCAACGGCACGCCCACCGCCGACAGCCCCGCCAACAGCGTCGCCATCCCCGGCAGGTCCACCCGCTCCGCACGCATCCCCTCCGGCGGCGTCATCGCCCAACCCGACGCACCCAGTCCCAATCGATCCAACGCCTCGCCCACCGCCGCCGGCTCGGCCCGATCCGCGGGCGTCGCGTACCACCCCGCGTCCAACATCGCCGTCGACTGCGCCACCGCAGCCGGCGACGCCAGGTCCGTCGCAATCGACGGGTCCGAAATCGGCCCCAGCCACAACACCGCCCCACGAAGCAACACAGCAGCGAGCAGCGCCGCCAGCAGCCACGGCAACGCCGAGTCCAGCAGCGTCGGCGACTCGTCCGACTCCACATACCCGCCCGAAAGCGAAGGGGCCTGCGAGGACGACACATCGGGAGAGGTGCGCAGCGTCGGCGTCATAGCCAAGTTATCGACCGCCGCGCACACCCCGCCCACCCTTGCCCAGACCGCAGCCATTTCCAAGCACCCCACAACCCCCGCAACCCGCACAGACCGCATCGCCAAACGCCGATCCCCCGGTTCCAGCCTCAGCCACAACCGCCGCCTCTCGAAACCAGTAAAAACCCTCACCCGACTCGCTGCGCCACCATGCGCCGTCCGTTAAGGTGAAACACCACCAAAACGGCCAAGCCGTCCCCACCCCCAGCCGCCCTCACATCCCACGCTCGTCCCAAGGACTCGCCCTTGAACGTCGCCACCACAGACACCGTCCCCCCACCAAGCGGCAAGCTCGCCTGGCCCCAGCGCATCCTCGTCGCCGAGGACGAAGCCCTCCTCGCTCGCCAGCTCACCGCCGAGCTTACCCACCTCGGCCTGGAAGTCATCGGGCCGGCCAGCAACGGCGTCCGAGCCATCGAGCTCGCCCGCGAGCACAACCCCGACATCGCCCTGCTCGACATCCGCATGCCCGAGATGGACGGCCTCGAAGCCTCCCGCGTCCTCCAGGAAGAGTTCGCCATCCCCGCCATCTTCATCACCGCCTACAGCGACCGCGAATTCGTCAACACCGCCGCCGAACACGGCGCCATGGCCTACCTCCTCAAGCCAATCAGCGTCGAGTCGCTGCGCGTCACCCTCCAGGTCGCATGGAGCCGACACCTCGAGCTCAACGACCTCAAAGACCAGGTCGCCGACCTCAACCGCAAGCTCGAACACCGAAAGATCATCGAACGCGCCAAAGGCATGATCATGCACCGCCTCGGCCTCAGCGAGTCCGATGCCATGCGCCGCCTCCAAAAACAGTCCCGCGACTCGCGCCGCCCCATGATCGACCTCGCCCGCTCCATCATCGACGCCGAAGAACTGCTCGAGCCGAGCAGCTAACGCGCTACGCATCGTTTCTCACCGGCTGTGATAAAGGGTGCCACACCGCGTGCGCAGCACGATGTGTGCTGCAAAGCATGCGGACCCGCCACCACACATCGCCTTCGGCGAGGTGTGGCACCCGGCTAACAACGACGCAACCACCGCCACACGCCCGCGCTTACCCCGCGTCGCCCCCCGCCCCAGCGTGCATCGCAAGCGTCGACGTCACGTACGCCAGCGTCGACTCCGCGCCCTGATTCCGATTCACCCCTTCGCGCGTCAGCCCATCCCCGCACCCGCCGTTGCTCTCGATAATCAGCGAGCACCCCGCGTCGTTGCGGCCGTGGAACCACGCATACGCCCAAGCCGCCGCCATCGCCCAACCCTCGTCACCCGTCGCGCTGCGCGCCGCCCACGCCGCCTCGATCAACGCCTGAGCCTCCAACGGCTGCTGGTCGTAACGCTCCGCCGAGCCGCCACGCACCAGCCACCCATCGTTGCCGATGACCGACAGATGCCCGCGCTCGTGCGTCTGCACATCGATCAACCACCTAAGCGTCCCCAACCCCAGCTCCACAAACCCCGCCCGCGCCAGCCGCGCCCCCGCACGCACCATCGCCTCGCACAGCCGCGCGTTGTCGTACGCCGCGATCGGCTCGAACCAGTGCCAACCCTCCGCCGCGTGCTGCTGGAACAGCCACGCCAGCTCGTTGCCGTACCGCTCGAGCAGCGCCACCGCCGCGTCCGGCGCCACCCCGCCCGCCATCCACTCCAGCAGACCCAGCATCACAAACGCCTTCGACCGAGGCGAGCCAAACCCGCTCACGTCCTCCAACGCCCGCCCAAGCACGTCCGCCGACAACGCCCGCGCCTCGGGATCCGGATGACGCGCCGCCGCCACGCCCAGCGACCAGAACGCCCGCGCCTGACTGTCCGTCGACCCCACCTCCTCAAGCCACCGCCGGTCGTACCCCATGAAGTTCCGGAACCGCCGCGTCGGCCCATCGAACGCGTACACCACAAACTGCAAGTACCGCTCGTGCGCCAGCTCGCCCATCCGCCCCGGCGCGTGCTCGTGCAGCATCACCGCCGCGATCAACGCCCGCGCGTTGTCGTCCACGCAATACCCATGGTTCGGGTCCGGCGTCGCGTACACCCCGTGCTGCATCACCCCCGTGTCATCCGTCAGCCGCGCCAACTGCCGCACATCCACCGCCGGCAAATCCCCCGGCGCATCCACCGCCACACCCGGCGGCTCCACCACCAACGACACGGCATAAGGCTCAGACATGCGGCCGGAATATAGACCCCCACCCCTCAACCAACAATCAAACCCCAAAGCCCACGGATCAAACTCTAAAGCCCACGGATCGCATCCGTGGGCACATCCACGACCTACCGCCCGAAGAACGAATGCGTCGGCCGAAGCCGCGGCCGCTGGTCAAACCCCTCGCCCGCCGGCGTCTCCAGGTCCGGGTGCGTGTCCGAATCCAAAACGAACAGCGAAAACGGGCTCGACCAGTCGTTGTCCTCCTGCACGTACCGCTTCGTCGGCACCACCCGCAGCTCCCCATCCCGAAACTCCAACCGCAGCCGCTCCAGGCTCCGCGTCGCCACCCCCGAGCTGCCCGACAACAACCCGTCCCGCGTGAACCGCGACCCCGACGTCGCGCACCGAAACTTCCCGATCGCCGGCGAAAAATGCGTCAGCCCATCCACCCCCGGCGCCTGCGCCGAAAGCACCACCAGCATCCGCCCCGACGCCGAGTCCCGCGACACCACCCACACCCCGTGCGACCGATGAAAATCGTCGTACACCCCCGGCTCCTTGTACTTCGACGGGTCCCCGATCGAAAACGCCCGCGTCGCAATCCGGTTCGGCACCTCCGAAGCCGACGCCGAGTCCGTCGCCAACCCACACCCACTCACCAACGCAACCGCCGCAACGCAACCCACCATCAACACCACAACCAACCAGCGCGTACCCATCACCCAACCCCTATCGACCACCCCCCCATTCTTCATACAACACTGGGGGGGCGGCGGGGGGCGCGGGGGGCGGGGGGGGGGGGGGGGGGGGGGGGGGGGGGGGGGGGGGGGGGGGGGGGGGGGGGGGGGGGGGGG
>JBCCQE010000071.1:0-12455 GCA_039024495.1 Planctomycetota bacterium | reverse complement strand
GGGGGTGACGGTGGGGGACGGGGCGGTGGTGGGGGCGCGGGCGGTGGTGACCAAGGACGTGGCGGCGGGCGCGATCGTGGCGGGCAACCCGGCGGTAGTGGTGGGTCAGCGGGAGATCGAGGCGGGTGCGGAAGGGGGCGGGGCGTGAGCGTGGGCGCGTGGCTGGGGTCGGCGGTGGCGGGGGCGTATCGGGCGGCGTCGCCGACGCAGCGCGGGGGGTATCGGGTGGCGCGGCTGGCGCGGGGGCTGCGGGGGAAGGGGAATTGGCGGGGCGCGTTCGACACGCCGGGCGGGCGGATGACGCTGGACCTGGGCGTGTACCCGGATGTGGCGATGGCGTTCGGGCTGTACGAGCTGGCGACGGAGCGGTTGATTCGGAGTGTGCTTCGGCCGGGCGATGTGTTCGTGGATGGCGGGGCGAACGTGGGGTACTTCACGCTGCTGGCGGCGAAGTGCGTGGGGGCGCGGGGGCGGGTGGAGGCGTTCGAGCCGCAGCCGGGCAACCGGGCGCGACTGGAGGCGCACCTGGCGGACAATGGCGTGGCGGATCGGGTGACGGTGCACGCGGCGGCGCTGGTGGATGAGGCGAAGGAGGTGGCGATCCACTTCGCGGCCGAGTCGGGGAACCACGGCAGCTCGACGATCTTTGCGGGGGGTGACTCGGGTGATCCGGGGGGCGGTGCGGCGGGTGGGGTGTCGGTGCGAGGCGTGCGGATGGACGAGGCGGTGGCCTTGGGTGAGGGGGCGGGGCCCGTGCGGCTGGTGAAGCTGGACGTGGAGGGGGCGGAGCATCTGGCGGCGGCGGGGATGGCGGGTTTAGTGGGTGGGGACGATCCGCCGATGGTGGTTGGGGAGTTCAACCGTCGGATGGCCGAGCGTGCGGGGGTGTCGGCGGAGCGATGGGTGGCGGTGCTGCGGGAGCTTCAGCCGCGGTACCGGGTGCGCTGGGTGGGCGGCCGGTCGGGCGTGTTGTCGGACGGGTTGGACGAGCTTTCGGGCGAGGCCGAGGCGAACCTTTTGTTGCGAGCGGAGTGATCGTCGATGGCGCGATGGGACGGCGAAGCGGAGTCGGGCGCGGGGGTCGAGGCGGTGGATTCGGACGAGGCGCGCGGGTGGCTTGGGCCGATGTCCTGGACGTGGGTGGGGGTTGGGGTGTTGGGGGTGTTGGTGGGCGCGGGGGTTCGGTTGCGGCAGTGGTGGTTTGGGCGGTCGCTTTGGTTGGATGAGTCGTGGCTGGCGAGCAACGTGATGTCGCGGGGGTTTGCGGAGCTGGCGGGGCCGCTGGACGATTTGCAGACGTCGCCTTTGGGGTTTCTGTGGTGGGCGAAGGGCGCGGTGTTGTTGTTCGGGGCGGACGAGCGCGTGCTGCGGTCGCTGCCGCTGATCGCGGGGCTGCTGTCGCTGCCGGCGATGTGGTGGGTGGCGCGTCTTGGGATGAGCCGGCGTGGTGCGGCGGTGGCGGTGGGGTTTTTGGCGGTGTCGAGCGGGGCGATTCGTTACGCAGACGAGTTCAAGCAGTACGGGGTGGAGCTGCTGATGACGCTGGTGTTGGTGGGTCTGGCGTTGGAGGTGCACCGGCGGTTTGTGTCGGGCGCGGCGGTGTGGTTGTGGCTGGTGGGGCTTGTGGTGGCGGGGGTGGTGGGGCTTTGGGTGGCGTATGCGTCGGCGTTCGTGCTTGCGGGGGTTGGGCCGGTGTTGATGTTGGAGTCGCTGGTGCGTCGTCGGTGGCGGGCGGCGGGGATGTTGGTGGGGGTGGGCGCGGCGGTGGCGGCGACGTTTGGGGTGGTGTATTTCGCGGCGCAGCGTCAGCTTGCGGCGGAGGGTTCGGGGGCGATGGAGCAGGCGTGGACGGGGCAGTATCTGACGCTGAGCGTGACGCAGATCGCGGTGCCTTTGAAGCAGCTTCGCCGCTTGTTTGACGCGGGGTCGGTGGAGTACGAGCCGACGTATCTGATGGTGGCGTTGCTGGTGATCGGGCTTGGCTTTGCGGTTCGTCGGGACGCGTGGCGGGCGGCGATCTGCGTGCTGCCGATTGTGGTGACGGTGGGCGCGTCGGCGGCGGGGAAGTATCCGATGGCGGGGCGGCTGCTGGTGTTTTTGGTGCCGTTGATGGTGCTGCTGGCGGCGGAGGGGGTGTCGCGGATGGCGCGGGGCGGGCGTTCGGCCGGCGCGGTGTCGGTGGTGCTGGGGGTGAGTCTGTTGGTGGGGCTTGGGGTGATGTCGCTGAAGTTTGCGATCACGCCTTACGAGAATCAGGAGGCGCGGGCGGTGCTGGCGGTGATCGCGGAGCGTCACGAGCCGGGCGACGTGGTGTATGTGGTGCGGCCGGCGGACGCGCACGCGGACTTTTACCTGGGGTACGGCGATCCGGCGGACGGGTTGGGCGAGGGTTGGCCGAGCGAGGCGGTGGAGGTGGTGACGTCGATCGATCGGATGAGTTCGACGGGGGCGATCCGCGAGGACCTGGCGCGGTTTGCGGGGCGGCGGGTGTGGATGGTTTATGCGCACTATTGGGCGCGGAACCGCGGCGACCTGCGGATGATCTTTGGCGGGGTGGCCGAGGCGGAGGGCGAGCTGCTGGATCGGGTGATCGAGGTGGGGGCGGAGGCGCACCTTTGGCGGCTGGGGAGGTTTGAGGGCGCGGGGGTTGGGGAGACGGCGCCGGTGGTTGAGCCGGAGCCGGCTGAGGGGTCGGCTGAGTTGGAGGTGCCTGAGTTGGAGGCTGAGGTGCAGTTGGAGATGGCGCCGGAGCCCGAGTCGGAGGGGCGGGTTAAGGCGCCGATGCCGACGGTGCATTCGGAGGTGTTGGTGGAGGAGGCGGCCGAGGTGGCGGAGGACGAAGCGGTCGAGGTTGAGCCTGGGATTTTGGAGGGGGATGCGGTGCCTGCGGAGGAGAGCGAAGCGTTGGCGGAGTGAGGCGTGTTAGGCCGTGGAGGCGGGTGTGGTGGGTTCGGGCTCGGGGGTTGGGCCGAGGATTTTTTCTTGGGCGGTGACGAGCGCGAAGGTGGTGAGGCTGTAGTGGTAGTAGATGAGGTGCATGGCGGCGCCGACGGCCAGGAGAGGGAGTCCGCCGCGGCGGAGCAGGGCGTTGGCGAGTCGGGCGTTGGCGGCGATGGCGAAGCCGATTGCGAATGCGGCGGCGAACCAGGCGGTGGGCGCGAGGAAGCCGAGGGCGAGCAGCGGGATGATGGCGACGGCGGCGAGGGCGGCGGCCTGCTGCTTGCGGCCGATGTTGAGCTGCGGGGGGAGCTTGCCGGCGCGGTGGATAAGGCGGGTCCAGGGGATAGCGCGCTGGAAGATGTCGGTCTTCCAGACCTGGGCAGCGGTCCAGTCTTTGAGGTGGGCGCACTGGGCCTGGGGGACGACGCGGATGGCCCAGCCGTCTTCGGAGAGGCGGGCGCCGAGGTCGATGTCTTCGATGGCGGGCTGGGTGAAGCGCGGGGAGAAGCCTCCGATGCGTTGGAAGGCTTCGCGGCGGACGATGCCCAGGCCGGACCAGAAGGTCTGGACGTCGTCGGGTGCGGCCTGGTGGGTGGTGTGGTGGAGGAGGTTTTTGTATTGGCCGGCGAGGTGGCGGCCGGGGGGGTGGGCGTCGTAGGAGCCGAAGGCGGCGCCGAGTCGTGGGCGCTCGTGCATGGCTTGGGCGAGGCGGCGTAGGGCGTCGGGGGCGACGACGCAGTCGGCGTCGACGAATGCGATGAGGTCGCAGGGGAGCTGGTCGACCGCGCGGTTGCGGGCGAGCGCGGGGCCGAGGGGGGCGTCGGGGGTGCCGCCTTGGATGACGGCGACGCCGCGCTGGCGGGCGAGGGCGGGGGTGTCGTCGGTGGAGCCGTCGTCGACGAGGGCGACGCGGTCGGGCGTGGGGATGGAATCGAAGACGGCGTCGAGGCAGCGCTCGATGGTGTCGGCGGCGTTGCGTGCGGGGATGACGACGGCGAGCGACGGCGGGGCGTCGTGTGCGGGGGTGTCGGGTGCGCGGTCGGAGCGCGGGGGGGTCATGAGGCGTTGCGGTACGGGGTCGAGGCTTCGAAGGACGCCTGGGTGGCGGGCTGGCCTGCGGACGAGGGGGCGGGCGCGGCGGCGCCGTTTTGCGGCGCGTCTTTCTTGGTGACGAACTCTTCGTGGTAGGAGCGTTCGACGTTGACGTTCCAGATGTCGTGCGTCTCGCCGAGGATGTTTCGGGCGGCGAGCATGGCGGACAGCATGGAGTGGTCCTGGTTGTTGTAGCGGTGCTGGCCGTTTCGCCCGACGGTCTGGAGGTTGTCGAGGGTGATCAGCCAGTCTTTGACGATGTCGAGGTTTTCGCGGTAGACGGCGTCGTAGACGGGGTAGGCCATGGGCTGGCGGATGACGAATCCGTCGACGACGCTAGCGGCGGGCGCGAGACCGAGCTGCTCGAGTTCTTTGGCGGCGAGGGCGACGAGGTCTTCGTCGGAGGAGGACCACAGGCCGTCGTCTTTCTGGCAGAAGTATTCCATGCCGATGGAGGCGTGGTCTTCGCGGGGGACCATGACCTGCGACCAAGCGCGGAAGTTCTGGATGCGGCCGACCTGGACGTCGGGGCTGTGGACGTAGATCCAGTTATCCGGGAAGGGGTCGGCGTGGTCGATGACGAGGTTGACGATGAGGAAGTCGCGGTACTTGAGGTTCGCGGCGGCCTCGAAGACCTCGGCCGGTGGCGGGGGGTCGAGGGCTTTGATGAGGTGCGTGATCGCCATGCTGGAGACGAACTGGTCGGCCTCGATGGTCTTGGCGGGGGCGTCGGGTTGCGTGCGGTCTTTGACGTCGATGGAGGTGACGCGGTTGCCGTCGCGGCGGACCTTGATGACGGGCGCTTCCATGGCGACGGTGCCGCCGGCGTTTTCGATGAGCTCGCCGAAGCGCTCCCACATCTGCCCGGGGCCCAGCGGCGGGTACTTGAATTCTTCGATCAGGCTGGTGGTTTTGTGGCTGCCGAAGAAGGCGTTGAGCACGGCCTTTTTAAGGGAGAGGTCCTTGATGCGCTGGGCGGCCCAGTCGGCGCGGATCTCGGTGCAGGGGACGCCCCAGACTTTTTCGGTGTAGGTGCGGAAGAAGTGATAATAGAGCCGGCCGCCGAAGCGGTTGGTGACCCACTGCTCGAAGGTCTCTTCGACGGGGCTGGGAAAGAGCTTCCACTTGCAGTAGCTGGCGATGATGTGGAGGGACTCTTTGAGGCCGAGGTTGGACAGGGCGTTAAAGGCTTGGAGGGGGTAGCTGTAGAACTTGCCGCGGTAGTAGATGCGGGACATGCGGGGGACGGTGATGAAGTCGTCGCCCATGACCTCGTGCCAGAGGTCTTCGACCTGCTGGACCTTGGTGAAGAAGCGGTGGCCGCCGATGTCGGCCCGATAACCCTGGTGGTTTTCGGTGCGTGCGATGCCGCCGAGGTGGTCGGAGGCTTCGTAGACGGTGGGGGCGGGTCCGCCGCCTCGGATGAGCTCGTAGGCGGCGGTGAGGCCGGCGGGTCCGCCGCCGATGACGGCGACCTTTGGCGATGGGCTGGGCGAGTCTTGCATCGAGGGGCGGCGCTCCTTGGGTTACATGCAATTTCGGCCGTGTGGCGGTTCTGCGTGAGTCTTGGCTCACGAAGATCGGGCAGGAACGCGACGAGGGGAGGCAAAAGCCGCCTGAGGGAGTTTAAGAGGCCTTTGTGGTTGCCTGCCAGCGTGTTTGGTGACATTTCTGTCACGTCGCGACGGGCGTGGGCGTTGGGTCGCGCCGAATCCGGCGTTGAAGAGGCGGTTATTTGTCGGCGAGCCAGATGGAAAGCCAGTCGCGGGCAGCGTTGTGGGATTGGTCGGTGTGAATGAAGAGGCAGCGGGCCTGAGATGCGTGGGCGTGGGCGGGGGTGTTGGCGGTCGGGTGGAGGAGATCGTTACGCGTGAGATAGAAGGTCTGGCCGCGGGCTTGGAGTTCGGCCATGAGCCAGGTGTTTTCGTCGGCGAGGTGGGCGGTGAAGACGCTGCGGAGGCGGCGTGGCGGGTGGCCTTCGGCGGATGGGGTGGCGGCCCAGTCGGCGAGGGCGTCCAGCCCGCCGTAGGTGGCATCGAGGAGGAGGACTTCGTCGACGCGGCCGTCCATCGCGCCGTGGGCAAGGATGCGGGTGATGACGCGGAAGGCGCCGCTGTGCCCGCTGAGCGTGACACGGCCGAGCCGGACGTCGCGGCCGAGTTTGTCCGCGACATGTTGGAGCGCCTCGGCTGCGAGCGCTTCGGCGGTGCCGGGTTCTTCGAGGCGGCCGCCGCTGGAGTCTGGCGCGACGCGAGGCCCCTGCGGGAAGACGAGGATGCGCGGCCGATCTGCGTGCGCGACGGCTCGGAGCAGCGGGAACTCGGCGAGGGTCTGGCGGATGTGGTTGCCGTGGCCGTGGAAGTAGAAGATCACATCGGCGGTGTGGTCGGGCCCGGGCGCGAAGGTGTGGGGCACGAAGACGGCGACCGAGGCGTCGTGATAGTGATCGGTAGCAGGGTAGTGGGTTTCGCCGCGTGTGTAGCCCTGCTCTCGTGAGGCGTGCGGGAACGGGGCGTTGTCCATGGGTGCGATCAGCAGGTCGCCGTGTTCTGTCTCTTGCCAGCTGCTTTCTTGCGTGTCTCGCGCGAGAGCTGATGGAGGCAAGACGATGGTTGCCAGAGCTAGTGCGATCCCTGCCGCGGCGATCATCGAACAGGAGGCTTGAGGCGTCATCCGTGCGGTGTATCAGATCTGGACAAGCTGATGCGTGGCGTGGCGGCTGCCACGCGCAGACGATCGCCTAGTTTTGCGGGTAGAGCTGGGGGTCGACGTTGAACTGTTGGAGGGCGGCGAGGGTGGCGGGGGCGGTGTCGCCGAGGTAGTGCTCGAGGGTGGTGAGCCACCGGTTGGGGATGGCGTAGGGCGTGACGAAGCGTGCGGTGAGCTGGCCCTGGCCGGGGGTGCCGCCGAGGCGGGCGGTGAGTTCGGCGGCGGCGTCGTCGTTGGGGTTCAGCACGCGGACGTCGGCGACGTGTTCGCGGAGGTGGGTCTCGAAGAGGTCGGCCTGGTAGCCGTAGTGCGTGCAGCCAAGGAAGGCGACGGCGCTTTGGGGCGGGGCGTCGAGCTGGGCGAGCGCTTCGGGGATGAACCGTTCGAGCAGTGGCTGGGCTTCCTGGCCGGTGTGGTCGTTGGTGATGGCGTTAGCGAGGTCGGGGCAGGCTTGTTGAGCGATGCGTGCGGGGTCGACGCCGGCGGCGATGAGGTTGTCGCGGTAGGTGTTTTCTTCGACGGTGGTGGGGGTGGCGAAGATGACGACGGCGGGCGGGTCGTCGGTGTCGAGCGCGGAGAGGATGGCCTGGGTGCCGGTTTCGACGATGCCGTGGACGGGCATGTGGCGGTGGCGTGGCGAGCGGCAGCCGTGGAGGATGACGCTGAGGGAGTTGCAGGCGATGTAGAGCAGGTCGGGGGTGTGGCGTTCGGCGACGGTGCCGAGGAAGGCGTCGAAGGTGCGGACCTTCTCGTCGCGGGTGGGCATGGAGTTGTAGCCATAGTCGTCGCGGAGCGCGGCGTTGATGAAGAGCAGCTCGACGTCCTGGGCGATGGGCGCGGCGCGGAGTCGGGCTTCGACGGCGGCGCAGACGGAAAGGCCGCCGAGGCCGGAGTCGGTGATGCCGATGCGCACGTCAGGCGAGCTCCGGGAGGTCGTGTCCGGTGATGAGTCGACGGAGGACCGGGGCGTGGGAGTCGATGATCTGGGTGATGGGCTCGACGGGGAACTCCCAAGTGATGATGTGGATGTTGTGTTCGGCGCACCAGGTGCCGAAGGAGCCCGGCGTTTCGTAGCCAATATTTTCGACGAGGGGCAGGCCGGTTTCCTGGGCGACCCATTTGGCCAGGGGGGTGAACTCGGGGTCTTCGACGCAGCCGATGGGCCCGTGTAGGGAGACGATGGTTTTGGGTTGGACGCGGGCGATGAGTTCGAGCAGGGCTTTGTTTTCCGGTTCGGAGCCGGGCGATGAGCCGGTGCTGAGTTCGATGGCGCGTTCGCGCTGTCCGTGGCCACGGTAGAGCAGGGACTGGGCGGACCAGTTGGCGGTGGGGAGGTTTCGGTTGAGGTCGACGCCGTTGGCGTTGCAGCGCGTGCCCTGGAGGGTGCCGTCGGGGTTGACGCAGAGGACGACGGGGTGCTTGAAGTCTTGCGGGTCGACGGTGCGCATGGCTTCGGAGAGGACGACGGTGCCGTCGGATTCGTCGCCGTGCATGGTGGTGATGATGAGGATGTCGGCGGGCTGGTCGGCGGGGCCGTAGACCTCGAGGGGGAGCCCTCGGACGCTGGTGCCGTAGCGTTGCGGGGTGTGGTTCATGGGCCCGCGTTTGGCGAGCGGGACGAGGTTTTGCTGCGATTCGTAGCGCATCGCGGCAAGCTATCAGCGGCCGATAGGGGGCACAACAGCCGGGCGGTCGGAGTCGAGAAGTGGCGGAGTTCGTGCGTGCGATCGGGGCGTCGGCGGCGATCGTTCGGGCGTGCGGGGCTTGGTATCAATCAGACCCGTGCGTCAACTGCACGCATCGCGGCAGGGCTTGATGGATTGCATCGAGGTGTGGCGGGCATGCAGCGGCCGGCTTCTGCCGGCCCGAGCAACGCGCTCGCACGGCGTCGCGATATAGAGCGATCCGCGGCGTGTTCGGACAAACCGATTGCAGCGTGAGGGGGCCCCGGATAAAGTAAGTTCAATCGTTTGAACACGAGGTTTCAGCCCTTCTCGAATCGCCTCGGCGTATTCTGCACGCCGACCTTCTCGACCCGCCCTCGATGAACACATCTGCCCCTCCGGTCTTGCGACGTCGACTTGTGTGTCTCGCGCTTCTGCTCGTGCTCGGCGTGACGTTCCACACGAGCGCCGACGCGCCACCCCCCGAAGGAATCGCCCCCCCGGTGCTGCTCGACTTCTCCTCGGCCGACGTCGCCGACCGCGTCCGCCATCGCGGCGGCGCCCTGCGCTTCGCCGACGGCCACCTCGCCTACACCGTCCCGCCCGACACCTCCGCGTCGATCGTCCTCACCCCGCCCGACGGCCGCTGGGACGTCACCGGGTTTAGCCGATTGTCGCTCGACCTCGAAGCGATCGAGGGCGAAGAGATCAAGATCGGCGTGACCGCCAAGAACCCCGGCGCGACCGACTGGAGCAAAAGCGCCACCGTGGTGATGTTTGTTGATCAGGGGCAGCGCGTCGTTCGCCCGCTGGTCCTGCCGCAGAGGCGCGAAGCGCTCGAGCGCTTCCCCGAGATGCAGGCCTTCGAGGCGATGAACGGCCTGCCCGGCGGCTTCTTCACCCACTGGCGCACCATCGACGCGTCGAACGTCGTCGAGCTCGCCCTGCACATCCACCCCAAGCCCTACGTCCAGCGGCTGCGCCTCCACGCGATCCGCCCCGCGCACCCGGTCGTCTATCCCAGGCTGGTCGAGATGGGCGACGACTTCTTCCCGTTCATCGATCGCTACGGGCAGCACCGCAACGAGACCTGGCCGGGCAAGATCACCAGCGACGACGACCTCCGACGCGGCTTCGCCGATGAGCAACACGACCTCGCGTCGAACCCGCCTCCTGCCGACCGCAGCCGATGGGGCGGCTGGAAGGACGGGCCAAAGCTCGACGCCACCGGGTTCTTCCGCACCGAAAAAGTCGACGGCCAATGGTGGCTGGTTGACCCGGACGGCTATCTCTTCTGGTCGCACGGCGTGACCGGAGTCGGCACGGGCGGTGCTCGCACGCGCGTTGACGGACGCGCGTCTTACTTCACTCTGCCTGGGCCGGACGACCCACTCGCCGCCTTTCTCCAAGACGGTCAATACGACTTCACCGCGTCCAACCTCGCCGCGGCCTTGGGCGATAACTGGCGGCAGGCCTATCTCAGCCTGTCGCACGACCGGCTCGCGAGCTGGGGTATGAACACGATGGGGAACTGGAGCCCTCGTGATTCGCGGCTGATGCGCCGCACGCCCTACACCGTCGCCGTCCACTACGGCTACACCGCGGTCTTTGAGAAGCTGCCCGATCCGTACGACAGCGAGTTCCGCACGCGCGTTCGCGAAGCCCTCGAAGGCCACCGCGAGACGGCCAACGACCCGTGGAACATCGGCTACTTCGTCAACAACGAGCTGCACTGGAACCCGCCGATGAAGATCGTTGAAAACATCTTCCGGCTTGCCGCCAACTCCGCCGCCAAACAGCGATTCATCGAGCAGCTCCGCGAGGCTTACGGTGATGTCGCTGCGCTCAACGACAAGCTCGGCACCGACTTCGCCGATTGGGACGCGGTTTTAGCCAATCGCGAAGGCGTCGCGCTCGAGCCCATCCAATCCGACGTGCATCGGTTCTACGAGGCGATGTGCCATGAGTTCTTCCGCATCTGCCGCGAAGAGGTCAAACGGCTCGCCCCCAACCAGCTCTATCTGGGTTCTCGATTCCACGTCAGCAACCCGATGGTGCTGCGTGCGGCGGCGAAGTATTGCGACGTGCTCAGCTACAACCTGTATCGCGACACCATCGAGGGGCAGTCGTGGGGCGATATCGACATGCCGTTTATGTCGACTGAGTTTCACTTTGGCGCGCAGGACCGCGGGATGTGGGGCATCGGCCTGCGGTCTGCGGCGAGCCAGACCGGCCGGGCGCGCCTGTATCGCGACTACGTCGCCGGCGCGCTGCGCAACCCGAACTGCGTGGGCACGCACTGGTTTCAGTACAACAGCCAGGCGTTCACCGGCCGCGGCGACGGCGAGAACTTCCAGATCGGGCTGAACGACATCGGCGGCCGGCCGTGGCCCGAGCTGCGTGACGCGGTGCGTGCCGTGGGTCAGACGATGTATCCGACCCGCCGTGCCGCGCAGCCGTGATGGGTCTGTCTCGCGCACGTGAACTTGCCAGCGGCTTAAGCGCGAGGCATCTTGAATAGCGATGCGTGATCGATGGTGTGGCTTCCAAGCACGACCGCCGCGGGTAGTGGGGGTCGGGTTGGAGAAGTGGGCGGAGTAGGATTCGAACCTACGAAGGCTTTCGCCAGCGGGTTTACAGCCCGCCCCATTTGGCCGCTCTGGCATCCGCCCTGGATGCGGTCGGCCGGTGGGCCGAGCCGCGGAGTATAGCGGATGAGGGGTTGATGTTGGTGGGGGGTGGCGGGGGGACCCACGGCTGGAAGCCGTGGGCTTCTTGGGGTTGAGGTGTGTTGAGTGAGTGGTGGGTCGGGGTGGCGTAGAGTGGCGGGCCGATGGGTGTTTTGATGTGGGAGAAGTTGCTGCCGCGGTCGGTGCCGGCGATGTCTCGGCCGAGCTATCGGCGTGAGCTGGGGGCGGTGGGCGGTTTTTCGGTGGCGGCGGCGATGCTGGAGGCGGGGGTGGTGGGGGTGTTGGCGAAGCTGGTGTTTGAGGTGTCGGACCTTGGGTTCGCGACGATCGCGGCGTCGCAGATGTTTGCGAACCTGACGAGTCTGGTGTGGACGCGGGTGGGTCGCGGGCGGCGGAAGGGGCCGCTGATGTCGGTGCTGATGGCGGCGGTGTGCGTGGTGGTGGGGACGGTGGCGGTGCTGCCGACGTCGGGCTGGGGGCCGGCGGCGCTGGTGGCGCTGGTGGTGTTGGGGCGGAGTTTGCTGGCGGGGATGCTGGCGACGCGTTCGGTGGTGTGGCGGGCGAACTACCGCAAGGACCAGCGGGCGAAGATCAGCGGTCGGCTGGTGGGGGTGACGTCGGTGGTGATCGTGGTGGTGCCTTTGGTGGCGTATGCGCTGTTGGATTGGCGGGCGGAGCTGTTCCGGGTGATCTACCCGGTGGCGGCGGTGGTTGGGCTGGCGGGGGCGGCGTGCGTGTGGGGGCTGCGGGTGCGGCGGGAGCGGCACCTCTTGGACCACGACCGGGGGGTGGCGTCGAGCAAGGAGCCGCCGGCGTTATCGAAGAGCGGTCGGCCGCACACGGCGCGGACGATCCTGGTGGAGGATCACGACTTTCGGCGGTACATGTTCTGGCAGTTCATCGCGGGGTGCGCGAACATGATGGGCGAGGTCGCGATCACGCTGACGATTATCGAGATGGCGCGCGAGGCGGGGACGGCGGAGTTCACGGCATCGGTGTTGTTGAACACGACGATCACGACGCTGGGGGTGGTGGTAACGATCCCGCTTTGGGCGCGGCTGATCGATCGGGTGCACATCTTTGAGTTTCGTGCGGTGCACGGGGCGTTGTGGGTGGTGGCGCAGCTTGGGAATTATCTGGCGGTGGTGTACGGGGGGCTGTGGTGGATTGCGCTGCCGCGGGCGGTGCAGGGGGTGATGTTTGGCGGGGGGCGGCTGGCGTGGCAGATCGGTCACAACGAGTTTGCGGATCGGCGGCTGGCGGGGCAGTACATGGGGATCCATCAGACTTTGACGGGGGTGCGGGGGATGGTGGCGCCGTTCGTGGCGGTGGTTTTGCTGACGGGGTTTGGGACGGTGGG
>JBCCQE010000070.1:0-12655 GCA_039024495.1 Planctomycetota bacterium | reverse complement strand
GTGGGCCCGCCCTGGGCGGGGGGGGGCCGTGCGGGCGCGGGGCGGGGCCGGTGGTGGGGGGTGGGTTTCTCCCGGGGGGGTGTGTATCCGGGGGGGGGGGTGGGGGGTGTTGGCGGGGGCGGGGTCGGCGTTTTTCCCGGGGGGTGCTTTATCCGGGGGGGGGGGGGGGCGGCACGGGGTTGGGAGATGATTGGGTGGTTGTGGTTTGAAAAAAGCCCACGGATGGAATCCGTGGGCTTCGGGGGTTTGTGGTGGTGATTTGCGTGTTAGGCGGTGCGTCGGCGGAGTAGGGCGATGCCGGCGGCGGTGAGGGCGAGGGCGGCGGTGGAGGGTTCGGGGATGAGTACCGGAGCCGAGCTTAGCTGCAGAGCGGCGTCCTCGTTCGGGACGACGAACGGCGAATCGCGGGTGTCGAGGCCGATGCTGTTGGCGCTGCGGCTTGCGGGCAGGTAGAGGGCGATGGTGGCGCCGGGGTCGATGTCGATGTTGCCGAGTTTGAGGCGGATGCGTCGGCCGTCGAGCAGGCGTGCGGTCAGCGTGCCGGTGAAGGTGCTGAGGTCGTCGATCTCGTCGAGGCTTTCGAGGCTGAAGTCGTTGATGGAGAGGATGTCGTCGGTAAGGTCGCGGCCGTCGAGGGAGAACGAGGTGCCGACGAGCTGCAGGATGGAGCCCTCGCCGATCGTTTTGATGTTCGCTTTGCCGCGTTGGTACTGGACGATGGATTTGCCGGACATGTTGATATTGCCGACGTCGCCGCTGACGATGCTGAACTTGGCGAATTCGCCGACATCGATCCCGGTTTCGTCGCCGGTGGGGGCGTCGCCGATGATGTTGAAGCCGCTCCGGAAGCTGCCGCCGCTGACGCTGACGTTGCTTTGCTCGGTGACGTTCATCGTCTTGCCGAACTTACCGCCGTTGATGTTGACGGTGCTGGTGCCGGCGACGTTGAGCCCTGGGCCGAAGCGGCCGGAGTTGATGGTGACGCGTGGGGACGGCGGGACGATGGTGTCTTGCGCGTCGGGATCGGGGTCTTCACCTTCCTCCGGATCTGGGGCGGGGATGATGATTGGGTCGGCAAGGCCGATGTCGATGCCTTCCTGAAATAGGCCGCCGTCGATCAAGACGTTCGCGGTGCCGTCGATGGTGACTTTTTGTGTGAAGGTGCCGCCGGTGGTGCCTCGGAACGGTTCGCGCCGGACGGCAAGCGTGCCGTTGCCGTCCACGGTGAGGCTCGTGAAGTTGCCTCCGTAGATGCCGCCGTCGCCATTGTCGGTGATGTGGACTTTGTCTCGATAGCGTCCGTTAAAGAGCTCGACGAAGCGGCGGCCGCTGTCGTCGTCGACGGTCGGATCTTCGGGGTCGTAACCGATGACGACGTTGCTGCGGAAGTCTCCACGAAAGATATCGACGGCGTGGTCGGGGGTGACGGTACCGCGGAAGGTGCCGCCGAGGACGCGGGTGAGTTCGCCGGGCTTGAATTCGCCGAAGAAGTTGCCGCCGGAGATATTTTTGCGGCTGCCGGTTTCGACGTCGCCTCGGAAGGTGCCGGCGGTGATGGTGGAGCCGGAGCCGCCGAGGAAGACGTTGCTGTTGAAGGTGCCGCCGTTGATGACCATGGTGCCGCGCGTGGAGCGGAGGGTGCCTCGTGCGGGCGGGTCGGCGTTGGGGTCATCGGATTCTTCGATGAAGGTGCCGACGCTGCCGCGGCGGATGCGCAGGCTTCCCTGCTCGACGAGGACGTTGTCGCCGAGCCTGCCGCGGTTGAGTGAGGCCAAGCCGTTGGTGAGGTTGAGGGTTTCGACTACGCCGCCGGTGATGCTGAGTCTTGTGTTCTCACCGAGCGTGACCTCGGCCACTTCGCCTCCGCGGACGGAGATGCGTGAGCCGTCGAGGGCGGTGAAGCCCGTGCCGATGTTGCCGTTTCGGACGGTGACTGTGGAGTCGATCGCGGTGACGTCGTCGCCGACGACGCCGTTGCGCATGTTGAGTTTGGCGGAGAGGATGACGGCGTCGTCGGTGATCTCGGCCTGACCGCGGAGCTCTACGTTCTGGTTGGGGCTGACGCCCGAGAGCGGGCTGTCGTCGCTGCGGAGCGTGAGGCTGCGGCGATCCTTCTTATTGGGCTTGACGAAGGTGAAGGTCCATCGACTAGCGAGGATTTCGCTGGTCTGGCGGGTGAGGTAGATGGGCGTGCCGTCTTCGAGCACGGCGGTGAGGACCTGGTCGAAGCCAAGCCGGCCATCGAAGGAGTCGATTTTCTTGCCGTCGAGTCGAAAGCGTGAGCCGACGAGCTCGACCTTGGCTCTGGCGCCTAGCTTGAGGGTGCGTGGGATGGCTCCGCCGTGGAAGGTCGTGAAACCGCCGAAGGTGACGGACTGTTCGTTGCCGTCCTCGTCGACGCCGGACTCGAACGTGCCTCCGTGCACATTGACTCGGAAGCCGGATGCGGATTCGAACGACTTGTCGATGACGCCATCGAAGACGTTGAGGGTGCCACGCCGCGTTTCGATGCCGGGCCCGAGCGTTCCGCCTTGGAGGTTGATTTCCGGGCCGTCGTTCGGGGTATTAGGGCCGAGCTGGACGAAGAACGAACCGTCCGGGCCACCGGTCAGGGTGCCGCCCTCGTTGATGTTGACCTGGGTGTTGTCGGACAGGACGAAGTTGGCGCCGGCGGGCGGAGTGACGTTCACGGGGTTGTCGGCGTCGAACGTCAGGACGTTGAGTGGATCGCCTTCCTGCCCGTGCGCGGCGGACACGGTGGCGAGGCAGCAGCCGGCCGCGAGGACCGCGGCGAATAGATTGGGGGTACGTCTCATGTCGTTGTCTCTTCCCTCGGGGCTCTCTAGTTTAAACCCGCGTTGGGGGTTTGCAACAGAATCGCGCGAGGGGTAGGCGAGCCGGCTGGGCGGGGCGTGTCAGACCGCCACGGGGTAGCCGCCGGAATGCACGTAATTCATGGTCTGAGCAGTCAATAGGAGTGCGGCGTCGTGGCGGGCGCGGGGCTCTGAGGTGGTGAGGCGGAGGCGGAGCTGCTTGCAGCGGTCGATCATGTCGCCGATGACCTGGTCGACGGTGTAGGGGTGGAGGTTGGAGAAGCGGGAGACGGCTTCGCCGAGCGTGCGGCGGTTTTTTCGGAGGAACGCGGCGGCGGTGGGGCGGGCTTTGTGGCGGGGGTCGTCGGAGAAGAGCTTGCGGAGTTCGTGGTCGTAGACCTCGGGGCGGTCGGTGGCGTAGTGCGCTTTTTTCTGGGTGTAGTGATTGGCGAGGGTGGTGCGGGTGCGGGAGATGGGCTCGACGGTGCGGCGTGTGCGGACGGGCGGAGGGGTGTCGGCGATCTCGGCCATGAGCTCGTCGACGTACTCGAGCTTCTTGAGCGCGGGCCACGAGGCGTAGCGCTGACGCCACTGGGAGCGTGGGGTGAGCCAGACGGCGAAGGTTTCGGCGAAGTCCTCGGCGGGGTGGGCCTGGGCGTACCAGAACGGCAGATGCTGGACGAACTTGGTGGAGCTGGGCTTGGGGGTGTAGACGTCCGGGTAGCGCTTGCGGAAGGAGCCGAAGAGCTCGCGCCAGCGCTTGCGACGGTGCAGGCGGTAGGCGGCGTCGATGGCGTGGCCGGCTTCGTGGCGGAGGATGCGGGCGCACTCGGCCTCGCTGCCGCCCTCGACGCGGAGCATCTGTTTTTTTTCGAGCGAGGCGAGGCGCGGGTGGGCGAGGTAGAAGGGGACGGCGATGCCGGGGACGCCGTCGGGGCTGAACCACTCGGTGGAGAGCCAGACGTGCGGGCGGAAGCGGGACAGGCCACGCTTGGCGAGGGTGTCGTGAAGCCGATCGATGCGCTTGCGCAGCGGCGGGTGATCGACGGTGAGTGGCAGGTCGCTCAGCCGCAGATCGAGCAAGTCATCGTCGGAAAGGCGGGACCATCGGAGCGTCGTGCGAGGCACCGGATCATCGTAGGAGATGGCGGGTGGGGTGCGAAGCGCGGAAGTGGCGAGTTGTGGTGGGTGGTGATTGGGCGGCGCAGTGTGGGCGCGCTCACGCGGCAAGCCGCGGCGCTTCGTGGGGAGTTAGTCGGTGGGTGCGGGGGCGGGGTCGTTGAGGGCGGCTTGGAGGGCGGTGGCGGCGTGGGGTTCGGTGAGTTCGGCTTTGCCGAAGCCGGGGCGGGCGCCGGCGGCGAGGGCGGCTTGTTGGGCGTCGGGGAAGTTGGAGATGAGGACGGCGGCGGGGGCGTCGGGCTTGTTGGCGAGGGAAGCGATGAGGTCGACGCCTGAGTCGGTGGCGAAGCCGCGTTCGAGGACGCGGTTGACCAATAGGAGGGTGTCGGGGGTGGCGTCGGCGAGGTCGGCGTCGGAGCGGGCGGAGACGACGGTGGCCTGGGGGGCGTGGCGTCGGGCGAAGCCGGTGAGCAGGGCGGTGTCCGCGGCGCAGTGGCCGACGAGGAGGATGCGGGTGCGTGGGGTCATGGTAGCTTTCTTGGGTGTGGTGTATGAAAGGTTAGACGTGCAGCCAAGTGGCGGAGGGTTCGGTGTCGGCGGGGGCGTTGGCGGGCCAGGTGAACAGGGCGCGGCGGTGGCCGGCGTGGTGGAGGTAGAGCCAGTCGAGTCGGTCGACGATGGTTTGGAGGGCGGCGAAGTGGGGGCGGCCGGGCGCGGTTTCGGGTGCGTCGGGGACGCGGCCGCGGACGTGTTCGGGGAGGTTGGGCGAGGGGTGGTCGGCGGGTTGGCCGGGGGGATGGGGGGCGAGGTAGCAGCGGCGTGAGGACATGCCCGACGCGTCCCATCGGGCGTCGGCGAGGGCGTCGGGGGTGTGGACGGTGGTGTGGCCCCAGCAGCGGAGCTGGAGCTTGGCCTTGGCGTCGTAGAAGCACCAGCTCGCGCGGGGATTGGCTGCGAGGTGAGCGGCCTTGGGCGAGCGAGCGTCGGTGTGGCAGAGGAGGATGCGCTCGGCGGGGACGGCCTTGCGGAGGACCACGACGCGCGCGTCGGGTTCCATTGAGTCCGTCGCCCCCGCCCCCGGAAGTTGTTCTTGCGGCGTGGTGGCGTCGGGGTGGAGTTGCGTGGTGGCGAGGACGGGCGTGTGGAAGGGTTGGCGGGCGGAGTGGGCGCCGCGGAGGAGGCGCGCCCAGGCGTCGTGGAGGATGTCGGGGAGGTGGTCGCGCAGTCGGGCGTCGAGCGGGGTGGGCTCGGGCGCGTCGGCGGCATCGTTGGCCGGCGGTTGGTGCGCGTGCGGCTCGGGGTCGTTGGGCGGCGCGGTCATCGTGCGTTACTGCGTGATGGGCGCGGCGGCGGATGCGGCGAGGGCTTTGCGTTTCTTGCGGGCGGCGAGGAATGAGGCGACGCAGAGGGCGACGAAGGCGAGGCCGAGCGCGCCCATGAGGCCGGAGGAGAGGGTGGCCTTGGTGTTGCCGAGGGCGGCGATGTCGAAGCCGGCTTTGCTTAAGTCGCCGACGGCTTTGCCGGCGCCTGCGAGGAAGGCGAGCAGGCCGATGAGCGCGGCGGCGTGCATGGCGTGGGGGCGGAGCGAGGCGACATAGCCCACAAGGCCGAGCAAGACCAGGAGGACGCCTGGGATGGCGGGGATGGCGGCGGTCCAGTGGACGGGGTCTTCGGGCGTGGCGTTGGCGTAGCCGACGCCGTAGAAGGCGGCGCCGAGTGCGATGAAGAGCAGGCCGAAGAGGAGGGTGATGGCGGGCATGGGGGCTCGGGGTTGGGCTTGGGAAAGCTTGAAAGCTGGAAAACAGGAAAGCTGAAAATCGGAGTGTGGCGGGGGTCTGACCTGGTTCGTGGTCGTCCGCGGGGGGAGAGATGTTAGGTCGGGTTGGCGTCTTGGGTCGTGGGCAGGGCGGCGAGGGTGTCGCGGTAGGCGAGGGTGAGGCGGAAGTGGTCGGCGCCGCGGAGCAGGGCGGCGCGGTAGTCGGGTGACGGGTGGAGGCTGGCGGGGGCGTCGGGGTGAGGGGTTGGGTTGGCGAGATAGACCCAGGCGGTGAGGGATTCGGGGCGCGGCGGGCTAGGGGTGGGGCTGGAGCGGAGACGGGCGACACGGAGGGGGCGGCGGGTGTAGATGCCGAGGTCGGTGTCTTCGTAGTCATCGAGGGCAGCGAGGCTGACGTCGTCGAGGGACCAGAGCACGCCCTGGGCGGTGGCCGCGGGGTCGGGGGTGAGGCTGGCGATGGGGCTCTGCCATTCGGGGTCGGTGGGGATGGGGAAGGCGAGGCGGTGGCCGGGCAGCTGGGCGGCGGCTGCTGCGGGGTCGTCGGGCGGGGCGTCGGGGCGGGCGTGGGGGCAGACGCGGGCCATCACGGCGGGGTCCATCAGGCAGCCGTAGGCGAACACAACGTGCATGGCGGTCGTTGTAACGGTTCGCGCGATCGCTGCTGCCGCGGTGAACGGTTTCGTCGGCGGCGCGGGGTCGCGGCTATGCTGCCGGTTTGATCGCCCGATCCCCGGGGCGCGGGCCGCGGCCCTTCTTGTTTCCCTCATCCAATCGAAAGCCGACCCATGACCGACGCCCTCGCCCGACTCTGCCTTGCCCCCGCGACCGCTGTTGCGCTGCTGCTTGCCGGCGTGGCGACCGCCCAAGACACCCCCGCCGAGCCCGCAGCCGAAACCGCCGAAGCCACGGCCGAAGCGACCGCATCTGCCGAAACGACTGACGCGCCCGAGGGCGAGGCCGAGCAGCCGACCGGCACGCAGATCGACATCGGGGAGATGAGCTATTCGATCGGCTTTCAGTTCGGCAACGACCTGCGTCGTCGGGGCGGGGGCAACCTGGACCAGGCGCGACTGGCTGAGGGCGTGACCGACGGCGCGACCGGCAGCCCGCCGGAGATCTCCGCGGGGGTGATCGGCCGGAACTTGGTGATCTACCAGCGGCTGCTGATGAACCGCCAGGCGCAGGTGCTGCAGCAGCAGATCGAGCAGGCCAAGGAGGCGGGCGATGCCAGCCAGCGGGCGTTCTTCGAGGAGCGGCTGCGGCAGATCGTTCAGGCGATGGCCCGTCAGGACGAGATGCTCGATAACGCGCGGAAGGGCGAGGCCTTCTTCGCCGAGCAGCGCGAGCGTGAGGGCGTGATGGCCGGCGAGAACGGCCTGCTCTACGAGGTGCTCGTGGAGGGCACGGGCGACGCCCCGGTCGAGGGCGACACCGTGGAGGTGCACTACGTGGGCACGCTGATCGACGGGACCAAGTTCGACAGCTCGTACGACAAGGGCGAGCCGGCGACGTTCACGCTCGCGCCCGGTCAGGTGATCGGCGGGTGGGTGCAGGGTCTGCAATACGCCAAGCCGGGCGGGAAGATCAAGCTGTACGTGCCGCCTCAGCTCGCCTACGGGCCGCAGGGCACGGCGACGATCCCGCCGAACGCGACGCTGATTTTCGAGGTGGACCTGCGTGAGGTGAACCCGTAAGGGCGTTTTGGCGGGCCGGCCGAGCGGTTTGGCGGCCGGGGGTGAATCCGGGTTGGCTTCGCCGCGTTTTTGTGTCAGCATTGCGTAAGACGGTCGGCATTGGGGAGCCGCAGCGCGGCCGGTGCCGATACTCTTTTTGCTGTCCCGTTGACCCGGAACGGACGCCCGCATGAAGGTTCACTACCGCACCGTCTTTGTGAGCGATATCCACCTCGGCTCGTCTGGCTCGCACGCCAAGCAGATCAGCCGGCTGCTCAAGCACGTCCGCTGCGACACGCTCTACCTCGTGGGCGACGTGATCGACATGTGGCGGCTCAAGCGCAAGTGGCACTGGCCCAAGTCGCACAACGAGGTCGTGCGGCGGGTGCTCAAGCTGGCCGAGCGCGGGACGCGGGTCGTCTTCATCCCCGGCAACCACGACAACGGCGCGCGACAGTTCGAGGGCATGGAGTTCGGGAAGGTCAAGCTGCGCCTGCGCGACATGCACACGACCGCCGACGGCCGCAAGCTGCTGGTCACGCACGGCGACCAGTACGACCTGGTCGTCAAGCACCACCCGGTGCTGTCGGCGTTCGGCGGGCTGGCGTACGAGTGGCTGCTGCGGTTCAACCGTCTGTACAACTTCGGCCGGGCGTCGATGGGGTATCGCTACTGGTCGCTGAGCAAGTACCTGAAGCTGAAAGTCAAGCACGCGTGCACGTTCATCTCGCGGTTCGAGGAGACGCTGGTCGCCGAGGCTCGGCGGGAGGGCGCGGACGGCGTGGTGTGCGGGCACATTCACAAGGCCGAGCACACGACGATGGACGGCATCGAGTATTGGAACTGCGGCGACTGGGTGGAGAGCTGCACGCTGATCGTCGAGCACCACGACGGCAAGATGGAGGTGCTGGACGGGCTGAAGCTGATCGACGAGATCACAAAAGCGAAGCGCGCCGAGTCGGCGGCGCAGGCCGAGGCTAAGGGGCGGGCGTTGCGCGATGACGAGCTGGGTTACGACGACGAAGACGAGCTCGACGACTCGCTGGCGGGCGAGCCGGTGGAAGAGCTGGTGGGGTCGTTTGTGAATCGGGGTTGAGGGGCGTGTTCGTGAAGCTGCATTGCAACGCAATGCAGATTGAGGGGGAGGTGTTGTGGGGGGAATGGATGGAGCTGAGGATTGATAGCACTGCGTTGCAAAGCAGATTCTGGTCGGTGGGACATAGCGGTATGGTTTGGTCCGCTTCGAAATCGACGCTCTTTGAGGTATTGATACTAAATCTTGCTGGGGTCGAGCCGTGGTCCGGCGTCTAGTTCGGCGAGCATGACTTCGAGAGGTGTGTTGAGTGCCCCGTACTTGACCAAGTCCGTGAGCATCGTCCTTACTTGATCAAAGGTCCCAATCTTCCAGTCGATGAGCGCGTTGCTTGCGTCGTGACCGAATTCAGCGATGGCGAGGTCACCAATCGAATAGCACATTAAACCTCCATCGATTTCATGTGACTGCGGTGTTGTTCGATGGTCCCACGCGATGGTGGATATAGCGTTGTATCGGATAGCGGTGAGCGTGAAATTCACGGCGTTGATTTTGTGATGTGTATTGACTGCGACCCTGCTCGCCCCCTCAAACTCGGAACCAAATTTGAGTCTTGCGTGCTCAATCACGCTGCAGATGCTCATCAAGACAGGGGTTCCACACTCTGGGCAGCAGGCTTGGTAATTGTGGCCAAATAGGTCGTAGTCACACGTCGTGCAACGTAGGTGGTAGCGCAGCGTTTCCTGCTCATGCCATGGCATGAGCGACAGCCTAGCTCAGGTCACTCCACCAGCATGCCTTCGAGGCTTGTGAGTCCGATTGGTTCGCGGGTCCAGAAGGGTTCGGCGTAGTCGGTGCCGATGCGGGAGCCCATGTAGTGGTTCATCTCGCGGAGCCAGTGGACGACGGCGCGGTTTTTTTCGGGGATGACGAACTGGGTTTCGTAGGCGTTGATGGCGTCGATCTTGCGGTCGATCGCGGGGGAGATGTCGAAGCAGAAGGTGGGCTGGGGGACGATGCGCAGGTGGGTGCAGAAGTAGTAGATGAGCCGGCGGGGGTAGATGGGGCTGCCGGGGATATTGGTTTTGGTGAGCTTGGCGTCGAAGCGGGCATCTTCGACGATGCGGGTGGTGGCGACGTGGTCGGGGTGGGCGTCTTCGGGGTAAGGCAGGAAGACGGTGGAGGCCTGGTGCTCGCGGATGACGGCGGCGACGGCGTGGCGGGCTTCGATGGAGTGGGTGACCTCGCGGTTGGTCAGGCCGAGCAGGCGTCGGTCGACGTTCATGATTTTCGAGGCGGCTTCCCATTCGCGTTTGCGTTGCTCGGGTGAGCCGTGGGGCGTGGGCTCGCCGTTGGTCATGTCGAGCAGGAGGACGTTGTGTCCTTGCTCGGCGAGCTGGATGATGGTGCCACCCATGCCGAGCTCTTGGTCGTCGGGGTGGGGGCCGACGACGAGGATGTTGGCCATGGCTTGGGGTCCTTGTTTTCTTGATCCACAGATTTCGCAGATTGCACAGATTTTGATTTCGTGGTCGGTGGTTTGCTTTGTTTTGCGGTGGGTGGTTTTGAGTTTAGATCGTTGTTGATGCTTTTTGAGTTCGTGTGCTTGCCGCCTCAATCTGTGTCATCTGTGAAATCTGTGGATTGCGTGCGCCGGTGTCGTCTGTGGATGACTAGTCTTGCTTGAAGACCCAGGGTTTGGTGCCGCATTCGGGGCAGAGTTTGTGTTGGGTTTGGCCGCGGAGGTCGTAGTGGCAGTTGGGGCAGAAGAGGAAGGTGCCGTCGTCGGCCATGTTTTGTTCGATGAAGCTGCGATAGGCGCGTTTGTATCGGCGGGAGGCGGCGAAGAGTGCGCCGCCGAAGATGGCGGCGCCGAAGAGCATGCCGGCGATGGCGGCGACGTCGCTGCCGACGCCTCGTCCGATGAGGGCGCCAATGACGCCGACGGCGACGCCGATGCCGCCGATGACGCGGAGCTTGACGTCGCCCTGGCGGTAGTCGGCGGGCTGGTTTTTGAGGAAGATCTGGTGGACGACGCGCGGGACGGAGCGTCCGGACTTGGGGTCGCGTCTTGGGGCTTTGGGGGTGGGCATGTTGGGGGCGATCGTAGCGGGTGGGGGGTGGTGCGCTAAGCCGCGAAGCGGCGGGGGACGCGGCGAGCCGCGGCGCTTCATGGGGAGTTACGTGAGGGGATGTTTGCTGTGGAGGAGTTTGTCGTACAGGTTGAGGAGGTCTTGGTTCATGCGGTCGGCGCTGAATTTTTCGGCGATGAGTTGTTGGCCGGCGGTTGTCATGCGTTGAGCGGCGGGGCGGTCGGTGAGTTGGTCGGCGATGGCGTCGGCGAGGGCGGGGGTGTCGTCGGGGGGGACGAGGCGGCCGGTCTGGTGGTCGATGCAGATGGAGGGGATGCCGCCGACGTGGGTGGCGACGATGGGGCATCCGCAGCAGAGGGCCTCGGCGAGGACGCGGGATTGGCCTTCTTGTTTGGAGGGGAGGGTGACGACGTCGCAGGCTTTGTAGGCGGCGGGCATGTCGCGCCAGGGGATGAGGCCCAGGAGGTGGAAGCGGGCGGCGTGGGGTGAGCCTGCGATGGCTTGTTCGATGGCGGGTCGGTCGAAGCCGTCGCCGATGAAGACGAAGTGTGCGTCGGGGACGTTGGCGAGGACCTGCGGGGCGGCGGCGATGAGGTCGCGGTGGCCTTTGTAGGGGTCGAGTCGTGCGATGAGGCCGACGGTGGGTGCGTCGGTGGGGAGGTTGAGTCGGGCCTTGGCGTTGAGCGTGGTGGTTGCGGAGGCCTGGTCGGCGAAGAAGCGGTGGTCGACGCCGGAGGGGATGACGGTGAACTTGTCGCGCGGGGCGATGCGGTGGTGGGTGAAGGCGTCGACCATCTGCGGGGCGATGGCGACGAGGTGGTCGCAGCGGTGGGCGGCGAATTTTTCGAGGGCGATGTAGAGGCGGTTTTTGAGGGGCGAGTTGCCTTCGTGGAAGGGGAGGCCGTGGACGGTGTGGAGGATGATGGGCTTGGGTGCGTTGCCGCGCGCCTGCCCTCGGAATTGGTGTGCGGCGATGCGGGCGACGATGCCTGCTTTGCTGGAGTGGGTGTGGACGAGGTCGGGTTTGAGGCGGTTGATGAGTTGGTAGAGGGCGAGATAGGCGCGGTAGTCGGTGAAGGGGGCGAGTTGGCGGACGAGGGCGGGGAGTTGGTGGAGGGTGGCGCCGGAGGCTTGGGCTTCTTGGAGGAGCGAGCCTTCGGGGCCGTGGATGGGGCCGAAGGCGAGGTGGACGTCGTAGCCGGCTTTGGCCTGGGCTGCGCAGGAGAGGACGGTGTTTTGCTGGGCGCCGCCGAGGATGAGTCGGGTGATGACGTGGAGGATTTTCATTTGGCGATTTTGCGATATGGTGATTTGGCGATTTTGTAGCTGAAGAGCGATTGCCTTGGTTGGGCGTGTGATCGCGGTCGATCGCTCAATCGCTAAATCGCTGAATCGCCAGATGCATACTTGATCCACGTCAAGGTGAGTGCTTGTGGCGGCAGGGTGGGGCCGGCGAGGGTTCGGTCGGCGGTGGCGAGGATGTCGTCGATGCGGGTGGGTTGGAGGCGGCCGCGGCCGATTTCGACGAGGGTGCCGGCGATGATTCGGACGGTGTTGTAGAGGAAGCCGTCGCCTTCGATGGTGAGGACGAGGTCGGGGTGGTCGGGGTCGAAGGGGTTGGGCTCGGGGGTGAGGTTGCAGCGGAAGATGGTGCGTGTGGTGGTGGCTCGGCCGTGGTCGGCGGCGGCGAGGCCGGCGAGGTCGTGGGTGCCGACGAGCTTGGCGGCGGCGGCGTTCATGCGGTCGAGGTCGAGGGTGAAGGGGCGGTGGTTGTGGTGGGGGTGGTGGTAGACCTGGGCTCGTCGCCAGAGGGGTTTGTGGGGGGAGGTGGCGATGCGGTAGCGGTACTGCTTGGAGGCGACGTTGCGGATGGCGTGGAAGGTGTCGGGGACGGGGGTTGCGGCAACGACGTAGATGTCGTCGGGCAGGCGGGCGTTCATGGCGTCGGCGATGCGGTTGTGGGGGATGGGGGTGTCGAGGTCGGTGTGGGCGCGTTGGCCGAGGGCGTGGACGCCGGTGTCGGTGCGGGAGGCGCCCTCGGCCAACGCGCCCACACCGACCTCGACACCCCCCGCCCCCCCCACCGCAACGCCGACGCCCTGAACGCCCGCCGGCCCGACGGCATCGACGTCGGTGCCGCCACCCCC
>JBCCQE010000069.1:0-12777 GCA_039024495.1 Planctomycetota bacterium | reverse complement strand
GGACGACGGGTGGCTGCGGCTGGGGTTGGGGGTGGTGGTGGCGGTGGTGCTGCACGTGGCGGCGGCGCCGCTGGTGGCGATGCGGGTGTTGGATCGGTCGTGGGAGGCGCTGGGGTCGGCGACGCTGCCGGCGGACGAGCCGGCGGCGGTGGAGGTAGCGGTGGAGGTCGAGCCGGCGATGCGGGAGGTGGCGGGCGGCGGGGCGTGGGACGTGGCGGTGACGGCGGTTGACGGGCCGGGCGAGGCGACGGTCGGGCGGTCGTGGGGGTGGCGGGCGACGTTGGGGAACGTGGGCGACGGGGCGTGGGCGGGCGAGCTGGTTGAGCGGGCGTGGCTGAGCGCGGACGACACGCTGGACGCGGGCGACGTGTTGCTGGCCGAGGCTCGGCGGGGGGTGGCGCTGGGGTCCGGCGAGGGCGTGCGCGGGGCGACGGCGGTCGGGTCGGGGTGGGCCGAGGCGTGGTCTGGCGGCGTGGGCGGGGCGTATCTGATTGTCGAGGCGTTGCCGATGTCGGCCGATGGCGTCGGCGTGGCGAGCGACCCGCGGCCGACGAACAACCGCCGGGCATTGCCGATCAACGTGCGGGCTGAGCCTGCGACGCCGCGGTTCGGCGCGGACGATGCCGAGCCGCTGACGACGGTGGCGTGGATTGCGTACGACGATTTTCGTGCGCTGGTGGCGCCGCAGTCGCCGACGGTTCAGCCGGCGATCCAGTCGCGTGCGACGCCGGTGCCCGACGCGCCGCCGATCGTCGAGGCGACGGACCCGCCGCCGTCGATACCAGCGCCGGCGAGCCCGGCGGCACGACCGGCGATCGTGACCCCGAACGTGCCGCGGGTCGGGACGCCGATTGCCGAACGGCCTGAGCCCGATCGCACGCCGATCGATCTTCCTGAGGTCGCCGCCGCGCCGACCGACGCGCCGCAGCTCGCGCGCCCGGCCGCGCCGACCGTGCGCCCCGCCCCGCCTGTGCCGGGCATCGTCACGCCCGCGCGGCCGGGCGAGCTGTCGGATCAAGAGGTGGCTGCGCTGATTGATGCTCGTACGTCGCCGAGCGAGCCGACGCCCGAGGTTGACCCGAGTGAGTTTGACGAAGACGCCGCAGCGCGGGCGGACCTGGATGCGTTGTCGGAGATGGATGCGCCCGATCCGCGCGACGTGGCGGATGTCGCGGACGGTGTGGCGATGGAGGGCATCGCCAATGCGGAGCGCGAGGACGCGGCGCGGGTCGATGCGGCGACGGTCGCGCCGGTGGATCGGCTGACGGGTGAGACGGAGCCGGTGGTGCGCGAGGCGGGGGAGCCCGGCCCTTCGGGCCTTGGGCTCAACGAATCGGAAGAGGAGGCGGACGCGCCTGCGGATGAGGTGCCCGATCGCGCCGATGCCGCGCAGGCAAGCGGGGCTTCCGACCCGTCGCCCGATCTGCGGACGGCGCAGCCGCCGACCGACGCGCCGCCGCGGCCGACGTCTGCCCCGCGTCAGGACCGCGAGGCGCCGCCGACGCAGCTTCGGCGCATTGACCTGGAGACGCCGATCCGCCCGGGGCGTGTGATCACCGGGCCGGGGTTGGAGATCAAGACGGCCGTGCCGCGGATCTCGGGCATCGCGCGTTTCTCGACGCTGCCGTACGGCAACCCGCGTTACGCCGTGACGTTTGACGTCGATGGCGTGGTGATCGCGGTCGACCCGATCCGCCCCGCCGGCCCGCCGAACTGGGAGGCGCCGATCCTCAACTCGCTGTACGAGTGGCGTGCGTCGGGCTCGCGGCTGGACACGCAGGAGACGCCGTTCACGATCACGCTGACGCTGAACCTGTTCGGGCGCGAGCTCGACGACTCGGACGACGGCGACGAGCGCGACGCGGGCGATGCGTCTAGCGAGTGACGCGCGGGCGGGCGATGCGATACCGTTCGTCGATGCAACGCACGGCCGACGACGGCGGGATCATTATTTCTTGCGACTTCTGCGGGATCGATTGGGACCCGTATGGCACGACCGATCAGCCGGCGATGACCGAGGGCCACCGCGGTTCGGTGTTGTGCGTGAACTGTTTGCGCAAGGCGATGGACGCGATCCGTGCGGGGCGGGCGTGGCGTGACGCGCCTTACACGTGCGCGTTGTGTTTGAAGGAGCACGGCGTCGAGGTGCCGGGGTGGTCGTGGCCGAGCGAAGCGGGCGAGGTGGTGCCGGCGGGGCGGAACGTGGACGCGGTGTTGTGCTACGACTGCGTGCGGCTGGCGGCGAAGACGTTCCACAAGGACAGGGACGTGGACTTTCGGTGGAACCCGACGGAGTTTCCGCCGCTGGGGTGAGCGCGCGGTGCGGGTAGATGGTTGGTGGTTCGGGTTTGGACGGGATGGTCAGGATTGACGGGATGAACGGGATGGGGGCTGCATTGCGCGCGAGATCGCCTTTTCAAGTCTCATCCTGTTGATCCTGTGCATCCCGTCCATCCTGTCCAACCGAACGAACGGCAAGCCCACGACAACGCGGGTCAGGCAGCGTCGGCGAGGGGTTGATCGCTGACGGTTTCGCCGGTGTGGGCGTCGAGTTCGACGGGCGGCGTTTCGGCGGGGCGCATCGCGGCGAGCTTCATCGACAGGCGGCGGGCGTCGGCGTAGTCGGGGTTGACGGCGAGGGCGCGTTCGAGCGCGGTGGCGGCGTCGTCGGCGTGGCCGAGCTCGTGCTGCACAACGGCGAGCTGGTAGTGGGTGTCGGCGTGGTCGGGGTTTTGCTCGGCGGCGCGGGCGAGCGACTCGGCGGCGTGGGCGAGCATGCTGCGGACGGGGTCGGGGGCCGCTTCGGTGGTGGGGTTGGGCTCGTGCTGGCGGCGGGTGGCGTCGATGACGCGGGCGGCGGCGGCGTGGCGCCAGACGGCGGCGATGGCCTTGCGGGTCGCGGCCTCGTCGCCGGCGCACAGAGCCAGCAGGCGGGCGCGGGCGCGGCGGGCCAGCCGGGGGCGCTGGGCGCACCATCCGGCGACGGCGAGGCCGGCGTAGGCGTCGGCGAGGGGGTCGGGCTGGTGGTCGCGCATCGCGCGGCGGGCGAGGCGGTGGTAGGCGACGGCGGCGTCGGCGAAGGCGCCGCTGTGCAGGAAGCTGACGGCCAGGCTGTTGATGGCGACGGGCTGGTGCGGGCCGCGGGTGGCGGCGGCGAACTCGAGCAGGGCGCGGGCGCCGGAGCGATCGCCGAAGCGGTCGGCGAGGTTGCCGGCCTCGATGCAGGCGGCGGCGTCGTCGCCGTGGTCGAGCATGACGGCGTCGATGAGGTCGCGGGCGTCGCGCAGCCGGTCGAGGTGCAGGCAGAGGCGTGCGGCGTCGAGGCGGACGACGGGGTCGTCGGTGTGGCCGGGCCAGGTGAGGAGGTCGATGGCGCGCTGCGCGTCGGAGTGGCCGACGAGCCGGGCGAGCTGGCGGCGGGGGGCGGGCTCGTCGGGCTGAAGCTCGATGAGGCGCTCGAGCGCCGCGGCGGCGCGCTGGGGTTGGCCGAGTCGGGTCGCCAGGCCGGCGAGCATGCGCAGGGCGTCGGGCTGCTCGGGGTGGTCGGCGAGGAGTTCGTCGAGCACGCTGGCGGCGTGGTCGTGTCGGCCGAGGCGGGCGAGGGCCTCGGCGCGGGCGAGCTGGACGGACGGCGCGGTGGCGCGGTCGGGGTGATAGGCGGCGAGGTGTTCGTGGACGGCCAGGGCGTGGTCGAGCCGGCCGAGCATGAGGTCGACGCCGAGGCGGAGTTCGAGCGCATCGGCGTGGCCGGGCTCGAGGCGGAGGGCGGCGTCGAGGTCGGCCGAGGCTTCGTCGAGCAGGGCGGCGTCGATCGCGAGCTGGGCGCGGTCGAGGAGGGTGCCGAGGTTTTGTCGGGTCCAGAGATTCATGCGGCAACTTCCTGCTGGAGCTCGATGGCGATGGGCGAGCGCGGGTCTCGGCGGAGCCACGCGGCGAGTCGGCGTTTGGCAGAGGCCTCGCGGCCGTCGCGGCGGCATCGCCGGATGTAGGCAACGCGGAGGTCGGGGTAGTGCGGGTGTCGGCGGAGGGCGTGGGCGAGGTGTTGGCGGGCGGGCGGGCCGAGCGCGGGGTCGTCGTCGAGGTCGGCCAGGACGAGCGCGAGGCGCGGGTGGGCGGGCTGGTCGGCGAGGCCGAGCTGGGCCCATTGGCCGGCGGCGTGGATTTCGTTTTGGTGTGCCGCGAGGCGTGCCATGGCGAGGCAGAGCGCGGCGCGATCGGCGGGCTTCTGGAGCTGCTGATGGATGTGCGGCGCGGCGACCTGGGCTGCGGTGCGGGTGGCGAGGTGGGTTTGCTGATCGGCCGGGTGGGCGGGCTGTGCGAGCAGGCCGGCGACGATCGCGCTGAGGATCGCGGGTTGCTCGATGCAGGCCTGGACCAGGTCGACCACGGCTCGATCGGTGGGTTCGTGGGTGAGCGCGTCGTAGCCGAGCATCCGCATGGCTTCGGCGGCGGCGGGGTCGTCGGCGTGGCGTGCGGCGAGGCGTTCGGCCAGCCGGTCGGCGGCGTCTTCGTGGCCGGCGTCGAGCAGGACGGCGATGAGCAGGACGCCTTGCTGCGGGTCGAGCTGGTCGTCGGGCAGCTCGTGCAGCGCGTGCAGCAGGCGGCGGGCGTCGTCATCCCGGCCGCGCTGGGCGAGCAGGGCGGCGAGCAGCGTGGTGGCGGCGGGCGGGCAGTCGGGCTCGCGTCGCCAGGTGTGCAGCTCGAGCTCGGCCGAGGCGACCAGGCCTCGGGCGCAGAGGTCGGCGAGGTGCTCGAGGCGTCGGGCGTGGGCGGCGGGATGGTTGGGGGGCGTGTCGGCCATGGCAGCGTCTCGTGCGCGGAGCGGGGCGCTTGGACGTGGGCCGTATCGGTTGACGGGGGTGGGGGGTTGAGCGCGATGGCGCGGGTCGGGCCGGTTCTGCGGGCGGCGGTGGTTATCGGGACCGAGCGTCAGATGGTGGCGTCGGGCCGGCGGACGGCGAGGTCGTCGCGGTGCACTACGGGGCCGGGCGCGGGCTCGCCCAGCGCCTCGGCGATCGCTTCGGACCGCATGCCCATCACCCGCCGCAGCGTCGCGGCGTCGTACGCGCTCACGCCGCGCCCTATCTCGCCCCCCGCCTCGTTGACGATCGCCACGACGTCGCCCGTCGCGAACGCGCCGTCCACCGACGTCACGCCCACCGCCAGAAGGCTCTTGCCCTGGTCGCGCAGCGCCGCGGCCGCGCCGGCGTTCACCACCACCGTCCCGCGCGTCCGCCGGGTCAGCCCCGTCCATCGCCGCCGGCTGTCGAGCTTGCGGTCGGCCGGCACGAACACGGTGCCGATCGGCTCGCCGGTCAGCACGGCCCGAAGGATGCCGGGCGTTCGGCCGTTGGCGATGACCGCGACCTCGCCGGCATCGGCGATCAGTCGGCCGGCCTCGAGCTTGGTCGCCATGCCGCCGCTGCCCCACGCCGACCGCCCGTCGCTCTCGCCTTGGCCGAGGTGTTGCTCGCCCGCGTTGCCGGTGACGGTCGACACGACCTTGCTGTCGCCGTCGAGCAAGCCGTCGACGCCGGTCAGCAGCACGAGCGCATCGGCCCGCAGCGCGTGCGCGACGTGGGCGGCGAGCAGGTCGTTGTCGCCATAGCGGATCTCGTCGACCGCCACCGCGTCGTTCTCGTTCGCCACGGCCAGCACGCCCATCGCCGCCAGCTCGTTGAGGCAGTTGCGCACGTTGAGAAAGCGTGCGCGATCGTCGAAGTCGCCACGCGTCAGCAGCACCTGCCCGACGCGCCGGTCGTGCGTCCCCATCGCCTCGTGCAGGTGGGTCATCAGCCGCCGCTGGCCGACCGCCGCCACCGCCTGCAGCCGCGGCAGGTCCGTCGGCCGATCCGCCAAACCCAACTCAGCACAGCCCGCCGCGATCGCGCCCGAGCACACCAGCGTCACCTCGTACCCGTCGCCCATCAGCCCCGCCAGTTCCGCGCACAGCCCATCGACAAACCCGCGATCGATGCGTAGACCTCCGCCTTCGCCGCGGGCCGTCACGAGCTGCGAACCCACCTTCACCACGACCCGCCGGGCCTTGGCCAACACCTCCAACCTGATCCGCTCCGCATCCATCAACGCTCGCTCACTCCACTCACTTCCGCACGATGCAATTCTCAGCTTTCTAGCTTTTAAGTTTTTCAGCTTTCGCTCGCCGCAGCCACTCCATCAGCAACGCCGCGTGGCGTTGCGTGCTCCCCCGATGTTCCTCGATCACGCGCTTCCCCGCACGCCCGACCCGCTCCGCCTCGGCCGCGCCGTTTTCGGTCGTCAGCCACCGCACCACCCGCGCGGCCGCCGCCTCGGGCGTGGGCTCGACCACCAGCCCGCCCGCCTCGGTCATCGCCGCGACCACCGCCTCGAAGTTCTTGTGGTCCGGCCCCATCACGCTCGGCACCCCCAGCCCCGCCGCCTCCATCGGGTCGCTGCCGCCCCAGCCGTTGAACGATCGGCCGACGATCACCGCGTCGGCCAACGCATCGCACGCACGCAGCTCGCCCAGCGTGTCCAGCAGCATGATCTCGACACCCGGTTCCACGCATCGCAACCTCTCGCGCCCGCTCCGCCGAGCCAGCTCGCCGACCTTATCTTCGATGGCTTCGAGCCCGCTCGCATAAGCCGCAAAGTGTTCGGGCTTCCGCGGCACCACAATCAGCTTCAATCTCAACCCTTCGACGCCACCCGCCTCGTCGACCAGGCATCGCGCGAGGTGCACGCCCTCCAAGACGCGCGGCTCACGTCGGCCCTCATCCCCCATCCCCGCCAACACCACCACACGCTCCGCCCTTGGCGTCTTGGCGTCTTGGCGTCTTGGCGATTCCTGCATCTCCGATCGATCCGCATCTAGCCCGGGGTCGCGTAGCGACCCGGTTACTGCCTCCGTGTCTGCGTGCCCCGGTGATCGATCGAGCCCGATTTCTTCCGCAAGTTTTGCCGCCTGCTCGCGCAGCGTGTCGTCCATCCCCGCCGCCGCGCCGTCCCACTTCATCGTGTCCAGCACCGCTACCTTCTCCGCCGGCACGCCCAACCCGACAAACCGCTCCGCGTACGCCGCGTTCTGCGCCGCGACGAAGTCCAGCCCCCCGAAGGTCGTGCGAACAAGCCCGGCGACCCCCGGCAGCGCATACCGTCCGTAGCTCCGCTCGCTCAGCCGGCCGTTGATCACGCCCACCGCGATGCCCCGCCGCTGGCACGCCGCCACGAAGCCCGGCCACACCTCCAGCTCCACCAGCCCCACCACGTCCGGCCGCACCGCCTCCAAAAACCGCTCGACCATCCACGAAAAGTCCAGCGGGTACCGCACGACGTGGATCGCGCCAGGGCCGCGTAGCGACCCGGTTATGCCCCCAAGCCGCTCGCGGCTTAGCGCGTCCTTCCCCTCATCCCCCCACAGCCGTTGAGCCGTCGCCCAACCGGTGTCCGTCGTGACCGACACCACGACCTCGACGCCCTCATCGACGAGCTGGTCGACCAACCCGCGGATCAGATTGACCTCCCCCACGCTCACCGCGTGCAAAAGAATCCGACCTTGCGAACCCCCCACCCCGGGACGCGTGGCGTCCCGGCTGCTTCCTTTGCCCGATTCACCTTCTTCTGTGTCTCCGTGGCTCTGTGGTGAAATCAACTCTCTGGCCACAAACCCGCGCTTGCCCCGCCAGTCCGTCTTCCACTTCCCCGTCCTCCACAGCTTCCACCCCCACACCGGCGCGCTCGCCGCCCCGGCCGCCAGATAGCACGCGTCCCGCAGACCGTCGCTCCACGCCATCCGGGAAGGGTAGTTGAAGGACGAAGTGCGAAGGCCGAAGGGCGAAGGTTGAGGAACGAAGGCGGTACGATTCCCCCTAGTGCGGGCTGGTCTCACTACGCAGCCCGTGCCCGCCGTGGCCCTTCGCCCTTCGCCCTTCCAACTTCGCCCTTCCCATGACCTTCTACATCACCACGCCGATCTACTACGTCAACGATCGGCCGCACATCGGCCACGTCTACACCACCACCGTCGCCGACGCCCTCGCCCGCTACCACCGCCTGGCCGGCGACGACACCTTCTTCCTCACCGGCACCGACGAGCACGCCAGCAAGGTCGTCGACGCCGCCGCCGAACGCGACCTCTCGCCCCTCGACTGGGCCACCCGCAACGCCAACGTCTTCAAGGACACCTTCGACCGCCTGCGCATCACGAACGACGACTTCATCCGCACCACCGAGCCCCGCCACACGCAGAAAGTCACCGAGTACCTCCGCGCCCTACTCCAACCCGCCGACGCCCAAGCCGAGGCAGAGCGAAGCGCCGCCTCGGGTAGCGACCACGATGACCCCAACGTTTCCGGGGGCGACGTCTACCCCGGCACGTACGAGGGCTGGTACGACCCCGGCGAGGAGGAGTACGTCCCCGAGGCCCGCGCCCGCGAGCACGGCTACAAGTCGCCCATCTCCGGCCGCGACTTGGTCAAACGCACCGAACAAAACTTCTACTTCCGTCTGAGCAAGTACGCCCCGCAAGTCATCGCCGCGATGGAGTCCGGCGAGTTCGACGTCCAACCCGAGGCTCGCAAGAACGAAATCATCAACCGCCTCAAGGAGGCGCAGGACGTTCCCATCTCCCGCGAGGGCAAGTCCACCGAGCAGGGCGGCTGGGGTATTGCGATGCCGTCATTAGATGGCGAACCCACGGGGCACACGGTTTATGTCTGGATCGACGCGCTGTTCAACTATCTGACGACGGTCGACACCGACGACCGCCGCAAGTATTGGGAAGGCGGCGCGACGCACCTGATCGCCAAGGACATCCTGTGGTTCCACGCGGCGATCTGGCCGGCCATGCTGCTCGCGCTCAAGAAGCGGGCGGGCTACGAGTGGGTCCGGCTGCCCAAGCTGGTGTACGCGCACTCGTTCTGGATCGCCGAGGGCAAGAAGATGAGCAAGACCCTCGGCAACTTCATCGACCTCGAAAAGATCGACGCGACGATCGACGCCGTGGGCGAGCTCACGACTAAACTAGGCGAGAAGGCTTCGGAGGCCGGCGGGTTCGCCGACTTCGGCCGCGGGCTGGATGCGCTGCGCTACTTCCTCTGCAAAGACGGCCCGATGGGCACCACCGACGCCGACTTCGCAGAAAAAGCGTTCTGGGAAACGTACAACGCCGACCTGGCGAACACGCTGGGCAACTCCTTCAACCGCGTGGCGAACATGACGCATAAGTATTTTGAGGGGGTGGTGCAGGAGGCAAACCACGGAGAACACGGAGAATACGGAGGGGACACGGAGATCGAGCAACGTTTCAAAGCTCTCGCAACGCTTCATGATGGGGATCGTGAGATTGTTGCGGGGTACATCGAGTCAATGAATGAATTAACTATGGATCATGGTGTCGGGTTCGCCTTGGATCTCGTGTCAGGGACTGACTCGTACATAGAAGCGACTGCACCATTCAAGATTGCAAAGGATGAATCGCGGTTGCCGGAGGTGGGGGCGATTCTTTACAACTGCGCCGAGGCGTTGCGGATTGCGTCGGTGTTGTTGTGGCCGGTGATTCCGGATGCGTGTGAGAAGGTGTGGGCGCGGCTGGGGTTGGGCTATGCCGCGCGGTTGCGTGATGGCGGGGCGGGTTGTTTGGATGCGTGGACCCAGTGGGGCGGCTTGCAGCCTGGCACGACGATCGAGAAGGGCGACCCGCTGTTTCCGCGGTATCGGGAGCAGTGATGGTTTGTCCTTTTGGGACAGGATCACGGGGATGGACAGGATTGACGGGATGGGGATGAGATAGGGGTGGAGGTCAAAGAAGTGATTGCCAATTCTTAAAACTATCGCACCAAAGCTGCATTGCGTTGCAATGCAGCTTTGGTGCATCAAACCACGTCCCCATCCCGTTGATCCTGTAAATCCCGTCCATCCTGTCCAACAAGGATCAACGGCCAATCCGGCGTCACTGTTCTTCGGGGTCGGCGCGTTGGCGTTGGGTGGGCATGCGGTGGCTGGGCTCGGAGCGGTGTTCGATCTGGTCGCGGAGGGGGTTTTGCGGCAGGGCGATGGGAGGCTGGGCGTTGGGGGTCTCGGCCGGGATGGCAATGAGGCCTGGGCCGGGGCGGCGGATGTCGATGCGGTCGCGGTTGAGGTCCCAGAGGATCGCCTGCATGCCCAGGCCGGTGGGGTAGGACTGGTCGTTGATGCGGGTGGTGCGGCCGGCGTCGGACCAGAGCCAGGCGGTGTTGTCGGCGGCCGAGTAGCGGAGGTGGTCGGTGAGCACGCGGCGGGTGCCGTCGAGGATGCGGACGGCGCCGTGGGCGTTGATCTGTTGGATGTCGAGTGTCCGGGGGGTGTCGGCGGCGTCGGTTGAGGCGTTGGCGTCGGCGGCGAACATGGGGCCGAGGTCGGCGGAGTCGGCGAGGTCGACGACGAGGCGTTGGGCGTTGAGCTGGCTGGGCTGTTGGGCTTGGGGGTCGTCGCGGTCGCTGCGTGAGGCGGGTTGGTGGATGAGCTCGATGTCGCCGACGGCGTCGAGGGTGTTAGGCCCGTCGGTGAGTCGCAGGGCGCGGTTGAAGAGCATGAGGGTGTCGCCGCGGCCGGAGAAGGTGGCGAGGGGGTTGGGGTTGCTGTTGGTGTTGTTGGTGTTGTTGCTGTGATTCGTACCCGGGGCGGCGCTTTGCTCTGCCCCGGCTTGGGTGGGGGTGTTGGGTGGGGTGGGGTTGGGGCGGTGGTCTTCGATGAGGACGTAGCCGTCGGAGGGGACGTCGAGGACGGGCGCGGGGCCGGCGTTGTCGAGGTCCATGCGTTCGCCGGTGAGGGTGAGGCGGGTGAGCAGGGCGTCGGTGGCGGGGTCGCGGGTGACGTGGGTGAAGGCGGGGCGGTCGTCGGGCGTGGCGGCGAGGGGGCCGGCGGCGGCGGCGGAGATCAGGCGGCGCTGGGCTGAGTCGGTGGGGTTGCCCTCAAGCGGGGTGAAGGCGAGGCGGAGGTCGTCGGCGGTGAGGCGGGAGGTGGCGTTGTCCTGGACGGTGGTGGCGACGACGTTGCCGGTGAAGCGGGCCTGGCCGGCGTTGTTGTAGAAGGTCATGCCGCGCTGCCAGTCGACGGCGAGCTCGGACGGCGGGGCGTCGGGGGTGGCGGCGAGGGTGTCGAAGTTGTCGACAGTGGTGAGCGGGTCGGTTTGGGTGGCGGTGTCGTTTTCGGCGGGGTTGAGAGGCGTGGTGAGTCGTCCGGGGCCGGGGACACGGGCGGAGCCGTCGGCCTGGCGGAAGACGAGGTGGGCGCCGGCGAGTTGGGCGCCGCCGCGGTCGGGGGTCTGGGTGGCGGTGGCCCAGTCGTCGGAGTCGATGGGGCTGCCGAAGAGCTCGGCCTGGTCGTTGGTGGCGTCGACGACGAGGCGGTCACCGGCGAGGGTGAGGCCTTGGTCGAAGAGGTCGAGGGTGATGCCGCCGTCGGCGGTGAGGTTGGCGATGCGGTCGAGGTTGTTGGGGGTGGTGTTGTTGTTGGTTGTGGTAGTTGTGGTTTGGTTGGGGGTACCCGGGGCGGCGCTTTGCTCTGCCCCGGCTTGGGTTTGGGGGGTGGGGTGGGTGGTGGGTGAGGTGAGGTCGATGTCGAGGCGGTCGGCGGTGAGCTTGAGCTCGAGGGACTGGGCGACGACGTCGCGGGCGGCGGCGATTCGGACGGGCTGCTCGCGGCCGGTGGGGTCGAGCGCGAAGCCGACGGTGAGCTGGTCGGCGTCGAGCGTGACCATGTTGGGTGGTGGCGCGAGCGAGCCGGGCTTGAGGGGTTCGGCGGGGGCGTTGGGCGTGGCGGCGATGGCGACGCTGCCCTCGGCGTCGAGGGTGGCGAGTCGGGGCGAGGGGGTGTCGTCGAAGAAGCGGGCGGTGAGGCGACGCTGGGCGGTGAGCGTGAGGCGGGGGTCGTCGACGCGGACGGGCCCGCGGAAGTCGGCGACGCGCAGTGGGCCGAGCGCGGCGACGGGGGTGGTGGCGCTTTGCGGGTTGTTGTTGGTGGCGACGAAGGTGAGGTCGAGGGAGTCTTGGAAGTTGATGGAGGTTGGTGTAGGGGCGGGGGTGGGTATTGAGATGAGTGGGGTACCCGAGGCGGCGCTGCGCTCTGCCTCGGCTTGGGGTGCGGTGTGTTGGGGTGTGTTGGGTTGGGGGGCGGTGGTGAGGGTGCCTGGGCCTTGGATGGATCCGCGGCCGGTGTTGGCGGCGAGGTCGAGCGATCGGCCGATGAGGGTGGCGCCGTCGGCGGCGGTGACGCGGGCGGGCAGGGCGACGGAGCCGTCGGCGGTGACGCGGCCGGCGCTTCGGAGGTAGGTGACGGCCGGCGCGGCGACAGACTCGCCCTTGGCGGTGCGGATGCGGACGGGCGTGCCGTCGAGGCGGATGAAGGCGTCGTCGCGGCCGGCGAAGGCCTCGGGCGTGCGGGCGGCGGGCTCAACGACGAGCGGGCCGGTCCAGGTGATGGTGGCGTCGTCGGGCGTGGGGCGGAAGAGGGAGCGCGGGTCGGCGGGGGTGGTTGTGGTTGTGGTTGTGGTTGTGGTTGCGGTTGTTGTTGTGGGTTGGGGGGTTGGTTTGGGTTTGTCGGGTTCGTCGGGGGTGCTGGGTGTGTTGGCGGTAGGCGTTGGTGGCGCTGTTGGGTTGGGGGTACCCGGGGCGGCGCTGCGCTCTGCCCCGGCTTGGGGGTTGGGTTTGGGGGTTGGGGTTGGGGTTGGGGGGTACGTGGGTGGGGGGTCGGGGTCGGGGGTTTGGATGGCGTCGAGCGCGTAGGTGACGGCGGGGAAGTCGGCGTCGATCGTGGCTT
>JBCCQE010000068.1:0-12948 GCA_039024495.1 Planctomycetota bacterium | reverse complement strand
GTTGGTGGAGGCGCTCGGGGCGCGGGATCGGGTGTTGCGTGAGGTGTTGGGTGGGGGCGAGGTGTTTTGGCCGACGGAGCTGCCGCGTGCGGCGGAGGACGCGGTGGCGGCGTTGGCGGGGGTGGATGCGGCGGATCGGGCGGCGCTTCTGGCGGCGAGCGGTTGGGCGGGGGGCGGCGATGGTTGAGCGGTTTGAGGACGGGCCGGGTCACCGGGTGGTGCGGGCGTCGGCGGGGACGGGCAAGACGCACCGGCTGACGGGGCGGTATCTGGCGTTGTTGGCGGCGGGCGCGCCGGCGGGGCGGGTGGTGGCGACGACGTTCACGCGCAAGGCGGCGGCGGAGGTGCGCGACCGCGTGCTGCGGCGGCTGGCCGAGGCGTGTCTGGATGACGATCCGGGGGCGCGGGATCGCGAGCGGGCGCAGCTTGGCGAGGGGTTGGCGGCGTTGGGCGTGGCGGGGGTCGCGGTCGATGCGGCGCTGTGCGCGGACGTGCTGGGTCGGTTGGTCGGTGAGTTGGAGCGGGTGTCGATCGGGACGATCGACGCACTGCTGGGGCGGTGGTCGGGCGTGCTGGCTTGGGAGCTGGGGCGCGGCGAGCGGCTGCGGCTGGTGGCGGGCGACGACGAGGCGGCGCGGCGGCTGGTGCGGGAGGCGATCGAGGGGGTGATCGACGATGCGGGCGGGGCGGGGGATGGGGGCGAAGGGTTTGCGGGATTGGTGGAAGGGTTGCGGGCGCTTCGGCGGGGTGAGGCGGGGCGTTCGGTGGTTGACGTGATGGCGGGGCAGGTGGCGGGGGTGGAGGGTTTGTTGCGGGAGGCGCCGGACGCGGGGGCGTGGTCGGCGGTGGCGTTGCCGGTGGCGTTGGATGAGGTTTGGTTTCGGGAGCTGTTGGATGGATTTGCGGATCGGTTTGCGGGTGTGTTGCCGGAGGGGAAGTCGGGCAAGCCGGACGGGCGTTGGGTGAAGGCGTTGGGCGGGGTGCGGGAGGGGCTGGCGGGGCGGGCGTGGGAGCGGGTGGCGCGGTCGGGGTTTGTGGAGGCGGCGCGGAGCGGGGGGGCGTATTACGGGCGGGAATTTGAGGCTGATTTTGTCGAGCGGTTTGCGCCGGTGTTGGAGCTGGTGCGGCGGGAGGCGCTTCGGCCGATCGCGTTGCAGGGACGGGCGATGCACGCGCTGGGGCGGGCGTACGTCGAGCGGCTGGACGCGGGGATGGCGGCGGCGGGGGTGGTGCGGTTCGAGGACGTGACGCGTCGGCTGGCGTGGGCGCTGCCGGGGCTGGGCGAGGCGGGGCGGGAGGAGTTGTTCTATCGATTGGACGGCGAGGTGGATCACCTGCTGATCGATGAGTTCCAGGACACGTCGTTGGAGCAGTGGGCGGTGCTTGGGCCGGTGGCGGAGGAGCTGATGAGCGACGCGACGACGGGTCGGTCGTTTTTCGCGGTGGGCGACCCGAAGCAGGCGATCTATGCGTGGCGCGGCGGTCGGGTGGAGCTGTTCGGCGAGGCGGTGGGGCTGGCCGAGCGGTACGGCGGGGTGGAGGAGAAGCTGGACGCGAGCCAGCGGTCGTCGGCGGTGGTGCTGAACGGGGTGAACCGGGTGTTCGCGGCGTTGCGTGAGGACGCGGAGCAGCGCGAGGTGTGGGGGTCGGCGGGGCGGGTGTTTGCGGCGGGGTTTGAGCCGCACGTGCAGGCGGAGCGGGTGGCGGCGATGGGGCTGGGGGGCGCGTTCACGGTGGAGACGAGCGCGGGCGAGGCGGGCGGTGGGGGTGATGAGTCGGAGGGCGGAGACGGGGAGGATGCGGTGGGTCGGTCGCTTTGGCGGCCGGGGCATTGCGGGTTTGTGGCGGGGCGGGTGGCGGATTGGGTGGCGGCGGCGCCGGGGTGTTCGGCGGCGGTGTTGTGCCGGACGCGCAAGGCGATGCGTTCGATGGTGCATCACCTGCGGGAGGACGCTGGGCTGGCGGCGATGGGGCTGGAGGTGTGGCAGGAGGGCGGGCAGCGGCTGGCGGACGAGCCGGCGGTGCAGGCGGTGCTCTCGGCGTTGCGGCTGGCGGAGCGGGAGGACGACGCGGCGGCGGCGTTTCACGTGAGCAGCGGGCCGATGGGCGAGGTGGTGGGGCTGCGTGGGTTGGCGGCGGCGCGGTCGCGGGCGGCGCGTGCGGACGCGGCGGGTCGGGTGCGGCGGCGTCTGGCCGAGCGCGGGGTGGCGGGGGTGTTGAGCGGGTGGGCGGGGCGTCTGGCGGGGGCTTGTGATGCGCGGGGGGCGGATCGGCTGGAGCGGTTGGTGGCGTGGGCGCGGGCGAACGAGGCGGGGCTGGATCGGCTGTCGCCGGGGCGGGTGGTGGCGGCGGCGGAGGGCGCGGTGGTGGCGGCGGGGGGCGCGGGGGGCGTGTCGGTGATGACGATCCACGCGAGCAAGGGGCTGGAGTTCGATCTGGTGGTGCTGCCGGAGCTGGACGGGCGGCTGGAGGAGCGGCTTGGGCCTTTGGTGTTGCGGGAGGGCGGCGGGGCGTGCGGGCGGATCGAGGCGGTGTTCCCGGAGGTGAAGAAGGAGCTGCGTTGGCTGGACCCGCGGTTCGAGGCGGCGGCGAAGGACGCGGTGCGGCGGAAGCGGTACGACGATCTGTGCACGCTGTATGTGGCGATGACGCGGGCGCGGCACGCGCTACGGGTGGTGCTGCAGCCGGGGCGGCGGAAGCGCAACGGCGAGGAGGTGAAGGAGAAGAGTCTGGGGTCGCTGGTGCACGCGGCGGTGGCGGGCGGGGCGATGAGGGCGACGGAGGCGGAGGTGGTGCACGTGGAGGCGGGGACGGACGAGGGGTGGGGCGCGGGGCGGGCGGAGGGTGTAGTTGACACGGAAGTAGCGGGTGAGGGGGGTGGGGCGCTGGTGTTGGCGATTGAGCCGGGCGGGTCGCGGGGTGAGGCGGTGGCGCGGCCCTCGGATGCGCACGGGGGTGATGAAGGGGAGGCGTCTTCGGAGGGCGCGGGCGAGAGGGATGTGATGCGGGGGTCGTGGGCGCTGCGTCGGGCGCGGCACGCGGCGCGGCGGTCGGGGACGCTGATGCACGCGATGTTGGAACGTGTGCGTTGGTTGGACGAGGCGGGTGGGCGGCCGAGCGCGGGTGCGTTGCGGGCGGTGCTGGCCGAGGGCGGGGTGGTGGATGCAGATGAGGTGGCGGAGTGGCTGGAACGGTTCGAGCGCTTGGTGGGTGACGCGGAGGTGGCGGAGCTGCTTGGGCGATCGCGTGATGGGTGGAGCGATCTGCATCGCGAGCTGGCGTATGCGTTGTCGGGCTCGGCCGATGCGGGGCAGGCGCGGGGTGTGTTCGATCGGTTGATGGTGGCGCGGGACGGTGCGGGGCGGGTGGAGCGGGCGCGGGTGGTGGATTTCAAGACGGATCGTCGGCCGGAGGGGATGGCGGACGACGCGTTCGCGGAGCTGCTTGTGGCGCGGCACGGCGGGCAGTTGCGCGCGTATCGCTCGGCGGCGGCGCGGCTGCTGGGGGTCGACGAGGCGGCGGTGGGGTTGGCGGTGCTGGCGACGGCGGAGCCGATGGTGGTGCGGGTTGATTAGCGCGTGTTGCGTTGTTGTGGGTCGGGTGCCCTTCTTCGTCGAGGGCGGCTTGTGCTGATGGGCGATCGGCCTCCAACCACACATCGCCTTCGGCGAGGTGTGGCACCCGGTCAAGATCTAAGCAAAGCGCTTTAGCGCGGGGCGGCGTGTTGGCGGACTTGGGTGGGGGTGCGGCCGGTAGCGGCGCGGAGGCGGTCGGCGAGGTGTCGGGGTGAGCGGAGTCCGGCTTGTCGGGCGATGTCTTCGAGGGGGAGGTCGGTGGCGCGGAGCAGGGCGAGGGCGTGGTCGACGCGTTGGCGGTCGAGGAAGCGTGCGGGGGTTTGGCCGGTGCGTTGGCGGAAGACGCGGGTGAGGTGCTCGCGGCTGACGCCGAAGCGGTGGGCGATGGATTGTGTGTCGAGCGGTTCGAGGGCGTGTCGGAGGAGGTGGTCGACGGCGCGTTCGACGGCGGACTGGGCGTGGTGTCGCGTGGAGTCGACGAAGTCGATCAGGGCGATGACGAAGGCGTGGGTGCGTGCGGCGGTGTGGGTGGCGGAGGGGGCGCGGCCGGGCTCGGCGAGGCGTTGGAGCTCGGCGAGGTCGCGGTGCAGCGGGTGGTTGGCGCCGGGGTGGAGGACGGGGCCGGCGGCGTCGCGGAGCTGTCGGAGATGGTCGTCGAGGCCGGCACCGCGGAGGCCGACCCACTGGTTTTCGTAGTCGGCGGGGAGGGGGTCGGGGTGGCCGTAGGCGGAGGGCTCGCCGTAGCGGAAGAGCATGATGGAGCCGGGCGTGGCGGGGTGGGTGGCGCCCTGGTGTTCGATCTGGATGCGGCCGGTGCGTGTGGACTGGACGATCCAGATGCCGTCGGGTCGGCGGCGGTTGTTGTCGAAGAAGTAGACCGACCCGGCTCGGGCGCGTTGCAGGCCGGCGAAGGCGACGCCCCAGAGGACGGGCTGCGTGGCGGCGAGGGGGACGGGATGGTCGGTCTCGGCAGGCCCGGGCATATCACATTATCGTATTTTCGAGTCACGGAGTCGAGCTTGCCGCGATCGAAACATGGGGTATTCTTTCGCTGAGAATCACAGACATGGGTCTTGGTCTCTTTCGCAGTCTTTCCGCCCGGAGCCGTCACGATGCCCGCCACCCCCGCCCCTGTAGCCGATGCCCCGACCGCGCCGCTGGATGAGAACGAGGTGGGAGCGGCCGCCCACACGCAGGCCTCGGAGAACCAGGAGGGGCTGAAGGGCAAGTTTGCCCGGCCGGTGAACATCACGTTTCTGGGGGCGGGTTCGAACTTCTGCCCTCGGCTGGCGCGGGACTTTCTGCTGACGCCGGGCGCGGACGCAGGGACGATCCGGCTGGTGGACATCGACACCGAGCGGCTGGGGATGATGCACGGGGTGATCGAGCGGATGATCCGCGACACGGGCAAGAGCGGCTGGTCGGTCTCGAGCACGACGGATCGGCGTGAGGCGTTGCCGGGCTCGGACTACGCGGTGTGCTGCGTGGAGGTCAACGGGCTGGCGTGCGTGGAGCACGACAACGACATCCCGCTGAAGTACGGCGTGGATCAGTGCATCGGCGACACGCTGGGGCCGGGCGGTTTGTTCAAGGGGCTGCGGACGGTGCCGGTGTTCCTGGACATCCTGCGTGACATGCGTGAGCTGTGCCCGGGCGCGCTGATGCTGAACTACACGAACCCGATGAGCATGATGGTGCTCGCGGCCGGTCGTGCGGTGCCCGAGGTGCCGGTCGTGGGGCTTTGCCACTCGGTGCAGGGGACGAGCCACCTGCTGGCGAAGTATGCCGACGTGCCTTACGAAGAGATGCGTTGGGAGTGCGCGGGCATCAACCACTTGGCGTGGTTCACGAAGCTCGAGCACGAGGGCAAAGACCTGTATGCGTCCGTGCTGCACGAGAAGTTCTGTAACGAGATCGCCGCGGGCATCGCCGAGGCGGATGCGGGCAAGGCGAGCTTCGACAACACGGACAACACGCGTGGTGCCAAGCCGGAGAAGACGTACGAGCAGGAAGACCTGATTCGCAAGGACATGTGCGTGAACTTCGGGGCGTTCATCACCGAGTCGTCGGGGCACTTGTCGGAGTACCTGCCGTATTACCGCAAGAGCAAGGCCGGGCAGAAGCTGCTGCGTCTGGGGTATCACGGCGGCTCGCGGTTCTACGCGACGAACTGGCCGAGCTGGCGGCAGGCCGCAGACCAGGAGCGGGCCGACTGGGTGAGCGGCGCGAAGTCGCTGGAGCTGACGCGGTCGTGGGAGTACGCGTCGTGGATCGTCGAGGCGATCGAGAAGGATCAGCCGTACCGCATCCACGGCAACGTGATGAACACCGCGCACGGCCCGCACGTCCGCGGGAACGGCGCGGGGTCGCAGGTCCACGGCGAGGGTGGCAAGCTGATCACCAACCTGCCGGGTGACGGCTGCGTCGAGGTCGCGTGCTACATCGACGGCAACGGCGTGCAGCCGACCCGCTACGGGGCGCTGCCGGCGCAGATGGCTCACGTGTGTGCGAGCAACATGGCTTACTTCGACCTGTCGGCGACGGCGATCATCGAGCGCAGCAAGGAGGCCGCGGTGCACGCGCTGCTGCACGACCCGCTGTGCCAGGCGGTGTGCACGCCCGCTGAGATCCGCGCGATGACGCACGAAATGTTCGAGGCGGAGAAGGACTACCTGCCGGAGTATCGGTGAACTCGGCGGCAGCCCGCGTTAGGAAAGCTTGATCGCTGGATTCGCTGAGATGCGGCGGCATGGGTCGCTATGTTGATCTCATGGCGACAGAAGAGCCGTTGAGCGAGCAGGGCAGGGCGGTTGCCGTGAGGCAGTACGCCTCAATGCGTCGCATCGGGATGCTGCTTGCCATAGGCGGGCTGCTGATGGCGTCTGTAGGTGGGGTGTTGTTGTATCGGGCGTGGGACTTCGATCGACACGCCATCGCCGTTGAAGTGACAGCGGTCGATGTGGAGCGTCACATCGATGAGGATCAGGACAGCTTTTCAGCGACGTTCGTTTTTGAGGACGAAGCGGGCGAGGTGCAGCGGGTGCGGCCGTGGTACAGCTCGTCGGAGTTTCCTTCGCGGGAGGGCCAGCGGGTCGATATCCGCTACGACGTGCGTGACCCTGCACGGATCGCGATGGAAGGGTGGTTCGGCACGTGGGGGTTGCCGGTGATCTTGTCTGGGGCGGGATTGGTCCTTGTGGTATTCGGCGCGGCTTTGCTGTTGGCCCGGATGCCGGGGCGGTTGGAGCAGGCGGCGGTCCTGCCGGGTTGATCTTGCTCGAGGCCGCCTAGTGTCTTGCATGAAACACGGGCATCCGATCCTTGGCGTGTGTGTGGGGTTGCTAAGCATCTTGTGGGTGGCTGGACAGGCGCGAGCGGGTGAGCCGCCGGTGGTGGACCGCGAGGCGGCGCTGGCGTTTCTGGATCAATGGACCGGGCATTGGCGGGGGCGGTTCACGGTGTACAGCCAGTCGGGCGAGGTGGTGACGGTGCTGGATGTGGAGCAGCGGTATCGCTGGGACGGGCAGGTGCAGCGAGCGACGTTTCGCGAGGTGGATGCCGCGACCGGGGCGGTGGTGACGGCGGACGCGCGGAACTACGTGGATGACGCGGGGCGGTTGGTGTGCGAGGTGGAGAAGAGCAACGGCGAGTCGAGCCGGCATTTCGGGCGGGTGGAAGATGGGCGGCTGTTTTGGTTCGCGAACGAGCCGGGGCGGGTGGAGACGTTTGTCGAGGCGGTGATCGAAGACAAGCGCGGGCGGGCGTATACGATCGCGGGGTTTGGGATGTATGGCACCGGCGAGCACGCGACGCACTTTGTGTTCGACGGGCGGTACGAAGCGGTGGTGGCGGGGGAATGAGAGTTGGGTGAGATTCGGGTGTGGGGAGCGCACGGTCGCGTAAGGATTTGGCAACGCGGCAAGCCGCGTCGCTAAATGAAAGCGCCGTTACGGGGCGTATGGAGGGGTGTGTCTTACGCGTGCGGGATGGCGTTAGAACGTGCGGATGACGCCGATGACGACGCCTTGGAGCTGGAGCTGGTGGGGCTCGACCCAGATGGGTTCGTAGCGCTCGTTGGCGGGTTGGAGGCGGATGCGGCCGTTGGGTTCTTTGTAGTAGCGCTTGAGGGTGGCCTCTTCGTTGTCGACGAGGGCGACGACGGTCTGGCTGTTGCGGTAGGTCTCGCGTTTTTCGCAGACGACGAAATCGCCGTCGGCGATGTGGTCGTCGATCATGGAGTCGCCGCGGACCTTGAGGACGAAGATATTGTCGGTGACGCCGCCGCGGGCGGGGGTGAAGAGCTCGGCGAGGTCGAGGTGCTCGCGGGACTCGACGGCCTCGATGGGTGAGCCGGCCGCGATGGAGCCGACGAGCGGCAGGCGGGTGTGGGACTCTTCGTCGGGGAGGGTGAGGTCAGGCGACACTTGCAAAGAGCGGGCTTTGTTCGCTTCGCGCATCAGCGCGCCTTTTTTGATGAGCGCCTCGACGTGCTCGAAGACCGTGACCTTGGAGACGCCGAGCTCGTCGGCCAGTTCCTGCATCGTGGGCGAGTAACCCCGTGAGGCCCGGCTGTCGCGGATGCGGGTCAGGATGCGCAGTTGTTTGGGGGTGAGGTTCATGGTCGGCGGTCCGAGAGATGGAGAGAGAGGGACGGTTGGTGGGGGAGGGTGTATCGGCCGCGGCGAGGCGGTCGGCTTGGAGATTGGCGAGCAGGGTGTCGACGGCGGCGGCCATGCCGAGCAGCTCGCGGCGCTGGCCGGCAACCCAGTGGAGCACGGCGTCGATGGCGGTGCGTTGCAGGTCGGTTTCGACGGGTCGGCCGGTGCGGTCGTAGGCGTGTCCGGCGGGGTACGGGCCGTCGGCGTGGTGCTCGAAGCTGTCTTGAAGGCGGTCGGAGGGCCCGCCGACGGGGTGGGCGGCGTCTTCGAGGGCTTCGGTACCTGCGACAGGTGCGGCCCAGGTCGCCAGGGAGCCGGATGACTCGCCGTCGGTGGAGGCTTGAGCCGTTGCGGTGGTGCCGCGGCTGCGCGTAAGGCGGCGACCCTTCACGCCGATGCGGGTGGTGAAGTCGCCTCCGGGGCCGAGCTGGACGAGTGGGAGTGCCATGGTTGAGCCTGCCTTATGTGGGGTGTGCTTCGTGAGTCACCGCGACATGTGGGGGTGTCCGGTGCCTTGCTGCCCCAATCTTCGGCGGGCGATCGATCCGTCCGACACATTTCGTGTCGGCTTGTTCGGGGAAAGTTTACCGAATCGACGCCGAACCGCAAGGCGAATCTCGCAATTCGTGGCGGCAGGGCGGTTTGCGGCGGTCGCTGGTGTCGAAATGCCGTCATCCCGCTGGCGAACGGGGGTGCGCTTCCGGGTTTTATGGGACGGGGCGGGGTGGGCGAGTCAGAAGGGGATGGGGTCGTCGTCGGTGTCGTCGAGGTTGCCCGGCTGCTCGGAATCCTGCGGTGTGCCGGGGTGGTCGTCGTCGATGTCCGCGACTTCATCCCAAGCGTCTTCGTCGTCTTCCTCGTCGTCGTCGAGGGTTATGCGGATGCCCCGGTCGTCGGGGTCGTCGTATTCGGGGTCGATGGGCCAGATGTCCATGCCGAAGCCCGCGCCGTCGCAGCCTGGAATTGGACAGCACCAGAATCCTCGGGGCACGCCGTCGCGGTTGGGCTTCACCCGCCACTCGATGAGGAAGCTTTCGTAAATCTGGCGGCAGTGGAGGCAACCGACGAGCGTGGGGACCGAGGGTGGGTGAAAGCCGTCGGCGACGGGGTGGTCGGGGTCGTCCGGACGGTCGAGGTCGGGTGGCAGCACTACAGGAGCCTACCGGCTTCGTCGTGGAGCTTGAAGCCCCCTGCCGCCGTTACGCTACACGGCTTCATGCCCGACGCGTTTGCCTCTTCCGATGACCGCCGCTCGGCGGGCCGGTCGCCGCACCTGAAGGTGTGGGACCTCGATGGCCCGCTGGACTTGTCGCACGGCGGCAGGCTCGAGGGCGTCCGCGTGGCGTACGAGACGTGGGGCACGCTCAACACGGCGCGCGACAACGCCATCCTCGTCGGCCACGCCCTTACCGGCGACTCCCACTGCGCCCGGCACGACGCCGACGACACGCCCGGCTGGTGGGACGCCCTGGTCGGCCCGGGTAAGGCGATCGACACGGACCGCTACTTCGTTGTCAGCTCGAACGTGCTCGGCTCGTGTTACGGCACGACAGGGCCGGGCTCGCCGAACCCCGCGACCGGCGAGCCTTACGGGCGCGACTTCCCGCTGATCGTGCTCGACGACATGGTCGACGTGCAGGCCAGGCTGATCACGCACCTGGGGATCGATCGGCTGTTTGCCGTCGTCGGCGGGTCGCTGGGCGGGCATCAGGCGATGACGTGGGCGACGCGCTACCCGGACCGCGTCGTGAGCTGCGCCGCGATCGCGACGTCGCCCCAGCTCACGGCTCAGGCGCTGGCGTTCGACGTCATCGGCCGCAACGCGATCGTGCGCGACCCGGACTACGCCGAGGGGCGGTACTACGCCAACGACGACAAGCCCGACACCGGCCTCGCGCTCGCGCGGATGCTCGGGCACATCACGTACCTGTCGCCCGAGGCGATGCACGCCAAGTTCGACGCCGACCGCATGAACCCCCGCGACGTCGCGACCGAGTTCGAGAAGCGGTTCAGCGTCGGGTCGTACCTCGCCTACCAGGGCGATCGCTTCGTGCGTCGGTTCGACGCGAATAGCTACCTGACGATCTCGCTGGCGATGGACTATTTCGACCTCGGCCGCACGCCCGACGCGCTGGCGGCCACGCTGGGCCAATCGAAGTGCCGATGGCTGGTGTTGAGCTTCACGTCCGACTGGCTGTTCCCGCCGCGGCAGTCGCGGCAGATCCTCGATGCGCTGATCGCGACGCGCAAGTACGTGAGCTATTGCAACGTGTGTTCGGATGCCGGGCACGACGCGTTCTTGCTCGAAGACGACGTGCGCACCTTCGGGCCGATGGTGAAGGCGTTTTTAGAGACGACGACGGTGGAGGGCGCGTACCTGCCGCCTCGGGCGGAGGTGGCGGAGCGGCGGGGCGACGTGTTCCAGTACAAGCGGATCGACTACGACAAGATCGTCGGGCTGATCGACCCGGGCGCGTCGGTGCTGGACCTGGGCTGCGACGCCGGCGTTCTGATGAGTCGGCTGGCGCACGAGCGGTCGGCCGAGCGGCTGGTGGGGATCGAGATCGATGAGGACTTGATCACCGCGTCGATGGCGCAGGGGTTCGACGTGATCCAGGCCGACCTCGAACGCGGCCTGCCGGCGTTCGGCGATGGGGAGTTTGACTACGCGGTGCTGTCGCTGACGCTGCCGGCGATCGTGAAGACCGAGAAGATCGTCGACGAGATGGTGCGCGTCGGCCGGCGGTCGGTGGTGTCGTTCCCGAACTTCGGGCACCGCTCGATCCGCGAGGCGATCGCGGCCGGCCGCTCGCCGACGGCGCGGGACTCGCAGTTCCCGCACCAGTGGTGGAACACGCCCAACCGCCGGTTCCTGTCGATCGACGACTGGCGGGCGTACTGCGCCGAACGCGGCATCGTGATCGAACGCTCGCTGTGCCTGGACACGCGCACGGGCGCGGAGATCGCGGACGAAGACGATCCGAATCTGAATGCGGACCTGGCGGTGTTTGTCATTCGGCGGGGAACGTCTGGGGAAACTCGGTCGGGATAGGCGAGGGGATGTGTACGACTTCGATCAGCGGGAAGGGGTGCGAGACCGCGATGTCGAAGTTGTCGGGGTCACGGGTCAAAAAGTATGTCTTGCCGCCGTTGTCATGGCCGTCGTTTCCAACGGCGTAGAGGGTGTAGGCCGAACCGGCGTGGTTTGGGCGGTAGGTAAGTGGTCGGCCGTCGTAGCGATCTGTTGGAAGGTCGGCGATGTAGCGGGGGACAAGTTCGGCGAGGCTTTGGGGGAACCGGCCGTGCTCGAAGCGATAGAGACGCAGCGCGGCGGCCAGGTGGACCAGGTCGTGGAGTGCGGCGAGTTGGATGTCGCGCGTTGTCGTGTAGGGATGACGGAGCCACGCGAGTCCCTCCGTCACTAGATCGTGCACGGTGAAATGCGCAAGCTGGCTCGCAGTGCTCTCGGAACTGCTGGACTCCTGCGCGTGTCGCTTTGCGCGAGCGAGGTCTTCCGCCATCGCGGCAATCCGGTCCGCCATCTTGGGTCGCTTGAGGATCGGTGCCAGGCGGTCAAACCGCGCATTAATTTGGGTGCGCACCTCTTGAATGTCGAAGTGCGGATCTGCCGCTGCGAGTTTGGGGTCTGGCCGAGAGAGATCCGTGGTGCTGGTGAAAGGTTGCGTTTGCAAGAAGTCAAGCACCACACAGCGCTCATGAAGATGGGCGGGGTTCGCCAAAAGCGTGTGATCGAGTTGGTCGGCCGTGGTGCGCAGAATCTGACGAGCCTGCGCCGCTGTTGTCTCGGGGTGGCTGAGGATGCGGAGCGTGGTGCGCATGCTCTGTTCTTGGACACCCAAGCCGATCATCGTTCCGATGAAAGTTGGGTCCTCCGTGAGGTGCTTGCCGAGACGTCTAATAGCGTGGGCATCACGCAGCGCGTCATCGATTCTTCCTTCGGATAGCGCGAGGTTTGCCCGCACCATCAACCCATCGGCAGCTCGACGTGCGAAGACGAGATGAGGTCGCAGCACCTGGATGAGCTGGCGGGTGTCGGCGGTGCGAACGAGCGGCACCGTGAACCTCGGCCTGTCTGCGGCCTGCACCACGATGTCGAGCGTCGCTGTGTTTTCTGCTAGCCACTGAGCGGTGGCCGGCGAGTCAGCACGGTTCCATGGGCGGCGGATTGCTCTGCCCACGGCCGAGACCCTGTAACCGTCTTCATCCGTGGGGAATGACGCGAGCGTTAGTCGGCCTGGCTCGGGCGTGAGTTGCATCGCTTTGGCGATCGCTTGGAAGCCCGGGCCGAAGTGATCGGCGGGGACGAGTAGGAGCAGCGGGATAGCGGCGTTCTGCTCGGGCGGGATCGGCAGGCCGCGGTGGGTGTTGATCGCGGCGATGTAATCGACGCGGCCGTCGTCGAGCAGCGGCTCGGTGAAGAACGTGGTCTCACGCGACACAGGGGGACGCGGTGAGTCGGGGGCAGGCTCGGCTTGGATGGGCGCGGCGAAGTGGACTGCGAGGAGCACGGCGAAGATCGAGCGAAGCGGCGTCATGGTGGGGCCCTCGGAGCGGGGAGCGAAGCGGCGGTCGCAAGTGCCCCCGGCAGGGTTCGAACCTGCGACCTGCGCTTTAGGAAAGCGCTGCTCTATCCGACTGAGCTACGAGGGCGGCGGGGGCAGTGTACGGCTGGGGGGTGGATGGGCGGTTTGATC
>JBCCQE010000067.1:0-13500 GCA_039024495.1 Planctomycetota bacterium | reverse complement strand
CCCACGGCTTCAAGCCGTGGGCTTCGGGGGGTTGGACGGGTGGGTGTGGGATTGTGGCGGGGGTGTTGCCGGGGGGGCGGGGGGTGTCTATATTCGTCGACCCGCTTGGGGCCGTAGCTCAGTTGGGAGAGCGCGTGCATGGCATGCACGAGGTCAGGGGTTCGAGCCCCCTCGGCTCCATTTTGATCGATTCGGGTGGGGTGTGGCGTTTTGCGGGGTGGCGAGGGGGCGGGTGGTGAAGCGGAGGCCTCAAAAATCTCAAATGGGTTGGGTTGGCGGTTGAATGCGCGGCTGGGGTTAGTACGCTCCTCGGCCCTGTTGCTTGGAGCCCGTGCGTGCTGATCACGACCGCCCATCTCGATGGCCTTTGGGCCTTGGCCTGCGACCCGGTTCGGGGCGAGGGCGGCGTGTCGATCGCGTCGGCCTGAGCTTCGGAAGCGAGTGTTGCAGAGCGTGGTGTTGGATCGGCTGTGGCTGCGCGCGGAGCGCAGCGATGGCGGGTGTGTGTATGGCTGGGTTGAACGACGAACCGCCGGGCGTGCCGGCGTGGGTGATGCGATGAACAAGAGTGAAACCATCAAGATGAAGGCCGTCGCGTCGGCGGCGCCGGAAGACCTGCGGCGGGGGGACGTGGTGGTGCGGATGTACGACACGTGCCAGGTGCTGCGGAGCACGGACGGGGCGGTCGAGGATCGGCCGGCGTACGTGGTCGAGCGCGTGCGGTACGTGCCTTGCGACGCGGGCGAGCCGCTGCGGGTGCGGGCGGTGTGCCTGCCATTTGTTTATGTCGTCAAGCCGGACGAGGCGGTCGAGGCGATCGACCTGCGTGTGGCGTCGATCGCGAAGCTGCCGCGTAAGGCGGGGCGTCGGGCGTTTGATGCGTTGACGCCGCGCGGCGTGCGCGAGCGGAAGAAGAAGAAGAAGCGCAAGAAAAAGTAGCGCCCTGGTCGAAAGCCAAGCGGCGGTGTGTGCGGTGCTTGGGAGGTCCGGGGCGACCGGGTGGCCGTCACATCGCCGCGCGGCCGAGGGGGAGGGCGTGGCCTTGGCCTTGGGTGGCGTGGGTGCGTTGGGCGTTGAAGGAGGCTTCGCCGAGTCGGACGAGGCGGTCGCGGACGGTGAGCGCGGCGAAGCAGATGGCGAGGTAGTGCTGGGAGAGCGTGACGCGGCGGCGGGTGAGGCGGGCCTGGGTGACGAGGTGGCGCCGGGTGGGCGACGACCAGGTGCGGGTGGCGGTGAGGCGCAGGCCCAGGCAGGAGAAGCGCTTGGCGTGGGTGTTGCGGGTGAGGCGGAAGCGGTTGCCGAAGCAGGCGATGGCGTAGCGGCGGCTGTTGTAGATGCCGTAGCCGGAGAGGATGGACTCGGGGTAGATGGAGGCGACGACGTTGGATTGTTCGTCGATGAGGATGAACGAGCGTCGGCCGTCGGGCGCGGCGCGGAGGGCGTATTGGCGGTTGTGGAGCCGGTCGTTGATGAGGAACGACCAGCGGTGTCGCTTGAAGGGCTCGCCGGGGAGGGTGTGTCCGACGACGGTGCGTGGGTCGCCGCCGAGGGTCATCTCGGCCGCGTCGCCGTCGTGGTAGGAATGGAACTCGGCGAGTTGCATGAGCGAATTATAACCGCGCGGCTGCCGGATTCGAGGGGTTTGATGGTTGGCGGGCGGGACGCGGCGAGCCGCGTCGCTAAATGGTGACTCTGCGGGGGTTGCGCCGCGATCGGGGTCAGACGTGGGCGAGTTTGTTGAGGCCGTTGTAGGCGGCGACTTTGTAGCACTCGGCGAGGGTGGGGAAGTTGAAGACGTTGTCGATGAAGAATTCGGCGGTGCCGCCGAGGCCCATGACGGCCTGACCGATGTGGATGAGCTCGGTGGCGCCGGTGCCGATGGCGTGGACGCCGAGGATCTCGTGGGTTTCCTGGTGGATGAGCATCTTGAGCATGCCGGTGCGGTCGCCGAGGAGCTGGCCTCGTGCGATCTCGTCGTAGGTGGCGATGCCCGCTTCGTAGGGGATGCCTTCGTCGGTGAGCTGCTCTTCGGTCTTGCCGATCATGGAGATCTCGGGCACGGCGTAGACGCCGAAGGGGAAGATGTTGTTGAAGCCGGCGACCTCGTGGCCGAAGGCGTGGAGGACGGCGCGTCGGCCCTGCTCCATGGAGGTGGAGGCTAGGGCGGGGAAGCCGATGACGTCGCCGGCGGCGTAGACGTGGTTGACGGTGTGGAACTCGGGCTTGTCGGAGACGTCGTCTTTGACTTCGGTGTGGGTGGCGGCTTCGTTGCCGATGGCGGCGGTCTTGGCGGCGGAGCCGTTGACGGCGGGGTTGGTGGTGAGCGTCTGGTAGTTGGCGTTGACCTTGAGCCGTTCGCGGTCGTCGTAGGTGACGCCGACGTTGTCGAGCCCGAGCGGTCCGCAGACGCCCTGTCGGCCGACGCAGTAGAGCAGCGTCTCGGCTTTGAGGGTCTTGCCGGACTCGAGCTGGGCCTGGACGAGCTTGTGTGAGCCGTTGCCGTTCTCAGCGGAATCGACTTCGCTGATCTTTTCGACTTTTTCGCCGAGGCGCAGGGTGATGCCGGCCTGTCGCATGAAGTATTGGAAGGCTTCGGCGATCTGCTGGTCGAGGAAGCCGAGGACTTTGTTGCGTCCCTCGACGAGGGTGACTCGGACGCCGAGGGTGGCCATGATGCAGGCGTACTCGGTGCCGATGACGCCGCCGCCGACGACGATCATGGTTTTGGGGAGGCGTTGGAGGTGGAGGAACGAGTCGGAGGAGAGGATGTTGTGCTCGTTGAAGGGCACGGAGGCGGGCTTGGCGGGCTTGGTGCCGACGGCGATGAGGAACTTGTCGCCGGTGATCATCTCGGAGGTGTTGTCGCGTTGGACCTGGACGAGGTTGGGCCCTTCGAAGTGGGCGGCGCCCCAGAGCAGGTCGACGTTGTTGCGTTCGAACTGGTCGCGGATGACCTCCCACTCGTGTCGGATGACCTGCTGGGAGACGGCGACGAGGTCGGCGATGGAGATGTCTTTCTTGACGCGATAGGACTCGCCGAAGAGGCCGCGCTTGTTGGCGCCGGTGAGGTGGAGGGCGGCCTCGCGGAGGGCCTTGGAGGGGATGGTGCCGGTGTTGATCTGGGCGCCGCCGAGGACGTTGTTTTTCTCGATGATGGCGACGGACTTGCCGAGCTTGGCGGCCTGGATGGCGCCTTTCTGTCCGGCGGGTCCGGTGCCGATGACGACGACGTCGTAGTGCTTCATGGCCTGGTCCTTCGAGGGGGCGCGAGCGCGGGGGTTCGGATGGGGTATCGGCTGATCGAGGGGCGGGGCCGCCGAGGTCGGCGGTGGGTCCGAATATAACCGGGGCTGTAGTGAGTAGTGAGTAGTGAATAGGGGGTGTGTTGGTGTGAGTGCGTTGGGATGTGGGGTCGGGGGGTGAACCCCGGGACGCGTGGCGTCCCGGCTATTGAGGTTGTGTGGGTCTGCGGGGCGGCGCGGGGGTTTACACTTCGGCGATGTCTGAACGATCTGGAACGGCGATGAAGCGTGCGCTGTCGGGGGTGCAGCCCTCGGGGCAGCTTCACCTTGGGAACTGGGCGGGGGCGATCCGGCAGTTTGTCGAGCTGCAGGAGACGCACGAGGTGTTCATCTTTATTGCGTCGTACCACGCGATGACCAGCGTGACCGACCCGGCGGAGCTGCGGTCGCACGTGCGGCAGGTGGCGATCGATTACCTGGCGTTCGGGCTGGATCCTGCGAAGGCGGTGCTGTATCGACAGCAGGACGTGCCGGAGGTGACGGAGCTGGCGTGGCTGCTGGGGTGTGTGTGCCCGGTGTCGCAGATGCAGAAGGCGGTGGCCTACAAGGACAAGGTCGACAAGGGGCTGTCGCCGAACATCGGGCTGTTCACGTATCCGATTCTGCAGGCGGCGGACATCTTGGCGGTGGACCCGGACGTAGTGCCGGTGGGTCAGGACCAGAAGCAGAACGTGGAGATCACGCGCGACCTGGCGCAGCGGTTTAATCATCTTTATGGGGAGGTGTTCAAGGTGCCGGACGCGAAGTTCCGCAGCCACGGGGGAACGCTTCCGGGGGTGGACGGTCAGAAGATGAGTAAGTCGTACGGGAACACGATCGATCCGTTTCTGCCGGAGAAGCAGTTGCGGAAGGCGGTGATGAAGATCGTGTCGGACTCGACGCCGATGGAGAAGCCGAAGGACCCCGAGGGGGACGCGACGTACCAGATCTATCGCGGGTTGATTGGCGAAGACGACGCGCGGACGGCTGAGCTGGCGGCGAAGTATCGCGCGGGGGACTTCGGGTACGGGCACGCGAAGCAGGCGCTGTTTGAGCTGATCCTGGAGGTGTTTGGCGAAGCGCGGGCGAAGCGCGCGGAGCTGATGGAGGACTTGGGGGAGGTGGATCGGGTGTTGGCAGAGGGCGCGGCGAAGGCGCGCGAGGTGATTGGCGCGGTGACGGATCGGGCGCGCGGGGCGGTGGGGTTGTGAGGGGTTGGAGGTGGTGCGGGCAAAAGCCGCGCCCTGCGGGCGTTGGGCGAAACGGTTAGGTTTTATCGCGTTTAGCCCTTGGCCCGGAGGGCCGGGCGTGATTAACCTTGCCCGATGGTCATCGCGTATCACCTGATCCTGTCGTGTTACGGATTTTGGCTGCCGAACGATCCGCGGGGGTCGTGGTCGCGTTATGTCGGATCGCGGAGGTTGTATGCGTTGGGCGGTGCGGCGACGAAGGTGGACACGCGCCGGTCGGTGGCGGATCGAGCGCACGATCGGTCGAAGCGGATTGGGACGAAAGTGGGGTTGAAGCGGCCCGCGGTGCGGTGTGATGGGCGGCAGGCTCGGGCGGTGGGTCGTGGCGTGCATGACTACGTGGAGCGCAACGGCTGGCCGGTGCACGCGGCGGCGTTGATGCCGGATCACGTGCATCTGGTGTTGGGGCGGCGGCGGGGGATGGCGATCGAGAAGGCGGCCGAGCACATCAAGGCTCGGGCGTCGCGATTTCTGCGGGCGGAGGGGTTGCACCCGTTTGAGGGTGAGGCGGACGCGCGGGGGCGGGTGCCGACGGTGTGGGCGGCGGGGTCGTGGGCGGTGTATCTGGATGACGGGGCTGCGGTGCGGCGGGCGGTGAGGTATGTCGAGCGCAATCCGTTGGCGGCGGGGTTGCGGGCGCAGCGATATGGTTGGGTGGTGCCTTGGGTGGGGTGAGAGTTGGGTTGTGGGTGGTGTTGAGCCACGCCCTTTGGGCGTTGGGCTAAACGGGGTGGGTGGCTTGGCGGTTACGCGGAGTTGGCGTAGGTGCTTAGGGCGGTTTGGCGGGCGGGGCTTTGGGTGGGGGGCTGGGTGTCGGCGAGTTTGGGGGCGGGGTTGTCGGGGTTGCCCTTGGACTTGTCGATCAGCATCTTCCAGGTTTCGCGTTCGTATTCGAGCAGGCCGATGGCTTCGTCGAGGGGGGCGAGGTCGCGTTGCATGTTGGCGTCGACGAGCTTTTTGAAGATGAAGGTGTAGAGGGCGGACATCTTCTCGGCGACCTCGGGGGCCTGCTTGCGGTCCATGCCGGTGGAGAGCTCGAGGACGATTTTCTTGGCGCGGGAGAGGGCTTCGTAGGAAGCTTCGAGGTCGCCTTGCTCGATGGCGGGCCGGGCCTGCTTGCAGAACTTGAGTGCGCCGTCGAAGAGCATGAGGCGCAGCTCCTCGGGCGAGGCCGTGAGGATCTGCGTGCGGAGGTACGGGTTAACGCCTTTGTGGGGGGCCATTGCCTGCGGGATATCGGCTAGGGTCGGGGCGGTGCGTGAGGGAGTCGGCGGGATTGGGGGCCGATAACGCGCAAGAAGTGTTGGGGGGTTCGGGGGTGGTGCGCGGGAGTTGCGCGGTGGGGTTAGGTGAGCAGATCGGCGACCTGTCCGTCGGAGCCGAGCAGCAGGCGTGGGAGGAGGTTGCTGGGCGGTCCGGAGGGCGAGCCGATGAGGCCGACGATGCCGTCGCCGGGGGTGTCGGTGGCGTCGGCGGGCAGGAGGACGCCGGCGAGCGACGCGCCGAAGCGGTTCTGCAACTGCTGGTTGGTCAGGCCGAGGAACCGCTTGGGGACGGGGGCGGGTCCTTCCTGGTCCGGGAGTGCCTTGGGTTGCTTGGGCAGGGGGACGACGTCGGCGGCCTGCTCGGCGCGGTAGAGTTGCTGCGCGGAGAAGGGGCCGTAGTTGAGGGTGATCTGATCGAAGAACTGGAAGTACCGCGGCGCGGAGTCCTCGCGGCGGCGGAAGTCGCTGGAGGCGACGATGTTACGGCGTGGGTCGTCGAGCGGCGAGCCGTGGGGCAGGTCGAGGAAGGTGATGTCTCCGCGGATGTCGAGGTAGCGGTGATCCTGTCGGGGCACCTGGAGTTCGACGTCGGTCTCGTTGGCGAAGGTGCCCCCGTCGAGCGTGACGGTGCCGTTGGGTGAGGGGATGAGGCCTGTGAAGAAGCCTCGGATGTCGATGTTCTCGTAGATGTGTTCGCCGTTGTTGTAGACGTTGCTGACATCCATCCCGATGTCGCCGGGCTGGTCCGGGGCGTTCACGATCCGGACGTTCTTGTAGTGGACATCGACGTTGTAGTTGGCCCGGAGCCCGATGTTGGCGTTCCAGACGGTGGTGTTCTCGATGAGGCTGTTAGGGAAGTCCCAGTTGTACTGGACGAACTGCTCGGCCATGCCGGCAAAGTCGGTGGCGAGGGGCGAGCGGTGGTAGTAGATCTGGAAGCCGATCGCGGAGCCGTAGGCGGTGTTGTTGGTCACTTCGGTGAGCCAGGTGTGGCCAACGGGGAGCGAGGTGGCGCCGTTGGCGAGCGCGGGGTCGGGCAGGTTCTCGGCGAGGAAGGGGATGTCGGATTCGTCGTCGACGACGGGGAATTCGACGCCGTAGATGATGATGCCCGAGCCGGTGGCGCCGGAGGCGATGTTGTTCTTGATGGTGATGCCGCTGCCACCCTGGAACCAGAAGCCGTCGCCGGAGTGGCCGAAGTCTTCGCCACCGGCCTCGAAGACGTTGGGTGGCAGGCCGGTGCCGTGGGTCTTGATCGAGAGGTTGTTGACGAAGGCCCCGATCTCGTCGCCCGCCTCGGTGTAGAAGGCGGCGCCAAAGACGTCGTAGCTGATGTTGTCGGTGATGTGCACGTGGCTGGAGTGGTTGACGTAGCCCCAGCCGGGGCTGCCGACGAGGGCGCTTCCGGTGATTGTGGCGGCGGGCGCGTCGGCGGCGACGCCGTGGCGATGGAAGTGGACGCTGTATCGGCCGTTGACGTTCTTGCCGGTTCCCTTGACGAGTTTGCCCTTGCGGTTGAGCTCGGCCGGGTTGGGGCGGATGGATTTGTCGGTTCGGCCGAGGTCGTAGAAGCCGGCGTAGGCGATCTGGACCTCGGGGTTGTGCATGAACATCACGTGGCCGCGTCGTGCGACGGCGGTGGACTCGGATTGGATATAGGCGTTGCGTGTGGTGTTGGCGATGTGAATGCGGAGATCGCCGGCTGCGGGGGTGTGGTCGAAGGCGAGTGGGGCGGCGAGGGTGACGGTGGCGCCGTCGATCGCGACGATGGTGGTGGTCTCGTCGCCGGTGGCGTCGGTGCGGGTGCCGGCGATGGCGAGGGTGTCGCCGACGCGCCATCCGCGGGGCTCGGCAGAGAGGGTGAGGGTGGTGTCGCCGGCGTGGAGTGCGGCGGCGGCGGTGGTCCAGGAGGTCTTGGCTGCGCCGTGGATCTCTGCAGAGCCGTGCAGGATGAGCCCGCGGCTGAAGGCTTGAGGGTCCCAGTTGCGGTCGATGGCGCCGCGGTCGGCGACGATGATGGAAGCGGCGACGTCGGGGGCGATGGGGTTGGCGGCGGTGCCCATCTCGAGGTGGCCGGTGGGCGAGCTGATGACGGTGTCGACCTTCAGTTGGGTGTCCGTGTGAGTCGCGAAGCGGAGGGTGCCATCGATGCGGAGGGTGCGGAAGGTGGTGCCGACGACGCCAGCGACGGTGACGGTGGTGCCTTCGGGGATGTGGATGTCGGCGTCTGTGGTGGGGACGGACTGGCTGGCCCAGGTGTTGGGGTCGGACCAGAGGCCGGAGGCGACGGCGGCGTGGGTGGCAGCCTCGGCGGTGGCGAGCCTCATGACCGCGGCGTGCTCGGCGGCGGTACGGGGGTCGTTGCCGTGGGCGTGTCCGCCCCCGGGGTGTTGGTCGTCGGTGGGTTCGCTGACGAGCAGGAAGTCGGGTTGGTTTTTGCCGCCTTGGCGGACCTTGTTGTCGCCGGAACCTGCTTTGAGCTTGTCTTTGCCGTCGCCGCCTCGGATGACGTCGTCGCCGTCGCCGGTCTTGGCGCGGTCGGCCCCTTTGCCGGCCCAGACGCGATCGTCGCCGCCGAAGGTGCGGATGGTGTCCTTGCCCTTGCCTGCGGAGACGGTGTCGTCGCCGTCGGCGAGGATGATTTTGTCGTTGCCGTTGCCTGCATCCACGGTGAAGTCGAGGGGGTCGCCGTTGGCGTCTAGCGGGTTGCCGAGGACGCGGATGGTGTCGTTGCCGTCGCCGGTTTGGACGAGCACGCGGTCGATGTTCTCGAAGGTGCGTGCGGATTCGACGCCGTCAGCGCCGGTGAGGGTAACTTGGCCGGGCTGGGAGCCGGCGACGATGGCGATCTGGTCGTTGGCCTCGGTGCCGGTGACGGTGAGCACGCCGTCGGCAAGTGTGGCGGACAGGAGGACGCGTGTTTCGAGCGGTTCGAGGATAGGCGGCGCGGGCTGGGGGCGAGCGGCGAGGCGGAACTTCATGTCGGTGCTCGGGAGAGGGGTGCAGGATGAAGGTGCCGGGGGCGAACCGGCCGCAAGAGAGGGTCTGTGTGTAGGTGACGCTTTCCGGGGCGCGGTTTATCGAGCGCCAAATAAAAACTGCGCGGCTGAAGTCACGCGTGCTGGGTGCGGCGGCCGGGTTGTTTCGCTTAGCCGCCGGAGGATTGGCCGGCGAGGTTGGTGAGTGAGGCGAGGGAGGCTTGCTGGTCCTGGAGCTGAGCGAGCGAGGTTTCCATGGCGACGAACTCGGCCTCGAGTCGGGCGCGGGATCGTTCGAGGGCCTCGTTGAGGCTTTCGATGCGGTCTTCGTTGAGCTCGATCTGGCGTTCGACGTTGTTGACGCGGGTGCCGATGGGGCCGATGTCGGGGTCGGTGAGTCGTTCGAGGAGCTCGTTGATGTTGGTGCCGATGCCGCCGGCGACGACCTGTTGGACGCCGTCGGAGTCGGGCTCGGTTTCGCGGAAGGTGAAGAGCTCGACGACGGCGTCGCGGTCTTCGCGGAGGGCGTCCTGGAGCTTGGCTTCGTCGAGTCGGAGGGTGCCGCCGGGGCCGACGGTGACGCCGACCTCGGCGAGTGAGGTGAAGCGTCCGGTGAGGTCGGTGTTGCGTCGGGTGACGATGGAGTAGAGCTGGTTGCGGGTGGTGATGATGCCGGCGTCGCCGAGGAGGACGCCTCGCTCTTCGGTTTCGGCGTTGAAGCTGTCGAAGGCGTCGATCTGCTGGATGGTGGAGTTGAACGCGGAGGTGAAGGTGGTGATGGCCTCGGTGGTGGCGGCGTCGTTTCGTCCGATGGAGACGCGGACGGGCTGGGAGGACGAGGCGAGCAGGTCGATGGTGGCGCCGGGGACGATGTTGGTGAGCTGGTTGGTGGAGGAGGTGACGACGAGGCCGTTGGAGGTGTTGCCGCCGAAGAAGACGACGGCGTCTTTGGCTTCGGAGAGTTCGATCTGGCCGAGGTCGACGTCGGAGGAGTTGAGGGTGAATCCGCCGGCAGCGCCGGAGCGGGTGCCGACGAGGGAGAGGCGGAAGGGGGTGCCGGGCGAGCCGTCGGAGATGATGGAGGCGGCGACGTCGAGGTCGGCGTCGTTGATTTTGTCGACGACCTCGTCGAGGGTGTCGGTGGAGGTGATGTCGACGATGCGTTCGTAGGAGCCGTTGATGGACCCGCCGAAGGTGGCGGCGGTGCCTGCGATGTTGAGGTCGGACGCGGTGGTGGAGCCGACGTCTTCGATGCGGAGCCTCGCGGCGCCCGAGCCCGTATCTTCGATGAGCAGGCCGTCGCCGGTGGCGTTGATGGTGGCGTTGATGGCGAGACCGCGGGAGTTGATCTCGTCGATGACGTCGCCAATGGTGAGCTCGTTGCCCTGGGAGAGGTCGACGGTGGCGGTGGCGCCGTTGGAGTCAGTGATGGTGAACTCGCCGCGGGTGATGCCGAAGTCGTCGATGCGTGTGGCGAGGTTGAAGTATTGCTTCTGGAGCGAGCCGGAGTCTGCGGTGTCGTCGGTGTAGGTGCCGGCGATGCGGAGGGCCTGGGCGGCGGTGCCTGTGGTGTCGGCGACGGTGAGGTCGCCGACGCCGCCGGAGGTGTCGGTGAGGAGGATGCCGTTGCCGGCGGCGTTGAGGGAGGCGGTGACGTTGGAGCCGGCGTCGTTGATGAGGTCGAGGACGTCGGAGACGGACTCTGCGGTGGAGAGGTCGATGGCGGTGGCGTTGCCGGCGCGGTCGGTGATGGAGATGGTGCCGAGCGAGAGGGTCTGGGTGGCGGGGGCGAGGTCGGCGGTAGCGCCCGAGCCGGTGGTGGAGGCGAGGGTATCGAGGCCGAAGTCGGCGGCGGCGGTTCCTGCGGCGGAGAGGGCGGTGCCTGCGGTGGTGAGGTCGAAGATGCGGACGTTTCCGCCGACGAGCGAGGCGGAGAGGGTGCCGCCGGAGTCGTCGCCGAGGTTTTCGATGAGGTCGGCGACGTCGGAGTAGGCGTCGAGGTCGACGCCGACGGTGGAGCCATCGGCCAGGGAGAGGGTGAGGTCGTCGGTGGTGTCGCCGGAAAGAGGGATGCCCGCGGAGGCGGCGAGCTCGGTGATGGTGGTGCCGTTGGTCGCGCCGTTGCCGGTGAGGGTTCGGGCGATGCGGTCGGAGGTGCTGGCGGTGTTGTCGGTGAAGACGAGGGTGTTGCCGTCGATGGCGGCGGTGAGGTCGCCCTCGGAGAGAGAGCGGACGGCATCGACGAGCTGGCCGACGGTTGTGTAGGCGTCGAGGTCGAGCTCGACGGTGGTGTTGTCGGCGAGAGTAAAAGTTAAGTCGGCGGTGTCGTCGCCGGAGGTGGTGATGCCTGCGCCGGCGTTGAGGTCGGCGAGGCGGGTGAGCTGGTTGAGGCCGTTGGTGTTGATGTCGCCGGAGACGCCTGCGCCGCCGTTGAGGTTTTTAAGGAGGGACGAGTTGAGGGCGGCGATGACTCGGGTGCCGTCGATGGTGCCGGTGGCGGAGGTGGTTTCGATGCCGAGGTCGGCGGCGGCGGTGGAGCCGTTGAGCGCGGCGACGGTGAGTGCGCCGGTGGCTGCGGTGTCGGTGAGCTGGAGGGAGACGCCGTCCGCGGCGACGGAGGCGACGACGGCGGAGCCCGCGGTTTCGGCGGCGTCGTTGATGGTGTCGATGAGGTCGCCGAGGGTGGTGTTGCCGTCGACGGAGATGTTGAAGGTGTTGGCGGCGCCGTCGGTGATGGAGAAGTCGTTGGATCCGGAGGCGTAGACGCCGTTGCCGTCGTTGAGCAGGGCGAGCGAGGTGGCGTCGCCGAGGGTGTTGATCTGGGTGCCGGTGAGGGTGTCGGTGCCGCCGGAGGTGCCGGCGAGGCCGAGGTCGGAAGCGGTGGTGTCGGCGCCGAGGTTGGCGACGACGAGGTCCTGGGTGGTGGCGCCGGTGTTGTCGGTGAGCGTGAGCTGGTCGCCGGTGATGGAGGCGATGACGTTGACGCCCAGGGCGTTGTTAAAGGCGTCGACGACGTCGTCGAGGGTGAGTGCGGTGGAGAGGTCGATGACGTCGGTGTTGCCGGAGCGGTCGGTGATGCGGAGGCGTCCGCGGTCGACGCCGTCGCCTCCGTTGAGCGAGTCGAGCAGGGAGTCGCTGTCGAGTCGGGACTCGGCGCGGTCGAAGCGGAGGGTGGTGGGGCCGATGGAGGTGGTGGTGGTGTCGGCGAATCCCTTGGAGACGGTGCGCTGGGAGGCGACGAGCTGTCGGACGTTGAAGTCGTAGTCGCCGACGGCGGCGCCCTGGTTGGCGGTGACGGCGATGACGGATTCGTTGGAGCTGGTGGCCTGCTTCTGGTTGAAGGTGGTGACCAGCGAGAGGTCGGTGGCGGCGTTGCGCAGGCCCAGGAGCTGGGCGGTGACGGTCTGATAGGCGGCCTGCTGGGCGCGGAGCTCTGCGTTCTGCTGCTCGACGAGCTGCCGGGGGCGGGACTCGATCGCGATGAGCTGATCGATGATGTCCGCGGTGTTGATGCCCGAGATCAGGCCGATGCTGGAGGTGATGGTTCCCATGGATCGTGGGTCTCTATCGGGGCCGTCTGATGGGCGTTGGTTTGGGCCTTGGCGGGCCCGGTGCCTCGCGTGCGCCGGATGGGCGCACGACCAATGAATATCGACCGGGCTGAGGAGCGGGCTTGATCCGGCGGGGGTTGCGGGGGTGAAGCGGGGTAGGAATTTCCACTTTTTGGTGTCGGATGACTGGCACTGCCGTGATTCAGAGACGCTCCTATGGGTGATATTAGAGGTCTGGGATGCGAATACCGTCCCTCGAGCCCTTCCGGGCGGCCTTTGCGGGCCACCGTGGGTGCGTCTCCTCTTCTAAAGCGTCCTCCTTAAGCGACCTCGCCGCCATGACCGCGGGGGGGATCGCTTTGTGGCGGGTGGTGGGTCCAATAAGGGCGTTGGCGGGGTGTCTAGAGCGGGCCGCCGTGTCTCGGTGGGGTGATGCGTGAATGGCGGTTCGCGACGTGACAGCACACATCGACTTCGGCGAGGTGTGGCACCCGGGCCAGGTTTCTTTGTGAGTCAGCCGCGTTTGGGGGGCTCGATGCCGAGCTTTTCCATGGCGGCCTTGAGGTCGGCCCAGACCTTCATGCGGTTGTCGCGGGTGTAGGCGCGGAGGAGGAAGGCGGGGTGGAAGGTGGGCATGACGGGGATGGGCGGCTGGGTCGCGGCGAAGTTGCCCCAGCGGCCGCGGAGGCGGGTGATGCCCTCGGGGGTGTTGAGGATGAGCTTGGAGGCGGGCCCGCCGAGGGTGACGATGACCTCGGGGCGGACGATGCGGACCTGTTTGACGAGGTACGGCCCGCAGGTGGCGACCTCGTCGGGCGTGGGCGTGCGGTTGTTTGGGGGGCGGCACTTGACGACGTTGGCGATGTAGACGTCGTCACGCTTGAGGCCCATGGCTTCGATCTGCTTGTCGAGCAGCTCGCCGGCGCGGCCGACGAAGGGGCGGCCGGTCTGGTCTTCGGTCTGGCCGGGGCCCTCGCCGATGAACATGAGGCGGGCGTCGGGGTGGCCCTCGCCGAAGACGGTCTGCGTGCGGTGCTGGCAGAGGCCGCATTGGGTGCAGTCGATGACCTGGGATTGATTGAGCTCGTCGAGGAGCTTTTGCTTGTCGTCGGCGGAGAGGGACTGGCCGGCGAGGTCGTCGTCGGAGGCGATGGGGAAGAGGGGGGGGGCGGTTG
>JBCCQE010000066.1:0-13570 GCA_039024495.1 Planctomycetota bacterium | reverse complement strand
TTCGTGCCGTCAATAGAATCTATCTCCCAAATTTCGGCGCCAAGCGTAGCGGCTAAAATCTTGTCGTTCTCACCCCAACACACCACATACGCCCAGATCGCCAGCACCCCCACCGGCACCCCCATCACCCGGCTCCACTCACTCGCCAGCACCGCCGCACACCCCGACCCCGGCCCGCACCCCGCCGGCAACGCACCCGCCCGCATCGACGCCCACGTCACATACCCCGACACCCCCATCGCCACCACCGCCAACCCCATCGCACCCACCGCCAGCCGCCCCCCAGCCGCCACGCCCGATCGATCCGCCGTCACCTCGGAGCCCTGATCCATGCCCGCACTGTACGGCCGCTCCGCCCCTCATGACCGCACTCATCGCGTCGCAGCCCCGATTGACCAACGAATCCTTGGATATTTTCAACAACGCTGATAAAAATCACCCATGCCCTCACCCCGCCGCCTGCCCACCGCCGCCCTCCTCGCCGCCGCCCTCGCCGGCCCCACCCTCGCCTCCGCCGGCCCCGCCGCCGCCTCGGACGCACCCGAAGCCCAGGCCTTCGCCGACCACCGCGGCGTCTGGGTCTCCCGCTTCGAGTACTCCTCCGCCGCCAGCATCCAAAACGTCATCCAACGCGCCGCCGACGCCGGCTTCACCGACATCTACTGGCAGGTCCGCGGCCAGGGCGACGCCCTCTACGACTCCAACGTCGAGGTCTGGGACGCCCGCTACCCCCGCTCCGGCCCGGGCTTCGACCCCCTCCAGGTCGCCGTCGACGCCGCCGAAACCCACGGCGTCAAGCTCTCCGCCTGGATCAACACCGTCCCCATGTGGAACGGCGCCATCAACGGCTCACCCCCGTCCGACCCCTTCCACCTCTACAACCTCGCCCCCGACTGGCGACTCAAAGACTTCAACGGCAACGACCAGCCCCTCGGCTCCAGCTACACCGGCATCAACGTCACCCACCCCGACGCCCGCGCCCACATCGCCTCCGTCGTCGACGACATCGCCTCACGCTACGACGTCGAGGGCGTCCACCTCGACTACATCCGCATGGTGAACAACACCTCCGGCTCGCCCATCCAATACCCCCTCGACCCCGACACCCGCGCCCGCTACGAAGCCGAGACCGGCAACACCTTCACCTCCGGCGCCTCCGCCGCCTACAAGCAGTGGCTCGCCGATGGCGTCACCGCCGTCGTCTCCGAGTCCCACGCCGCGCTCGACAACCTCGACCCCGACCTCAAGCTCACCGCCGCCGTCTGGCGCGACTACGACATCGGCACCAACAGCTACCAGCAACAAGCCGACCGATGGGTCGAAGACGCCACCCTCGACGCCGCCCACGCCATGATCTACACGTCCGACATGGCGCTCTACGAAAACAACCTCTACAAGTACAAATCCCTCGACGCCCAGGCCGGCGTCTACGCGGGCATCGGCAGCTACCTCCACCTCGAGAGTGACCCCGACCTCACCCTCGAGCAGCTCCGCATGGCCCAAGCCGCCGGCGCCAACGGCTACACCATCTTCAGCTACTCCTCCATCTACTCCGGCAGCCAGCTCACCTCCATCGGCCAGGACGTCGCCGACTTCAACGCCACGCTCGACGCACGACGCGACGCCAACCTCAAAGGCATGGCCCTGACCGACTTCGAAGACGGCGAAGGCTTCTTCCAAACCTCCCCCGAGCTCTCCGGCAGCAACGTCAACATCGACGCCGCCGCCGCCTTCACCACCAACGCCGAGTCCTACGACGGCACCACCAGCCAGCAGATCGACATCACCCCGCTCGACAGCTCCGGCTGGCTGCTCCGCCACCTCGCCGGCGACGGCTCCACCACCGCCGCCTCGCCCGACGCCAACCTCCAGATCATCTCCGACGGCTACCTCGGCTTCTGGCTCAAAACCACCGACCCCGGCCTGCAAGTCTCCGTCGCCGTCGACGACGTCGAGGGCACCGCCGAGCGCGGCCTCTTCCGCGACGTCATCGCCGACGGCGACTGGCACCTCTACGAATGGAACCTCGGCGACGACGCCGACTGGAACGGCTGGGTCCTCGGCGACGGACTCATCGAAGGCCAGTCCGTCACCCTCGACTCCATCCAGTTCACCGGCGACACCGCCGCCACCGTCTACCTCGACAACATCTCCTTCAACCCCTTCGGCTCGCTCTTCACCCCGCCCCCCACCCCCGGCGACCTCGACGACGACGGCGACGCCGACGCCGACGACATCGTCCTCCTCCTCGCCAGCTACGGCGACCCCGCGTTCGACCTCACCGACGACGGCCTCACCGACGACGCCGACCTCGCCGCACTCCTCGCCCTCATGGGCACCGGCCCCGCCGACGCCAACCTCGACGGCAACGTCAACACCTCCGACCTCGCCATCCTCGCCGCCGGCTTCGCCACCCTCGTCGACGGCTGGGCCCAGGCCGACTTCAACGGCGATGGCATCGTCAACACCTCCGACCTCGCCCTCCTCGCCAGCAACTTCGACAACGGCGCGCCCCTCAGCGCCGCCACCGCCGCCGTCCCCGAGCCCGCCACCCTCTCCCTCGCCGCCCTTGCATCCCTCGCCACCCTCCGCCGCCGCCGCAACGCCTGATTCGCATCACGAATCGAACCCCCATGATTCACAAGATCCAACACGCCCTCGCCGGACTTGTCGCCCTCGCGCTCGCCGTCGCCGCCACCCCGCACGCCGACGCGCAGATCACCCTCGACGCCAGCTTCGACCACGCCTCCCTGCAGAGCTATTCCATCTCCGGCACCGGCGGCCGCGGCGGCAGCACCATCAACCTCGTCGGCCGCGACAACTTCTACACCGGCACCTGGCTCTGGGTCTACTTCCGCGCCGACGGCGTCCTCAACGAATCCCCCCAGTTCAGCCTCGGCACCAACTACGCCGGCTTCGACGTCCGCGACCTCGACACCCACACCATGATGTGGAGCTACGACAACGAGAACTGGCAGCCCTTCGAGCAGCACAACCGCACCGCCTCCAACTACACCTTCCGCAACAACGACGCCTACGACCAGGACTCCATCTACGTCGCCTACTCCATCCCCTACAGCTACGGCCGCGCGGCCGACATGATCGACCGCATCAAGCCCAGCCCCTGGGTCCAGCCCACCCAGTCCGCCGACAGCGACCTCGTGATCGGCCAGTCCCCCGGCGGCATCGACGACCTCGGCCGCGTCCAAACCCCCAAAGACGTCTGGGGCTTCCGCGTCACCGACCCCAACGCCACCGGCCCCAAGAAAAAGATCGCCATGATCTCCGGCGTCCACGCCGGCGAGACCCTCGGCTCGCTCCACATGGAGGGCGTCATCAACTGGCTCGTCAGCGACGACCCCCGCGCCGACGCCCTCCGACAGGCCGCCGAGTTCTACATCTATCCCATGATGAACCCCGACGGCCGACACGCCGGCTCCAACCGCGCCACCCTCGCCAACCCAAACTCCGACCCCAACGGCGACTGGAACCCCGCCCAGTTCAACCTCCACCCCGACAACAAAATCATCGGCGAAGCACTCATCAACGACACCGCCGCCGATGTCGACTACTTCATCGACTTCCACTCCACCGTCCAAGGCCCGCTGCAAACCGACTTCGCCTTCCTCGAGTTCGGCAAGAACAATCAGAACGACCCGTTCTGGCTCGCCTACCGCGAGCTCGAGCCGCAGGTCGAGCAGATCGACTCCACCAGCAACGGCTGGATCAGCGCCAACTTCGCCGACTGGGAGCTCGACGCCGAGTTCGACATGACCTTCGAGACCATGTTCCTGCCCAACCCAACCGAGGCGTACTACCTCGACCTCGGTGCGAACATCGGCGTCGCCTTCTACGAAGCCTTCGACCTCGCGCCCCAAGGCGACTTCAACAACGACGGCGAGGTCGACGCCGACGACATCGACCTGCTCCTGGCCAACCTCGGCGACCCCGCCTACGACCTCACCGGCAACGGCGTCGCCAACGCCGCCGATGTCACCGCCATGATCGAAGACATCCTCGCCACCGCCTTCGGCGACGCCAACCTCGACCGCGCCATCAACACCTCCGACCTCGCCATCCTCGCCGCCAACTTCAATCAGCCCACCACCTCCTGGGCCCAGGCCGACTTCAACGGCGACGGCATCGTCAACACCGCCGACCTCGCCGTCCTCGCCGCCAACTTCGACAACGGCGCGCCCCTCACCGCCGCCGCCGTCCCCGAGCCCGCCACCCTCGCCCTTGCGGCGCTCGCATCCCTAGCCACCCTCCTCCGCCGCCGCCACACCGCGTAGCGGCAGGCCCGCAGGGCCCCCGTCGTTCGCACCCCATCCCCAACCCACGCCCCGCCCCCGTCATCAACTAATATCCCGGGCTCGACCGAATCCCCCTCTCCAGGAGTCCGCCGATGGCCGGCCACAGCAAGTGGGCCAACATCAAGCACCGCAAGGGCCGCCAAGACGCCAAGCGTTCCAAGATGTGGTCCAAGTGTTCCCGCGCCATCATGGTCGCCGTCAAGCATGGCGGCCCCGACCCCGATGCCAACCTCACCCTCCGCTACGCCATCGACGACGCCAAAGCGGAGAACATGCCCAAAGACACGATCGCCAACGCCGTCAAGAAGGCGTCCGGCGACGCCGACGGCGTTAACTACGAAGAGATCGTCTACGAGGGCTACGGCCCCGCCGGCGTCGCGATCATGCTCGACATCCTCACCGACAACCGAAACCGAACCGCCTCCGACCTCCGCAAGGTCTTCGAGAAAGGCGGCGGCAACCTCGGCGCGACTGGCTGCGTGAGCTACCTCTTCACCGCACGCGGGCAGGTGTTCGTCGCCAAAGAAGGCGCGACCGAAGAAGCCGTCATGGAAGCCGCGCTCGAAGCCGGCGCCGAAGACGTCGCCGACGCCGAAGAAGTCTGGGAAGTCGTCACCGAGCCCAGCGCCCTCGGCCCCGTCCGCGACGCCCTCGCCGCCGCCGGCATGACCGTCGAGTCCGCCAAGCTCGCGATGATCCCCTCGACCACCGTCGAGCTCACCGGCAAAGACGCCGAGAAAACCCTCCGCCTCGTCGAGAACCTCGAAGACCACGACGACGTCCAGAAGGTCCACGCCAACTTCGACATCCCCGAAGAAGAACTCGCCGCGCTCGACCAAGGCTAAGACAGGAGTTCGCATGACCCGCCGCGCTACCCACCGGCCGCGCTCGCCGCGGAAACGCTTCGCCACGGTCGCCGCTGCTGCCGCCGTGCTCGCGCTCGGCTTCTCGCCGCTCGCCTCGGCCATGCCCGTCACCGAGGAACCGACTTACGAAGTCGTCGAGAAGCTGGACCTCATCTTCGCCAACGTCGATGGCGTCGAGCTCGGCATCGACCTGTTCCTCCCCGAAGGCGTCGAGCAACCACCCGTGATGGTCTTCATGCACGGCGGCGGGTGGCGCGCCGGCAGCCGCAAGAACCACCTGTTCAAGTGGCTGCCCGAGCACGGCGTCGCGCTCGCGAGCATCGACTACCGCCTCTCGCAAGAAGCCACGTTCCCCGCGCAGATCCACGACTGCAAGGCCGCCGTCCGCCACCTGCGCGCCAACGCCGCCGCGCTCGGCATCGACCCCGACCGCTTCGTCACCGCAGGCACCTCCGCCGGCGGCACCCTCGCCTTCCTCACCGCCGTCGCGAACCAGGACCCCGCGCTCGAAGGCAACGTCGGCGACCACGACGACGTCTCTTCCGCCGTGCAGGGCGTCATCAATTACTTCGGCGCGATGGACTTCCACGAACGCCGCAAGCTCCAGCCCGGCAAGACCGACCACCCCAAGGGGCCCGTCACGCAGCTCCTCGGCGGGCCCGTCGCCGAGCTCGGCACCCTCGCCAAGCAGGCCAGCCCCACCGCCCACGTCGACCCGACCGACCCCCCGCTGCTCATCTACCACGGCCTGCTCGACCGCACCGTCCTGCCCCGCCAGGCCATCCTGCTCTACCGCGCGTACCACGCCCACGGCCTGCCCGTCGAGATCCGCCTCGACCCCGACGTCGGCCACAAGACCTCGCCGTTCATCCAGGGCGAGCACCGCGCGGCCCTGCTGGCGTTCCTCAACGGCGTGTTCGACGACGCACCGGCCGAGAACTCCGCCGAGTGAACGCCGTTTTTATGGGGATCACCCGCGGGCCCATCCGATACGCGCGACATGCTGTATCCGACGCTGCAACTTGCGGCCGGCCGGGCCCGGGTCCAAGCTGAGCCCGTGGTGCGTGTGACCGTGCATTTCAGCGGCCGGGTCCAGGGCGTGGGCTTCCGCTACACCGCCGCGTCCACCGCCGAACGCTTCGCCGTCGCCGGCTACGTGCAGAACCTCCCCGACGGCCGCGTCCGCCTCGTGGGCGAGGGCAGCAAAGCCGAGCTCGAAGCCTATCTCGACGCACTCACCGAACGCATGCGCCGCGGCATCGTCGAACGCCTCACCGACTGGTCCCCCGCCAACGGCGAGTTCGGCGACCCCGCCGAAGGCGACACCTTCGCCGTGCGGTATTGAGTGAGGCGCTAAGCGCTAGGCGCTTGGGATGATGGGTTGAAAGTTGGATCGGGTGCCACACCTCGGCGCAGGCGATGTGTGGTTGGAGGCAAGTCGTTCATCAGCACACATCGTGCTGCGCACGAAGTGTGGCGCCCAGGCCGTCATCTGGTCGGCGTCGAACGTGCGACCTTTGTCACAGCCGGGCCAGCACGTCGCGTGAGGCGGTGCGGTTGTCGCCCGTGGTGGGGCCGAGCAGGGCGTCGATCTCGTGGGGCTTGAGGTCGGCGGGGAGTTCGTCGAGCAGGTTGGCCAGGGCGTCGGGGCGGTCGGCGTCGGCGGTGTGGGCCAGCGCGGCGGCGGCGACGAGTACGGCCGGGCGGAGCTGCAGCGACGCGGTGGTGCCGGCGGGCATCGGCAGGGCGGCGTGCAGCGTGCTGGTCGTGGGCGCGGCGGCGGCCGAGGTGCTGGCGGCGGCGGCGGTCCCGGAAGTGGCCGTGGACACGGCGGACACCACGCTGGCGGTCGGCCAGGCGAAGGCGAGCGTCGCGGCGGCCGCGGTGGCGATCGTCGTGCGCGGTCGGCGGCGGACGAAGCTGGCGAGCACGTTGGTGGCCGGCTGGTCCAGAGGCGTGCGGGCCTCGGAGTCGACCACCACCGGCACGGCTTCGAGCTTGCGGCCGATCTCGGCGGCGGCGTTGGGCTGCGGGTCGGCCTCGGGGTCGGCGTTGTGCTCGTCGACGAAGCGGGCGTGGTCGAGGTCGGCCTGGGCTTTCTCGAGCTCGGCCCGCGCGACGTCCAGCCGGGCGGCGATCGTGCGCGACTGCGCGAGGGTGTCGGCGAGGTCGCCGCGAAGGCGTTCGAGGTCCGTCAGCGCACCGCGACGCGTGAGCGCATCGGCCGCGTCGGTCGCGGTGAACAGCGACGCATCGGCGGCCGCCATCTGCCGGCGCTGGCCGTCGGCCTGCTTACGCCGATCGGCGAGCTGGCCCTCGAGCGTGGCGACCTCGGCTTGGAGTTCGGCGACGTGTTGTTCGAGCCAGGCAATGCTCATACGGGGCTCCGCAACGCCTCCCGGGGCACATCGACGCCGGCGAAGGCCCGGATAAGTCCCGCCCGGATTATGCGGACTCATCGGGCGCGTCTGGCGCGTCTGGGCCGGTCACGCGGGTGACCAGCAGCGTGCAGTCGTCGGACGAGCGGTGTCGGCCGGTGAACTGGCGCTGCGCCCAGAGGATGTCGTGCAGGATCGCCTCGGCGGTGGACTGCCGCGCGGCGGACTCGACGGCCGTGGCCTCGGCGCGTTCGCGGCCGAACTTCTCTTCGTCGGCGTTGAAGGCGTCGAGCAGGCCGTCGGTGTAGACGACCAGCGTGTCGCCGGGCTCGAGCTGGACGACCTGCTTGGCGTAGGGCGTATTGGGCTCGACGCCGACGATCATCCCGCCGACATCGAGCGACTGCGCGATGCGCCCGTCGCGGATGAGGATCGGCGGGTCATGCCCGGCGTTGCAATAGGTCAGCCGCATCGTGCGCGGGTCGAGCACGCCGTACCACAGCGTGGCGAACTCGCTGACCTGCGTGTCGCGGCAGAGCGCGTTGTTGACGCGCGCGATCACCTCGTCGAGATCGTAGAGGTCTTGCGCGTAAGCCCGTAGCGACGCGCGAACCGACGCCATCAGCAGCGACGCCGCGATCCCCTTGCCGACCACGTCGCCGACCGCCACGCCCAGCGAGCCCTCGAGCTCGAGCACGTCGTAGAAGTCGCCGGCCAGCTCCATCGACGGCACGTACTTGGCCGCCAGGCGGAACGGCGGCACGTCGGGCAGCACGGTCGGCAGCATGCGACGCTGCACGTCGGCGGCGAGGTGGAGCTGGCGGATGACGCGTTGGCTCTGCTCGCGTTGGCGGTCGAGCCGGCGATTGACGATCGCCGCGCCCACGAGCTGCGCGATCGCCGTCATCAGCCGGCGGTCTTCGTGCGTGAACTCGCGGCGTTGGCCGGAGTAGACCTGCAGCGTGCCGATGGGTCGGCCCTGGTGGTTGAGCCCGGCGCACAGCTGCGAGACCAGCCCCTCGCGCCGCGCGTCCTCGGGGTAGATCACGCGCGGGTCGTTGAGCATGTCTTCGATGTAGACGAGCTTGCCGGACACGGCCTCCTGCAGCATCGGGCTGTCGTCGACGTGTACCGCGCCCTTTTCCAGGTAGTCCGGCGACAGGTTGTAGACCGACGCCACGACCAGCTCGTCGCGCTTCGCCGGGTCGATCAGGCGGATGGCCACGGCCCGGGCCTCCATCAGCTCGGCGACCGAGCGCGCGGCGGTGTCGAGCACGCTCTGCAGGTCGCGGCTGGCCGAGAGCACGCGCGAGACGCGGTACAGCACGGACAGCTCTTCCAGCCGGCGGCGCGACTGGTGCTCCTGGTAGCACAGCCGGGCGATGGCGTTGGCCAGCAGGTAGAGCAGTTGCACGGCCGCGGCGCGGTTGGCGAGGTACGTCTTCTCGGCCGCGTCGATCAGCGTCTGCGCGCGGTCTTCGGGCAGCTTGAGCTCCTCGGCCAGCTCGGCGAGCAGGGCGCGGTGTTCGTCGAGCGGCAGGTCGGACATCGCCTGCTCTTCGACGACGATCGACCCGAGTTCGACGCCCTCGACGAGGATCGGCGCTTCGTAGCGGCCGCGCTCGGGGTCGGCCTCGATGAGCGATTCGACGATGCGGTCGGCCTCGGCGCGCTGGGCGGCGTTGGTCGGCAGGGTGAGGGGGTTGCCATCGGCGTCGCGGATGACGGTCGCGAGGCGCGTGACCGAGGCGAAGGCGTCCTGCACCTCTTGCAGCGCCTCGAGGTCGAGGAAGTCGGTCAGCGACGGCCGCGCGGCGGGGGGCAGCGCGGGATCAGCCGGCGGGGTGGTCGGGGGCGGGGCTTGCGACACGCGGGGCGGGCTCGGCAGGGGGCAGAAGCGTCGAGCATAGGCGGCCGCGACGTCGCGTGAAGCTTAGACCACTTCGAGCCGTCACACGGAGGGCTCTACAGGTTGCCGAAGGCAAAGCGCGGCGATGGGCTCGAATGATCAACGAGACACGTCGTGCTACGCACGAGCGCGGCCCGCGAGTAGAGCGTCTTGCATCATTTCTGAGTGGCTGCGATTAGGGGTGCCACACCTCGTGCGCAGCACGATGTGTGGGTTGAGCATGCGGACCCGCCACCACACATCGCCTTCGGCGAGGTGTGGCACCCGGCCAACCATCACGCAAGGTGTTTTCGAGCGTTTTTACTTGGGGTGTATCGGGTGCCACACCTTGTCCGCGAAGCGGCAAGGTGTGCGAGCGTGCAAGCAGAGCCTGCACACCTTGCCCTCCCGAGAGTCGGGTCAAGGTGTGGCACCCGCTAGAGGTCAACCGAAGTCGCTTTACTCGTCAGACTCATCCGCGGCTTGCTCTTCGAGCCAGATCTCGCGCAGCAGGGGCATGAGGTCTTGACGCGGGTCGCTGGCCTCGGCGACGGCCAGGCCGAAGCGCGTGAGCGCCTGCGAGTCCGTCTGATAGCCGAGGTAGCCGAGCAAGACGCCGGCGTCGCTGGCGGAGCGCTGCCCGGTCGCGAGGCGTTGCAGCTCGGAGGCGATGTCTTCGAGCCGGTCTTGCGGGGGCAGCAGCCGGGCGGCGTAACGCGCGGCGATCAGCTCGGGGTGGTCGGCGAACACCCGTCGAAGGTTGAACGCCGCCGAGCGGAACATCCCGGCGCCGAGCTGGGCGTGCACCAGACCGATGCGCACGAGCGGCCGATCCGGCGCGAGGCTCACGGCCCGGCTGTATTGACGCTCGGCCTCGACGTAGTTGCCGACCGACAAAGCCTCTTCGCCGGCACGCAGCGCTTCGTCCACGCGGTTTTCGTTCTGGGCCGCGAGCGTCTCGAGCGCGGGCAGGTCGTAGTCGAGCAGGTTGAGCAGGTCCTGCACGGCCTCGCCTTGCAGCACCTCGTCGCGGGCCTGTGCTTCGGAGGTCTGGCCATCGACGCCGAGCGCGTCTTCGATGGCGCGGCGGCGGGTGGCTTCGGCGCCGCGGACGCGCTCTTCCTCGGGGGCCGAGAGCCGGCCGGGCAGCGTCGGGCCCAGGCCGCCATCGGCGCGGGCGATCCGCGTCTCGCCGGCGGCGCGGCGACGGGCTTCGTCGAGCAGGGCTTCGTAGGGCGACGGCGGCAGAGTGAGCGTGGCGGCGGGCGTGCCGTCGTCGGGCTCGTCGGTCGTGGTGGGCTCGTCGGCGATGGGCGGCGGGGCCTGAGTGAGGCGGGCGGCCTCGGCTTCGAGGCGGCGCTGCATGATCGAGCCGGCGTTGACCGTGGGGTCGTACTCGCCGCGGATCTGCCGACCGAGCATGGCGCCCAGCCCGCTGCCGCCCGAGCGCTGAGCCGCGGCGTTGGCGGCGCTTCGGTTGCCGGTGATCGCGTTGAGCCGTGCGTCGAGCTGGCTGACCGGCTCGACGGTGAACGAGAAGCGCTGCTCGCCGGAGTTGGGCAGGACGGTGGCGGGGTCGACGGGCTCGTCGGGCGCGGGCTCGGTCGTGTCGCCCTCGGGGTTGAAGCTGCCGTCGATGCGGCCGGGCACGTCGTCGGCCGAGCCGTCTTCATCGGTCGCGAAGGCCGAGGCGTTGGTCGTGCCGGGCGCGACGGGGCTCACGGCCAGCGGGTTCGCTTCGATGGTCGATTGGCGCAGGCCCAGCAGGGGCGAGGCGTAGAGCCGAGCGAGCCCGCCGTCGGCGGTGCGGCCCAGGCCGATGGTGCGCGACGTGCCGGTTGCGGAGAACGAGGCGTCGGGCGTGAAGCGGGCGACCTCGCCGATGCCCGAGGCCGAGCCGGTGACGGTGAACGGCCGGTTGACGCGCGCGGCGCCGACGGTGTTGAAGTTCGAGAACACGCCGACGGTCTGGTCGCTTTGCGGGCCGATGAACGTCGCGCCCTGGACCTGCGGCGACGAGGCGATCGACGCCGCCGAGAAGTCGAACAGCGAGCTGGTGCCCGTGGACGATCGGTTGAAGCCGAACTCGCCAGGGGCCGAGTAGTTGACCTCGCCGCGGAAGCCGCGCCCGCCGGCGACGTTGCCGGTGATGAGGTTGTTGCGGGCGGCGTAGTCGATGTTCTGATTCGGGTCGAGCGCGTTGACGCGTCCGCCGCCGACCTGCTGGTTGGCGTCGAGCGCGCGGCCGGCCTCGCCCGAGGCGACCTGGGCGTGGGCGGCGTCGGGCGGGGTGAGCGCAAGGACCAACGCCGCGGTGGCGTAGAGCGCTGCGCGTCGGGGGTTGCGGGCGATCGGTGTGGCGTGGGCGGTGCGTGGGGTCATCGGTGTCGCCTCCGGCGGCCGGGGTACTGCGTGGCCGAGCGGCCTCATCATATGGCCCGCGCGGGGTTTCGCCGATGCGTGGCTGGGTTTTTCAGAGGATCTCCACGACCTCGAACCGCTTGCTGCCCCGCGGCAGGTCCACGCGGACGGTCTCGCCCAGCCGGGCCTTCATGAGGACCTCGCCCATCGGGCTGCCGGCGGTGACTTCGATCGCGTCGCCGTCGAAGCGCCCGGTCGACTCGCCGACGAGCTTGTAGAGGTCTTCGGTGTCGTCATCGGTGTCGCGGAGCTTGACGGTCGCGCCCAGGAAGACGACGTCATCGGGCACCTCGGAGTCGTCGGCGACGCTGGCGTTGGCGAGGCGTTCCTCAAGCCGGCGGATCTCGGCCTCGTTCATGCCCTGGTCGTCGCGGGCGGCGTGGTAGTCGGCGTTTTCCTTGAGGTCGCCATCGGCGCGGGCGACGGCGATGCGCTCGCTCAGCTCGGGGCGCTTGGCCTTCAGGTCGTCGAGTCGCTGCTGCAGCTTGTCGTGCTCTTCCTGGGTGATGAGTTCCATGACCGCTCCGGGGGCTGAATCTGGGCTGGGCTCGGCCGCGCTGATGCACCGCGCTGCCGGCAAGGGAATCGCACAGCGTAACACCGCCCCCGGGACGCAAGCCCTAGAGCGTTTTCACTTTGCATGTATCGGGTGCCACACCTTGTCCGCGAAGCGGCAAGGTGTGCGAGCGTGCAAGAAGGATCGGCACACCTAGCCCTCCCGTTGGTCGGGGCAAGGTGTGGCACCCGCTAGAGGTCAACCGAAATCGCTCTAAGCCCCGAGCGTCCACGCTCAGCCCGCTTTACTCGTCGACTCATTCGCGTGCCCATCGCCGCCCCGCCCCGCACCGGCCGCCCACCACGCCGCCCACACCAGCAACCCCGACGCCCACACGGCCACGATCGCCCACCCGTCCGCCCCGCCCTCGCCCGTCGGCCCAAGCCACGCCAGCCCCGCCCAAGCGTCCGCCCATGCCGGCAACGCCACGCCCCCCAGCACCCGCGCCGCCGCCGGCCCGAACAGCACCGCCATCCACGCCGCCGCCGCCCCCGTCGCCCAACCCCGCGCCCGACCCACCGCCCCCCAAGCCACCGCCGCCGCCCCCCACAACCCCCACCCCAGCACCCAACCCGACAGCATCAACGCCTCCTCCACCGACCACCCCGCCACCACCCGCAGCGGCCACACCACCACCTGAAACACCAGCCCGATGCACGCCCACTCCGCAATCACCCGCGACGCCCGCGCTCCCTTGCCGCCACCGTCACCCTCCACCAACCCACCACCGCCCGCCCGACCCCAGTCCATGCTCAGCCGCCAGATCGGCCACACCAGCCACAGCCCCACCGCCATCCCCGCCCCCATCCACCGCGCCGCCGGTAACGACGAATCGATCCAATGCACCACCCCCCACGTCCCCAGCAGCCACACGCTCGTCGCCACCGACACCACCCGAATCGGCGTCGCCCGACCCACCGGCAAACCCAAAACCGCCTGCCTGCTCATCCAACCACTCTACGCCCACGACCCCGCCCCCCGTTCCCACCCGTTCAACCTACATTCACCCCCCATGAAGCCCACGGCTTGTAGCCGTGGGTCACCACCTCCACCCCCCAACCTTCACCGCACCCCCGCCCCCGCCGGCGTCACCACGATCTGCGCCCCCGTCACGTCCACCACCCCGCCCCCCGCGTCGATCGACCCCC
>JBCCQE010000065.1:0-13595 GCA_039024495.1 Planctomycetota bacterium | reverse complement strand
TTGGCGGCGTGGCTTGGTTTTTGCGCGGAGGCGTTGCGGGTGCGCAGGGCGCGGGGTGGGGCGGCGGGTGGTCGGTCGGGTTGAGGTGTTGGGGTGGGTGGGGTGTGTGGGGTGGGGTGACCCACGGCTGGAAGCCGTGGGCTTCGTGGGGGGGTGATGGGTTGGGTGTGCGGCGGGTCGGTAGACTCGCGGCGTGTCGGTTTTGCTTGATGTTGTGCGGACGTTGGCGCCTCTGGTGGTGCTGGTGGCGGTGGGCGCGGCGTTGCTGCGATTTGGGTTCATGACGGACGTGGAGCGTCGGTTCGTGGATCGGCTGGTGTATTGGGTGGGGCTGCCGGCGTTGCTGGTGGCGAAGGTGGCGGAGGCGGGGGCGATTGATGCGTCGGTGGGTTGGGTGGTGCTGGCGTTGGGTTTGGCGACGGTGGTGGCGGCGGGGGCGTCGCTTGGGGTGTGGGCGCTTTGGAGTCGGCGGATGGAGGCGATGGGGGTGGTGCTGCAGGGCGGGTCGCGGGGGAACCTGGCGTTTGTGGGCTTGCCGGTGATTGACCTGGCGGGTGGGGGCGATCGTGCGTTGGCGATCGCGGCGATCGCGATTGCGCCGACGGTGGCGCTGTACAACGTGATCGCGGTGGGCGGGCTGTCGTGGGGGCGGTCGGCGTCGTCGGTGTCGGGGCTGGCGTTGCTGCGGCAGACGGTGTGGTCGATGGCGACGAACCCTTTGATCGTGGCGTGCGTGGTGGGGCTGGCGCTGGCGATTGGGGACGTGCGGCTGCCGGGGGTGGCGTTGGATAGCTTGCGGCTGGTGGGTCAGCCGGCGGGGCCTTTGGCGTTGATGAGTCTGGGCGGGGCGTTGGTGGTGTATCGGGTGCGGGGGCATCTGGCGGAGGCGTGCGCGGCGGCGGGGGTGAAGCTTGGGGTGTGCCCGGCGGTGGCGTACGGGTTGGCGGTGGCGATGGGACTGAGCTACGAGCAGTCGATCGCGCTGCTGGTGCTGGCGGCGGCGCCGTCGGCGGTGGCGGGGTACGTGCTGGTGACGCAGCTTGGGGGGGACGAGGGGCTGGCGGCGTCGATCATCGCGGTGACGACGCTGGGGTCGGTGGTGTCGCTTGGGGTGGCGATCGCGTTGGCGGGGACGTTTCCTGTGTGAGGCTTGGAGGTTGCGAAAGACATGGAACTGACAATCGACGGCACGCGGTTTCGGATTGATGGCGAGTTGACGTACGCGGAGAACGCGGAGACGCACGCAGACGCGCGGGGGATGCTGATGAATGCGCGGTTCATCCAGGGCGTGTTCGACGACGCGGCGGGGCGGGGGCGGTATGCGCGGTTTGGCTATGAGGTGTATGACCCCGAGGCGCAGACGGATCGGCTGATCGCGGCGTTGCCGGCGTGGTATGCGACGGGGCTGCGGGCGTTCACGGTGGGCGTGCAGGGGGGCGGGCCTTGCTTCACGACGCCGAACACGGAGATCGACAACAACCCGTTCGGGTCGAAGGGTGACGAGCTGGACCCGGCGTACGCGGCGCGGCTGGACCGGCTGATCCGCGCGGCGGACGCGGCGGGGATGGGGGTGATCGTGTCGTTTCTTTATGGGCACCAGACGCTGCGGCTGGAGGACGACGCGGCGGTGGAGCGTGCGGTGACGACGGGGGCGCGATTCCTGCAGGAGGGCGGGTACACGAACTGTTTGATCGAGGTCGCGAACGAGCACGATGTGGGGCCGTTCCGCGAGCGGCCGATCGTGTTTGAGCCTTACGGGGTGGCGCGGCTGATCGAGGTGGCGCGTCGGGAGTCGGGCGGCATCTTGACGGGGTGTTCGGGGCAGGGCGGGAGCGTGTCGCGGCCGATCGTGGAGGCGTCGGACGTGGTGTTGATTCACGGGAACGGCTGTTCGCGTCAGCGGTATCGCAACACGATCCGTCAGGCGCGGGGGTGGGGGCCGGGCAAGCCGGTGGTGTGTAATGAGGATTCGCCGGCGTTAAGCAACCTGGCGGTGTCGGTGGCGGAGGGGGTGTCGTGGGGTTACTACAACAACTGGACGAAGCAGGAGCCGCCGACGGACTTTGGTGTGCTCGATGGACACGACACGTTTTTTGCGTGGCGGATGGCCGAGGCGGTGGGGCTTTCGCCGGAGCCGATTAGGGAGGACGAGCGGTTTGTGCTTTACGGGTTGGGCGAGCACGAGGTGGCGGAGCACCTGCGGCATCGGGGGGTGATGCATCGCTGGCCTGGGCTGGCGTGTCTTTGGCCGGAGACGGTGGAGCGGGTGGCGTTTTACCGGGATGGGGTGTTGGTGGACACGTGCTACGACGATCCGTTTGTGGTGGGCTGGCGGTCGAACTGGTTCCACGGGGGTTACGCGGTGGAGCCGGGGCGGCACGTGTGGCGGGCGGTGGCGCGGCTGGCGGATGGGGGGGAGGTCGTGCGCGAGGCGGAGGCGGAGTACGCTTGACGGCCGTGTTCTTGTTTTGGTCTTTGTTTCGGGAGCGAGCGATGGCGACTGACGGGTTGATGCGGGTTTGGCTGGTGGTGGTGGTGTGCGCGGTGTGGTGCGGGGCGGCGGCGGGGGAGACGCCGTTGGAGCGGCGGGTGGCGGAGATCGCTGAGCAGGTGACGGCCGGCGCGGGGGAGGCGGACACGTACGACGCGTCGTTCTTGCGGGCGGTGCCGATGGGGCAGATCAACGGGCTGTACGGGCAGATGCGTTCGCAGGCCGGGGCGGTGGTGGGGTACGAAGCGTCGGGGGCGGTGTCGGCGACCGCGGGGCGGTTCGTGTTTCGGTTTGCCAACGGGGTGGAGAGCGACGTGACGGTGACGTTGCAGCCGGGGGCGCCGCATCGGGTGGTGGGTTTATTTTTTGAGCCGATGCGGGCGAGCGGGGGGTCGATTGAGGAGACGGTGGCGGGGCTGGCGGCGTTGCCGGGGCGAGTGAGCGTGCGCGTGGCGGAGGTGGTGGATGGGGGCGAGCTTGCGGTGGTGGCGGAATTGAACGCGGACGAGGCGTTGGCGATCGGGTCGACGTTCAAGCTTTACATCTTGGCTGCGTTGGTGGAGGGCGGCGTGGATTGGGCGCGGGTGGTGGAGCTGGATGAGGCGGCGCGGTCGCTGCCTTCGGGGATGATGCAGGACTGGCCTGTGGGTTCGCCGGCGACGTTGCACACGCTGGCGTCGCTGATGATCAGCATCTCGGACAACACGGCGACGGACACGCTGCTTGCGGAGGTGGGCGCGGAGCGGGTGGAGGGGTTGTTGGAGGCGTTGGGCAACGAGCACGCGGGGAGGAACCGGCCGTGTTTGTCGACGCTGGAGCTGTTCAAACTGCGGTCGAACAAGGCGGTGGAAGCGCGTTACGCGGCGGCGGACGAGGCGGGGCGGCGGGCGCTGCTTGATGGGCCGGTGTCGGTGATGTCGCGGGACGCGGTGGACCCGGCGGTGTTTGCGGGCGGGCCGGGCGCGATTGAGGAGGCGGAGTGGTTTGCAAGCGCGGCGGACCTTTGCCGGTTGATGGCGTGGTTTGCGGAGCGTGGCGATGAGACGGCGCTTGGGGTGATGTCGATCAACCCGGGGTTGCCGATCGCGGATCGATTTGCGCGGGTGGCTTTTAAGGGGGGGAGCGAGCCGGGGGTGTTGAACCTGACGTTGCTGGTGGAGCGGAAGGACGGGCGGGTGTTTGCGGTGAGCGCGGGGTGGAACAACCCGGATGCGGCGTTGGAGGATGGGGCGTTGCTTGAGGCGATGCAGTCGGTGTTGGTGGGGGTGGCGGAGTTGGAGTGAGGCGATGCGGCGTGGCGTAGAGCCTGCTTTGCCCTGTGGGTCAAAGCAGGGCACCCGTGATAGAGCAAGCGGACCCACAATCACACATCGCCTTCGGCGAGGTGTGGCACCCTGTGTGTGGGACTTGCGCTAAGCCGCGAGCGGCTTTAGTGGAGGAAGAGTCGGACGTCGGTCATGGCCATGGTCATGCGGTGTTCGTTGGCGGCTGCGATGACGTCTTCGTCGCGGACGGACCCGCCGGCCTGGGCGATGGTTTGGACGCCGGCGCGGGCGAGGCGATCGATGTTGTCGCGGAAGGGGAAGAAGGCGTCGGAGGCGCAGCAGAGGCCGGAGACGTCGGCGAGGTAGGCGGCGGCTTCGTCGGGGGTGATGGGGTCGACGGGGCCGGTGATCTGATGGCGGAGGTGGTCGCGTTCGAGCTTGCTGAGTTCGTCCCACATGACGAAGGCGTCGAGGGCGTTGACGCGGTCGGCACGTTTGACGTCGGGCTTGAAGCGGGCGACGAGGTCGACGGTTTTGGGGTGGAGCTTGAGGAGGTAGCGGGCGGACTTTTCGCAGCAGAGGCGGGTGCAGGCGATGCGGGACTGCTGGCCGGCACCGATACCGATGGCGTGGCCGGCGAGGCCGAGCGCGACGGAGTTGGACTGCGTGTGCTTGAGGGTGGTCATGAGGACGAGCAGTGTTTCCCGTTCGGCCGGCGGGAGTTCTTTCTTGTCGGTGACGATGCGGGTGAGGTGGTCGGCGGCCGGGAGCAGGGTATTGGCGGTCTGCTCGAGGGTGAGGCCCATGTCGACGCGCGACTCGGTGGGTGGGTCGGTGTGGGCGGGGTCCATGGTCATCATGACGTACTTGCCGCTTTTCTTTTGCTTGAGTAGTTCGAGGGCGGCGGGTTCGTAGGCGGGGGCGATGATGCCGTCGGAGACCTCGGGCTTGATGAGCGCGGCGAGGGATTCGTCGACGGGCTCGGAGACGGCGATGAAGTCGCCGAAGGACGCGCCGCGGTCGGAGGCGCGGGCCTTGGCGTAGGCGGCGGCGACGGGGGAGCGGTCGGTGCCGGGGTAGAAATTGACGGCGACGAGCGCGGGATCAAGAGCGCCCGAGTCGGCGACGGCTGCGCCGGTGGGGGAGACGTGCTTGAAGGACGCAGCGGCGGGCTTGTGGGTGACGGCTTTGAGGTCTTGGACGAGCCGCCAGGCGCGGAGGGCGTCGAGGGCGTTGATGTACGAGGGGTTGCCGTTGACGACGGCGAGGGGCATGTCGCCTGGGCCTGCGTAGGTGATCTTGGCGTGGGGCTGGTTGGGGTTGCAGCCGTATTTGAGGGGCAGGGTTTGCATGCGGGGCATGCTAGCGGGGGGTGCGTTGAGGGTTGGATTGGGTTTGGGAATCGCGGAGGGTGCGGAGGCGCGGAGACGCGGAGGGGGGACTGAGTTGGGAGAGATATGTGGTGGTGGGCTTGGGTGGTTGGTGGTTTGCACACATCGTGCTGCGCACGAGGTGTGGCACCCGTCAATGCATCGATTAGGGGTTCCGTTTCTTCGCGCCTCTGTGCCTTCGCGCGCTCCGCGATGGATTCAAGCGTTACGCGCTCGCGTTGGCTTTGCCGAGCATGTGTTGTTTGAGTTGCTTGGCTTGTTTGCGGATTTGTTTGATCTCGCCGGTTTGTCGTTTTCGGTCGATGTTTTTGACTTGGAAGGCCATGCGTGCGTTGGACTTGAAGGCGTCGCGGTGGCGGTCGAGGAAGTCCCAGTAGAGGGTGGTGAATGGGCAGGCGGTGTCGCCGGTGGCGTGCTTGGGATGGTAGCGGCAGTTTTTGCAGTAGTTGGACATTTTGTTGATGTAGTTGCCCGAGGCGGCGTAGGGCTTGGTGCCGACGACGCCGCCGTCGCCGTAGGAGGCCATGCCGATGGTGTTAGGCGCGGAGGCCCAGTCGATGGCGTCGACGTACATGGCCATGTGCCAGTCGTGGAACTTGCGTGGGTGGACGCCCAGGAGCGTGGCGAGCAGGCCAGTGACCATGAGGCGTGGGATGTGGTGGGCCCAGGCGTGGTTGATGACGGACTGCATGACGTCTTTGACGCAGGCCATGTCGGTGTCGCCGTCCCAGTAGAAGGAGGGGACGTCGGCGTCGGGATCGTTGCCGAGGGCGTTGCGTTTGAGGTAGCCGCGGCCCTGGTGGAAGTAGACGCCGCGGATGAACTCGCGCCAGCCGATGAGCTGGCGGACGAAGCCTTCGACGGATTGGAGGGGGGCGTTGTTGTTCTCGTAGGCGTCGATGGCTTTTTCGATGCACTCGCGCGGGTTGAGGAGCTTCATGTTCAGCGCTTGGCTGAGGCGCGAGTGGTAGAGGAAGGGCGCGTCGGTCCACATGGCGTCTTCGTAGGGGCCAAAGTCGGCGAGGCGGTGCTCGACGAAGTCGCGGAGGTAGGTGAGGGCCTCGGCTCGGGTGACGGGGTAGTCGAAGTGGTTGGTGTTGCCCGGGTGATCGGCGAATCGCTTTTCGATCATGTCGATGACGTTTTTAGTGGTGTCGTCGGGCCGGAAGTTGTGTGGGCGTTTGCGTATGGATGGCGGGCCGGACTTGCCGAAGGTCTCGCGGTTGTCGGCGTCGTAGTTCCAGTCGCCGCCGACGGGCTTGCCGTCTTTGGTGAGGAGGATGTGGTCGCGCTTGCGCATGCGGCGGTAGAACATCTCTTGGACGAGGTCTTTCTTGCCGTCGGCCCATTCGGCGAACTGGTCGGGGGTGTTGAAGAAGTGTTCGTCGTCGCGGACGTCGAGTTCGAGGTCGAGTTCGTCGGCGGCTTGTTCGAGCATGTCGTCGACGCGGAAGTCGCCGGGCTGGGTGACGACGAGGGACTGGGGCTTGAGTTTTTTGGCGTCTTTGATGAGGACTTCGGCGAAGTCCTTGCCGCGGTCTTTGGAGGGGGCGGTGGTGAGTTCGTGGTAGTGGACGGTGATGCCTTTGTCGGTGAGCTCGTCGCGGAAGTGGCGCATGGCGGAGAAGAAGACGATGAGGCGGAGCTTGTGGCACCAGACGTGGGTGGCCTCGGCGTGGGTCTCGGCCATCCAGACGGCGTCGCGGTCGGGGTCGAGGTCGGCGAGGGCGGCGGATTGGGGGTCGAGCTGGTCGCCGAGGACGAGGTGGAGGCGGCGGGGGCGCTTGGCGGGGTCGTGGTCTTTTTGCTTGGGCATGAGAGGTTTTAGGCGGGCGTGGCCGCGGGGAGGGCGGCGGCGCTAGGATGCCGCATGAGGGTTTTGGTCACCGGCGGCACGGGGTACATCGGCGGGCGGCTGGCGCCGCGGCTGGTGGAGCGGGGTCACGACGTGCGGGTGAGTGCGCGGGACCTGGCACGGCTGAAGACCCGGCCGTGGGCGGGGGTGGTGAAGGAGTTGGTCGAGGCGGACTTGGCGGACGCCGATTCGCTGGCGGCGGCGGTGAAGGACGTGGACGTTGCGTATTACCTCGTGCATTCGATGACGCACACGGCGGACTTTCGCCAGCGCGATCGCGAATTGGCGGAGGCGTTTGGCAGGGCGTGCGCGGAGGCGGGGGTGAAGCACGTGGTGTATCTGGGCGGGCTGCAGCCGTCGGGCACGGGGCACGTGAGCGAGCACCTGGAGAGTCGGGCGGAGGTGGGGCGGGTGCTGGCCGAGCACGTGGCGGTGACGGAGCTGCGGGCGGGGCCGATCATTGGGTCGGGCTCGGCGAGCTTCGAGATGGTGCGTTATCTGACGGAGCGTTTGCCGGTGATGGTGACGCCTCGGTGGGTGCGGCACGAGGTGGACTGCATCGCGGTGCGGGACATGATGGGTTATCTGATCGCGGCGGCGGAGCGGTTTGAGATGACGGGTGAGGCCGCGGGGGTGGTGGATGTGGCGGGGGATCGGCTGAAGTTTCGGGAGATGATGGAGCAGTACGCGGCGGTGCGTGGGCATCGGCGTTGGATCTTCCCGACGCCGGTGTTGGCGCCGGGGTTTGCGGCGCGGTGGGTGGGGTTTGTGACGCCGATCACGAATCGGCTGGCGGTGCCGCTGGTGGAGGGGATGTGTCGGCCGCTGCTGGCGGACACCAGCAAGGCGAAGCGTTTGTTCCCGGAGGTGGAGCCGATCGCGTATCGACGGGCGGTGGAGCTTGCGCTTCGGAAGATCAAGGTGGGGGACATCGAGACGCGGTGGAGCGGGGCGGTCGGGCAGAGCCCGTCGGAGACGGTGGAGCTGCGGGACGAGCAGGGGCTGATCCGCGAGGTGCGGACGGCGAAGGCGGACTGTTCGCCGGAGTGTTTGTACGACGCGTTTACGAGCTTGGGCGGGGAGAAGGGTTGGCTGACGTGGGGCTGGGCGTGGCGGATGCGGGGTTGGATGGACGCGGCGATAGGCGGGCCGGGGCTGCGGCGGGGGCGGCGGCACCCGACGGAGTTGTTGATCGGGGAGACGCTGGACTTCTGGCGGGTGGAGACGGTGGAGCGGCCGCGGTTGATGCGGCTGCGGGCGGAGATGAAGGTGCCGGGCCGGGCGTGGCTTCAGTACGAGGCGATCGAGGAGGGCGGGCAGACTTACCTGCGGCAGTCGGCGTTGTTCGACCCGATGGGCCTGCCGGGGTGGTTGTACTGGTGGAGCCTGTATCCGATCCACCTGTTCATCTTCACGGACATGGCCAAGGCGGTGGTGCGGGACGCGGAGGCGTTGAGCCGGTCGCGCGGCGATGGCGATGATGATGAGTCGGCGAACCGGGCGATCGACGACCAACTGATCCAAGGCGCGGCGTGATGGGTCGGCGGAAGTCGGGCGAGAAGCAGAATACGGCCGAGGGGCGTGGCGGACGCGAGGGATTGCCGACGAAGGTGTGCGCGTGCTGCGGGCGGTTGTTTTCTTGGCGGAAGAAGTGGGAGCGGGATTGGGAGCAAGTGAAGTACTGCTCGAAGCGGTGCGCGGCGAAGGGGGCTTCGGAGTGAAACCGTCGAGGCGCAGAGAGCGTCGAGGGAGTTGCGGGGTTAACCACGGAAGGCGCGGAGAGGCACGGAGGGGGATAGGGCGGACGGTGGGACGAAGGTGAGTCGCGCGGGTTTGTGTTGATTTACTTGACTGGTTTTGAGTCTGGCTAAAACGGCTCCGTGGTCCTCCGTGCACTCCGTGGTTCAATCCGACCTTGGCGTACTTGGCGGCTTGGCGGTTCAACCGGATTCAGGGTTGCAGGCGGGTGCGGGTGAAGGTCGGGGTGTCGACGGTGGGTCGGCGGTAGACGAGGCGGTCGTGCATTCGGTTGTCGCGGCCTTGCCAGAACTCGACTTCGAGCGGGGTGAGGCGGTAGCCGCCCCAGTCGTCGGGGAAGGGAATGGGGTTGGCCGCGTCGTCTTTGGGGTGTGCGGCTTCGAGTGCGTCGAGCTTGCGGTCGAGGGTGTCGCGGTCGGCGACTTCGCGGGATTGGTCGGACGCGATCGCGCCGAGCTGGGAGCCTCGGGGGCGGGAGCGGAAGTAGGCTTCGGAGGTGTCGCGGGGGAGGCGGGCGACGGGGCCGGCGAAGCGGCACTGGCGTTCGAGCCACGGCCAGTAGAAGTTGAGGCAGGCGACGGGGTTTTGGGCGAGGTGTTGGCCTTTGGTGGATTGATGGTTGGAGTAGAAGACGAGGCCGTGGTCGAGGCCTTTGAGGAGGACGACGCGAGCGGCGGGCTGGCCTTGGGCGTCGGCGGTGGCGAGGGTGACGGCATTAGCTTCCGCCCAGCGGTGTTGGCGGGCGGTCTCGGTGGCTTGCGAGAACCACTCGCGGAAGAGGGCAAAGGGGTCGTCGGCGGGGGTGTCTTGTTCGATGAGCTGGCCGGCCTGGTACGAGCGGCGCATGGCGTCGATCGATGGTGCGGGGTCGGGGTCGGGTTCGGCCGAAGGGGCTTGGGGGTCGGCGGCCTGGTCGCGCGGGGCGGGGTGGTTTTTTCGGAAGCGGTCGAGGAAGCCGGGCATGGGGTCATCGTACGCGCGGGGTGGTGCGCGCGGCCGTGGGTGGGGCGGGCGTCCCGCCCGCCGTTGGGTCACCGGCTGTCATGGCGGTCGGGACGCCCGCCCCACTTTTCAGGCAGACCCGCGACCCAGAGGGTGGCTGGGATTCGCAGCGGCTTTGGACCTTTGGGGCCCTTCGGGCTGCCCTCACCCCGGCCCTCTCCCCGGGGGGAGAGGGGGTTGATGCGTGGCGTGGGTTGTCAATGACGTCGTCGCGTCTTGCCCGGGCGGTTGCCGATGTTCTGGCCGGGGCGGTGGGGACGCGAGGCGGGCCGACGGGGAGGGCGGTGCCGAGCCTTTCGGTCTCGGTCGGTCGCCGGCTGTTGGGGCAGGGGCCTCACCGGGTCGACCACCGGCCGCCCGCGCGATCCGTGATCGTGCTGGGGTCTGGCCGTCGGCGGATTGCCCAGCGGACGGAGGGGCCGCACCCTGCGCGGTGTTGGCCCGACGCGTTCGTTCGGGGGTTCCTTGTTGGGCGCGTGGGGTGAGGGTGGTGCGCGCGGGAGTTGCCGTACGTTATCTCTCGAACCAAATAAGACGCCCGAAGTCTTGTCTGAACTATTGGCAATGCACTTTGTAAAAAGCAGAGCGATGGAGTGAAACCGTCGTAAGGTTGCCACGATTCAGCCGTCGCGCACCTCAAGACATTCTCTATCGATCTACTACGAACCGCTCGGATAGGCGAGCGTGGTCGGCAAGCAACCGATAGCGTCAATCTTTTCTGGATCGACGCCAGGCTCTAAGGTCGGCGTGGTGATCGATCAATGCTTCGAGCGCTTCGCTCGTGCGTTTTGCCTGAGTCTTTGCTGTTTTAGCGGACATCACATGCTGAGCGAGCATTCGCATTTTGCCTGGCGTCAGTCTGCTCCAAGCGTTGGCCGCTTTGCTGTCAGCCTCGATCGCTTGTTGCAAGGCGGGAGGCACTTCGACGTAGTTCTGATCCGCAACGCGAAACCAAACCCGCACGGTGTCCCCAGCTTCGATCTCGGCGTCTTTCAGGACTTTGGGCGACACGATTAGGTAATAGCGTCCGTCGCCGGTGGGCATGAAAGCGTTCGCGATCGAGACTTCTTCGATTTCGCCTTCAACCCGGAGCCGAGGGTATTGATCGAAGGGCAGGTCTGCCCGGAGTTCGTCGGGCAGGAAAACCACGGTGTACCAAAGGACTTTCGTTTTGCCGACGCCGAACCGTTCGATCGTCGTCTCAAATGTGTGGGGGTAGTAGTTCACCGATGCCTATGCCGCCGCGGCCAGCGGTTCACCGCGATAATTCTCGGAACGCTCAATAAATCGCTTCAAGCCGTCCAAGTCTTTCAGGTGCATTTGTCGCGTCCAGCGGACGATGCCAAAGAGTCGAAGTAAGACGTGAAAAGGCGGCGTGATGTCGTTCCGAAAAGCCAAGACGACCCGCGTTTTCTCTGGTCCAATCGGAATCAAGTGAAAGCTCAACGTGGGTCGGTGGGGCGGCCCCTTGCTTTCGAGCTTGAAAGAAACGTGTCGGCCCTCGTCTAGAGCCGTGACCTCTTGGTACCCGAAGCGTTGGCCGTTGTTATCGAGAAACACGGTTTGGGCCCCGACCTGGCCGTCGTCGCCTTCTACCTGGCAGTTGGAGCCCGTCTCGGGCGGCCACGCGGACCATTCCATGAGTTTGCGTTGATGCCGGATCGCGTCGTAGACCTGCCCGGACGACCCGTCGATGTCGATGGTTTCGGCGTACTCGACAACCCGCGGTGTGAGGAATACAACCGCAACCAGCACGGCGACGATTGCGATAAGAATGGTGATGATGAGCGTCATTTAGGCCTCAAATATAGTTTGATAAACAAGTATATTGATAAACAAGACAAATGCAAGCCCCAGAGCAAAGAGTTTTTTTGACATGTCAAAACTGATGAATCGATCCGGCCCCGAAGACCCGTACGGCCTTGTTTCGGCTTGTCGTCGCCTTCACGCGGCCATGGATCGACTGGATGCAAAGGCCGCGGACGCGGTTGGCATCTCGCGTAATGACCTACGCTGCCTCAACCGGCTGGAACACGGCCCGCAAACCCCCAAGGCCCTCGGCCAGCACCTCGGGCTGACGAGCGGGAGCATGACGGCGTTGATGGATCGTCTCGAATCAAAGGGTTTGGTTCGGCGTTCACCGCACCCCGAAGACCGGCGGGCGGTGTTGGTCCACCTCGAGCCCATCGTGTTCAAGCAGCTTGCCTCGGTGTACCGTCCGTTTGGCGAAGCGTTGGTCGCACTGACAGAGCGGCTCTCGGCGAAGAACGCAACCGCCGCCGTCAAACACTTGGAGGCGGTTTCCGAGGCTTGTGAGTCGGCCGCTGGACTCGATTAACTACAAGATGATGCTTTAGCGCCTTGGGCCAACAGCATTACGAATCAGAGGTGGGGTTGAGGTTTTTCGAGTCGTCTTGACTTCGGTTGACGGCTCGTGTTTTCGTGTGGCGGGGGGTGAACCCCGGGCTGCGTGGCAGCCCGGCTGTTGGTGTTTGGGGTTATGTGGTTTGTGGGAGGAGGTTGTGGTGTTGGAGGAGGGTTTGGAGTTGTTGGGTTTTGTCGTTGTCCATGGGGACGAGGGGGAGGCGGAGGTTGCCGGTGTCTTGGTGGCGGAGGGCGAGTGCGGTTTTGATGGGGATGGGGTTGGTGTCGAGGGTGAGCATGCCGCGGCAGAGGGTGAAGAGGTCGAGGTGGTGCTGGCGGGCGGTGGCGTAGTCGCCTGCCTGGGCGGCGGCGGTGAGGGCTTTGACGTGGTCGGGGAGGAGATTGGCCAGGACGGAGATGACGCCTTGGCCGCCGATGGCCATGAGGGGGAGGGTGAGGGAGTCGTCGCCGGAGACGAGGGTGAACTCTTTGGGGTTGGTGAGGGTGAGGATTTCGGAGGCGATGTCGAGTGAGCCAGTGGCTTCTTTGATGGCGACGATGTTTGGGTGGGCGGCGAGTCGTGCGACGGTCGCGGGGGTCATGGTGACGTTGGTTCGGCCGGGGATGTTGTAGAGGACGATGGGGAGGTCGACGGCGTCGGCGACGGTGATGAAGTGTCGGTAGAGGCCTTCCTGGGAGGGCTTGTTGTAGTAGGGGTTGACCATGAGGGCGGCGGTGGCACCGACGCGTTGGGCGTGCTGGGTGAGGCGGAGTGCTTCGTCGGTGGCGTTGGAGCCGGTGCCTGCGACGACGGGGACGCGGCCGTGGGTTTGTTCGACGGTGGTGGCGATGACGGCGTCGTGCTCGTCGTGGGAGAGGGTGGGGGACTCGCCGGTGGTGCCGACGGGGACGAGGCCGTCGATGCCGTGATTGATTTGAAAGTCGATGTTTTTGCGGAGGCGGTCGTGATCGACCTGGCCGTCGCGGAAGGGGGTGACGAGAGCGGTGAGGGCGCCTTGGAGGAGGAAGGTCATGCGCGAGAGGATAGCGGGGGAGTTTTTAGCGGATGCGTCGGTTTTTCCAAAGGAAGCGGAGGGCGGAGAGGAGACCGTCGAAGCGGTAGGCGGGGTCGACGTAGTGTTCGATGACGTAGAAGGCGAAGTAATAGGCGCGGCAGAAGGCCCAGACGGCGATGAGCAGGAGGGCGGCGGCGAGGGAGGGGTGGAGGATGAGGAGCGTGGCGGCGGCGATGAGGCCGAGCGCGACGAAGGTGGCGGCTTTGAAGATGAGCAGGCGGGTGGAGCGGATGGTGCCCAGGCCGTCGGAGAGGGGGGCGTGATCGGTCATGCCGAGAGTGGTACGCCTTAGGCCTGGCGGAGGTTGAGGATGAGTTCGACCTGGCCTGGGAGTTGGTTGAGTTCGTGGGCGATTTGGTCGGGGGTGAGGCCTGCGTCGGCGAGTTCGTAGAT
>JBCCQE010000064.1:0-14525 GCA_039024495.1 Planctomycetota bacterium | reverse complement strand
TACGGCACGCGCGACCCGTCCTTCTTAATCACCGTCAGCCGGATCGTGTCGTCCACCGCCTCGCGCGTCGTGAACCGCTTGTGGCAGTTGTTGCACTGCCGCCGACGACGGATCGCCCGCCCCCCGTCGGCCGCGCGGGAGTCGATCACCTTGTCATCATCGGCACCACAAAACGGGCAACGCATCCGCGAAGTGTAAGCGGAGCGAGGCGCTGGGCGTTAGGGGCTAGGCGCTTGGCCGCGCGACGCATATCGAACTCACCTTGGACGCTCATCACCGAAGCCCTAGCGCCTAGCCCCTAGCGCCCAGCGCCTCGCTGCCCTTACACTTGGCGGATGCGTTGTCCGTTTTGTGGTGCCGATGATGACAAGGTGATCGACTCCCGCGCGGCGGACGGGGGGCGAGCGATCCGTCGGCGGCGGCAGTGCAACAACTGTCACAAGCGGTTCACGACGCGCGAGGCGGTGGACGACACGATCCGGCTGACGGTGATTAAGAAGGACGGGTCGCGCGTGCCGTATGAGCGGGCGAAGGTGTCGGCGTCGGTCGAGGCGGCGTGCTACAAGCGGGCGGTGCCGGCCGAGGCGATTCTGGCGCTGCGCGATCGGGTGGAGGACGAGCTGTTCAAGACCGGCAAGCGCGAGATCGAGTCGCTGGAGATCGGGCGGCGGGTGATGGACCACCTGCGTCATCTGGACGGCGTGGCGTATGTGCGGTTCGCGTCGATCTACCTGCGGTTCAACGACATCGACGACTTTATTAATGAGGCGCAGGAGTTGCGGGAGGCGCTGCCGGAGTCGCCGAGCCCGGACCAGCAGGCGCTGTTCGATGGTGAGGCTTCGGGCGAAGCGGGCGGTGCGCGTGCGGCGGGCGACGGGTCGCGGGCGGGGTGAGCGTGGCGGGGCTCTTGATGCTGATGGCGTGGAGTGCGCCGGTGGTGGCGGCGATGGCGGCGGGGCTCTGGCTGTATTTCAACGTCGATCCGCGGTACGGGCGGAACCTGCATTGGCGGATCGAGCCCGCGGAGATCGACGACGCCGAGCTGCCTGCGGTGGTGATCGTGGTGCCGGGGCGGGACGAGGCGGAGCACCTGCCGACGTCGCTGGCCGAGCTTTGCGAGCAGGACTACCCGGACCTGCTGGTGATCTTTGTGGACGACGCGTCGACGGACGCGACGCCTGCGATCGCGGCGGAGCTGAAGGCGACGTATGGCGAGCGGTTGGAGGTGGTGCGGAACGACGTGGAGCCGCCGGCGGGGTGGGTCGGCAAGCCTTGGGCGATCGAGCAGGGGTTGCGGCGGTTGCGTGCGATGGAGCGCGGGGGTCGGGCGCGGGTGGCGCATCTTTGCTTTACGGATGCGGACCTGCATTGGTCCGCGGACTGTCTGCGGTCGGCGATGGCGCACGCGATGGCCGAGCGGGCGGACGTGACGGGGCTGTTTCCGCGGCTGACGTTTGGCTCGCCGATCGAGGCGATCCCGCAGGTGCAGATGGTGACGGCGTTGGGTTTGGCGTTGCCGTTCGAGGCGGCGATGGACCCGGAGGTGGACGACGCGATTCTGGGTGGCGGGTTTATTTTGGTGAAGCGGGGGTTGTACGAGTCGATCGGCGGGCATGAGGCGGTGGCGGGGAAGGTGCTGGAAGATATTGAGTTGGGGCGGGCGTTGAAGCGGGCGCGCGGGCGGCTGCGGATTGGGCACGGGCCGGCGTTGCAGTGGTGCCGGATGTACGACGGGTGGGCGGACATGTGGGAGGGGCTGACGAAGAACAGTTACTCGGCGGTGCGGCACAACGTGTGGGCGATGGCGGGCGTGGTGGTGGCGGCGGTGTTGTTGTGCGTGTTGACGCCGGCGTATGCGGTGGGCGGCTTGGTGTGGGTGTGGGTTTCGGCGTTGACGCAGCCGGATGCGGTGGCGGGGGATGTGCGGGCGTGGCTGACGTTCGCGTGCGGGGCGACGGCGTATTTCGGGGGCGTGCGGATCACGAACGCGGTGCGCAAGCTGCTGGACCTGCCGGCGTGGTACGCGTTCACGATGCCGATCGGGGTGGCTGTGGGTTGTTTGTTTTTGATGGGGTCGGCCTGGCAGTACCACACGGGTGGAAACCGATGGAAGGGGCGGCGGTACGCGGGGTGAGGCGTTGGGGAGAGGGTGCTGAGGAAGGCAGGAAGTCAGGAAGGGGAGAAGAGGCGTGGGTGGTTGTGGGGTTTCGTTGTGATGGTTGAGTGTTTTGTTTTTTGCGATGGGCCGCTGCGCGGCTTCCGCTACGCGTTGTTGATATCTGGGTTGATGCTTGTTTTCTTTCTTTCCTGATTTCCTATTTTCCTTAGCGCTGCGGGGTGATGATTGATTAGAAGAGGCTGATTTGTCCGTTGAGGGAGGGGCGGCGGAAGGCGCGGGTGTTGAGGGGGCGGACGTCGCGGTTGAGGCCGAACTTGCGGCAGTAGACGTCGAAGACTTCTTTGAGTTGGCGGGCGTGGTGGCCCTCGCCGCGGCGGCGGTCGTGGCCGGGCGGTTGGCGTTGGGTGTGGGGGCGTTGGCTGTTGGTGCCGAGGGTGACGCGGCTGCCGCGTTGGGCTTCGAGTTGGTCGTGGTGGCGGTCGCGGGCGGTGGGGCGTTGAGCGACCATCTTGGAGGTCGCGTCATCGAGGCGGAAACGGTCTCGGCGGCCGGCGTCGTAGAGCTTGCCGCCGCGGGCTTGGCGGATGAGGGATTCGACTTTGCGAGCGCGGTCGGGGTGGAGCTCGCGTTGCATCCAGTCGAGGAAGAGGTCTTTGACCTGATAGGGCAGGCGGAGGAGGACCCAGGCGACGCGGGTAGCGCCGGCGTCGGCGACGGCTTCGAGGAGGGTGGGCAGTTCGGTGTCGGTGAGGCCGGGGATGACGGGGGCGATGTTGACGGAGACGGGGACACCTGCCTTTTTGAGTTCGCGGATGAGGTGGAGGCGGCGGGAGGGTGCGGCGGCGCGGGGCTCGAGCTTTTTGGCGAGTTCGTCGTCGAGGGTGACGATGGTGACGGTGACGCGGCCGGCGTTTTTGGAGCCGAGCTTGTGCCAGAGGTCGAGGTCGCGGAGGACGAGCGAGCCTTTGGTCATGGTGGAGACGGGTTGGAAGGCGTCGGCCATGACTTCGAGGCAGCCGCGGGCGAGGCCGAGCTGCGACTCGACGGGCTGGTAGATGTCGGTGATGGCGGACATGACGATGGGCTCGCCTTTCCAAGAGGGCTTGGCGAGTTCGCGGCGGAGCATGTCGGGGGCGTCGTGCTTGGCGACGAGCTTTGTTTCGAAGTCGAGGCCGCAGGAGTAGCCGAGGTATTCGTGGTAGGGGCGGGCGAAGCAGTAGATGCAGCCGTGCTCGCAGCCGCGGTAGGGGTTGACGGTCCAGTCGAAGGGGACGTCGGAGGTTCGGCTGACGCGGTTGATGACGTTCTGCGTGGCGTCGGGGATGACTTCGAGGGGGACTTTGCGCGGCGCGCCCCCGCCCCCGGAAGTTCCGTCGTTGATGTCTTCGGCTTGGCGTTCGGCGCGGCGGGCGTCCATGGCGTCGCCGTCCTGGTGGATGCGGATGGCCTCGAAGCGGTTGCCGGGGTTGAGGCCTGCGGCGCGGCGGTGGGCGGGGCCGTCGGGCAGGGCGTCGCGGTGTTCGTGAGAGGGGAGATCCACGCCGAGATCGTACCCAAACAAAAACCTATTTCAAGGGGTTGGCGAACGGGTTTCGATTCACTGTTTGTTGAGCGCGAGGGTGCGCGCGGTGTTAACCGTGGGGAAGTGTGTTAACCGTGGGGAAGAATGGCACACGTGGGATCTCGTGGGATCTTGCGGGATCGTCTGAGACGACAACGACTTACGACGCTGCGGGGGTGAATCCAAGAAAGTCAAAAATGGCACAGAATCGGGCGGGCAACGCCGTTCAAAACGGCGTTTAAAGCGTGCCAAGGCCGGCCCTATGTGCGCGCGCGCAGGGCTCAGCAGCGAAGACTGCGGCCCACGATCGCCTCGGCGAGCTTATCCGTATCCGCCGAAGCGGCCGTTATCGATAACGCGATCACCGATTCGAGGGTTTTGGATAAGCGGTCGAGCAAGCGATAGGCGGCGGAGTGGCTCAGCCCGACTTCGAGGAGGTGCCCCACCGGGTTGCCTTCGGCGGGCGAGGTCAACGCCGAGGCTGCGGCAACCACGGCAGACCGTGGGAATCCCCGGTTGGTGTCCGTCGCTTGCCGGCCGATTAGCGCGAGGCTCACGGCGGCGTCGATCAGCAGGGGGCGGAGTTCGTCGGGGGTGGGGCGGGAGGAGGATGCGTCCATGCGTCGGCTCCTGGTGGGGGCGGCTATCCGGTGGCCGCCGCGAGGGTGGGGGACGTGTCGAGCTGGTCGATGACCCGGTGGGCTCGGTCGCCTTGGATCTTGCGGAGGGCTCGCCGCAGGAGCCGGGCGTCGATCGGCTCGTCGCCCGCGACGCCGGTGGCGAGGTAGACGACCTTGCTGGCCAGCCGCAGGCCGCCGAGGCCGGGGAGGTTGCTGATGCGCGTCAGCATCGAGAGGCCGTCGCCGGTCAGCCGAACCTTGCTCGACATGAAGACCCGCTCGACCTCATCGGGCGTGTAGAGCGGGCGTCCGCCGTCGTCGGGGCCGCGGGCGGCGTCGGGGGTCACGTCGTACCGCATCCCGATCCGGCTGGAGAGCTGGCCGAAGATGTCCTCGCAGTCGATCGTGTCGAGCATCTCGACGGTGCCGACCAGGACGACGCCGACGCCGGCCTCGTCGTGAAGGTCGCGCACGACCTCAAGCGCCGCGGGTGGGAGGCGGTTGGCCTCGTCGAGGATGAGCAACCGCCCCGTTCCGGCGAGATGCTCAATCACCTTCGCCTCGGCGATCGCGCTCGATGTCTTGGTGCCGTACAGTCGCAGCTTGGCGGCCAGGGCGTGGATGAAGGCGCTTGGCGTCTTGGTCGTTGCGCGGATGCGCAGCACGACCGAGCCGGGGACGATCGAGCGGGCGACGTCGATCGCCATCGTCTTGCCGACTCCCGGCGGGCCGGTGATGACGGAGATGAACCCGAGGATCGCCGTGCGTTCGATGACGGTCAGCATCCGCTCGGCGACGGCGGTCTTGACGAAGCCGCGGGGCAGCCTGCCCTCGGCCCTCTGGCCGATGAGTTCGAGGAAGGCGTTGACGCCGCGGGCGATCCGGTCGGGGTCGCGGAGCTTGCTGGATTCCCGGCTCTCGAACTCCAGCAGCTTGACAAGCGTGTTGGCCGAGTAGCCCTCGCCGAGGGCCTGGCCGATGCGGTCGGCGGTGACGCCTGGAAGGTCCAACACACGAGCGAAGTCGTCGCGGACCTGGGCGATCTGCTCGTCGGTGAGCTGGCCGTGGGGCGGGAGGTTGCGGCTTACTTTGAGTTCGCGGGCGGATTCACGGAGTTCGGCGATCAGATCAGCTTGCATGCTTCTTCATCTCCTCGATGAGGTTGCCGCTGTCGTCGTCCGTGTCGTCGCGGTGGGGCGGGTTGAGGGTCAGGGGTGTCGGGATGCCGGTGAACTGGTCGAGCAGCCGGCGGTCGTCTTCGATCTTGCGGAGCAGGGTGAAGCGGTCGTCGTCGTCGCCGTACATGGCGGCGTCGAGCTGTCGATCGAGCTCGGGATCGATCTCCTTGCGCCGCTTCATGCCCGGCACCGGCGCGGCGGCGAGCTCCTTGAAGATGTCGAGTTCGTCGTCGTCGCCCTCGTCGATCGACGGTTGCTCAACGGCCGGTTGAGCGGGCTTCGGCGCGGCGTCGATCGCGGCTTGACGCTCCGCAGCTTCGCGGTCGGCCCGGTCCTGGGCGGCGAGCTGCTCGGGGGTCATCACCGCGTGACGCAGGCCCTGGCGGCGGTGCACCCGGTCGGCCTTGCGGACCTCGGCGCGGGCCTTGAGCTGCTCGGCCAGGTCGGCCTTGCTGAACACCCCGCCGCCGCCGAGCCGGTCGTTGATCGGCACGCGGGCGATCAGCGGCCCCACGCCGCCGTCGGGCGTCCAGCGGTGCACCCACACCAGGCTCAGGTCGTTGGGGTCGTAGCTCACGATCACCCTGTCGCCCGTGCCGATCAGCGGCCGCAGGTCGGCGTGGTACTGGCCGTAGCTGAGGCCGCGCCCGAGCATCTCGATGCGGACGCCGTTGCGCGTGACCTTCACCGGCTTGTGCCAGAGCTGAAGACAGAAGTCCAGGGCCGCGGGGTTCTCGATCGGTCGCGGCACCCGCGTCGCCATCATCTCGTCGGGGCTCTGGCCCTCGGCCCCCACGCGCATCGAGGCGGCCGCGTTGTAGTCGTCGATGAACGCCCGCAGCTCGCCCAGCACGGCGTCGAAGCTCGGCACCTTGTGCGGCTGACGCAGCGTCGCCGCGAGCCCCTCGGGCTTGTGGTCCACGTCCCGGCCGGTGTAGGTCGCCCATCGCTTGTCGAACTGGGAGTGCATCGTGCCGAACCATCGCTCGATCCGGCCCTTGCGCTGCGGGCTGTACGGCGCGGCGAAGTGGGCCTCGACGCCCAGCAGCCGGAACACCCCGCCGCCGCGCGTCGCCTCGGGGTCGATGCGGAAGCGATCGACCTCGCTGGGCAGGCGCTTTCGCTCGACCTTGCTCATCCCGTGTAAGGCATAGCTGTCGTAGTCCTTGCCGTTGTCGATCAGCACGCGCTGCGGCGGGCCGCCGTTGGTCGGGTCGAGGACGGCCATGCGGAACGCGGCGAGGATGGGCGTGGTGCTGGGCGCTTCGGGGTTGAGGCTCCAGCCGACGACGCGACGCGAGCGCGTGTCGAGCCACGCCGTGAGCCACGGACGCACGGGGCGCTTGCGCCCCGGCACCGAGCACATCACATCCAAGATGCAGTGATCGCCCTGCCACTCTTCGCCGACGGCGACGGCCTCGGGGTCTTGCTCGACATAGGGGGAGAACCGCTCGCGGTATGCGCGGGGCCTTCGGTACTTGGCCTGCTGCGCGGGCGTGACCTTGTCGTCGAGGCGTTGGCGGCACTGGCTCTCGCTGCACCAGGCCAATCCCTCGGCGATCGCGTACTGCCGCGTCAGCCGCCAGCACTCGGCGAGGCTCGGCTCGTTGGGGTCGAGGTAGATGGATCGGAAGTGGGCCCAGCAGGCGGGGTCTGCGTGGTCGTGGCGGTGCTGGCCTCGGGTGTCGATGAGCTCGATCAGGTCGGACGGCCCGCGGTACTTGCGAGACCACCGACGCAGCGTTGTCTTGCTGAGCTTGATCTCGGGGTGCTGTTCGCCGAGGCGCTTGAGCAGCGACGGCATCCACTGGCGCTCGGGGCCGGGCTGCCGTTTGCGTTCGGCCCGGTACGCCTCGACGCACGCGGCGCGGGTGAGGGCTTCGTCGCGCTTCATGTCGCCGACGCCGGACAGCGCCGCCACGCGCTGCTCGCGCTGGGTCATCTCCCCCTCGGCGAAAGCGGCGTCGGCGACGCGGGCGACGAACCAGCGCGCCCGGCCGTCGCCGGGGTCGTGCTTGACGGCCAGGCCGCGCGACGACCAGGCGGGGCACTTACGCCGCCGCAGGTGCGCAGCCGTGACCGACATCGCCCGCGCCGCCGCGTCGATCTCGATCCAGGCGTGCGCGTCGGGCCATGCGCCCGGCTCGGGCAGAGCCGGGCCGGGCGGCGGTCCTTCGCGCTGGATCGCAAGCGCGGTCACGACGCGGATACCTCCTGCGGAGCGTGGCTGGGCTCGTGGCTGAGCGCTTCGGCCTCGGCGACGCGGCGGAGCTCGGCGAGCTGGTCGTCGGCCTGCTCAAAAAGCCCGGCGACGTGCATTTCTAATGATGCGTGCGAGAGGTGATGGAGCACGACCCACGCCTCGTGCATGGCCTGCTCGAACTCTTTGATGTCGCTGTCGGAGACGACATCGCTGAGCTTGTGGGTGCGATCGTCCTGCAGGCACACAAGCTCGCGTGAAATAGATTCGAGCAGGAGGGCGACGCGGCCGGCGAGCAGATAGAAGGGATCGATGGTCAACACCGGGGAACGGCCCGGAAAGGGTTGATTGAGTTCGGCCTTGGTAGACCCGCGGCGCGTCTGGATCGGCCGCGTTGGGGGCGGGGGTGGCGTTGGGGTGGAGTCCGTTCATGGGGTCGCCGGCGGCCTTGCCGGCGGGGGGTTCGGTGGGTGCGGGGTGGGGGTTGCGCGCGGCCGCGGGGGCAGTAGGATTCATCACTGGGTCTCCTGATCTCGTGGTTTGGTTGGTAGCTGAGCACGAGGCGGGAGGCCCTTTTCCCTTGTTTTTGTGGGCCTTCCGCGATCCGGCGACTGCCGGGCGGTGTTGTTCTCCTAGGTGACTGAGCCGACGCGGGGCCGCCGATCGGACCCGCCAAAATCCAGTTTAGTAATTTATATTGCAGATGTGAAGTTTCGAGTGTAAACTTCGCCTCATGGGCACGGAAGCCACAGATTCATCTACGCTGCTGGACATGGCAGCGAGCGATCGACAGCCCCGGCGATTTCATCGCAAACTCGCAGCCATCCTTAATACGCACCGCGTCGATCGACTCGACCTCGATCGCGCGGCCGGGCTTCCAGCCGGGTCGGTGTCGGGTTATTTGGCCCCGTCGCGGCTTGTTGTTCCGAACCCCGGCCACGTCGTGAGGCTTGTGCGAGGCCTTCGGGAGTTTGGCGTCTACGTGGATATGGAGTGGTTCTGCGATGAGTCGGATGAGTCGCCGATCGAGCTCCCTCACGAGGCTTATGTCGTCGCGGCTCGCTTCAACGCATCAACTCTGCTCAAGGCGCAAGTGGTCCACTACGTTCGCACCGCACGGCAGCTTGATGCGTTCATCGATCAGGCGGAGGGTTGTGAATGGGCGGACGCCGCCGTCTGGATGCTGACCAACTTCGAAGATGACGACGAGCCCGCAAGCTACACAACGCTGCGTGAGCTCGCGTACAGCGTCGAAGCCTCTTACGAGGCGTTGCTCTCTTTCAACCTAACCGACGCGCAGGTGCTAACGATCGCCTCGGAGTTGGTCGCAGGTCTCGGTTCGCTCAGAGCTGTCGTAGCCGAGCGCCTCACACCGTCAGACCTCGCCGAGCGGTTCGAGCGCCTTATTGCCGATCATCCCGGCCTTCTCGCCATCTCGAAGTACCAGATTTCGGTCTACAGGCATCGGCGAGGTGGCGGACCTGATCCGTACGACTCTGAGATCAGCAGTGACCACTTGGCGACGATGGCGGGCAACTGGCTTCGACGGTGGGGAAGGCAAGAGCTCGCTGGAATCGTCACGCACCCATCGACATTCGGTCTTCAGAAGTACGACAAACTGCGGCGGGAGCTTGTTGAAGAGGGGTGGATCGGTAAGGAAGACGCGGCCACCTAGCTCGCCGCCTAAGTGTGACCTCGGCAAGGACGCCGCCCGTTGTCTACAACCCCACCTCCAACTCCGACCGATGCGCCGCTCGTCGAAGAGCACTTGCGCGATTGCCCTCCGGTCCAAGAAGCCGGCGGGGTCGATGCCTTTGCGGCGTGCGTGGTCGCCGAGGCAAGGCGGTGGACGGAGGCGCTGCTCACGCCCGAGCAGCTCGCAGACTCCGTCGTCGTGAACGACACGTTCATGGGAATGATCGAGGCATCGATCGTCCGCCGGATGCGTCCGGCCGAGCGAGCGATCAGGAAACGAATCGCCGATCTGATGGCGCAGTCCTCGCTCGCAGGGGCCGAACTCCAGGACGCTGCCAACAAAGGTGCTGGCCTCATCGAAACCGCCGGCCGCCGTCGCATTCATCAAGCCCGGCAGGCTGCGCTCGCCCACGCCGACTGGATGATCGACAACCGCAAGGCCCAAGCGTCGGATGACGACGGAGGCCACGGATGACTCTTCCTCGCTATAGACCTGGTGGTCGTGCTACCTCCGCGACCGCGCAGAAGTCGATGAACTTTTCTGAGCTCCAGCACCACTTCGGCACGCTTGGCGGGCGTTACGAGCCTGCTGAAGTTTCGCGTAGCTACTCTACTGTCGCGGCGGTGTACGCCTGCGTGCGGTGGCGGGCGGAGAACCTTGCTGGCATGCCCTTGATGCTGGTGACTCCAAACGACGAGGTGGTGGAGTCGGGGCCGGCTGCGGAGCTGACGGCGTGCCCGAACTCCGAGATGACTGCGCGGTCGTTCTGGCAGGCGACTAGCTCGCTGCTCGATCTGTCGGGGGCGCTCTGCTGGGTCTTCACGCTCGATGCGCTCGATCACCCGATCGAGGTGCGGCCGGTTGCGCGAACGCTCATGCGGGCAGACCTTGACCGATCGTCGGGCCGCATTCGGCGTTGGTTCGAGCGCGACCCTGTCACGGGTCTTGAGCGAGAGCTGCGCGTTGAAGAAATGTGGCTAATCCGCGACCCCGACTTCGACCAGCCGTCCGACCCGCTCTCTGCTCTGTCTCCACGATCCGCGGTGCGGCGGGCCATTGCGCAGCTTCACCTGAGCGATCTCTCAAATGAGCGATCGATTGCATCGGGCGCGTCTGGCGGCATGTTGTTCCAGACCGACCAGAACCTGACCGAGCCCCAAGAGCGTTCACTCCTGCAACAGTTGCAAGACCGGCACGCGGGGCCTCTTAATCGGCACACATGGATGCTGTTGCAAGGCGGCCTGAAGGCCGAGCCGCTCGGCTCCACCTTCCGCGACATGGAGTTCGCGGAGATGCGGAAGTTCAGCCGCGACGACGTGTGCGTGGCGTTCGGCATCGGGCCGGCGACGATCGGCTACTTCTCCGATTCGAACTACGCCCACGCCGAAGCGTCGGACCGCGCGACCTGGATCAACACCATGCTCCCCTACTCGGCCCGCCTCGCCGAGGAGTGGTCGCGTGGCGTGTTGAGCCGGTGGGCGGACGACCGCTCGATGCGGACGGCCCGCCGCCGCACCGCGCCCCTGTCGGCAGCTCGGGGCCTCGGCTTTGCGAGCTGCCGTAAGCGGGCGTTGACCTCGGGCATGGGGCTCTACGCCTATTTCGACAGCTCGGGCGTGCCGGCCGTGCAGCGAGCGCAGCTCGAGCTGGCCCAGTCCGCCGAGACGTGGGTGCGCAACGGCGTGCCGATGGCCGACGTGATCCGCGCCACCGATGCTCCGTTCCCCGCCGACGAGAGCTCGCGTCCGTGGATGCACACCTGGTGGGTCGAGCTCGGCCGACGCGACGTGAAGGACGACGCGCTCTCCATCTTCAACGACCCCCCCGGCCCCGGAACCCCCGCCCCCGGAAGTCCTGCTCCCGGAAGCGATCTCGGAGACGATCCCGACCCCACCGACCCACAGGACGGCCGCGCCCGCCGTCGCATCGCCAAGGCCGACGCGGACACCCTGCGCACCACCGAGGCGCAGCGTGCCGAGCTGTGGGCGGCGTGGCGGGCGAGTTGGGCCGGTCTGGAGCGGCGGATGCGTGGGGGCGTGTCGCGTCACTTCATGGAGCTGCGCACCGCCACGCTCAAGCGGCTGGAGGCGGAGTTCGAGGCCCGCTCGATGGACGCTCGAGGGGGGCTTGCTTCCGGGGGCGGTGTCTCGAAGCGCAACCTCGTTGGGGCGGTGCTGTTCGACCTGGCCGAGGCGCAGGGCAAGCTGTGGCTGATCGTCGGGCCGCTGCTGCGTGAGGCCCAGCGGCTGGGCGGGTCGCAGACGATGCGCGAGGCGGCCGACGCGCAGGGCGGCGACCCCACGGCGTTCAACCTCGACGACCCGCAGGCGGTCGAGGCGTTGCGTCGGCGCGTGCCCAAGGTGGCGGGCGTCGATGTCACGGTGCAACGCCGCATCGCGCAGGCGTTGGCCGAGGGGTTGGACGCGGGCGAGGGGCTCGAAGCGCTATCGACGCGGGTCAAGGGCGTGTTCAAGCAGGCGGCCGAGCGGGCCTCGATGATCGCCCGCACCGAGGTCGGCGCGGCCGTCGAGGAGGGCCGCGACGTGGCCCGCGTGCAGGCGGGCGTGCCGCTCAAGTCGTGGCTGTGGTCGCGTCGTGAGACGGGCCGCGCGTCGCACGCTCAGATGGAGCGGGAGACGATGGCCAACCCGATCCCCGTCGGCGAGCTGTTCGTCCTGGCCAGCGGCGCGTCTTGCAAGCACCCCCGCGCCACCGGCCGGCCCGTGGAAGACATCAACTGCGGGTGCACGGCGTTGAGCCGCTACCCCAATGACTCATTGCGGTCGTTCCTCGACCGCTACACGTCCCGCGGCTTCCTCTCGTACGAGCAGCTCGACGCCCCTTCTGTTGCAAAGGACGCTGCCTGATGACCTCCGCCACCCATCCCGCGCCCGTCGCCACGTCTCGCGGGAGCCTCGACTGGTATCAGATCCCCGATGGCGTCCGCGGCGTGAACCAGGACCGCCGGTCGGTCGATGCGGTGATGAGCACGCCCGCGCTCGATCGTTACGGCGAGCGGGTCGAGCCCTCGGCGTATCGGAAGCGCATGGGTAGCTTCCTCGCGGCCCCGCGGCTGTTGTTCAACCACGACCACGACAAGCCGATCGGTCGTTGGGAGGATGTCCGCCTCAGCGAGGACGGCTTGATCGGCACGGCGATCTTCGACTCCAGCCCCGAGGGCGAGCTTCGGTTCAACCAGATCGTCGAGGGTACGCTCAACAGCTTCAGCGTGGCGTGGCTTACCCACGCCTGGGTGATGCGCGACGAGCAGGACGAAGACGGCCACACGCGCAAGGTGCGCGTCTTCACCGATGTCGAGCTGCTCGAATGCTCGCTCGTCACGATCCCCGCCAACCCCGAGGCGTTGATCCGCGCCGCGTCCTTCGGCGGCTACAGGTCAACCACGGTCGACCACCCCAACGCTTCCGCCGACCACTCGCCCGTCCTGGCCCTGCTCGAACGCATCGACCGTCGCCCAGACGCCATCCAATCCGACCGTCCCGACCACCCCACCTACCCCAACCACCTCGACGGCTCGGCCGCCGGCGTGGGGCTTTTGGACCTCCGCGGCACGGGTCGCGGCGGAGGCCACGCCCCCGACTGGCACGCCGATGCGTACTTCGCCGACGACGCGACCCACACCCCCCCGGAAGTTGAAGGCCCCGCGCGTGCGGGTGCCCTTCCCGAACCCGCAGTCTCGGGAGGCGAGCCTCTCGGGCCTTCCGGGGGGGGAGCTTCCGGGGGTGACGAAGAAGCGCTGCGGGCGTGGCTCAGCGATGAGCTGGGCGTGTCCGCCAACTAGGAACCACACATGCCATTCGACGATAAAACCCAAAAACTGCTCGACGAGATGTCGGGCCGCGTGAAGAAGATCGACACCATCGAAGGTGCGATCGAGCAGATCGAGCAGATCGAGCAGATCGAGGAGACGCACAAGAACCTGCCCGGCCTGATCGACAAGAAGCTGGCCGCCGTGCGTTCGATGCTCGGCGACGGTCGCCACGGCTATCGCGGCGTGTTCGCCGACGAGCGGCAGGCGTCGGCGTTTGCCTGCCTGGCGTTGCGTCACGCGCCGGGGAGTACCGGCGCCAAGGCCGACGACTACCTCAAGCGGGAGTTCCCCGACCTGCACCAGCGCGTGCTGGACACGACGAACGACGGGGCGCTCATCCCCCACGAGATGAGCAGCCGGATGCAGTCGCTGTTCGAGAGCTACGGCGTGTTCGAGCCCAACGCCTTTTCCATGCCGATGGGCGCGGGCTCGCTGTCGTTCTCCGAGCAGCTCACCGAACCCGAGGTCCACCTGCTCGACGAGGGAGAGGACACGGACGAGGACGAGCCGACCTTCGGCTCGATCAACCTCAACCCCAAGAGCTGGGGCGTGTTCATGCTCTGGCCCAAGACGCTCGAAGAGGACGCGCTGCCGGCCCTGGGCGAGATGATCGCCGTGTCGATCGCCCGCGCCATCGCCAAGAAGCTCGACACAGTGGGCTTCACCGGCACTCGCAACGCGGCCAGCTTCGGCATCCGCGGCGTCGCGCCGGCGCTGCAGGCGGTCGATGCCAACCCGGCCAACGTTGCCGGCCTGGTCGTCGGCTCGGGCAACGCCTACGACGAGCTCACGCTCGCCGATCACCAGGAGGTCGTCGCGGCGCTGCCGCAGTACGCCGACGACGGGGCGGCCTGGTACTGCCACCGCGTCTATTTCGCCAACGTGATGATGCGGCTCATGCTCGCCGCCGGTGGCGTGACGGCCGCCGAGGTCCAGGGCCGCCGCGAGCTGCTCTTCCTGGGCTACCCCGTCCGCATCACGCAGGTGATGCCCAAGGCCGAGGCGAACAGCCAGGTGCCCGTGCTGTTCGGCGACCTGCGGATGGCCGCCACCATCGGCAACCGGCGCGGCCTCACACTGGAGACGAGTGAACACGCCGCGTTCCGCAAGCGGCAGATGGCCCTGCTCGCCAGCCGTCGCCTCGCGGTCAACGTCCACAACGTTGGCGACACCGAGCAGGCCGGCCCGATGGTCGGACTCCAGACCGCCGCCGCGTAACCACTCCCCCCCCCCGGAAGCCCGGAAGCCCGGAAGTCGTGTGACGCCGAGCCCCCCGGTCTTTCGCTGGCCGGGGGCTCGGCCCCCCGCCCCCGGCAGTC
>JBCCQE010000063.1:0-14687 GCA_039024495.1 Planctomycetota bacterium | reverse complement strand
CCGGGTCAATGACCCGGGGCCGCCCCCGGCGACACGCCGGGGGCTAAATACAACGACAGTTCATCAAGGCGAACCGCGACCCGCCGGCCGGTTTTTCATCCGCGCACCGAACGCTCAAGCCCCACCACTCACCCCACCCGCATTACGATGCAGCCGTGTCCAAGCGGGTCACCGTCAGCCTTGCCAACAAGTGTCAGCTCCTCTTTGGCGCAGCGGTCGCGCTCATCCTCGCCGCCGCGCTCGGCGTCGCGTGGGTCCGCATGGACGCCCTGGCCGACCGCCAACCCCTCCGCCGCGCCCAGGACTTCGCCGACGCCTGGCTGGCCGACCAGGTCCAGCTCCCCGGCGCCTGGCGATCGCTCGACGACCTCCCCGCCATCCTCGAGCCCGGCGACGAACTGCTCACCACCATGATCCCCGCCGACGACTTCGGCCAGCTCGACCCCGACGCCTTCCTCGGCCAGGCCGTCGCGTCCTTCAACGCCGGCGAAACCAGCGAAGCCTTCACCCCCGCCACCGACCGCGACGGCCAGCGCTACTACCGCTACGCCCGCGCCGTCCGCCAGAGCGAGCTCGCCGCCGACCCGCCCGATCCCGCCGCCGACGCTCCGCTGCGCGACCCCGTCGAGCTCGTCTTCGCCATCGACCTCCGCGACCGCGACGCCGAGGCCCAGCGCGTCTTTAACGTCGTCTCCCTCACCGCCGCCGGCCTCGTCGCCAGCGTCCTCGCCATCGCCACCTTCTGGTTCATCACCACCCGCATCATCCTCTCCCCCGTCCGCGTCCTTCGCGACTACGCCGCCAAGGTCACCGCCGGCGACCTGCAGATCCGCTCCGACATCAACACCGGCGACGAGTTCGAGCAGCTCTCCGACATGTTCAACGCCATGCTCGACCGCGTCCGCAACAACGAAAAAGACCTCCGCTCCATCAACAAAACCCTCGACCTCAAGCTCAACGAGCTCGCCCAGACCAACGTCGCGCTCTTCGAGGCCAACAAACTCAAAGGCGAGTTCCTCGCCAACGTCTCCCACGAGTTGCGCACGCCGCTCAACTCCATTGTCGGCTTCGCCGAGGTCCTCCAGGAAACCCTCGCCGACCGCACCGGCCCCGTCGACGAAAAACGAAAGCGCTACTGCGAGCACATCATCACCAGCTCGCGCCGCCTGCTCGAGCTCATCAACGAGCTGCTCGACCTCGCCAAGATCGAGGCCGGCCGCATGGAAGTCCACTCCGAAACCGTCAGCCCGCCCGACATCGCCGAGGGCCTGGCCAACCTCATCCGCCCCCAGGCCGACCGCGCCGAGCTCACGCTGCAAACCCTCGTCGAGCGCCCGATCCCCACGCTCGAAACCGACGCCGGCAAGGTCCAACAGATCGTCTTCAACTTCCTCGCCAACGCCGTGAAGTTCACCCCCCGCGGCGGCACCGTCACCCTCGCCGTCCGTCACGAGCCCGCCGCACAGCGCAACCACCCCGGCCACGTCCGCTTCGCCGTCTCCGACACCGGCCCAGGCATCGCCGCCGAGGACCACCAACGCGTCTTCGAAAAGTTCGTCCAGCTCAGCGAATCCGAAACCAAAGCCCACGGCGGCACCGGCCTCGGACTCACCATCTCCCAGCAGCTCGCCACCCTCCTGCAAGGCACCATCGAGCTCGACTCCGACACCGGCCGCGGCGCGACCTTCACCCTAAGACTCCCCGTCGTCGCCGCCCTCACCGACAAACCCCTTATGCCCGATCTCGTCGACGCCGGCACCTGACCCAAGGAACCCCGCAGCGTAGCGGGCGACGCGAAGCGTCCCATTCCGTTTAGCCCAAGACGCGAAGCGTCGGGCGCGTCCCCTCAAACGCTCTCACTCCACATCCGGCGCCATCGGAAACAACACCCAATCCCCCCCGCGCTCCGCCTCCGGCGGGCGAACCTGCGGGAACGTTGTGTGATCAGGCTGTGCCGGCCAGGCCCCGCCGTCGTCCGTGCCGTCCCACCCGAGCCCGTACACCCGAAGCCCGCCGTCCACGACCCCCAGCTTCATCCCTGATCGCGGCTCGTCCGTCGGCCCTAAGTCGGTCAGGTCCATCGGCAACGCCGGCAGATAATCAGGCACCAACGCCGCCGCCTCCGCCGGCCACGCCCCGTGCCGCCGCCGATACGCCTCGGCCGCGATCGCCAGCGCCACCGCGTCCCGCCACGCCCGCGTCTGCGTCTCCGACCGAGCCGCCGCGTCCAATGCCGGCATCAAGATCATCAGCGGCATGTACCGCACCCGCCACCAGAAGTCCTGCGCGTTGCGCTCCAACTCTGCGTCCAGCGAGCTCCCGCTATCGGGCGGGTAAAGCCGGCGCGGCGTCGCCTCGATCATGTCGTACAGCCGCTCGTATTCCGCGATCAACTCGCCGTGCGTCGCCGACCCCATCGCAGCAATCGGCATCGCCAGCGGAGCCATCGCGCCCTGCATCATCCGGTGCGTCGGGTTCGCCGGCACGCTCTCCCCCACGCTAATCGACGCGATAAACCGAATCCCGTCCGGCGTGATCCGCCCCGTATCCGGGTCGTACATCCGCTGAAACGTGTCCAGCCCCAGCATCCGCTCGCCCGAAAAATCCACGTCGATCCCCGCGTCGCTCGCCGCCAGCAGGTGCGCCAGCCGCCGCAGCTCCGCGTCGCTCAGCAGCTCCGGCCGCCGCTCCATCATCCACGCTACGTCCTGCAGCACGATCGCCGACATCGACACCGCGACCAGGTCTTCGATCAGGATGTACCCCTGCGCAACCAGCCGCGCCAGCCCGAGCGACGCCTCGACGTTCGCCACGAACCGCGCCCCGTCGCCCTCCACCACCGCCGCGTGCGTGTCCGCCGAGAGCAGCCGCGCCATCTGCCGATGGTGCGACAGCGACGGCAGCAGCACGCCGACCATGCTCTCCTGCCACAACGCCGCGAGCGAAGGGTCGTCGACGCCGTCGGGGACATAACCATCCGATGGCTCGTGGTCCGGCCCGTACAGCGCCAGCAAATCCCGCGGGTCGCGGTCGCGCTCGAACGCCCACCCCTCCCCCATCACCGGCTTACTCGCCGCCTCACGCACCGCCGCGAGATAACCGTCGTACCTCGCCACCATCCCTGGCAACTCTGCCGCATCCTCGCTGAAGAACCACACCCGCTCGTACTCCCGCCGCTCCACCCCCGGCTCGGGACGGAACAGGCCGTCGGCAAACGACGCCTCCCATGTCTCGTGCTCGATCATCGCCTCACGCAAGATCGGCCACGCCTTGTCTTCCTCGGGCACGCCCTCCAGCGGGGCGTTCAGGATCGCCAGGTAGTCCACGCTCGGCTCGGGCTTGCCCGCCGCCAGCCAAAGCCCCGCCGACAGATACGCCACCACCGCGACCGCGATCCCCTGCCGAAGCCGATGCCGGATGTGCCAGCCGATCGGCCGACATTTGCGCTTGCCCCGACGGATCAGCTTCGCGATCGATCGCGGCTCGCCGAACGCATCGATCGCCTGCTCCGCCGTCGCTTCGGACTCCAGCGCATCGCGGAAGTGCGCGATCAACTCCGTCGCGACATCCGCCTTCTCTCGCCGCCACAGCCGCGTGCGCTGGACGACGTCGCCGATCAGCCCCCGGATGGGCTCGGGTAATTCGCAGCTCGCGATGAGGTGCTTCCAGTCCAGCGCCGCCGACACCCGCCCGCGCAGCAGGTCGCGCCACGGCGTGTGCCGCAGCCGCCGCCACGCCGACCGTGTGCCGTGGTCTTCAGTCGTCGCCGTCATCACGCACCCCCCGGCTTCAGCAGGCCCATCGCGCCCAGCGCCTCGTGCAACGCCGAGAGCTGCTCACGGTCGGCGTCGAGCTTGCGCTTGCCCTTGGGCGTCAGCCGGTAGTACCGCCGCGTGCGCCCGTTGACGACCTTCTCGCGCGAGGCGATCAGCTTCTTGGCCTCGAGGTGATACAGCATCGGGTACAGCGTCGACTGCCCCATCGCCAGCACCCCGCCGGTCTTGCGATCCAGCGCCTGCACCAGCTCGTAGCCGTACGCCTCGCTCACCGCGAGCTGCGCCAGCACCGCCGCCGGCCCGGCCCCCCGCAACAGTTCACGCTCCAGCTTCATGCGTCGCTCCTTGTGTGATACCGCATACTATGCAATACAAACTATCGGATGTCAAGCATCGATGGCATGGAGCATGTGTGAGGGGACATGGGTCATGGCTCGAGACGCGAGTCTCAACGCTTTCGAGTTCCGACTTCCGACTTTCGAGTTCTCCCCCGTCGCCCGATATCCTGCGCTCAGGCACCTGTAGCTCAGCTGGATAGAGCAGCGGACTTCTAATCCGCAGGTCGGTGGTTCGAGTCCACCCAGGTGCGTTCCCCCCCACCCCCCTTGTGCAACCCTCGCGCGGGCCGGCCGCACCGTGTATCAGCGTCCGATAGCCGTTGCATCTAGCTCACCCCCTCGGCTTGCCGCGGCCGTTGTGTCGATCTGCCCCGGTCGACCGACGCGCCCGCACCCCTCCCGAGACGGACCATGCCGACCCCCACCCCAGCTCCCCGAAAACTCTGGCGTGCCCTCGCCGCGTCCGTCGCGATGCTCGCGCTCACCGCCGGCCCGCAGGTTGGCTGCGCCACCACCGCGCCCAACGGCACCGCCCCCGTCGCCCGGCCCGCCGCCGACGACGCCCCCTTCCGCGTCGTCCAGACCTTCGGCCGCCTCACGCCCACCGGCGTCGCCGTCTCCGGCCGCGGCCGCACCTTCGTCGGGTTCGCCGATCTGCCGGAATCCTCCCTGAACAACCCCCTCCGCCTCGCCGAGCTCACCGCCGACGGCGACGCCACCCCCTATCCGTCCAAGTCGTGGAACAACTGGCGCGGCGAGCCCGGCGGCCAGGCCCTCCGCGGCCTCATCGACGTCCGAGGCGTCTGGATCGACCCCGACGACACGCTCTGGGTCCTCGACTCCGGCGTCAACGGCCCGCGCGTCGTGCCCGGCGGCCCCAAGCTCATGCGCGTCGACCTCGCCGACGACGAAGTCGCCGAGGTCTTCTACCTGCCCACCGACGGCGAGATCTCTCGCTGGACCGCCATGTCCGACGTCCGCGTCGACGCCGAGCGCCGCGTTGCTTATTTCCTCGACGCTCGGCGCGGCCGCGTGGTGATGTTCCACCTCGACGACCGCCACGCCTGGTCCGTGAGGGTCGCCGACCCCGCGCCCAAGCGCAGCCAGGGCGGCGCGATCGAGCTGGCCGGCATGGGCGACTGGCTCTACGTCAGCGACCCCGCCGCCGGCGCGATCCGCGTCACGCCCACCTCGCTGCTCCGCGAGCCCGAGCCCAAGGACGGCCGCGAAGACGCGCCCGCCCAGCCGCTGGCCTCGACCGAGGGCTCGATCGAGGGGCTCTGGCTCGACGGCGACGGCCGGCTGTTCATGCTCCGCCCCGAGGACGGCACGCTGCTCGTGCGCGGGACCGACCGCGCGGTGCGCGAGGCCTGGGCCGACCCGATCCTCACCCGCGCCAACCGCGTCGCCGCCGACCACCGTGGCCGGCTTTTCGTCACCGTCGCGCCCCACCCCGTCCGCGGCTGGGGCCAGGCCGTGACGCCCGAGACCGGCGCCCTCATCGAGCTCACCCACGGCCGCTCGGCCGCCCGCGTCCGCAACGTCGTCGCCCCGATGACGCTCGGCTCGGAGTGGCCGACGCCCAGCGACCCGCTGCGCGTGACCGATCGCCTGGCCGAGAAAGCCGCCCGCGACGACCTTGACCCGCTGGACCACGGCATCGCGCCCGCGCCGATCGCCCAGCACCCGCCGGCCGGCATCAGCGTCGAGGGCGTGCTCGTCGAGGCCCCGATCGAGTCGTTCGCGACGGACTCGGCCTTGGCCGAGGTCGAGTCAGAGGATGCGCCGGCCGACGAACCGTTCGGCGCCAAGCAGCCCGACCGCGGGGCCGACGTCGAGGTACCTTCTGCACGCTTCGAGATCGACGCCGAGTCCGACGGCGACGCGCCCGAGCCGTTCGCCGAGGTGCCGGTTACGGAGTGACGCCCATCGGGTCGGCCGGGGCGTCGGCCGAGAGGATCAGCTCGCGCACCCGGTCGCCGCTGAGCTTCGCAACGGCCGCTTCGCCGAACTCTTCGATCGCGAACTGCCGGCCGTCCAGCCGATCGGCCAGCGAGTACGGCCGGTGCATGTCCAGCGCAAGGAACGTGTAGCCGTCGTCGGCGATCAGCCTGCGGACGTACCCGTCGGCCCTGCGCCCGAGCCCGCCGGTGAACGCCTCGAAGTTCCCCTGCAGCCACACGCCCATCGCGCGGACCTCGGCCATGCGTTGCGGCCACTCGTCTTCGTCGATGTTGATCCGCTCGGGGTGCGCGAGGATCGGCTGGTACCCGCGATCGGTCATCAGTTGCAGCGCGGGGATCGCCCAGCCCGGCCAGTCGTCCGAGAACATGTCGCACAGCACGCGGTTGGTCCCGGCGAGCGTGGGGATGGGGCGCTGCGCGAAGTAGTTGATGAACTCGGGGAACAGCCGCACCTCGCCGCCCGGCCAGATGGGGTAGTCGACGCCGCGCTGGTGCAGCGCTGCACGCAGCCGCGCGACCCACTCGGCGATGTTCGGCCCGGTGTTGTCGGGGAACAGCTCCATCCACACGTGCGGCGTGCAGATCGTGCCGGCGTAGCCCGCGGCCTTGAGCCGTTCGATCGCCTCGAGCGATTCGTCGAGCGAGTCGCAGCCGTCGTCGATGCCCGGCAGCAGGTGGCTGTGCAGGTCGATCGGGCCAACGGGCGGGGCGGGGGGCAGGGCGTGGGGCATGGCGGGACATCGAGACGCCGACCGCGGGTCGACGGGGGTGGCGGGGCGGGGGTCAGTCGGCGCGTGGCGGTCAGGCGGGCGTCGGTTCGACCGGCGTGCCCCAGTGCAGGGTAGCCAGCGACGCGCCCAGCGCGGTGAGCCGCAGCGCTTGGAGGGCGCACTTGGCCGAGCGGTTGCGGATGGCGGCGCGGTCGCCGATCAGGCTCAGCCGCAGCACCGTCGCCGGGCCGTCCGACGACGCGAGGCCCAGGTACACCAGCCCGACCGGCTTGTCCTCGGTCCCGCCGCCCGGCCCGGCGATGCCGGTGAGCGACACGGCCAGGTCCGCGTGCGCCCGCTCCCGCGCCGCCTCGGCGAGTAGGGCCGCGACCTGCGGCGACACCGCGCCGTGCTCGTCGAGCACCGCCTCGGGCACGCCGAGCTGGCGGCGCTTCATCTCGTTGGAATAGACGACCCACCCGCCGGCCACGGCCGCCGACGAGCCCGCCACGTCGGTCAGCATCGACGCGACCATCCCGCCGGTGCACGACTCGGCCGTCGCGACCGTCAACCCCTTGTCGATCAGCGTCGCGACGGTCGCTTCTTGCAGCGTCGTCTCGTCGCGCCCGAAGACGAGCGCGCCGAGCCTGGCTTCGACTTGTGCGATCGTTTCATCGAGCGCGGCGTCGGCCTCTTCGGCGGTGGTGAACTCGCTGCGCAGCCGGGCCGAGCAGATGCCCCCGGCGACGGTGGTGCCGACCTTGGGGTTGCGGTCGCGGTCCATGAGCTCGGGGCCGAGCATCTCCGAGACGGTGGACTCGCCGGCGCCGAAGGTGTTGACCTTGGTGGTGCGGATGACGCGCTGGTCGCCGGTGGCTTCGAGGCGGTCTTGAACCCAGGGGATGACGACGTCGTCGACCATGCCGCGCATCTCGCGCGGGACGCCGGGCACGCTGAAGACCTCGGCCTTGTCGAGATGGGCGTGGATGCCGGGGGCGGTGCCGCGCGGGTTGTCGATGGGCTGGGCGGTGCGGGGGATCAGGCACTGGACGCGGTTGCGATCCGGCATGCGGCGGCCGCGGTCGTCGAACCACGCGGCGAGGCGTTGGAGCGAGGGCTCGTCCTCGGCCAGCTTCTGTCCCATGGCGTCGGCGAGGGCCTGGCGGGTGAGGTCGTCTTCGGTGGGGCCGAGCCCGCCGGAGATGAGGACGAGGTCGGCGGCGGCCGCAGCGTCGCGGATGGCCTGGGTGATGGGGCCGAGCTCGTCGGCGACGGTGACGTGCTTGAGCGTGGAGACGCCCAGCCCGGCCAGGCGAGCCGAGGCCCAGGCGGAGTTGGTGTCGACGGTCTGACCGAGCGCGAGCTCGTCGCCGATGGCGAGGACAATGGCAATCATGCCGGAAGGGTAGCGGCGAGGCGTACGGGCGCGAGGTGTCGCATCAGACGGGCACGCCACGAACTCGGGTGGCCCGGGTCTTCAGACCCGGGGTTGAGCGCGGGGCACGCACGCCACGACCCTGAAGGGTCGTGCCACCCAAGGCGACGGGGCTGCGCAGCGCTCGGGCGTCTTGCGGGTGTTCCGGCGTCTTGCGGGGTCTTCCGGGGGGATGCGGTACGATGCGACGCATGAGCACGGAGGCGGTGACTGCGGGCGGGGCGAAGGTTCTCGATGGCAAAAAGGTCGCCGCCGAGCTTGCCGAGACGACGCGCGGGTATGTGCAGCGGATCGAGGCCGAGTCGGGCGTGAAGCCCTGCCTGGTGACGGTGCTGGTTGGCGATAACCCGGCGTCGATCACGTACACCAAGATGAAACGCAAGCGGTGCGAGGCCGTGGGCATGGCGTCGCGCAAGGTCGAGCTGCCGAACGACACGACGACGCAGCAGCTCGTCGACTGCATCGGCGAGCTGGGCGGCGACGCGTCGGTGCACGGGATTTTGTTGCAGCACCCGAGCCCGCCGCAGGTGGACGAGCGTGCGGCGTTCGAGGCGATCCCGAAGGTCAAGGACGTCGATGGCGTGACGCTGTCGAGCTTCGCGGCGATGGCGTTCGGGCTGCCCGGCTGGCACTCGGCGACGCCGGGCGGGATGGTGCGGCTGCTCGATGCTTACGACCTCGATGTGACGGGGATGCACGCGGTGGTGATCGGGCGGTCGGCGATCCTGGGTAAGCCGATGGCGGCGCTGCTGCTGGAGCGGAACGCAACGGTGACGGTGTGCCACAGCCGGACGCGCGACATCGCCGACCTCGTGCGCACGGCCGACGTGGTGGTCGCGGCGGTGGGGCGGCCGGAGTTCGTGAAGGGCGACTGGGTGAACCCCGGCGCGATCGTGCTGGACGCGGGGTACAACGAGGGCAACGTCGGCGACGCGGACTACGAGGGGTGTGCTGCGAGGGCGAGCTGGATCACGCCCGTGCCCGGCGGCGTCGGGCCGATGACGATCGCGACGCTGATCGAACAGACAGCCCTGGCGGCGGGGGAGCAGTTGGGGGTGACACTCGATGCTTGATCTTTGGGTGGCATGTTTTGATGCGGGGGCCTGGGGTGGGGGTATCGCGAAGCGCGCGGAGGCGCGGAGGCGCGGAGGTTTGGGTTGGCGGGTGGGTGTCATGGTTTGGGTGAGGGCTTGGTGTCGAGCCAGGTGTCGCGGGTGTTCATGGATGCGCTCAACTGGTTCAGCAGATCATCGCGCTTGTCCGGCCGCAGCGCCGTGCGGATTGCCTGGAGTTCTTCGATGTAGATGGCGAGGGCGGCGTCGAGGTGGTCGGCGTTGGCGGTCATGATGTCGGCTCGCATGGGGGGGTTGCTGGAGGCGAGCCGGGTGGTGGAGGCGAAGCCGGTGGAGGCGACCTGCCAGCCGTCGGGGCCGAGGCGTTGGGCGGCGGCGACGAGCGCGACGGCGGCGGCGTGGGGGAGGTGGCTGGTGGCGGCGACGGCGGCGTCGTGGCGTTCGGGGGTCATGCGGATGAGGTTGGAGCCGAGCGTCTGCCAGAGCGACTCGACGGCGGCGATGGCGGCGGGGTCGTCGTGCTCGGCGGCGCAGATGACGCAGGGCTTACCGACGAAGAGGTCGGCGTCGGCGTCGGCGGGCCCGGCGGTGGCCTTGCCGGCCATGGGGTGAGAGCCCACGCAGCGGCGCGGGTCGGGCAGGTGCTTGCGGGCGGCCTGGCCGACGAGCCGCTTGGTCGAGCCGACGTCGGTGATGACCAGCCCGTCGTTCGCGTGCCCGGCCATCGCCGCGAACACGGCGTCAAACGCCCCGAGCGGCACGGCCACCACCGCGAGGTCGCACTCGGCCAGCGCGGCGTAGTCGTCGGTCCCCCGGTCGATCGCCCCGACGCGCTTCGCCTCGTCCAGCGTCGTCTGCGTCCGCCCGATGCCGATGACCTCGCCGACCGCCCCGCGCCGCTTGAGCCCCAGCCCGACACTCGCGCCCAGCAGCCCCGTGCCCACGATCGCCACGCGCCCGAAGTGGTCCGTCATTTTCGTCTCTCCGGGCTCATCCGGCTAACCTACCGGATCGCCCGCCGCCGCTCCCGCGACGGGCTCACCCCCAACCCCGACCCGCCTATGACGACCCTCAACGCCTATCGCGGCCTCTTCGAGCTCGACTTCGAGAAGCCCATCCTCCAGCTCGAGAAACAGATCGCCGACATGGAGGCCCAGAACGACCCGGACCGGTCGGCGACCGGGCTGGACCCGTCGATCGATTATTCGGCCGAGCTGCGCAAGCTCCGCGCGTCGCACACGGCGATGCTCCGCAAGACGTACCAGAAGCTCTCGGCCCACAACACCGTGAAGGTCGCGCGTCACCCCGGCCGGCCGCAGACCATCGATTACATCGAGGGGATCGTCAAAGACTTCTGCGAGCTGCACGGCGACCGTCGGCATGGCGACGACCGCGCGATCCTCGCGGGCTTCGGGCGGATCGGCCCGCACAAGTGCCTCGTGCTCGGGCATCACAAGGGTAAGGACACGAAGGACAAGATCGCCGCAAACTTCGGCATGCCGCACCCCGAGGGCTACCGCAAGGCGCTGCGCTGCATGAAGCTCGCGGAGAAGTTCGGCCTGCCGGTGGTGTCGTTCATTGATACGCCCGGCGCGTACCCCGGCGTGGAGGCCGAGGAGCGCGGCCAGGGGCAGGCGATCGCGGAGAACCTGCTGGAGATGGCGCGGCTGAAGACGCCGATCGTGTGCGTGGTGCTGAGCGAGGGCGGGTCGGGCGGGGCGCTTGGGATCGGCGTGGGCGATCGGCTGGCGATGTTGCAGTACGCGTGGTGGTCGGTGATCTCGCCCGAGGGCTGCGCGGCGATCCTGTGGAAGCAGGCGAACGCCGAGAACAACGCCGCGGCGGCGGAGGCGATGCGCGTGACGGCGGCGTCGAACAAGAAGCTCGGCACGATCGACGCGGTGATCGACGAGCCGCTGGGGGCGGCCCACCGCGACCCGCAGGCGGCGATGCTCAGCGTCGAGCGGTACGTCACGCAGGCGATCCGCGAGCTCAAGCGGTTCAAGGTCGACAACCTGATCGCGCGTCGGCAGGAACGCCTCGCGGCGATCGGTGAGCTTGCGGAGTCGGTGTAAGCCGGACGCCCTGATCTTGCTCGAGCGGGTTCTTCGGGGAGCTTGTGTCGCCGGTCTGCGACTTTGAGGCGTTATCGGCCGTGCATACCCGGTGGATATCGTCAGGCCCGCGAATTTCGCGGACTAGGCTGTTCGTGATTTTCGGCTCGGGCCGATACTTCGCTTAAACCCGCGGCCTGTTTAGACCCACGCCCGAGCCCTCGTGCTCACCATTGGACGAGTAAACAGTGTGCCGCGGGTTTTTTATGCCCTTGTCTGATCGAACGGCCTGGGGGAAGTGGTCGTTATCGATGTGAAGTGTCAGTCTGTGGTGCGTCGGGTCGGTACCATTTCGCGGTTCACTTGTTTCATTGCATCAAGGAGTCACGCCATGCCGGACAGCACGCTCGATGTCGGTCGCCAGCTCGCCGCGCTTTGCGCCGAGGGAAGGTTCGTGGATGCGATCGATGCGCTGTACGCCGACGACATCGTCAGCGTGGAGTGCGTGGCGATGGAGGGGCACCCGCGCGAGCAGCGGGGCATCGAGTCGGTCCGCGCGAAGAACGTGTGGTGGATCGAGAACCACGACGTGCACGGCGTCGAGACGCTCGGCCCGTACCCGCACGACGATCGCTTTGTGGTCGTGTTCAAGATCGACGTGACGTCGAAGGTCGGCCCGTCGGCCGGCAAGCGGATGACCATTGAGGAGGCGGTGGTCTACACGGCCAAGGACGGGAAGATCGTGCACGAAGCATTCTTCTACGACGTCAGCACGATGGTCTGATCGCAGCGGCCGTCGCCGCGGCGCGTGTCGTGGGTGCGGGCGGGTGTTAGCCGGGGTGTTTGGCGATGCGGTCGATGATGGCGTCGGGTTCCATCATGCGGCCCTGGCCGGAGGTGCGGCAGGCCTGCCAGCCCTCGTCTGGGTCGAGGAGGGTGAGGTTGGGCAGGGCGTCGCGGAGGGCGGCGAGGTTGCGCTGGACGATGGGGTTGTGCCACATGTCGGCGTTCATCGCGGGGGCGAGCCAGAGGGGCGTGTTAGTGGGGAGGGCCGAGGCGGTGAGGGTGACGAGGTCGTCGGTGAGGCCGGCGGCGAGCCGGGCGATGCAGTCGGCCGAGGCGGGGGCGATGAGCATGAGGTCGCACCACCGGGCGAGGGCGATGTGGGGCGAGGCGAGCAGGTCGGGCAGGGGGTCGGGGTCGGGGAAGCCGGACGCGGGGTCCGGCTGCCAGGCGGAGGTCATGACCGGGTGGCCGCTGAGCGCCTGGAAGGTGACGGGGCCGACAAAGCGGGCGGCCGCGGGGGTCATGATCACGCGGACGTCGTGGCCGGCCTGGCTGAGGCGCGAGACGGCGTGGCAGGTCTTGTACGCGGCGATGCCGCCGGTAACGGCGACGAGTAGGCGCTTGGATGGTGAGGTGGGGTCGGCCACGGGGGTCTCGCGTGCCGTCCTGGGGGGGGTTACTCTTCGCCGTCGTCCTCGGGGGCCTCGGGGTCGGCCTCGAGCTCGAGGGTGATCTTGCCCTCGACGATTTCCTCAACGGCGACCTCGATGTCGCTGCGGCCCTTGCGCTCGACGAGCGGGCGGGCGCCCTCCATGAGCTCGCGGACGCGGTGCTGGACGAGGGCGGTGAACTTGAAGCGTCCGCCGAGCTCGTTGATGACGCGGTCGTCCTTGTGGGCTTCGATCATGGATGGGCTCCGGGGCCTTGCGGGAGGGAGGGGGCGGTGCGGCGAGCCGCGCAGTGTAGGTGGGATCGGGTCGGGTTGCAAAGGGGGTGGTTGGTAGATCACACACCCACGGCTTGAAGCCGTGGGCTTCGGAGGGGGCGGGGCGAATGCCTTAGACTCCGCGACCCATGAAGGCTTCACTGCGTTGGGTGAACGATTATCTGGCCGAGCCGGTGGCGGCGGACGCCGCTGCGGAGGCGTTGACGCGGCTGGGGTTCCCGGTCGAGGACCGTGAGGACGTTGAGCTGCCCGGCGGCGGGTCGGACGTGCGGCTGGACGTGGAGGTGACGAGCAACCGGGGGGACTGTTTGAGCCACGTGGGGGTGGCGCGGGAGCTGAGCGCGGGGTTGGGGGTTGGGTTGAAGGAGGTGGAGGTACCCGAGGCGGCGCTTCGCTCTGCCTCGGCTTGTGGGGCGGCGGGAGAGCTGACGTCGGTGGAGGTTGAGACGGGGGATTGCTCGGTGTTTACGGCTCGGGTGATTCGTGGGGTGAAGGTGGGGCCGTCGCCGGGGTGGCTGGTGGAGCGGCTGACGGGGGCGGGGGTGCGGTCGATCAACAACGTGGTGGACGTGACGAACTTCGTGATGCTGGAGATGGGCCAGCCGCTGCACGCTTACGACCAGGGCAAGCTGGCCGAGGGGCGGATCGTGGTGCGTGGGGCGACGAAGGGCGAGGCGTTCGAGGCGATCAACCACGAGCGGTACGAGCTGGCGGAGGGGATGCTGGTGATCGCGGATGCGCAGCGGCCGGTGGGGCTGGCGGGGGTGATGGGCGGGTTGGACTCGGAGGTGACGGAAGCGACGGCGGACGTGCTGCTGGAGGCGGCGAGCTTCGATGCGGTGGCGGTGCGGCGGTCGAGCCGGGGGCTGAAGCTGAGCAGCGACGCGAGCTATCGGTTCGAGCGGGGCGTGGACCCGCGGGGGATCGAGCGGGCGAGCCGGCGTGCGGCGGCGTTGATCGTGGAGCTGGCGGGGGGCGAGCTGGCCGAGGGGGTGGTGCGTGCGGGTGAGGACGAGCCCGGGCCTGCGGAGGTGCGGATGCGGGTGGGTCGGTGCCGCAAGCTGCTGGGCGAGCCGATCGAGGTCGCGGAGATGACGGGGGCGTTGGAACGGCTGGGGTTTGGCGTGGCGGTGGCGGGGGAGGGGGATGACGCGGAGGTGGTGGCGACGGTGCCGACGTTCCGGCTGGACGTGAAGCGGGAGGTGGACCTGATCGAGGAGGTGGCGCGGGTGCGGGGGCTGGAGCGGGTGGCGGTGCGGGACCGTGTGGCGGTCGCGGTCACGGCCCCGGACGCGGCGGTGGCGCGGCGGCGGGGGGCGGCGGCAACGCTGGTGGGGCTTGGGTTTTTCGAGACGCTGACGCCGAGCCTGGTGGGCGCGGGGATGGCCGAGGGGTTTGCGGCGAAGGGCGACGGGCCGGGCGGGGTCGGGCGGCTGTGGCGGAGCGGGCGGGCGGACGATGCGCTTCGGCCGAGCCTGCTGCCGAGTTTGATGGGCGTGCGGAAGCTGAACCAGGACCGCGGCGTGAGCGGCGGGCCGGGGGGCGTGGCGCTGTTCGAGCTGGCGGCGGTGTGGCGGAAATCGGGGCAGGGGCTGGGGGCGGCGG
>JBCCQE010000062.1:0-15489 GCA_039024495.1 Planctomycetota bacterium | reverse complement strand
TTCCCCCCAAAAGCCCACGGATCGCATCCGTGGGCTCACCCCCCTCAACACCCCACAATACACCACCCAAGCACCCCCACCCCCAACACCACCAAGCAACACCCCTCCACCACCACTGAGCCCCCCCCCCCCCCGCCCCCCCCCCCCCCGGGGGGGGCCTAGATCGGTTTCTGGATGGGTGTATCGGGTGCCACACCTTGACCGCGAAGCGGCAAGGTGTGTGAACGTGCAAGACATGCCGGCACACCTTGCCCTCCCGCTGGTCGGGACAAGATGTGGCACCCGCTATAGATAAGCCGAATCCGCTCTAGCCGATTTTTTGGAGGGGGTTGGTGTGGGAGAGGGTGGCGTAGCCGATGCGGGTGACGTGGGTGTTGATGCGTTTGAGGTGGGTGAGCAGGTCGAGGTGGATGGAGCTGGTGGGGGAGAGGACGCGGGTTTCGTCGGTGAGGCGTTCGTCTCGGAGGCGGAGCTCGAGCTCTCGGAGGTGGGCTTTGTGGTTGAGCAGGGACTGAGCGAGCTCTTCGCTTTCGGAGGCGAAGACGCGGTCGGCGATGAGGAGGTTCTCGCTGACCTTGACGTAGAACTCGTTGAGCTCGGCCCAGGTTCGGCTGCTGAAGTTGACGCCGAGGCGGATTTTTTTGAGGACGAGGCCGACGAGGTTCTGGTCGATGATGTCGCCGATGGTTTCGAGCTCGTTGACGTAGCGGAGCTGATTCATTTTTTCTTCGCGTTGGTCGGGGTCGCAGTCTTCCTGGATGGATTCGGTGAGGAAGCGGCGGATCTCGCCTTCGAGGGTGTCGACGCGGTTGTCGGCGGAGCGGACTTTCTTGGCGAGCTCGGTGTCGTTGTTTTGCAGGGCGGTCCAGAGGTCGCGGAGCATGCCTCGGACGATCTCGCCGGCGTGGAGGACTTCTTTCTGGGAGAGGCCGAGCGCGAGGACGGGGGAGTTGTAGAACGCTTCGTGGAGGTGGCGGGGGCCGAACTCGGGGGTGGTGGCGCGGGTGGGTCGGATGAGCAGGCGGGTGAGGGCCATGACGGGCCAGACGAGGGGCAGGCCGACGATGGCGACGATTAGGTTGAGGGCGGTGTGGGAGAGAGCGATCTGCGCTTCGACGCCGAGGGGTAGCTGGGCGAGGGTGGCGGCGGCGAGGTCAAGGGTGTTCATGAGCGCGACGACGACGACGAGCTTGAGGGCGAGGTTGGCGATGGCGAGGCGGCGGGACTCGAGGTCGCGCCAGCCGAAGGCGAGGGTGGTGATGGCGGTGCCGAGGTTGGCGCCGGCGACGACGACGAGGCCCATGGGCAGGGTGATGGTGCCGTTGGCGCTGAGCGCGATGACGAGTGCGATGGTCGCCGTGCTGGACTGCATGGCGGTGGCGAGGGTGGTGGCGAGGATCAGCAGGAGGGCGGGGTGGCGTTCGGCGATCTCGATGATGAGGGCGAGGTCGCTGGTGGTGTGGGCGGTGCTGGTCCAGGCGGAGCTGGCGGCCTGGATGGTGTGGATGCCCATGAAGACGAAGCCGATGCCGAGGCAGGCCTGGCCGATGCCGCGGGCGCGGTTGTCCTTCATGAACTGGAACATGAGGACGCCGACGAGGATGAGGATGGGGGCGGCGGACTCGAGCCGAAAGGCGATGAGCAGGACCATCGCGGTGAGACCGATGTTGGCGCCGAGGAGGATGGGGAGGGTTTGCTTGGCGTCGAGCTGCCTGGCTTTGACGGCCGAGACGACCAGCGCGGACATGGAGGTGCTGGACGGGGCGATGACGGCCAGGCCGATGCCGGTGAAGAAGCCGCGGACGCGGTTTCGGGCGAGGCGCTGCATCCAGTGGGCGATGCGCGGGCCCATAAGGCGATCGAGGCCTTTGCGCAGGAAGCGCACCGCGAAAAGAATGAGCGCGATACCTCCCCCGATGGTTAGGAAGGTCCACATAGGCAGAAGGAGCGGGGTGCCGACTCGGCCTTGGGGTCGGCGGGTTATGGGACGGACCCGGCGATCCTAACAAAGAGTCGCGTCTGTGTCACGAATGCGCGAGCAATATGTTTTTCGTGCGTGATGTTTGCGTGGAGCGGGTGTGTGGTTGGTGAGGTGCTGGCGTGAGGTCGCGGCGTGGGGTGCTTGAGGTTTGCGCGCGGCTAAGGCGGTTGGTGTGTGGCCGTTAGGGGCCGGGGCTGGGCTTCAGCCTCGCGTTGCTGCGATGTGGCGAGGTGCTTGGTGCGTTTCGCGGCGGGTCGTGAACGGGCCGGTCTTCACGCCTTTGAGCGAGAGGAGCATCTGGCGGCGGGTCCAGGGGACGCGGCACATGGCGGGCAGGAGCAGGTCGCGCGGCGGGGCGAGCCAGCGTTGGTCGGATTGGAAGAAGGGCGTGAGCCAGCGCGAGGCGAGGCTGTAGAAGGCGTTGTGCTTGCGGCGGGCCCGGGCGAAGCGGGTGAGGGCGGCGGGGAGATCGGCGTCGGGCGATGCGTGGGCGGCGAGGGTCTGGGCGTCGAGCAGGGCGAGGTTGACGCCTTGGCCGAGCTGCGGGCTCATGGCGTGGGCGGCGTCGCCGATGAGGGCGATGCCTCGGTCGGGCAGCACGGGTGAGGCGAGGATGACGTCGCGATAGGGCGCGAAGACGAGTTGGTCGGCGGACTCGAGCTGGTCGATCAGCGGCTCGGCGAAGCGCGCGAGGGCGCGGGCGGTGTCTTTGAATCGATTGAGGTCGAGCGCGTCGGGGCCTTGCCAGTCGGTGACGCGCAGGGACCAGAAGAAACTGACTTTGTTTGGCGCTTCGGGTGCGGCGCGGCCTGAGGGGAGGAAGCCGATCATCTGGGTGGTGCCGTCGTAGACCTGGCGGAGGGTGCCGGTGAAGCGGCCGTTGGGGTCGTCGCCGATGAACCACAGCGCGGCCCAGGGGTATTGGCGGTCGCGGCGGGCTCGGGCGAGCTTGGTGCGCAGCGGCGAGCGGGCGCCGGAGGCGACGACGGCGAGTTGATAGGCGGCGAGTTGCTCGCCGGAGTGGGTGACGGGCGCGGGGCCGTTTGGCGTGTGGGCGATGTCGGTGATGTCGACGCCGGTGTGGAGGGCGACGCCGTGATGGTGCATGGCAGTTTGGAGGGCGTTGGCGATGGCGGTGCGTTGGACGCCCAGGCCGACGGAGCCGTCGCGGAGGTCGGCGTAGCTGAGGCGCATGGCGGTGCGGCCGGCGCGGGTGGTGCCGAGCAGCGCGTCGATGGGGGCGGCGAGGTTGCGGATGGGCTCGCCGACGTCGAGGTCGTCGAGCACGGCCAAGCCGGTGGGCTGGAGGAGCAGGCCTGCGCCGATCGGGTCGAGGCGTGGCGAGCGTTCGAAGACGTCGACGGCCCAGCCGGCGCGGGCGAGCATCGCGGCGGCGGCCTGTCCGCCGGGGCCGCAGCCGATGATCGCCGCCCGGGATGGGTTGTGCGTGGCCACGTTGTAGTTCTAGGTGATGTTGCGCGGGCGCGGAGGGCGCTGCCGCAACTCGCCACAGGGTGGGCGCGGGGGTTAGAGGTTGAAGCTCTGCATTGCGTTGCAATGCAGCTTGATGGGTTGCTTGATCGGTTGGGGAGTTCGCGCGCACATCGTGTTGCGCATGAGGTGTGGCACCCGTCGGTGGTGTTGTGGGTCGGGCGGAGTGGGGTTATTCGATGACGGTGGGCGTGAAGCGGTAGGACCAGTCGTCGAAGTAGAGGTTGGTGCCGTCGAGTTCGACTTCGCCGCGTTGGAAGTCGGCGGGCTCGGAGCGGAGGGAGGGCTTGGGCGGGTCGAGGGGTTGGCCGTAGTCGAGGTTGACGATGAGTCGGTAGGCGTCCATGTGGCCGAGGTAGAAGTCGCGGACGTTGGGGTCGTCGGACGTGCGTTTGCCGAAGGAGGGGTCGACGACGACCCAGCCGTAGGGTGGGAGGTACATCTCGGCCCAGTCGTGGAGGTTTTTGGAGCCGGGAAAGGTGATGAAGCCGGACTGCCAGCGGGCGGGGATGCCGGCGAGGCGGAGCATGGCCATGAAGGTGACGGCCTGGACGCCGCAGTCGCCGCGGCGGCGGTCGAGGCAGAACTGCGTGAAGCTTGGGATCGTGGCGTATTCGAACTCGGGAAGCCAGCGGATGTTGGCGTCCCACCAGTCCCAGAGGCGCTGGGCTTTGTCCCAAGGGTGGGTGGCGTCGCCGATGATGTCGTCGACAAGCGCGCGGAGCTCGGGGGTGAAGAGCAGGTGCGGCGGGCGCTCGGCGAGGTAGGGGGCGAAGGCGCTTTGTTCTTCGGCGGTGAGCGGGCGGACTTTTTCGCGGTCGATGACGGGGTAGTGGCCGGCGACGGTGTATTCGAAGGAGAGGTCGAAGCGGACGGGCTCGGCGGAGTCGGCGACGGTGTGCTCGAAGTAGGCGGTGCGTTGAAGGGTGCCGGTGATGGGGCCGGGGCCGTCGAAGTTGGCGGCGGGGGGCGCGAGGTAGGGGTCGTAGGGTTGGCCGTCGATCGCGGCGTGGGTGAGGGCGATGTCGGATTGCTGGCGGTAGGGCTGGGGGAAGGGGAGCCAGACGCGCAGGGTGGAGCCGGGCTTCATGAGCGATGGGTCGTGCTGCTCGGCGGCGGGCTTGACGGTGAGGGTGTAGTCGAAGCGGAAGCGTGTGGGGGTGACGAGCGGGGGCTGGCCGGCGGCGTGGGCGGCGAGGCCTTGTGCGACGACGTCGGCGAGGTGGTCGTTGAGCGTACGGTTGGAGCGGTCTTCGTCGAGGTTCTTATTTGGCGAGTCGGTCGCGCGGGCGAGGCGGGTGGCCTCGCGGCGTTGCTTGATGTCGTCGTTGAAGCGGAAGAGCACGCCGGGCTCGCGGCGGAAGTAGCCGACTTGGCCGTCGATGACGCGGTGTACGACGAGGCCTTGCTCGGTGAGTTGCGTCAGTTCTTCGGCGGTGAAGCCGTCGACCTGGGCGGCGATGCGCTCGGTGAGGCGTTCGGCGGATTGGCTGAACTCGCGGCGGAGGCGGCGGATGACGTCGAGCGCATCGGCGCGGGCTTGGGCGTCGAGCGTGGCGTCGGCGGCGAGCATGGCTTCGGCGTCGGCGAAGCGGCCTTGGTCGAGCAGGTCGCGGGCCTGGGTGTAGGCGGGGTGGGGCTCGGCCCACAGGGCGGCGGCGCCAGGCGGGGCGGGGGCGGGATCGGCGGGGTTGGCGGCGAGGGTGGGCATGGCGATGAGCAGGGCGAACGCGAGAGCGGCGAGCGCGGTTGGACGCGGGCGAGGCGTGGGCATGAGAGTCTCCAGGGGCGCAAGGTACCTCAGCGCGTGCGATGGCCGGCGAAGAGAAACGGGGGTGCGGCGCGGCCGTGATTTAACAATTCTGACACGATCGCCGGGCAATATTCGAGTCCCGTAAGGAAGCGGTGAGGCGGCTGTTCGAGATGTATCGGACGGTCTATATTGCTCACGCAGCGTTCACTTGGCCAATTGAATCAACGTGTGGCAACGGACGATGCTTGGAATCTCGGCGAGGCGATGGAATGCCTCGCCCGAATCGCAGCCCGACTGAGGAGGTCTTGGACAGATGAAGCACGCGATGGCAACCGGCGTGATCGTCGGCGCGCTGGCGGCGTCGCCCGCGGGGGCGATTGTGGTGTCGGGGTTGAACGGCACGACCGAGGCGGACTATCGCACGACCCCGGGCGTGCCCGTCGAGGGGCTCAACCACGACGGCGTCGGCGAGGTGCTGGTGAACACGGGGTCGCTGCCGTTTTTGCGTTCGTCGGGTTCGCTGCTTTGGACCGGGCGGCACGTGCTCACGGCCGGGCACTCGGTGACGGCGCCTTCGGGGGTGATCGATGTGTCTGCTGTGTTTGACAGCACGATCCGCTTCGAGCTGCCGGGCGGCGACGTCACTTACACCTTCCGCGAGGAAGACGTCACCGTGCACCCGATGTTCAACGGCGACGTCGTGGGGGGTTGGGACGTGGCGATCATTGATCTGGGCGAGGTCGTCGATCCGTCGATCCCGCGGTACGACATCTACACCGGGCCGACGCCCGATTTGCTGAATATCTCGGACCCGCTGAATGATCTGGCGCACATCCGCTTTGGGTACGGGCGGACGGGTACGGGGGCGGTTGGCTCGGTGACGGCTTCGGGTCAGAAGCGGTTCGGGATGAACGTCTACGACCGCGCGTTTTCGCGGGCGCGGCTGGTGCTGGACTTCGACAACGGCACGGCGGCCAACGACTACCACACGCAGTTGTTGCCGGGGACGTTCGCGCACCTGGGGCTGGGCGAAGACGAGGCGGTGTCGGCCCCGGGCGACTCGGGTGGGCCGAGCTTTATCCCCGACCCGCTGTCGCCGGGCGACTACCTGATCGCCGGGCTGTCGTCGTACAACACGCGGTCGTCGGGCGTGGGCAGCGACATCGACGGCATCATCAACAGCACCTTCGGCGAGCTGGCGGTCGACGCGAACATCAGCGAGCTGTCGACGTTCATCATCGATAACGTGCCCGAGCCGGGGACGGTGGCGCTGTTGGCGATGGGGTTGTTTGCGATGGCGGGGCGACGCTCGCGCTGAGGTTGCGTTGCGGGTGAGTGCTGCGGTTGCCATGAGTAACTGTTCGCCGGGTGCCACACCTCGCCAAAGGCGATGTGTGGTTGCGGGTCCGCATGTTTCAACACACACATCGTGCCGCGCACGAGGTGTGGCACCCGATCAAAGTTCTCGTAGGGTGATCACAGCGCCGCGAGGCGTCTGGCGCGGTCTTCGGCGATGAGGGCGGCGGTGAGGTCTTCGAGTTCGCCGTTGAGGATGGTTTGGAGGTTGAAGCTCTGGCCGATGCGGTGGTCGACGGCGATGTTGTCTTTGTAGCGGTAGGTACGGATGCGTTCGGAGCGGCCGCCGGTGCCGATCATGGCGGCGCGGGCGTCGGCGCGTTCCTGGTTGGCGTCTTGGAGTTGGCGTTCGTAGAGGCGGGCGCGCAGGAGCTGCCAGGCCTTTTGGCGGTTCTGGGCTTGGGATTTGGTTTCCTGCATGCGGACTTCGACGCCGGTGGGCCGGTGGATGAGGTGGACGGCGGTGGCGACTTTGTTGACGTTCTGGCCGCCGGGGCCTTGGGCGGTGGTGACGTGGACATCGACGTCGGCTTCGTCGAGGTCGAGCTCGACGGCCTGGGGCTCGGGGAGGACGGCGACGGTGGCGGTGGAGGTGTGGACGCGGCCTTGGGACTCGGTGGCGGGGACGCGTTTGACGCAGTGGACGCCGGACTCGTAGCCGAGGGATTGGTAGACGGCGTCGCCGGCGACGGTTGCGGTGAGGCTTCGGACGCCGCCGGCGTCGTTGGCGTCGAGCTCGACGGTCTCGAGCTTCCAGCGGTGGCGGGCGGCGAGCTTTTCGTACATCGCGACGAGGTCGGCGGCCCAGAGCCCGGCCTCGTCGCCGCCGGTGCCGGCGCGGATTTCGAGGACGACCGAGCCGATGGAGCGGTCGTCGGCGGTGACGAGCTCGCCGGCGATGGCGTCGAGCAGCTCGGCGGATTCGGTTTCGAGCGCGGGCAATTCCTCGGCGGCCATCGCGGCGAGCTCGGCGTCGTCGTTGGCGGCGATGAACTCGCGGTGCTCGGCGAGGGTGGCGGTGAGCTGCTGGTAGTCGCGGAAGCGGGCGACGACGGGCTCGAGCGCGGCGCGGCGTTGGGAGACGGCGCGCAGGCGGTCGGGGTCGGTGAGGACGGCGGGGTCGTTGAGCTGGGCGTCGAGCTGGGTGAACTGTTCGTCGAGCTCGGCGAGCTTGGCGATCAGGTTGGGGTTCGGCGCGGAGGGCATGGAAGCAATGTAGGTCGGGCGCGGGTTGTGGGCACCGGGTGTCACGCCTCGCCGTCTGGCGATGCGTAGGTGCGGGTTTGCAAGTTCAAGGGCACACATCGTGCTGCGCACGAGGTGTGGCACCCGCGGTGGGTCAAAGAAAACGCAGACGCGCGGGGCGTCTGCGTCGGTGGGGTTTGGGTTGGTGGGGTTTGCGTTGGGTCTCGGCGGGCGGCCGGGCGGCCGGGCGGAGGGGGTTAGCCTTTTTTCTTGCTGAAGTAGTTGCCGGCGAACTTGCGCTGGAACTTCTCGACGCGGCCAGCGGTGTCGACGAAGGTCTGCTTGCCGGTGAAGAAGGGGTGCGAGGCGGCGGAGATGTCGACCTTGACGAGGGGGTACTCGTTGCCGTCTTCCCAGGTGACGGTCTGGTTGGTCTTGGCCGTCGATTGGGTGAGGAAGGAGTGGTTGGCCGAGACGTCCTGGAAGACGACGGGGCGGTACTTGGGGTGGATGTCGGGCTTCATGGTGGGGCTCGGTTTGGTCGAGAGAGTCCGACAATCTAGCAATACGCGGATCTTCTGCAAGCCTGAGGGCGGGTCTGACGGGCCGTGGAGCTGGATTCGATGGGATCTACTCAGCTGGAGGGCAGGCTGTGATGATTGCGAGCGGCGTTAGAAATCTCGAAGGCGTGTTGCTGATGTATTAGCGAGGCGTTAGGTTTTGGTCAGTCTCGGGTTCTGGAGGAGGCTTCCAGGGCAGACCCGTTGATCGACTCGTCACGAACGCCCGAGGGCTGTGATCAGCTGAGGGAGGAGTACCTGATATGACTTTGAATCGTTTTGCGTCAATTTCGCTCGTGATGTGTGTGGTGGGCATGGCTCCGAGCGTCCAGGCGGTTTCCGTTAGGGTTGAGGCTGCTGATGGCATCGCTGGGCCGGACGGCACTGTGTTCAGCAGTGCTGGGGCGCTGATTGGTGGACCTTCCATTAATGAGTCGGGTGAGTTTGCATTTGAGGCTACCTTCACGGACGGCGAAACGGGCTTCCAAGGCGTCTTCGCGAAATCGATCGGTGGCCCCGCACGCAAGGTCCTGGTTCAAGGCGATCCGGACCCTTTCGATCCGAATTTGCTGACGGGAGCTGCGACACTGGCCTCGATTGACGAAGCGGGGCGAGTTACTGCTCTAGCGGTTTTTGTTGACCAGATTGACGATCCGGATACCGCTGTGGGGCTGATCAATATCGTCACCGAGTCTTCGCCCGGTGCTTCGCTTCTCAACGTGATTCGGGCTTCTTCGCCGGCGTCCAGCGTGCCTAGCCCGTTCAGCGCCGTGGACCCATTTCTCGCAGTTAGCGGGGCAGGCGATGTGTTTGCCGGCGGCCAGGTCCCCAACGGCAGCGAGACTGACCTCGTGTTCGGGCGGTTTGACCGAGCGACGGAGACGTTTATCGAAGAGGTAGTCGAGCGTGACGACGTACTCGGCGACGGCCGCGAGCTGGTGGGGTTTTTCGCCGGACAGGTGAACGACGCAAATCAGATCCAAGGCCTTCTCGTGCTTGAAGATCCAGCTACCGGCGAGAACACGGGAGTCGGACTTGCGCGATTCACACCTGGGGTTGGGTTTGAATACGTGGCTGACAGCACAACCACTGCGCCGACTGGGGAGACTGTAACAACGGTCGATCTCAATAGATCGCAGATGAACGATTTGGGGGATTTGGCCATCAGTCTGACTTATGACGAAGCTGGCGGCTCAGAGGTCGAGATTGCGAGCCTGATCGAAGACGGTCAGCCGGCCATCGAGCTGTTCCGCGTTGGTCAGAACTTGCCGGGCACGAGTGATTCGATTGACGAACTTGGCGAATTTGCGATCAATGACGCCAAGCAGGTTGCCGTTGAAGTTGAGGTTGATTTTGACAGTGCGATCGTCCTCACGGATTCGACCGGTGAACTGACGACCATCGCGGTAGAGGGGCAGACGCCGTTCAGTGGTGGCACCCTCGGCGAAGTGGAGATCGTGGACCTCACGGAGTCGGGACAGGTCTACTTCCAGTCTTGGGATCGCTTCAATGATTTTCAAGGCTTGTTCGTGCACGATCCTGTTCTGGGTCTGATCGAAATCGTGCTGGCCGGACAAGAGCTTGCCGGCGGTGTCTTGGAAAACATCACGATCGATGACATACTCAATACGACCTTCGAAGAGACTCAATTTAGTGTGAATAACGCCGGTCAGGGCATTTTCTATTTCCGTCTTGAAGACGACCGGACGGGCGTGGCATCGTTCGTGATTCCCGAGCCTGGCGTGTTTTTGCTCGCGGTGTCGTGCGGGCTGGTAGTGTCGATGCGGCGATCTGTGCGACGATGAGTTGGGTCTGCTTTCCGGCTTCGAGGAAAGGCCTCTAACATCTCGGGATGAGCGAACGACGGTCTGACGATTTGCCCGAGGCGGCGAGCTGGCGGTGGTGGGTGAATGGGGCGTTGGTGGAGCCGGGGGAGGCGGTGGTGTCTGCTGGGGATGCGGGGGTGCAGCACGCGGTGGGGGTGTTTACGACGATGCGGGCGTGGCCGAGCGGGGGCGGGGCGGGGGACGGCGGGGCTGGGGAGGAGGCGCTGGTGGAGGGCGAGCGGGAGGGGGTGGTGTGGCGGCTGGATCGGCACGTGGAGCGGGTGGTGGGGTCGATGGTGGAGCTGGGGATGGCGGCCGAGGGCGAGGCGGCGGGGCTTCGGGGGGAGCTGCGGACGGCGGTGGAGGCGTGCGTGGCGGGCAACGGGCTGGGTGCGGCGCGGCTGCGGCTGACGGTGACCCCCGGAAGTGTCACGCTGCGCCCCCCCGGAAGAGAGAAGGGGGCGGGCGCGTCGCGTGGTTCGGCGGGGGGTGGGGGGCGGACGGTGTTGGTGGAGCCTTCGCCGGTGACGGCTTATGACCCGGCGTATTTCGAGCGTGGGGTGCGGGTGGTGGTGCACGGGCCGGGCGCGAACCCGTTTGACGATCACGCGGGGCACAAGACGGTGAACTACTGGTCGCGGCTGAGCTCGCTGCGCCGGGCGGCCGAGGCGGGGGCGGCCGAAGCGATCTGGCTGAACGTGACCAACCACCTGGCAAGCGGGGCGATCAGCAATCTGTTCGTGGTGAAGGACGGGGTGCTGCGGACGCCGATCGCGCGGGGCGAGGAGGTGCAGGGAGCGCTTCGGGCGCCGGTGCTGCCGGGGGTGGTGCGCGGGGCGGTGATCGAGTGGGCGGAGGGGCAGGGGATCGAGGTGGAGCGGCGGATGCTGACGGTGGAGGATCTGCTGGACGCGGATGAGGTGTTTTTGACGAACTCGGGCTGGCTGGTGCTGCCGGTGAGCGGGGTGGAGCAGAAGGAGATTGGTTCGGGCGCCGTCGGTGACGTGACGCGGCGGGTGCGGGCGGGGTTGGCGGGGATGATCGCGGCGGAGACGGGGGTGGGGGGGTAGGGGGTGCTGTGGGGGGCAATTTCTCACAGAGGCACAGGGGCGCAGAGGGGGGACAGGAGGAGGTCTCGCGCGGAGGCGCGGAGGCGCGGAGGTTGGGGTGTTGGGTCAGGGAGTCAGCGGCTTGGTTTGTGTTTCTATCTCTGTGGCACTGTGTCTCTGTGCGCGTGTGGTGTCTGTCTTCGCGGCGCTGCGTCTCTGCGCGGGGCATAATTAGGAGATGATTCGGGCGCTTCGAGCGATTGCGGGGGATATCAAGTTGGCGCACTCGGTGTTTGCGTTGCCGTTTGCGGTGCTGGGGATGGTGTGGGCGGGGGTGTGGCGGATGGAGCGGGCGGCCGAGCCTGCGGAGGTGTCGTGGCCTTGGGCGGTGCCGAGGGTGGGGGTGTTGTGGTGGGAGTTGGGGTTGATCGTGGTGTGCATGGTGGCGGCGCGGACGGTGGCGATGACGATGAATCGGTGGGCGGACGCGGCGATCGATGCGGGGAACCCGCGGACGGCGGGGCGGGCGATCCCGGCGGGGCGGGTGACTTCGCGGGCGGTGCTGGTGGCGGGCGGGGTGTCGGCGGCGGTGTTCGTGGTGGCTTGTGGTGGGTTCGGCGTGCTGGGCGGTAACTGGTGGCCGGCGATGCTGAGCGTGCCGGTGTTGGTTTGGCTGGTGGGTTATGCGTACGCGAAGCGGTTCACGGCGTGGTGCCACGTGGTGTTGGGTGTGGCGTTGGCGATGAGCCCGGTGGCGGCGGCGGTGGCGATCGCGCCCGGATATGTCGTGAGCGGCGAGGGCGCGGGGGTGTGGTGGTTGGCGGGGTTTGTGTTGCTGTGGGTCGCGGGGTTTGACGTGATCTACGCGACGGCGGACGAGGCGTTCGACCGGGCGGAGGGGTTGCATAGTTTGCCGGCGGCGCTTGGGACGGGCGGGGCGTTGTGGGTGAGTCGGGCGATGCACGCCGGGTCGATGGGGTGTTTGATCGCGGCGACGGTGACGGCTTGGGGCGGTGGGGGTGTGCCGGTGGTGTGGTGGGCGGGGGTGGCGTTGACGGCGGCGCTGATCGTGACCGAGCACGCGGTGGTGTGGCGGGCAGAGCGTCGGCGGGACCCGAAGTTGTTGGACGCGGCGTTCTTCACGGCCAACGGGGTGATCGCGGTGGTGCTTGGGGTGTGCGGGGTGGTGGGGTTGTGGGTGGGTTGAGTGGGGCGGTGGGTTGGGGTGGTTCACCCCGGGCGGAGCCCGGGGCTAATGGGGGTTGGTGGGTTGGGTGTTGCTGAGGAACGCGCGGCAGGTTTCGGTGATGTGGCGCATGAGGCGGAGGCTGGCGGCGTAGTCGTCGGGGTCGGCCGGCGTGCGGGACGAGGTGTAAGGATCGGAGCGGGTGGCCCAGGCGCGGTCGATGAGGGCGTGGTGTTGCGGGTCGAGCTGGGTCTTGGCCCATTCGGTGCCGGCGCGGCCGGTGACAAGGTCGTGCCAGACGCGGCAGTAGTTGAGGACGATGAAGCCTTGGTAGAAGCGGTTGGCCCAGGCTTGCGGGTTGGCTTCGATCTCGTCGGCCCAGTCGGCGAAGGCTTTGAAGGTTTCTGCACGCATCAGGTCGATGGGCACGGGGCCGACGAGGGTGTTGGCGGGCGGGCCGACGAGCGGGATGGCCATGAGGTGGAGGACCTGACGGACCACGGCGGTGTTGCAGTGGCTGTCTCGTGTGAGCGTCTGGGCACCGTGATCGAGATACCAGACGGGCTCGCCGCGGCGGTCAAGCGAGGCGGCGAGGTCGCGAGGGAAGTACGAGCCTTCGAGGTGCTTGGCCCACTCGGGGCCGAGGTCGAAGATGCGTGTGTGAGTGGCTTGGAGGGCGTCTATCTGGCGGTCGGTGAGTTCGCTCTTGGTGATGGCGATGAAGTCGCAGTCGGAGTCCTGATCGAAATCGCCGACCGCGAATGAGCCTTGGAGATAGACGCCGATTAGCTCGTCGCCGAGGGCGTCTTGTAGTTCGCGAACGAGTTCGGCGAGGACACCATTGAGCTCGGGGTATGGCGTAGGGTTCGGCATCGCCTTAATCGGTGAAGTAGCCCGCGATCGCAGCGATCACTTCTGATGCATCACAGCGATAAAGGTCCGCGCCGCCGAATGGGTTCAACTCGAGCAGGAAGAGCAGACCGTCGCTTTCGCAGATGTCGAGGACATACACATCCGCAGGCGCCTTGAGCGATGAAGCGATGGAGCTTGCTAAGTCTTTTGCTTTCGCCGTACTTGCCTCGGTCGTGCCCGATCGACTCGTGGCCTCGTAGGCACATCCCGCGACGACCTTTTGATCGACCACAACGAACCGCCACTCTCGGTCTACTTCGCGGACGGGTGCGACTACGATCGGGATGTCCGCTTCGTCAAAGTAGAAGCCGTGGTCGAGTGCATCGAGCGAAATGGCGTCTCTTGCCAGCACACGACCTGAAAAGGGTTTGAGCGGACTGTCTGGTCGGACAAAGCACTCATCTTTGACGCCAAGCTCGGCGAGAATCGGATCGGGATTCGCGACGAACTCATCGGTAGGCAAGATGCGCCACGCTTGGTGCAGAAGCCAGTCGCTTACTTGCGGATACCAAGACGAGCAGTGAAAGGCATGCGCGTCGCACCAAGAGCCGGGCTTCCAGTCGGTCGACTCGTGCACGAACACCGCATTGCCGAGGCTGCCCCTGAATGCGACTTTCTCGCCATCATGGGGTGGCCATCTGCCGTTAGTGAGCCAGTCGTCGTCCCATTGGATCACCCGATGGTCGGCTCGCGCGGCGGCATCCGCGAACTCATCTCCCGTGTCGAAGACGCCTCGTTCGAGTAACCAAATCATTGTCACACCGCCACCGGGCTCAGGCAGGTGCGGTCGACGGCGGCGGCGATTTTTTCGAGGGTGGGCATGAGGTCGGTGAGGACCTGGGGTGTGATGGTTTGGGCGCCGTCGGTTTTGGCTTGTTCGGGGATGGGGTGGACTTCGATGATGATGGCGTCGGCTCCGACGGCGACGGCGGCTTTGCACATGTCGGGGACGAGGTAGGCGTGGCCGGTGCCGTGGGAGGGGTCGACGATGATGGGCAGGTGGGTGCGGCGGTGGAGTTCGGGGACGGTGGCGAGGGGGAGGGTGTTTCGGGTGTGGTTCTCGAAGGTGCGGATGCCGCGTTCGCAAAGGATGACGTTGGGGTTGCCGTGGGCGAGGAGGTATTCGCAGGCTTGGAGGTATTCGTCGATGGTCATCGACATGCCGCGTTTGAGCATGACGGGCTTGGGCTGGCGGCCGCAGGCTTCGAGGAGCTTGAAGTTCTGGGCGTTGCGGGTACCGATCTGGAGGCAGTCGGCGTATTGGGAGACGAGCTCGACGTCTTCGGTGGTGACGACTTCGGTGACGATGGGCAGGCCGGTGGCGTCGCGTGCGGCGGCGAGCATCTTGAGGCCGTCTTCGCCGAAGCCCTGGAAAGAGTACGGGTTGGTGCGGGGCTTGAAGGCACCGCCACGCAGGGCGGTGGCGCCGGCGTTCTTGCAGGCGATGGCGGCTTCGATGATCTCGGCTTCGCCCTCGACCGAGCACGGGCCGGCGATGACGGGGACGTTGGTACCGCCGACGGGGCAGGCGTCGCCGATGGTGACGACGGTGGTGGCGTTGGAGGGCTTGGTTTCTCTGGCGGCGAGCTTGTAGGGCTTCTGGACGCGCATGACGTTGTCGACGCCTGCGGCGCGTTCGAGGACGGAGCCGTCGAACTTGGTTTCGTCGCCCAGGACGGCGACGACGGTGAGGTCGGTGCCTTCGACGATGTGGTCTTTAAGTCCCATGTCGTGGACGAGGTCGACGACGTTCTGGATCTGGTCCTTGGTGGCGGTGGGGTTCATGACGACGATCATTTCTCTAGCTCCGGCGGGCGTTGGTCGCGTGGGGTCGGGGCGAGACGTTCGCTCCGGGTGGTGCGTGGGCACCGGTGAAAAAAAAACCCGACACGTTTTGCCGTGCCGGGGTCGGTTGGTTGCGTGCTGGTTGAGTGGTCAGCGGCAGCGAACCCGGACGGCTTGGGGCGTCGGGAAGAAGTAGCTCTTAAACCAGAAGAAGAAAGCTGCCATGGCTGGTGAGTATGCGGAGGCGGGCGGGCGGCGTCAAGGGGCATGCGGGGGCTGGGGCGGAAGTTGCGGAGATCTTGTGCGGCGGTAGGGTTTGGTGGGATTTCGAAACAGGAGCACGGCGATGGCGAAGTTGACGCGAGGCGGGCCGATCCGGGTGGGCGTGGTTGGGCTGGGGCGGGC
>JBCCQE010000061.1:0-15723 GCA_039024495.1 Planctomycetota bacterium | reverse complement strand
GGCGGGGTGGGGGGGGTGGGTTCGGCGTCGTCGGTGGCGGAGACGATGGCGGCAGCGGCGCCGTCGGCGAAGAGCGCGTTGCCGACGAGGACGTCGGGCTGCCAGCCGTAGGCGAGGTGGATGGAGCAGACCTCGACGGCGCCGACGAGGACGACGGCGTTGGGGTCGGCGAGGACGAAGGCGCGGGCGACGCGGAGCGCGTTGAGCGCGGCGTGGCAACCCATGAAGCCGACGTGCGTGCGCTGGGTGGTGGGCGGCAGGCCGAGGCGGTCGATGAGGGCGAGGTCGACGCCGGGCGCGTGGAAGCCGGTGCAGGAGGCGGTGACGAGGTGGGTGACGTGCGCGGGGTCGGTTTGGGCGGCGGCGATGGCGTTTTGCGCGGCGGCGACGAGCAGGCGTTCGGCGTGGGGGTGGTAGTGGGCGAGGCGTGCGGCGGTGGTGGGGCCGGGGTCGGCGGGGTGGGTTGGCGGCGCGAGCAGCGCGGGGTCGGGGGGCGCGTCGGTTGGACGGGTGAGCTCGTCGAGGACGACGCGGCGGTGGTCGACGCCGCTGCGTTGGTAGAGGCGATGCAGGACGCGGCGGCGCTTGGGGTCGGCGGTCGCGCGGGCGGCGGCGTGGGTGGCGGCGACGGGCTGGTCGAGCGTGGGGTCGGGCAGCGCGGTGCCGATCGCGCGGATCGCGGGGACATGGGGGAGGTTGAAGGCGGTCACGCGGCGCTCGGGTGGATGCGTTGAATGACGGATCGGGCGATGGGGCCTGCGCCGGCGGTGGCGCGTAGCGCGGCGGCGAGGGCGGCGGGGTGGCGGACGGCGCGGCGGAGGACGGCGGCGGCGAGGCGGCGGCGGGCGTGGCGGCGGTGCAGGTCGGGCCAGTCACGCAGGGCGGCGGGGGTGTTGGTGCGGATCGCTCGGTCGAGCGGGTCGGCGGCGAGGCGGGCGGCGGTGAGGGCCCAGGCCATGCCCTCGCCGGTGAAGGGTTCGCTGTAGCGAGCGGCGTCGCCGATGGCGATGCATCGGCCCCAGGCGAGGCGGCGGCGGTGGCGCGAGAGGGTGGGCGTGCCGCGCCAGGTGGATCGCTCGGCGAGGGCGGACTGCGCGGCGGCGATGGGTGGCGGCGCGGCGACGGCGAGCGTGTCGAGCACGGCTTGGGTGGGCGAAGCTGCGGCGCGGATGGCGGCGGGGTCGAGCGCGGCGGCCATGAGGGTCGCGCCGTCGCGGGCGGCGGCGAGGCCGACGTAGCCGGCGGGGCCGACGGACATGGCGATGGTGTGCGGCTCGACGGCGGGGGGTTGCGACGGGGTGTTGAGCGGTGCGTAGCTGACGGTGCCGTAGCCGATGCGCGCGCGGGGGGCGACGGACCAGCGTGGGTCGGGCGCGTTGGGTGTGGCGGGCGCGGATCGGTTGATTGGTTCGGCGGTGCCGGCGAGGCCGTCGGCGAGGACGACGGCTCGGGCTTCGACGGTGCGGGGGGGGTGATTGGCGTGGCGGAGCTCGACGAGCGCGGGGCGAGCGTCGTTGCCGGGGTCGAGGATGGCTGCGGTGGTCTGGTCGGACCAGCGAGCGCCGGCGCATTCAGCGGCGGCGGCGAGAGCGGCGTCGAAGGTGTCGCGGCGGACGGCTGCCATCGCGGGGACGGGCCAGCGGTACGCCCTGCCGGCGCAGCGGAGCTGCATGGCGTGGATGGGGTCGGCGATGGCTTGGACGGTTTCGGCGAGGCCGAGGGCGTCGAGCTCGGCGAGGGCGACGCCGCCGAGGCATCCGCCGCAGACTTTGGCGCGGGGGAAGCGGGCGCGATCGACGAGCGCGACGGCGTGGCCTTGCCGCGCGAGGCGGAGCGCGGCGGCGCACCCTGCGGGCCCTGCGCCGATGACGATGGCGTCGTAGCGGTTCACGCCGACACCCTAGCCGGGGCGGCCCATCGGATCACGGCGCGCTGCGACAGGACGGGCGTGATGGTGAGTCGGTCATCGGTGAGGCCGGCTTGGCGGGCGAGGTCGCGCATCTCGTCGCGGGTGAAGGCGGCGCGGACGGACTGCGGGCCGTCGGCGTGGACGGTGGGGCTGGCGGTGATGAGGCGGGTGCCGAGCTGGGCGAGCAAGAGGCCGCGGCGGGAGCGGAGCAGGTCGATGAGCACGAAACCGAGTCGCGCGGCGGCCATGTTGGCGAGCAGCGCGACGGCGGCGGGTTCGTCGAGGTGATGGAGGAAGAGCGCACAGACGGCGACGTCGCAGGGGGGCAGCGGCTCGGCGATGGCGTCGCCTTGGGTCCATCGGGCGGTGATGCTGTGGCGGTTGGCTTGCTCGGCGGCGGTGTCGAGCGCGACCTGGCTGGCGTCGAGGCCGACGAGGTGGGTGGAGTGGGCGGAGTGGTTCAGTCGGCGAGCGAGTTGGATGCCGAGCGCGCCGCCGCCGCAGGCGACGTCGAGGAGGGTGATGGGTGGGTCGGTGGGGAGGTTGCGGGTGAGCTTGGCGACGTGGTGGGCGACGATGCGTGTGGTGCCGGTGACGCGGTGGATGCGGTCGAGGGCGCGGAGGGCGCGGCGGTGCTCGGCGGGGTCGATGGATGGGTCGTCCATGAGCTCGGGCTGGAGGTTGCGTTGCACTTGGGGAGGGTAGGCGGAGGTGGGAATGCGCGAGCGCTAAGCCGCAAGCGGCTTGGGAATGAAAAGCGGGCGACGGGGTGAGCCGTCGCCCGCGGGGGAGGTGAGTCGGTGGTGGGGTTTGGGTTTAGCTGCAGCCCATGGAGTTGCCGCAGTTGAGGCACTTGTAGCAGGTGCCGTTGCGGACGGTGATGGTGCCGCAGACGTCGCAGGCGGGGGCGTCGGCCTGCATGTCTTTCATGGCGGCGACGAGGGTGGACTCGGCCTTGGCTTCGGTCTCGACGATGGCGGCCTCGCCGTTGGTCGCGGGGACGCGGCCGGCGGCGAGCTTGTCGGCCGGGCGGGTTTCGGCGTGGCCGTTGCCGTTGCCGTTCGAGTCACCGGGGGTGATGCGGCGGGCGGGTGCGGCGGTATCGCCGATGAGGTCGTCGGTCGTGCCGGGCTCGGCGACTTTGACCGCGCCGGTGGGCGTGGACATCGAGCGCGACTTGGCGGTGGCGGCGGTGGACTTTTCGGTCTTGGCGGCGTCGGCCTTGCCGCCGCGGCGCGGGGCGTTGGCCTCGCGGTAGCCGGGGACGAACTCCATGCCCATCCACCGGAAGATGTAGTCGACAAGCGACTTGGCGAAGGGGATGTCGGGGTTGTGGGTCATGCCGGCGGGCTCGAAGCGCTGGTGGGTGAACTTGTAGACCAGCGATTCGACGGGCACGCCGTATTGCAGGGCGACGGAGATGGCGGTGCCGAGCGAGTCCATGAGGCCGCCGATGGTCGAGCCTTCCTTGGCCATGGTGATGAAGAGTTCGCCGGGGTCGCCGTCGTCGTAGAGGCCGACGGTGAGGTAGCCCTCGTGGCCGGCGACGTTGAACTTGTGCGTCTTGCTCATGCGGGTGTCGCTGAGCCGACGGCGCAGGGGGCGTTCGACGACGCGTTCGACGATCTTCTCGACGATCTTTTCGCGGACCTCGGGCGACTGCTCGGAGCCGGCGGCGTCGACGACGCGCTCGAGCTCTTCGGTCAGCTCTTCCTTGGCGGCCTCGATCGCGTCGTCGTCCTGCTCGCCCTCGTCCTCGACCTTGTTGGAGAGGACCTGGCTGAGCTTGCAGCCGTCGCGGTAGAGGGCGTTGGCCTTGAGGCCGAGCTCCCACGAGAGGCGGTAGGAGGACTTGATGTCGTCTTCGTTCGCCGAGTTGGGCAGGTTGATGGTCTTGCTGATTGCGCCGGAGATGAACGGCTGGGCGGCGGCCATCATGCGGATGTGGCCTTCGGGTGCGATGAAGCGTTCGCCGGTCGGGCCGCAGGTGTTGGCACAGTCGAACACGGGCAGGTGGTCGTCGGTGAGGTGGGGTGCGCCCTCGACAGTCTGCGAGCCGCAGATGACGGCGTTGAGGGCCTTGATCTGCTGACGGGTGAGGCCGAGCTCGGCGAGGACGTCGACCGTGGGGTCGTCGGCCCGTTCGCCGAGCCCGACGGCTTCGAGCGTTTCCTTGCCCAGCGTCCATGCGTTGAACGCGTAGGGCAGCTCGAAGACCGTCGGCAGTGCGTCCTTGACTCGGTCGAGCGCGGCGGGGGTGAAGCCCTTGTCGGTGAGCCATGCGTCGAAGGTTCCTTCGGCGCCGGGCATCGGCACGTCGAGGGCGAGGGTGCCCATGACGTGGGTGAGGATGTCGCGGACCTGCTGGTCGGAGTAGCCGAGGGCGACGAGCGAGGGCTTGAGCGACTGGTTGGCGATCTTGAAGTAGCCGCCGCCGGCGAGCTTCTTGAACTTGACGAGCGCGAAGTCGGGCTCGACGCCGGTGGTGTCGCAGTCCATGAGCAGGCCGATCGTGCCGGTGGGCGCGATGACGGTGGTCTGGGCGTTGCGGTAGCCGTGCTTGTTGCCCAGGGAGAGCGCGTCGTCCCAGGCTTTGCGTGCGGCGGTGGCGAGGTCTTCGGTGTCGGCGAGCTTGCCGAAGGGCTCGGCGTCGGAGGTGAGGGCTTCGGCGTCGATGGGGACGGGCTTGATCTCGAGCTGCTCGTAGCAGCCGAGGGCGTGCTTGTCGCAGTCGGCGATGTCGCCGGGGACGCCGTAGGCGGCGCGTCGGTGGTTGCGGATGACGCGCATCATGTGGTCTTTGTTTTCGTCGAAACCAGCGAAGGCGCCCATCTCGGCGGCGATCTCCGCGGAGGCGGCGTAGCTGCGGCCGGTGAGGATCGCGGTGAGGCAGGCACCGATGGCGCGGCCGCGCTGCGAGTCGTAGGGGATGCCGGCCTGCATGAGCATCGCGCCGAGGTTGGCGTAGCCCAGGCCGAGGGTGCGGAACTTCCAGCTCAGCTCGGCGATCTCCTTCGAGGGGAACTGCGCCATGAGCACGCTGATCTCGAGGACGAGCGTCCACACGCGGACGGCGGCTTCGTACTTCTCGAGATCGAACTGGCGGGTCTTGCTGTTGTAGAAGGTCAGCAGGTTGAGCGACGCGAGGTTGCAGGCCGTGTTGTCGAGGAACATGTATTCCGAGCAGGGGTTGGACGCGTTGATGCGGCCGGACTCGGGGCAGGTGTGCCAGGCGTTGATGGTCGAGTCGTACTGGACGCCGGGGTCGGCGCAGGACCACGCGGACAGGCCGATGAGGTCCCAGAGCTCGCGGGCACGGACGGTCTTGGCGACCTGGCCGTCGGTGCGGCGGACGAGGTCCCACGATTCGTCGTTGTCGACGGCGTGGAAGAAGCGGTCGGGGATGCGGACGGAGTTGTTGGAGTTCTGGCCGGAGACGGTCTGGTAGGACTCGTTGTTGAAGTCGTAGCCGAGGTCGAGGCCGAGCTGCTGGGCGAGCTCGGCGCGGTCGCCGGGAAGTTGCTTCATGCCTTCGACAAGGGCCTGGACTTTGAGCTCTTCGCGGACCTTCCAGGAGACGAAGTTTTCGATGTCGGGGTGGTCGAGATCGAGGCACACCATTTTGGCGGCGCGGCGGGTGGTGCCGCCGGACTTGATCGCGCCGGCGGCGCGGTCGCCGATCTTGAGGAAGGACATGAGCCCGGAGGACTTGCCGCCGCCGGAGAGGGGTTCGTTCTCGCCGCGCAAGTTGCTGAAGTTCGTTCCGGTGCCGGAGCCATATTTGAAGAGGCGGGCTTCGCGGACCCAGAGGTCCATGATGCCGCCTTCGTTGACGAGGTCGTCGCCAACGGACTGGATGAAGCAGGCGTGCGGCTGGGGGTGGGTGTAGGCGTCTTCGGACAGCGCGGGCTCGCCGGTTTCGGGGTCGGCGGTCCAGTGGCCCTGGGCGGGGCCGTTGATGTCGTAGGCGTAGTTGAGGCCGGTGTTGAACCACTGCGGGCTGTTGGGGGCGGCCATCTGGTGGAGCATCATGTAGCAGAGCTCGTCGTAGAAGGCCTGGGCGTCTTCATCGGTGTCGAAGTAGCCGTAGGCCTGACCCCAGTGCTTCCAGCAGCCGGCGAGTCGGTGGATGACGGCGCCGGCGGACTTTTCGGGGCCGGTGATGGTCTTGCCGTTGTCGTCCTTCAAGGTGTTGCCGTCGGCGTCGGTCTGGGGGACGCCTGCCTTGCGGAAGTACTTGCTGACCATGATGTCGGTCGCGAGCTGGGACCAGGAGGCGGGGACCTCGGCGTCGTTCATCTCGAAGACCACGGAACCGTCCAGGTTCTGGATCTTGCTGGAGCGTTGGGTCCACTCGACCTGCTTGAAGACGTCCTGGTCCGGCTGCGTGAAGTGGCGGGTGAATTTCATAGTTGCTGGCGGCCCTGATGAATGAGTGAGGAGGGGAGGGAGTTGCAGGCCCCGCGGGGCGAAAAGGCCGGCGTCTCGGTTACGAGACGCCAACCCAGGAGGAGGCGTCAGGGGCCGACCTCAATGGGGAACGGCATGTCGTCGGCGGTGTCGAACTGGCCGTCGGCACCGGGCAGGAGGATCTCGGCGGTGGTGTCGTCGATGATGGTGTAGCGCGGCGTGATGCCGGGGCCGAAGTCGTAGCCGCTGAAGATCGCCTGGGCCTCGGCGTCGGTGGGTAGTGCGCCGTTCTGGTTGTAGAAGGTGATGATCTCGAAGGTGGCCTGGCTGCCGCCGGAGATCTGCTGAATCGCCGGGCCGGCGAAGAGAACGGCGCTGATGATGCCGAAGCCGATGAGGGCGAAGAAGAGCAGGCCGATGGCGCTGAGGATCGTGCCGACGATGGCGAGGACGCGGGGCGTCTTGCGCAGCGCGATGAGGCAGATGATCAGCGGGATGATCGCGAGCGCGCCGCAGGTGACGAACTGCAGGATCGAGAGGACGAAGCCGACGAGCCCGAGCGTGTTCTTCTCGGAAGAGCCGTTGTCATCGGGCGTGTCGAAGCGTGGGTCGGTGATGGGGGCTTGGGTCATGAGAGGTCCGTTCGGAACGTGATGCGTCAGTACGAGTGCAGCAGTCGTCTTAGTTGTTTAGGTCTCGACCCTGTGCCAACTTCGCAACTGTGTTTCGTCGAGGAGCGCCGGCCTTTGCTTCGAAAAATTCGCTGATTGCACGAGCAACATCAGCAATAAGCTTTGCGTGGTCAGCGCTGGGCTCAGGCTCGCGCGTTCCAGTGCCGTGAGCATCCCCACACTCTCGACGTACACCAGCAATACCTTCAGCCATCGCCGCAAATCCATGACCAATGGCTTTATAATCGCTTCGCGAAGTGCCTAACGGCTCGACCTGAACTACTCTTACGACTTCGCGAACTAACTTCGACAACGAGTCGTTACGACCGTAGGAAATGCCGTGGCGATCCAACAAATGTTTGCACACTGTTTCAAGTTCAGATTGCGCCGCAGTTATCTGGCCTCTGTGATCGACGCCAGATCGACGATCTACACGTTGACGCGACTCCACAACGCGTCTGGCAGACCTCGCCTTAGGTCGCGTCAGCAAGTCGGACTTCGTTGAATCAACCTCAACGTCGACTGAGCCCATACGGGCGAAGGCGTCGTCCACAAATCGGATGCGAGAATCGACCGAATAGTCGGCCATCACAGAGTCGAAAAATGCTTCTTGAAGTAAGAGCTCGGTTTGAAAAACCTTCAAGAATACAGGAAAGTTGTGCAGACGCTCATACTCAAGCATTACCGACTTGAGCAAGGGAGCATAAGGCTCTGGCGAAGGCCGACCCGCTGCAATTTCGTTCACGGCAATGCGCAATCGCTCAAGTTGTGAAGGTAATGACGGGGCCATCAGCTCAATCCACCTTCGGCAGCACGAGGCCGGTTTGGTCTTGGTACTTGCCGGCTTTGTCGGCGTAGGACGTTTCGCAGGCTTGTTCGGCCTTGAGGAAGATCATCTGGGCGATGCCTTCGTTGGCGTAGATCTTGGCGGGCAGGGGCGTGGTGTTGGAGATCTCGATGGTGACCTTGCCGCGCCACTCGGGCTCGAGGGGGGTGACGTTGACGATGATGCCGCAGCGGGCGTAGGTGGATTTGCCGACGCAGATGACCAGGACGTCGCGGGGGATGTCGAAGGTCTCGACGGTCTCGCAGAGGGCGAAGGAGTTGGGGGGGACGATGACGTGGTCTTTGCCGCCCCCGGAGAGTGGGTCGTCGGTGTCGATGGTGACGAAGTTGCGGTCGTCGAATTTCTTGGGATCGACGATGGAGGCTCCCCCGTCGATTGGGGTGTTGGTGAAGATTTTGAAATGTGTGCCGACGCGGACGTCGTAGCCGTAGGAGGAGACGCCGTAGGAGATTTTGCCGGGGCGTTTCTGGGCCTCGGCGAAGGGCTTGACGGTCAGGCGGTCTCGGATTTGGGTGTCACAGAGGACGGGCATGGGCTAGGTCCGGAAACGGGTTCTGGAAAATCTGTTCGGAAGACGGTTGGTTGTGTCGGTTGGAATGTACGATATCTGATCGGGTGGTGGTGCCACCGCGCGGCGTGTTGGGCGGGCTGGGGAGTGTGTTGGCCGAGGCGGGCGACCCTGTGTGACCCGCGGAATTCGATTCGGCCGAGAGACGAGCTTACACCCCTATATCTTGTGGATCAACGCCGATTCTTTAGCAAATCTTGGGGGAGAGTCTGTCGTCTGGGGTGTCGTTTGTGTAACGCGCGTTGGGATCAGCGGTTAAGGCGCGTGCTGAGGTGAGTTGTGTTCCGATATCATGAAAAAATAGGCAATTTACCTAGGGTGAACGTCTGGGAATCCGACGAAAACCGACAGCTAGGTGGCGTTGCTGTCGTTTGCGGTGGGAAACACAAAACGAGCGTGGTTTGATCGGCTGGCTTATGGCCACCCCGATATGCCCCTATGGATTTAATAGGGGATTGCACATCCACTTTCTTGAGTTTTTGACCGATCTGATTGGTCTTTGAACGGTTTATCCGGCGATGTCTTGGGGGGTGGATGAATCGGCGAGGCCGGCGGAGATGGCGTTGCGGATGTCCGTGACATGTTCGGTGATTGGGCCGGGGAGTTTGATGCCGGCGGCGTGGAAGTGGCCGCCTCCGCCGAGGGTGGCGGCGATGGCGGCGACGTCGATGGCGGGCGGGCCTTGGGGGGCGGCGGGCTTGGAGCGGAGGGAGACGCGGGTGAGGGCTTGGCCGGTGGAGGTGACGACCTCGGTGATGAGGGCGACGGCGTGGGTGGAGCCGACGATCTTGGGGTAGTCGACGATGCGTTCGGTCTCTTCGTAAAGGGCGCCGGTGCGGGCGAAGTCGTCGGCGGTGAGGGTCATGAGGGCGACGCGGCCGCCGTGGAGGTACTCGAGGGAGTTGAGGGCGGCGGTGACGAGGGCGAGCTTTTGAGGGCGTGTGTGGTTTTCTGATCGGGTGTAGAGGTTGGCGTGGTCGACGCCGAGCTCGATGAGGGTGGCGGCGAGGCGGTGGGTGGCGGGGGAGGTGTTGGGGAAGCGGAACCAGCCGGTGTCGGAGGCGATGCCGAGGTAGAGGGAATGGGGGATCGGGTTGGTGGAGGTTGGATTGGCGGGGGTACCCGCGACGATACCCGCGGCGGCGCTTTGCTTTGCCGCGGCTTGGGGGGTGGGGGTGGGCGTGAGGAGGGTGGGGGCGAGGTGTTGGATGAGTTCGGCGATGAGTTCGCAGTTGGCGGCGCGGGTGGCGTCGATGAGTTGGTGGGTGGCGGGGAGGTCGCCGTGGAGGTGGTGGTCGACGATGAGCGAGGGGCGACCGGCGGCGTGGTGGCGATCGAAGGCGGGGGCGAGGGGGCCGAGCTGGGCGGACGCGCCGGTGTCGACGACGACGAGCAGGTCGGTGTCGGGGAGGTCAGCGGGGTCATGGGTGGTGATGGCGAGGTCGTGGCCGGGCATGTCGGCGAAGGTGTCGGGGACGGGGGGCGCGAAGGCGGCGTGGGTGGTTGTGCCGAGGTGGTTGAGGGCGGCGGCGAGGGCGACGACGGAGCCGAAGGCGTCGCCGTCGGGCTTGGCGTGGGTGAGCAGGGTGACGGAGGCGGCGTCGCGGAGGATGGCGGCGGCGTCGGGGAGGGCGAGGGTGGCGGCGTAGGTCATTTCGTTGGGTGATTTGGTGATTGAAAGAGAAGTCGTGTCAGGTGGCGAGTTGTGGTTGCGTGTCGCGCAGGGCGTCGCGGGCTTGGGCGACGTCGCGGTGGAGTTGGGCGACGAGGGCGTCGAGGCCGGGGAAGCGTTGCTGGTCGCGGAGGTAGCGGTGGAAGGCGAGGGTGATGGGCTGGCCGTAGAGGGCGTCGGGGTGGGGGATGAGTTGTTCGGGCGGGTCGATGAGGTGGGCTTCGACGGTGACGTGGGTGCCTTGGAAGGTGGGCTTGGGGCCGATGGAAACGGCAGCGGGGAATGACGAATTCGCCGTGCTGAGCGATGAATCGGGCAGGGCCGCGGTGGCGGCGTAGACGCCGTTGGGCGGGAGCATGAATGGGGCGAGGGCGTCGTGGTCGAGGTTGGCGGTCGGGAAGCCGATGGTGCGGCCGCGCTGGTCGCCTTGGACGACTTGGGCGGTGAGGGCGAAGGGTTGGGTGAGGCATCGGGCGGCGTCGTCGAGGCGGGCCTGGCCGACGAGGGTGCGGACGAGCGACGAGCGGCAGGGTGCGGCGAGGCCTTGGGAGAGGTCGACGGTGACGGGGTCGACGGTGTGGGCGGTGAAGCCGTGGGTGGGGCCGAGGGCGGCGAGGGTGGCGGCGTCGCCGGCGCGTTGGTGGCCGAAGCGGAAGTCGGGGCCGGTGACGAGGTGGCGGGGGGCGTGGTCGGCGACGAGTGCGGCGATGAATTGCTCGGGCGATTGAGCGAGCAGGTCGGACGTGGCTTCGAGGACGACGACGCGGTCGGCGCCGGCTTCTTCGAGGCGGGCGATGCGATCGGCGAGGGTCAGCAGACGCGGGGGCAGGGCGTCGGGCCGAAGGATGGCGGCGGGGGGTGGGTCGAAGGTGACGGCGACGACTTCCAGCGGAGCCTTCGGATCGGCGGCGGCGAGCTGGGCGCAGCGGTGGAGGAGGGCGCGGTGGCCGAGGTGGACGCCATCGAAATTGCCGAGGGTGAGGGCGGAGGGCACCCCCGGAAGATAGTGGGTGGGGGTTGGGGGATGGTTTGGCGCAGGGCGCTGGGTTGAGGGTTGGCGGTGGAGTTAGAGCGCTAAGCCGCAAGCGGCTTGGGGGTGGGTGGGAGCGCTTGGGGGGTGTGTTGGGCTAACGTGGGGGAATGACGCAAGCGGTGATGGAGCCTGGACGGGTCGGGGCGGAGGCCGAGGTCGAGGCGCCGGCGCCGCTGACGGAGGCGCAGGTGGCGGCGATCCGTGCGGCGCGGCGGGGGCGTCGGGGGATCGACGGGCGGTGCCGGTTTGCGGTGATGAACGCAGTGAGCTTCGCGGTGTTCGCCCTGCTGTCGGCGGGTCTGGCGGGGCTGAGCGTGGCGATGCGGGGGCCGGGCGCGGTGTCGAGCCTGGTGGGCATGGGCGCGGTGGTGGTGCTGGCGACGGTGCTGGTGGTGGAGCTGGCCGGCCGAGCGAAGCTGAAGCGGCTGGAGCCTGCGGGGGCGGCGGTGCTTGGGTGGAATCAGCTTGGGCTGGGGATCGTGCTGGGGCTTTACTTCGGGCTCAACGTGATGTCGGCGTTTTTGAGCGAAGACCCATTGAAGAAGTACGTGGACGAGACGCCGGCGTTGGCGGAGACGCTGGAGCTGGTGCGGCCGTGGGTGCCGGTGGTGCTGGGCGGGATCTACGGCACGCTGTTCGTGGTGGTGGTGCCGTATCAGGCGGCGGTGGCGTGGTACTACTTCCGCGGGCGGCGGGTGGTGGAGCGATATGTGGCGGAGGTGCCGGGTTGGGCGCGCGGGGTGGCGTGAGGGTTCACGCGACAGACGGCTTTGCCTTGAGACTTGGAATCGCGGCGACCGGGCGAGGCTTTGGCTGCACGCTTGTTCAGTTAGATGGTTTGGCCTGAGCCTTATCGGGTCGGCAGTGCGCGCAGCCTTTAGTGAGGAACTCGTCGACCCAGCGCAGCGCGTCTTGGGGCGGGAGCCATGACCTGCGTTTGTTGACTTTGCGCCATTCTTCGAAGCAGAGCTGGCGGTAGGTGTGGCCGTGGCGTTGGCCGACCCAGGCTTCGTAGTCGAGCCACCAATGCAGGAGGGGTTTGACGCTCTCGAACATCGCCTCGGGGGCGGTGACTTCGAGGTCGTCTTCTTCCCACAGGCCGGCGACGCAGCGGTCTTGCGGAAGCCAGCCGTAGAAGCGGCAGCGCGTGCGGATGAAGGCGACGCTGGCGGCGTGGGCATAGCAGCAGGCGCACGAGCCGTAGAGCTCGATGGTTTGGGCGTCGTGTTCGAGGGTGTAGCAGCTGGTGCCCTCGGTGCCGCGGGTCGGGGTGCGGACGAAGCCGAAGTCTTTGAGCTGGTTGCCGCGGTCGTGGACGACGTCCTTGCCGAGGAAATACATCTGCTGATAGAAGCCTGCGGCACAGTCGCGCAGGAGCGTGCGGAGGACGCGGGCCTTGGCGTCGGGGTCGGCTTGGGGGCAGTTGGTGAGGCTGGCGCAGATGGAGCAGGTCTTGGGTGCTTTGGGGCGCGCTTCGTGGTGGGCGAACGAGGAGTGAAGGCTCGTAGCGCCCGGGCGTCTGCTGGCGCCCTGCGAGCGATTGAGAAGTCCAAGCTGTCTCGGTTCGCGTGTCATGTTGCGGGTCAACTGGCTTGATCTGGCGCGTCGGCGAACATTGGCGAACGCCGTGGGGGAGATGAGGCTACCTGAATGCACTTACGCCGTGCGTTGGGGGGTTTGAGGCAACGCGCAGGGCCTCCCAAGCCGTGGGTCGCTACCGAAGGCGACTTTCGATCGCTTGGTCGGTCTGCATGCCGTTCCGATTGTCAACGAGCGACCCGGTGGGTCGCGGTGCGTCCGCCGTCGGCCGCGGGGCGCCACGCTCTGAACCCACGAGTCTCCGGGCCGGTCTGCGGGCATGACGACGAGCCGCGGGGCAGGGGCCACGCCGCGTCGCCGCCGACGGCCACGCCGCTTATCGCGACGCCGCTTGGACCGGCCAGGACCCACCCCTAACGCACCCGCCACGCCCTGCCAGGCCTAGGCGAGGTCTTGCCGAAAGGTGGTTCCACATCGGGGGCCGAGGGGCCACGCTGGCGCGCACCGGTCCTGCCTGCTCCCCTCATCAAATATGACTCGCGAAGCCTCCTCTGCACACGTTCTGCGCTGGGACACGTCTTGTGTCGACCGAAGATCGTTCCGAGCCGATATCATCTTTTAAGGAGCAAGCCATGCCCGATACTGCCCCTAATGAAGTCGTGTTTGTCGTCGAGGAAGACGCCGAGGACGGCGGCTACACCGCCGCGTGCACGCGCTACGGCATCTACACCCAGGGGGACGACCTCGAAGACCTGCGTGCGATGGTCAGGGATGCCGTGGCGTGTCGATTCGACGACGAGCCCGGCGGCGTGCCCGGCCCGATCCGCCTGCACATCGTCCGCGATGAGGTGCTTGCGTGAAGCTGCCGCGTGATGTCACGGGCCGAAAGCTCGTCAAAGAACTCCGCGCACTCGGCTACGAGCCGAAACGTCAGACCGGTAGCCACATCCATCTGGTCACGCAACGCCACGGCGAACACCACGCGGTTGTTCCCGACCATCGCCCAATCAAGCCCGGCACCCTCAGCAAACTCCTCAATCAGATCGCCGAACACCACGGCATGTCGCGCGACGAGGTGATCAACTTGCTGCGATTGTGACTTAAGATAAGGATCAATTAAACGTGCCTCATGCCTTTTCCACGTGCCACGATGACTGCCTTAACGAGTTGAGGGTTTACGGTGCAAGCACCGACCTGCTGAACGTCGAATCGCATTCACCGCTTCGTCGATTCGTCGGCTGAATTCATCGCTGTGATCAATTCTTGCACGCATAACCTGCTTACGACGTTCACGATCGCTTTCACCCAACTCTCTAATCGATGTCCCCTCTTCGAGAAACGAATGAACCTCGTACCAATACTCAGACTCGATTTTATTAAGGTCGTTAATTGATCCTGACACTTGCTCTCCCCAAAGTGTCTTTGCTTCAAGCTTGGCTTGGCTGAGTTCCTTTCTAGCAGCATCAATCGATCGCCAGGCCCGAGAGTAATACTTGTCGTAGGAAGATCCCTCGCTCTCACCATCTGCCGGAAGCGGCAGTAACTTCACTGGATGCCTAGAAGCATTGATACTGGCCTGAAGGTTTACTGCTGCACCGACAACTCGCCGGAAAACATCCAGATTGGTCCGAAAGAGGATTTCTCTACGCCAAGCATGCAGACCTATTACTGCGACGCCAGCAGTTACTACAGCAGCAACTGCAACAGCAGTATTCTGTATCAAAGTTGATAAATCAATCCAGCTCAATTAGTTCATCTCCATTGACCGCTTAGAATTTTCCTAACTCGGCTTAAATTGGCCCCGGCCAGCCATCGAACATAAATCGTCCGTCTTTGCTGATAATTTCGCCGTCGACGGTGATGGTGCCGCCGACTTTTTCGATGCCGCCGTTTTCCGGGCTGCGCAGGTCGCAGACCATGTCCCAGTGGAGGCCGGAGGAGTTTTGGTTGCCGGTTTCGGGGTAGCCTGCGCCGACGGCGGCGTGGAAGGTGCCGCCGATTTTCTCGTCGAACAGGGTGTTTTTGGTGTATTGCTGGATGGCGTAGTTGGTGCCGATGGCGATTTCGCCGAGGTTTCGGGCGCCTTCGTCCTGGTCGAGCATTTTTAATAAGAAGTCTTCGCCTTTTTCGGCGGTGGCTTTGGTGACGCGGCCTTTTTCGAAGGTGAGGGTGATGCCATGGGCTTCGTTGCCGTTGTGGACGGCGGGGAAGGAGTAGCGGACGGTGCCGTTGACGCCGCCGTCGGAGGCGTCGAGGTTGGGGCCGGTGAAGACTTCGCCATCCGGGAAGTTGCAGTCGCCGTGGCAGTTGACCCATTTCATGTCGGAGACGTTGACGGTGAGGTCCGTGCCGTTGGGGGACTGGAAGCGGATCTGTTTTTTGCCGGTGAGGTAGTCGGCGAGTTTTTGCTGGCGGTCGCGGATGGCGGCCCACTCGGCGGCGGGGTCGGGCTTGTCGAGGTGGCCGGCTGCGAAGACGAAGTCGGCGTATTGGCGGAGGGACATCTCGGCGTCCTGGGCGGAGGCCTGGGTGGGGTATTGCGTGCCGACCCACTTGAGCTGCTTGTCGGCGTAGCGCTGCATGAAGCGGTCCATCACGGGGCGGCGGGCGGCGGAGGACTTGGCCTGCTTGGCGGGGTCGACGGCGGAGAGGGCTTTGGTGTTGCTTTCTGCCCAGAGGCCGATGGAGGCGTCAATGGTTTCGACCTCTTGTTCGAGCAGCGGGCTGACGTGGCTGAGCTGTTCGTCGGAGGCGAGTTCGTAGAAGAGCTCTTGGAGTTCTTCGGGGGCGCATCGGACGACGGGGTGGGCGCCGGCGCGGAGGACCTCGGCGTAGATGGCGGCGATGGCGGGCGAGGCGACGGGCGGGCCGGAGATGCGGACGATCTGGCCGGGCTTGGCGTTGACGGAGTAGTGGACGAGGACCTTGGCGAGCTTGTCGAGGCGGGGGTCTTGCATGGGTGGGGTCTGAGGTTTGGGGGTTGAGGTTTGAGGTGTGGGGTTGGGGTTGGGGTTGGGGAGATGGTAGTTGGGGGGTACCCGCGGCGGCGCTTTGCTTTGCCGCGGCTTGGGGGG
>JBCCQE010000060.1:0-16668 GCA_039024495.1 Planctomycetota bacterium | reverse complement strand
GGGGGGGGTTTGCGGGGTTTTCCCGTGGGTGCAATGCACAACCCGGGGGCGGGGGGGGGGGGTTGGGGGGGGGGGGGGGGGGCGGGGGGTGGGGGGGGGGGGGGCGGTCATGGGTCAGATCCGGGGAGAAGAGGCGGGGCCACGCCCCCCCAAGCCGCCCCCGCAGGCCGCGGCTTTCTCTTTGCCACCTGCGTCATCGCGCTCATCGCCACCAGCTTCGCCTTCATCATCCGCGCCTTCATCATCGACGACTGGGCCGCCGAGTTCGGCCTCAGCGAAACCCAGAAAGGCGAGCTCTTCGGCGCCGGCCTCTGGCCGTTTGCCATCTCGATCATCCTCTTCTCGCTCGTGATCGACCGCATCGGCTACGGCGTCGCCATGGGCTTCGCCCTCGCGTGCCACGTCGTCTCCGCCGCGGTCACGATCGCCGTCACCCCGCTGTCCAACGCCCTGCCCGGCGACGCCTACGCCTGGCTCTACATCGGCAACTTCATCTGCGCCCTGGGCAACGGCACCGTCGAAGCCGTCATCAACCCCGTCGTCGCGGCCATGTTCGTCAACGCCAAAACCAAGTGGCTCAACATCCTCCACGCCGGCTGGCCGGGCGGGCTCGTCGTCGGCGGCCTGCTCACCCTCGCGCTGCTGCCGGGCAACGCCCTCGGCGCGCTCGCCGGCGCAACCCTCGACAACCCCGTCGACTGGCGGTGGAAGGTCGCCCTGCTGCTCATCCCCACACTCATCTACGGCGTGATGCTGCTGCGCTGCCGCTTCCCGGTCAGCGAACGCGTCGCCGCCGGCGTGTCGTACCGCGCGATGCTCGCCGAGTTCGGCGCGCTCGGCATGCTCATCGCCGCCTGGCTGATCATCGCCGAGCTCGGCCGCGTCGCCACCGATCAAATCGAATCGATGACCGAACTCACCCGAGCCATTAACGGCGAACCGGGGTGGACGTGGTGGATGACCGCCATGTTCGCCGTGCCGATCGCTCTGGGATACGGCCTGATCTCGCGCTCGCTCGGCCGACCGCTCTTCGTCTTCCTGTTGCTCGTCATGATCCTGCTCGCCACCACCGAGCTCGGCACCGACGCGTGGATCAAGTCGCTCATGACGCCAATCATGGACCAGGCCTTCGGCCTTGACGGCGGCTGGGTGCTCATCTACACCGCCACCATCATGATCGTCCTGCGCACCTTCTGCGGGCCGATCGTCAAGCGCCTCAACCCGCTGGGCTTGCTCGCGGTGTCCTGCCTGTTCGCCGCCGCCGGGCTGGCCTTCCTCTCGACCGCCGCAGGCTGGGTGATCCTCCTCGCCGCGACCGTCTACGGCATCGGCCAGACCTTCTTCTGGCCCACCACCCTCGGCCTCGTCGCCGAGCGCTTCCCCAAGGGCGGCGCGCTCACGCTCAACGCCATCGCTGGCGTCGGCATGCTCGGCGTGGGCATCCTCGGCGCAACCCTCATCGGCAACATCCAAGACCGCCACATCGCCGCCGTCGTCCAGGCCCAGCAGCCCGACATCGCCGACGCCGTCTTCGCCGACGAGCCCACCGCCAGCGTCCTCGGCAGCTACCGCAAGCTCGACGCCGCCAAGCGCGACGCCCTCCCCGCCGAACAGGCCGCCGCCGTCATCGCCGTGCAGAACGAAGCCAAGCAGCAGGCTCTCCTCCAGGTCGCCGTGCTCCCACTGATCATGTTCGCCTGCTACCTCGGGCTCATCCTCTGGTTCCGCACCCAAGGCGGCTACCGCGCCGAACGCCTCGAACCTCAAACCCATGCCCCGCCCACTCCGCCAAACGGTTGACCCCAATCTCCCGCCCGGCTACAACCTCCGCATGTCGATTACCGCCCCCGTTTCCGCGACCCTGCTTGCCCGACTTACGGGCCTGCTTCAGCCGACTGACTCCGCCGGATAGGGACGACCGCTCGACCTCCACGAAGCCCCTTCAGCCCTGTCCGGCACGCCGCGACAGGGTTTTTTCTTGCCCAACCCCCCACGCACGACCGATCTCAAACATCACCGCCGACCGCATCCCACCCAAGCCCTCGCCATGACCCAAGCCCCCTCCGACACCCACGTCCGCATCTTCGACACCACCCTCCGCGACGGCGAGCAATCGCCCGGCGCGTCGCTCAACGTCGCCGAGAAGATCGAGATCGCCCGCCAGCTCGAGGCCCTGGGCGTCGACATCATCGAGGCCGGCTTCCCCATCACTTCGCCCGGCGACTTCGAGGCCGTCCAACTCATCAGCCGCGAGCTCAAGAAGGCCACCGTCTGCGGCCTCGCCCGCTGCGTCCCGCGCGACATCGACCGCGCCGGCGAAGCCATCGCCAACGCCACCACCGCCGGCGGCGGCCGCATCCACGTCTTCTGCGCCACCTCCCGCATCCACCGCGAACACAAACTCCGCAAGGCCTTCGACGAGATCGTCAAGCTCGCCGATGTCTCCATCAAGCAGGCCCTGCAATACACCGACAACGTCGAGTTCAGCCCCGAGGACGGCTCGCGCACCGAGCTCGATTACCTCGTCGAGATCACCCAGGCCGCCATCGACGCCGGGGCCACCACCATCAACATCCCCGACACCGTCGGCTACGCCACGCCCGAGGAATACGGCCACATCTTCGCCCACCTCCGCGAACAGATCCCCGCCATCGACCGCGACGGCGTCGTCCTCTCCGCGCACTGCCACAACGACCTTGGCCTCGCCGTCGCCAACTCGCTGGCCGCCGTCACCCACGGCGCACGCCAGGTCGAGTGCACCGTCAACGGCATCGGCGAACGCGCCGGCAATGCCTCGCTCGAAGAGGTCGTCATGGCCCTGCGCACCCGCCGCGACGCCTTCGCCGGCTACACCACCGGCATCAACACCGCCGAGATCTACCGCGCCTCGCGCATGGTCTCCAACCTCACCGGCCTGCTCGTGCAACGCAACAAAGCCATCGTCGGCGAGAACGCCTTCGCCCACGAGGCAGGCATCCACCAGGACGGCGTGCTCAAGCACCGCGAGACCTACGAGATCATGGACCCGCGCGACATCGGCGTGCCCGACTCCAAGCTCGTGCTCGGCAAGCACTCCGGCCGACACGCCCTGGCCGACCGCATCGCCGCGCTGGGTTATTCCGTCGACGCCGACACCGTCGCTGCCGTCTACGAGCGCTTCAAAGACCTCGCCGACCGCAAGAAAGAGGTCTACGACGAGGACATCGAGGCGCTGGTCGACCGCACGCTCGACAAGACGCGCAAGCTGTGGGAGCTGCGCGGCTTCAAGGTCAGCGCCGGGTCGGGCGAGACGTCCGTCGCCTTCGTCCGCCTGCAAGACTCGGCCGGCCACGAAAGCCAGGAGGCCGCCTACGGCGACGGGCCGATCGACGCGTGCTATTCGGCGATCCAGCTCGCCACGAAGATCCCCATCGTGCTCGAGGACTACCAGACCCGCGCCATCACCGGCGGCAAGGACGCCCAGGGCGAAGTCACCGTCACCATCAGCCACCACGGCCAGCGCGTCCGCGGCCGAGGCCTGTCCACCGACGTCATCGAGGCCGCCATCCGCGCCTACCTCGCCGCCATCAACCGCCTCAAGCTCGACGACGCCAGCCAGAAAACCATCCGCGCCACCACGATGGACGGCGGGTCAAACGACGAGCCCAAGGCTCAGATGAGTCAGCCATGACGCTCGCCCATGACATCGGCGACAGCGTGAAGCTGCGCCCCTACACCGCGGATGACGCCGAGGTGCTGTACCGCGCGCTCGACGCCGATCGCGACGCCATCGGCAAGTTCATGCTCTGGGTCTACGACGTCGACTCGGTTGAGAAGGCACGAAGCACGATCGAAGCGTGGGTGAAGCAGAACGAAGAGCACCGCACGCTGGCCCTGGCCATCGAACACGAAGGCGAACTCCTCGGCTCGGCCTTCCACTGCAACGCCAACCGCCTGCACGGCCACGTCGAGATCGGCTACTGGCTGACCACGCAAGCCCGGGGCAAGGGCATCGCAACCCGCGCCGTCAAAACCCTCCTCGACCTGACCTTCGGCGAGCTCGGCTTCCACCGAGCGCTGCTCCGCATCGCCCCGGACAACCACGCCAGCGTGGCCATCGCCGAGCGTCTTGGGCTTGAGTGCGAAGGCCGCATGCGCGACCTGTGGAAACTTCGCGACGGCACCCGCCGCGACGGACTGTTCTACGCCACCACCGCCGACCGCTGGCCCCCTAAGCCCAAGCCATCGCCCGACGTCGCGCCATACGAGCCGAAGCAGATCACCCTCCGCGACGGGCGCACGCTCACGCTCCGTGAGCCGGTCCCCGACGAGGCGGATGCGTTGCTGCGTTACCTCGACGCCGTGCGCCGCGAGTCGGATGGCATCCTCTTCAGCGCCGAAGACGAGCTGCCCAACCTCGCCGCCGAGCGCGAGTGGATCCAGGCACGCCGCGACGCGCCCAACGCCATCACCCTCGGCGCGTGGCACGACGACCAGCTCATCGCCCTCGGCGGCATCGACGCCTCCGGCCGCGCGATGCGCACCCGCCACACCGCCATCCTCGGGCTCTCGGTCCGCAAGGCGTGGTGGCGTGCGGGCATCGGCCGCGCCCTATCCAACGAGCTCATCGCGTTCGCACGGAGTCATCCGCGCATCGACGTCCTCGAACTCGGCGCGTGGGCCTTCAACGCCAAGGCGATCGCCCTCTACGAGTCGCTCGGCTTCACGCACGCCGGCCGCCAGCCACATCACGGCCTCTTCGAAGACGACACCTACGCCGACCACCTGCTGATGTCCATGTGGGTCGGCCAGCAACCCCCGCCGCCCGTCCGCACGCCCGAGACCACCGCCGCCGAGCCCGCGCCATGACCGACCCCTTCGCCGACAAGTCCACCGTCGCCGAGATCCGCGATCGCTTCGACCACGACGTCGAACGCTTCAGCAACCTCGACACCGGCCAGGTCGCCGCCAAAGGATCGGCCGAGGCCATGGCCCTCGTCGCCGACGCCGCCGTCGCCACCACGCCCGCGCTGCTCCAGCCCGGCCCACACCTCTGCGACATTGGCTGCGGAGCCGGCAACTACACCCTTCGCCTCCTCCAACGCATCAGCGCCGCCGGCGGCGACCCGTCGAGCGCCTCCATCACCCTGATCGACCTCAGCCAACCGATGCTCGACCGCGCCACCCAGCGACTCATCGACGCCGGCATCCCCGACGCCTCGATCCGAGCGATCCAATCCGACATCCGCGACGTATCGCTCGGCGTGCAGCGTTTCGACGCCATTCTCGCCGCCCAGTGCTTCCACCACCTCCGCGCCGAGGCCGAGTGGCGAAACGTCTTCTCCCACGCGGTCGCCGCGCTCTGCAGCCACGGCTCGCTGTGGATCAGCGACTCCATCGACCACGCCACCCCCGGCGTGCGACAGATGATCCGCGACCGATGGTCCGCCTACCTCGAATCCGTCGACGGCCCTGCGTATCGTGATCGCGTCATGGCTTACGTCGATCGCGAAGACACGCCCCGCCCGCTCGCCTGGCAGCTCGACCTGCTCCGCGAAGTCGGGTTGTCAACGGTCGACGTGCTGACGGTCGATAATCGTTTCGCCGCGTTCGGCGGCGGGGTGTCGAGGAACTCGCCATGACCACCACCCACGCGTTCGACCCGGCCGAGGCGCTGATCCTCGACGAATGGTCCGCCACCGACCCGGCCGGCAACCCCCCCCGCGTCGCGATCCTCGGCTCCGAAGACACCGCCATCGCCGAGGTCGTCGCCGAGCGCGCCGCCTCGGTCGCCATCTTCCCGCGCCATTCGCACGACCGCGCAGCCGCGAACCCGCTGCCGCCCAACGTCGTCGTCGATCACGGCGTCACCCCGTCGCCCGACGCCTCGCTCGACGCCGTGCTGCTCGCCATCCCGCAGGGTCGCTACCTCAGCCGGATGCTCATCGCCGCGGCCCGCGCCGCCCTGCGCGACGGCGGCGAGCTCTGGCTGGCCGGCCCCTCAACCGCCGGCGCCAAGCCCGTCATCGCCGACGCGATCTCCCTGCTCGGCGAGGGCGAGGTCGTCGCCTTCAAGCACCGCCAGCGCCTCGCCCGCTGCGTCAAGCACACCGACGCGCCCATCCCCGACTGGGCGACCGAGCCCGGCGTCGCGCCCGGCACCTTCGGCGGGTTCGAGATCGACCTCGCCGGCGTCCGCACCACCGTCAAGACCCGCCCCGGCGTCTTCGCGTGGGACGGCCTCGACGACACCACCCGCCTCATCCTCGAACACGTCGACATCCCCGACGGCGCCGTCGTCGCCAACCCCTGCTGCGGCGCGGGCACGCTCGGCCTCCACGCCGCCAACGCCGGCGCCGCCCAAGTCGAGCTCACCGACCACGACGCCCTCGCCGTCCGCGCCGCCCAGGCCGGCATCGAAGCCAACGCCCTCGCCGACCGCGCCACCGCCACCGCCCACCCCTGCGGCCGCTTGGCGCCCGACGCCGCCTACGACCTCATCCTCGCCTTCCCGCCGATGGACGAGCCCCGCGTCACCCAGCCCGACGGCCGTGCCGCCCCCCGCGCCATCGAACAGCTCCTCGCCGCTGCTCGCCCCGCCCTCGCGCCCGCCGGCCGCCTCGTCGTCGCCGCCCCCGCGTTCGTCAGCCTCGACAAGCCGCTCCGCCGGGCCGGCCTGACCGGCCAAACCCTCGCCGAATCCCGCCGCGCCCGCATGATCGAAGCCGTCGTGGGCGCTTCCCCCACCGGCCAATGAACTTTGCGTAAGGCTTGAACCCGCCCCCGCACACCAGCCGATACCCTCTCACGATGCCTGAATCCGTGAATCCCGCCTCTTCCGGGGCCCCGTCCGCCGTCGCCCGTCCGCCCCGCCCCGCCCCCTCGCCCGCTCCCCCACTCGCCGACGGCGCGACCGGCGTCAAGCACTTCGTCCTCGACACGAACGTGCTCCTCCACAACGCCCAGTCGCTGTTCATGTTCGACGACAACGAGGTCGTCATCCCCTTCGTCGTCCTCGAAGAGCTCGACAAGTTCAAGAAAGAATCCGACGACGTCGGCCGCAACGCCCGTCAAGTCGCCCGCCACCTCGACCGCCTCCGCGCCCAAGGCTCGCTCGCCGACGGCGTCACCTGGAACGACCGCGGCGGGCTCATCCGAGTCGAGTTCTCCGTCGAGTCCCGACCCGTCTGGCTCTCCGAAGACACGCCCGACAACCGCATCATCGGCGTCGCCTGGTCCCTCCGCGAGCAGGGCAAGCGCTCCGTCCTCATTACCAAGGACATCAACGTCCGCCTCAAGTCCGATGCGCTCGGCATCACCACCGAGGACTTCGAAGCGCAAAAGGTCGACTCCGATCGCCTCTACCACGGCTACATCGAGGTCGAAGTCGCCGCCGAGATCATCGACACCCTCTACGACGAAAAACAGCTCGACCTCGAAGACATCCGCGACCAACTCGTCATCGACACGCCCGACGGCAAGACCGCACCGATCGACCTCCACGCCAACCAGTTCGTCCAGCTCCGCAACGCGCTCGACGAATCCCACACCGGCCTCGCCCGACGCCTCGCCGACACCGACCACCTCATCCCCATCCACGGCCCCCGCAAACCCGTCTACGGCATCATGGCCCGAAACGTCCAGCAGACCATGGCCCTCGACCTCCTGCTCGATGACGAGATCAAGCTCATCACCCTCCTCGGCACCGCCGGCACCGGCAAAACGCTCGTCGCCCTCGCCGCCGGCATGGCCAAGGTCTTTACCGAGCAACGCTACGACAAGCTCCTCGTCGCACGACCCATCATGCCCATGGGTCGCGACATCGGCTATCTCCCCGGCGACAAGGACGAGAAGCTCGCCGCCTGGATGCAGCCCATCTTCGACAACCTCACCTACCTCATGTCCACCCGCGGCGCCGGCAGCCAGCAGGCCGACTCCAAGCCCAACGAACACCGCGTCCAGCAGCTCATGGACTCCGGCCGCCTCGTCCTCGAACCGCTCACCTACATCCGCGGCCGATCGATCCCCCATCAATTCATGATCGTCGACGAAGCCCAAAACCTCACGCCCCACGAGGTCAAGACCATCGCCTCGCGCGTAGGCGAGGGCACCAAGCTCGTCCTCACCGGCGACATCAATCAGATCGACAACCCCTACCTCGACGCCTCGTCCAACGGCCTGTCCTACGCCGTCGAACGCCTCAAAGGCCAGCCCCTCGTCGGCCACATCACCCTCGCCAAATCCGAGCGATCCGAGCTCGCCTCCGTCGCCGCCGACCGGCTCTAAGCGCCGTCCACCACGCATCTCAAACGCAACCACCCCACGCCGCGGCTGAGCGCAGCGAAGCCGCGGGTCCACACGCCGTTAAAACCTCACCACGCCCCCAAAACCCCGACCCGGGGAACAATGTCGCCGCGCCCGGCGTCTAACATGACGCCATGACCCCACCGCCCGCCGACGCCGCCGACACCCCCTCGCCCACGCCCCACGCTGCCGGCCAAAAACGCTGGCCACGCCGCGTTGCGATCGGCGTCGCCTGCCTCGCCGGCGCCGCGGCCCTGCTCGTCCTCGCCGCGCCCACGCTGCTCTCCACCGGCCTCGGCAACGGCCTCATCCTCTCCGTCGCCAACGGCCGCATCCCCGGTAACGCCTCCGCCGACTCCATCTCCATCGGATGGTTCGCCGGGGCCTCCGTCCGCGACCTCCAACTCGACGACCCCGACGGACAACCCGTCCTCACCCTCGCCTCCGCCGACGCGCCCGATGCCAACCTCTGGCGACTCGCCACCGCCAGCAACCGCTACGGCCAAGTCCAGATCGCCGACCTCGCCGTCCACATCGTCGCCGACGACTCCGGCACCACCAATCTCCAACGCGCCATCGCAACACCCGCCGCCCCGTCCGCAACCCCACGCACCGCTAAGCCCGACGCCTCACCCAAGCCCACCCGCAAACCCGCCGCGGCAACCCAGGTCGCCCTGCCCGTCCTCGACCTGCAAGCCAGCAACATCGAAGTCACTTACGACCAGCCCGGCCGCCCCACAGCCAGCCTCAACGTCCCGCAATTCACGCTCGTCGCCGACGAAGCCCGCACCGTGCAAGCCGCCGGCAACGGCAACGTCGCGCTCGGCGACGACGGCGGCGACTTCACGCTCGACCTCACCGTCCGCAACGCCGTCGCCCAGGACGGCACGCTCCAACTCGGCAAGGCCGCCATCGAGGGCGAGGCCAACCTCGACCGCCTGCCCATCGACGCCATCGACCGCATCGCCGGGCTCGACGGCCTGCTCACCGCCGCCATCGGCGACGCCAACCAGAACTACCTCACCCTCGACCTCGAAACCCGCCTCGCCGAGGGCGCGACCGCCGGCACCGCACGACTCACCGCCCAGGCCCCGCGCCTCAACATCGACCTCACCGCCAAGCCCACGCCCGACGGCACCCTCGCCGCCGACGGCGCCACCGCTACCTTCACGCTCACCCCCGAGTTCGTCGCGCGGTTCGCCAAAGACGCCAACCTCGACCTCGCCATCGACGCCAACAAAACCCTCCAACTCACCGCAACCACCCTCCGAATCCCCGCCAGCGGCAACGCCGCCGAGATCGAGCTCGCCGCGACTATCACCGCCGACGACCTCGCCCTCTCCGGCGACCCCATGTGGGACGGCCTCACCCTCCGCGACCTCCAGCTCGACCTCCCCCAAACCACGCTCGACCAAACCGCCAGCCTCACCGCCAACGCCGCGCTCATCGACCCCGCCAACGCCGCCAGCCCCACCAGCGTCCGAGCCACGCTGATGCTCTCGCCCGACCCTCAAGGCGGCCCGCCCTCGCTTGGCGGCGGGCAGGTCAACCTCTTCCCCGTCCCCCTCGCCCTGATCGAACGCTTCGGCGGCGACCAACCCGCGCTCGACTCCCTGCTCGGCGGCAAGGGGCTCGACACCGTGGCCATCGGCTTCGAAGGCAACCCCACCGCGGTGCCCCTTAACTTCAGCGCGGTCGCCAACGGCGGCTCCGTCCTGCTCGTCGCCGACGCCGCCTACGCCAACGAGGGCATCACCCTCAAGCCCGGCACCGAAGCCAAGCTCAACCTCGCCCCCGCCCAACTCGACGCGCTGCTCGCCGCGATCAACCCGCCAAGCGAGGCCGACCCTCCAGCCGAACCCGCCCCGCCCACGCCATCCATCCTCGCCGAACCCGCAAACCTCACTGCACGCGTCGCCTCCGGCTTCGTCCCCCTGCCCTTCAACCTCGCCGACGTCGCCATCAACGCCACCGCCTCGGCCCCCACGCTCGCCCTGACGCGCAAGGACGCCGCCCCCCAACGCATCGCCGACACCACCCTCGCCATCAACTCCGATCGTTTGGCCGACGCCATCAACGTCCAACTCCGCGGCCGAGTCGTCCACGACACCCCACCCGCAACGCCCGCCACGCAAAACACTCCCGCGCCCGCGGCGCCCTCCGCCAACGCCGCACCCACCCACGACGACTCCGCGCTCATCGAGTCCAACACCACCGTCACCTCGCTCATCTCACCCCAAGGCGTTATCGACGTCGACACCCTCGCCTTCACCACCAACTCGCAGCTACGCGCCCTGCCGATCGCCCTGGTCGATCAGCTCGCCAACAACGAGCTCAAGCTCGAGCCCATCCTCGGCAACCTCGCCAACGTCCGCCTCGCCGGCGACTTCCCCGGCGACCTCACGCTCCACGCCGACTCGCCCACCGCCGATCTCAACATCGACGCCAACATCGACAACAAACGCCGCCTGTCGCTCAACCGCGACCTCACCGCACAGCTCTGGGTCACGCCCGAGATGTCCGACAAATTCCTCGGCAAGATCCACCCCATGTTCCAGGACGCCCGATCGTCCGAGCAGCCCGTCCAGCTCACGATCGACAGCTCCATGAGAAAGATCCCGCTCACCGGCTTCAAGCTCGAAGACCTCAACCTCAAGGGCACCCTCGACGGCGGCACCCTCAACATGACCCGCACCGGCTGGCTCAACGGCTCGCTCACCGACGCCAGCGCCCAGTTCCTCACGCTCATCTCGCTCGGCAACATCCGCGCCACGCCCGACCGCAACGCCCGCACCTACCCCGCCACCTTCACGCCGATGGAATTCACCATCAAGAGAAACATCGTCGACACCTCGCAGGTCTGGGTCACCGCGCCCGACCTCGCCGTGGGCTTCGTCGGCAGCGTCGACCTCTCCGACATCCAGAACCCGCCCATCCGCAACATGACCATGGGCATGCTCACCGCGTCGCTCATCCTCGAGCGACCCGAGCTCTCGATCTTCCTCCAGCCCGACCAGGTCGCCGAGCTCCCGCTCAAGGGCGTCGTCACCGACCCCAAGCCCGACTTCGGCGTGCTCACCAGCGACATCGCCGGCGCGGGCGTCGTCGGCACCCTCTCCAACCTCACCGGCGGCCTGCTCGGCGGGCTCAGCGAAGAACTCGCCAAGTCCCTCCGCAAAAACGCCAAGTACGACTGGCAGCTCCCGCCCGCCGCCCAGGAACTCGTCACCGCCGCCGAGAACACCTCCCTGGCCAACGACGACAGCGAACTCAACCAAGAGCAGCTCGACACCCGCAACCAACGCCGCGGCCTGCTCGAAGACCTCCTCGGCAACATCGCCGGCGACAACAACAACGACTCCGCCAACGACAAAAAGAACAACCGAAACAAGAACAACAAGAACCGCAAACGCAACGACCCCGCCGAGTCGCCCGATGAGGAAGATCAAAACCCCGCCGAGCGGCTCATCAACGACCTGCTAGGCCGATGACCCGCCGCGCCCACGACCACCCCAAAACGCCAGCACAATCAGCACCCCCGCTGGCAACCACCAGCCCAACACCCCTACCCCCGCGCAGAGCGTGCCGACAATGAGCTGCGTCACGATCTCCGTATCGCGCAGAGGCGGCCCGGGGTCCTCGACCGGCCACCCCTTCTCCGTCGCCATCTCCCGCCACGCCTCCCGCGCGTCCGAGGGCAGGTGCGACGCCTGCACCTCCATGTAGGCCAACTGCCGACGTTGCTTCTGCGGATAGGCCACCAGCCCGTCGTAGAAAAACCAGGCCGCAAAGAACATCATCGGCAGCGACGCCACCACCAGCATCGCCGCCACCGCCAGAAAAATGCCTCGATTCGTGCCTCGGCTCATCGGCCCTCCCGGTCGCGTACGATCATCCCATGCATTATCGACGTTTCGGCCGCAGCGAACTCAACATCCCCGTCTTCTCCACCGGCGGCATGCGCTACCAGGACGGCTGGAAAGACAAACCCCTCAGCGAAGTCGACCCCGAGAAGCACAAAAACCTCGAAAACACCATCGCAAAATCCATCGAGGTCGGCATCCACCACATCGAGACCGCACGCGGCTACGGCTGCTCCGAACGCGAGCTCGGCATCGTCCTGCCCGACTACCCGCGCGAACAGCTCATCGTCCAGACCAAAGTCGGCCCGACCGACGACCCCGACGAGTTCACCGCCAACTTCGAAGAGTCTCTCGAACGACTCCAGCTCGACCACGTCGACCTCTTCGCCCTGCACGGCATCCACGACCCCGAGTCGTACCGCAAGGCCTTCGGCGAGGACGGCAAGTCCGGCTGCCTCGCCGCCGCTCGACGCCTGCAAAAACAAGGCAAATGCAGATTCGTCGGCTTCTCCACCCACGGCCCCGTCGACGAGATCGTCCGCGCGATCCAAGCCCCCGGCCCCGACCCGTCCCCCGACACCCCGCTCGACGCACGCGGCCACCCCCTCCGCGGCTTCGACTACGTCAACCTCCACTGGTACTTCATCTACCAACGCAACTGGCCCGCCATCATCGAAGCCCGCCGCCGCGACATGGGCGTCTTTATCATCTCCCCCACCGACAAGGGCGGCCACCTCCACACCCCCTCCGACACGCTGCGCGAGCTCTGCGAACCGCTGCACCCCATCGTCTTCAACGACCTGTGGTGCCTCCGCCGCACCGAAGTTCACACCCTCTCGCTCGGCGCCTCCAAGCCCTCCGACTACGACCTGCACCTCGAGGCCGCCGACCGCCTGGATCACCCCGAGACACCCAAGCTGCTGCGCGACATCGAACGCCGCATGCGCGACGCCATGCGCCAAGCCACCGGCCACCCCGACCCCGAGCACGGCGTCTTCGACCTCCCCGACAACCGCCAATCCCCCGGCGGCTTCAACGTCCCCCTCATCCTCTGGCTGCACAACCTCGCCCGAGGCTGGGGCATGGAGGCCTACGCCAAGGCCCGGCTCAACATGATGGGCAACGCCGGGCCCTGGTTCCCCGGCTGCAAGGTCGCCGACACCTTCAACGAGATCGATAAAGACGCCCTCGCCGCCGCCTGCGACGTCGGCGGCTGGACCGGCCGCGAGGTGGTCGACCGCATCGCCGACGCGATCGACCTGCTCGGCGACGCCGAAGTCAAACGCCTCAGCCAGTCGTAACACCGCCGCTTGGCCTCATCGCCACATCGTGGTTGACTTAGCCCCGGGTCAATGACCCGGGGCTAAGTCGGCAACTCACAAGGACGAAGCCCACGGCAAGTCGCCCCGACTGAACCGCGCCCCGGAAGGGCCCAGCCTTTACTCCCCGTCCGTCTCTCCGACCGCAAAAGCCGCGGCAACCTCAGCCGAGTCCTCCGGGTCGGCGGCACCACCCAACACCAGCCCGGCGGCACCGGTCGGCACAGGCTCGAACTCGATCTCAAACCGCATCGGCTCGACTCCCGGTGATGCGTCATACGCTTCACGGCACGACTCATCAACAATCCCGCCCCACCCTGCCGGTCCGAACCGCGTTTGCACCGTCGCCGAAGGCAGCACCGCCTGTCCGACATCGAGCGAACGCATCGGCACCCCAAGCCCCGTGATCGCAAACACCCCGGCCCACGCCCCGAGCAACGCCGCTACTCCTAGGGACAATGGCCTAGGCCGCGATCGAGAACGCAGAGATCGGAGTGACGCGGGGCGTGGCGTGAAGGTGGGCATAACGGGCCTTTCGAGAGACACGAAAAACGCCCACGCGGGCGGCTGGCCCGCGCAGGCGCGAGGGGCCTACTTCTGATCCACCAGCGAGGACGCGTCGTGAAACACCCACGCCGCATCAGAAGCCGCGCCGGGCGTGTCCGCCGCAAACAGGTTGTCGTCGTTGACGACGGGCCCGTCGGCAAAACGCGTCGTATGCGACGGCGTAGTCTCGAAAATAACATGGTTGTCGTTGTAAACGACCGACCCGCGCCACGCGCCGCGATCGCTTCCGCCGTGGATCGAGCCAATATCAGCATCGGCGTCCGAGCCGATGTTGCGGTCGCCCAGCATCGGGGCGTCGGTGTTAAGCGTCTCGCTCCACTCTGCAGCGCGGTGATTCAACCTCGGTTGCTCGGGCTCGCCAGAGTCATCGCTGGCCTCCGGCTCGACGGCCCCGAAGGATTCCGCGTCCGGGAAACGATCCGACAGACCGTCGTCGTCCAGATCGATCGCGAGCATCGCAAACGAGAAATTCTTCGGCGTGATCGGGATTGAGGTCGTCGTCCACTCCGTCTTCCCCGACTCCACGGGCGAGATGGCAAATCGGCCGTTGAAGTAGTTGCCATTCATCAGCAGCACGTACCGCGCGGCCGGGTGCGAACCAGGCACGTCTGCACCTTCGATGGCCTCAGCGGGCAATACCTCGGCCGTGGCGTTAAGCCCCGGGTAGAAGCCACCATTGTCTTGGGCCCACATCACCGATGCCTGATGGATGCCGCGAATCTTGGTTGGATGCCTGAACTCAGACGGGACCCCACCTCGTCGCCGCGCCCCCAGCAGAGGCAACAAAATGGCGACCACAACGGCCAAGATCACGAGAATCACGACGAGTTCCAGCAGCCCGAACCCGTGACTGCGGCCCCTGTGAAGCTGTGAAGAAACACGAACAGCCATACAACGCTCTTTGCGTGGGTAGAGGAAACGTGCACGCCGCCGCCAATGAGGTGGGGCTTGTCACGAGCGAAGCGATCGCGCGGCGACGACTCGGAGCCCACGCTTAGATTGCATGGTTTAGTCGCGTGCTTATCGTGCCTCACCGGCGCAGCCAACACCACGCGGCGGCGGCGAGATTCGCTCGGTCGAGCTTGAAGGAATGAATAAAAGCGTGAATGACGCAGGTACGTCGGTCGCTCGATCGGCAAGCGGTCGCGTTGTCACCGGGGCGAACCGTTCACCCCGACATGGGACGGCGTAGCTCCTTGCGTGAAATCAACTTCCGCTCCCATCTTAATCCGATTCGCCGTAAAACCAAGACGAATTTCCTCAACCCCGCCAGGCGGCACAGGAGGAAGTGCAAGGGGGGACGCGCGACGCCCGCCCAGCTCAGCGGGCTTGCATGTTACGGACGTACATCGCCGCGTCGCAGTAGTGATAGAACCCCGAAAGAATCGCGGCGAGGCGGAAGCCGTTCGCCTCGTAGAACGCACGCCCCGGGGTGTTGATCGAGTCGCAGAACAGGTAGACCCGCCGCAGCTCGTAAGGCTTGCCCGCGAAGAACGCGCGGATCGATTCGATGCCCGCGTTCAAGAGCTGCGTCCCCCAGCCCTGTCGTCGATCCGCCTCGTCGTAGATGCCGAACTCGGTGATCTCCACGCACTGGCCTGTCCCGAGGCGCCAGACCAGTTCCCCACGCACGCGATCGTGCTCGTCGATCAGGCGAACCGCGCGATAGCCCTGGAAGACGTCCGCGTAGTCGTCCGGGCGATGCAGCCGAGCATCGACGACGTCAAACCGCATGGCTGGTTTCCTGGGTTGGCACTGGGTGGCCACAGTATCGAGCAACTCACTCCCGCGGCGGCGGGCTTGGCAGTCGAGGCGCCCTTGGAGATCACACCCCACCGAGAGCGGTGCAGCCTCATCGAGAGAGCGGTGCAAAAAAAAAGCCCCTCGGCGGCTTTAGGCCGACGAGGGGCATGAATCCGGCGATGACCTACTTTCCCGCAGAGGCAGTATCATCGGCGTGCTGGGCTTAACGGCCGTGTTCGGAATGGGAACGGGTGTGACCCCAGCACTATGGTCACCGGAAAGGTCGGGGCTGGCATCTCAGCCAGCCGGACCGTGATCGGCAAGTCGCTAGGCGGGTGCGGCTGCCGATGTCCGACGCAGGCTGGCGGAGCCTGCGTCGATGGACGCCCCGATGTCACTCACCTGGGGAGGGAGCGACGAGGCATCCGGATGCGTCGGCCGAAGGAGGAATGTCCGGCTGGGACGCATCGGACGGTGAATAGGTCTTGTGTTGCAACACCGAAGCCCGCCGCCGAAGGGTTGGGGAAACGGCGGGGGCGTGCTGCTCATGCGTTAGGGTGAGGTCGCGACCCGACAGCCACCGGTCTCTAGCGGAGTAGAGCGCGGGGTCGGTCGTGGGTCGGGATGATGAAGCGATTGACCGTTAGTACCGCTCAGCTGAGGACATCTCTGCCCTTACACCTGCGGCCTATCAACGTGGTGGTCTCCCACGGGTCTCATCGAAGACTCATCTCGAGGGGGGCTTCCCGCTTAGATGCTTTCAGCGGTTATCCCTGCCGGACTTAGCTACTCTGCGATGGCCTTAGCAGGCCAACAGACGCACCAGGGGTCCGTCCTTCCTAATCCTCTCGTACTAGGGAAGAATCCTCTCAATCTTCGTACGCCTACAGCAG
>JBCCQE010000059.1:0-16948 GCA_039024495.1 Planctomycetota bacterium | reverse complement strand
GGTTTTGGGGTGGTTTTTTGTTGGGGGGGGGGCGGGGGGGGGGGTTTGCGGCTCCGCGGGGGGGGGGGGGCGGGGGGGGGGGGGTTGGGCTGGAGTTTTTGTGTGGGGTGGGGAGGGTTGCGGTTTGGGTGGGGGGATGAGGACTCCGCGTCTCCGCGCCTCCGCGCCCTTCGCGATGGTCCGAGGTCGTGAACGGGGTGAGTGGTTATGAGTCGGGCGTCTGCGTCGCAGTTCGAGATCGATAAGCCCACGCTGGTGTGCGGGGTGACGGGGCGGGAGTTGGTCGCGGGTGAGGCTTATGTGGCGACGCTGATGGAGCTGAGCGAGGCGGAGCTTGGGGCGATGTCGCCGGCGGAGCGGAAGCGGCACGCGATGGGGCTGAAGCGCGTGGACGTGTCGGCCGAGGCGTGGGATGCGGGGCGGCGGCCGGGCGGGGGCGAGCGTGCGGTGTATTGCTGGTGGCGGACGCGGGTGCCCGAGGCGGGGCAGAGCAAGCGGAAGATGCTGGTCGACGACGCGGCGTTGATGGTGCTGCTGGAGCGGTTGGGCGAGGCGGAGTCGGACGAGCGGCTGGCGTTTCGGTTTGTGCTGGCGTTGATTTTGTTGCGTAAAAAGCTGCTGCGTCACGACGGGGTGGACCGGCGGGAGGACGGGGCGTGGTGGGTGTTCACGCCGAAGGCGGACGTGAGCAAGGGTCCGCTGGGTCGGTGGTCGGACAAGCGAGTGATCGAGGTGCGGGACGCGGAGCTGGACGAGCCGACGGTGGACGCGGTGACCGAGCAGCTGGGCGAGGTGCTGGAAGGGTCGGTGGGGTGATGGGGCGCGGGTCTTGCAGTTTGGCGGCGTGGCGGGTTGGTGGTTGGGTGTGCGCTGGTTGTTTGATGTTGGCGTTGGGGGGGTGTGGGGGGCGCGGGGTGGTGGAGGACGGGGGCGATGCGGTGGCTGAACTTACGCGGGCGACACTGGCCGAGGCGGTCGCGCGGGTGGAGCGGCACAACGCCAACGTGGCGGTGATCGATCGGATGTGGTGTCGGATGGGGGTGCGGGTGATGTGGGTGGAGGGCGACAAGCAGCGGCGGGAGTCGGGCGAGGGGGTGTTGATGGTGCGTCGGCCGGGGGAGGTGGCGCTGTCGGTCGGCAAGCTGGGGCAGGACGGGCTTTGGGCGGGCGGGGACGGCGAGCGGGTGTGGCTGTTTGACTTGCGGGAGGGCGTGGCGTGGGTGGGGGCGGCGGACCCGGTGTCGGGCGTGGGGACGGGGCTGCCGCTGGGGATCGAGCCGGGCGAGGTGCCGCGATTGCTGGGGTGGTCGGCGATCGACGTGGCGGACGTGCGGCGGGGGCGGGTGACGGCGATCGGCGATCGGCTGTGGATCGAGCCGCGGGATGCGCAGGGGCGGGCGACGGCGCGGTACGTGTTTGACCCGGCGGTCGAGCACCCGGTGCGGATCGACCTGCTGGAGCCGGACGGCGGGTCGGCGGTGACGTCGCGTTTGAGCGACGCCGAGCGGGTGACGTACGTGGGGCGGGGGGTGGCGGAGATTGGCGCGGACGTGGCGATCGCGCTGAGCGACGGGTCGTCGGAGCTGATCTTGAGGCTGCGGGACTACGAGCCGGCCGGCGAGCGGATCCGCGACGCGGCGTTTGATTTTGAGCGACTGGTGCGGGCGCATCGGCCGGAGGAGATCGTGGAGATCGATCGGCGGTGAGGGGTGAGGGGTGAGGGGGGGAAGGATCCACAGATTTCGCAGATGACACAGATTTTTTATGGAGGTATCGCGGAGGCGGTGGAGACGCGGAGGCGCGGAGGAGGAGGTTGGGACGGGGATAGGTGTGTGGATACCCGCGTGCGCGGGCATGACGAAGGGAGGATGGTGGTGTGCGCAGCGAAGGCCTGCATTGCGTTGCGATGCTTGCTATGCAGGACGGGTGCGTGCATCAGAGGCACTGCATTGCGTTGCAATGCAGCTTTGGGGCCAGAGCTTGTCGAGTCTGCCTTTGCGACCTGCTTAGGCCATGGCCGGTTCGGCGGTGGGGGCGAGGGTGAGGTTGATGCCGTAGTCGCCGGGCTCGAAGAGGTGGGCCTTGGTCATGTCGACCCAGAAGGTGACCTGCTGGTCCTCGTCGAGCGGCTCGGCCTTGGCGCGGGAGACGAAGCGGACGGTTTCGCTGCCCACCGTGTCGGCGAAGACGTCCATCGTGTTGCCCAGCGGCTCGACGACGTTGACCTTCGCGTCGATCTTGCAGTCGGCGTTGCCGGCCTCGGCCGTCTGGTGGAGGAACAGGCCCTCGGGGCGCAGGCCCATCACGACGTCCTTACCCACGCGGTCGCCCACGCGGTCGCGCCACGCGGCGGGCAGGGCGATGTCGATGCCCGGGCCTTGGAACCGCAGCGTGCCGGCGGCCTCGGCGACTTTGCCGTCCATGAAGTTCATCGGCGGCGTGCCGAGGAAGCCCGCGACGTAGCGGTTGGCCGGGCGCTCGTAGACGGTCAGCGGTGTGTCGGCCTGCTGGATGAGGCCCTCGGACATGACGACCACGCGGTCGCCGAGGGTCATGGCCTCTTCCTGGTCGTGCGTGACGTAGATCGTCGTGGTGGCCAGGCGTTTGTGGAGCTGCTTGAGCTCGGCGCGGGTCTGCACGCGGAGCTTGGCGTCGAGGTTGGACAGCGGCTCGTCGAAGAGGAACACGGACGGGTCGCGGACGATCGCCCGGCCGAGCGCGACGCGCTGGCGCTGGCCGCCGGACAGGGCCTTGGGCTTGCGGTCGAGCAGCTTGTCGATGCCGAGGATGTCGGCGGCGTTGCGGACGCGTTTGTCGATCTCGGCCTTCTTGAACTTGCGCAGCCGCAGCCCGAACGACATGTTCTGGTAGACGGTCATGTGCGGGTAGAGCGCGTAGTTCTGGAACACCATGGCGATGTCGCGGTCCTTGGGGGCGACGTCGTTGATGATGCGTTCGCCGATCTTCATGACCCCGGCGCTGATCTCTTCGAGGCCGGCGACCATGCGGAGGGTCGTGGACTTGCCGCAGCCGGACGGGCCGACGAGCACGAGGAACTCGCCGTCCTCGATGACTAGGTTGATGCCTTTGACGGCCTCGACCCCGCCGGGGTAGATCTTGCGGACGTTCTCGATGCTGACCTGAGCCATGTTGCGCTGCCTCGCGATGCGTGATGTGGGATACAAATATTAACGCATGCGGCGCATCGCCGCTCGACCGTGGTCGCGGTTGTCTCTTTTTCTAAAGAAAGGCGATGGCAGGGCTTGCCCGCTTTGCCGAGCCGTCCCGACCGTCGCGATGCGAAGGCGGATGCTGCCCGTTATCCGTTATCTGGAACGGGGCGCAGGGTGTGGACTTCGGGGTCCGGCAGGCCGGGCACGGCCGAGCGGTGGACGCGGGTGGCCAGCTCGACGGTGATGCTGGATTGCTCGGAAGTGGTGTTGGTGAAGATGAAGTCGAAGCCTTTTTTGTTATCTGTGCTCATCCGCATCGTAACTTTGACATCGACCGCGGGGACGAATTCGGAAGGGACTCGGGCTTCGGCGATATCGTGGACGAGGCGGCCGAAGACTTGGCCCAAAGGCTGTCCACCGATCTTGAGAGCGGGCTTTGTCTTCTGAGATTCCGGCATGTCGTGTCTGGGTCCGGCGGTTTATTGCTTGGGGCGTTTGACGCGTTTTGAGGAGGGCTTTTTCTTCGTCTTTTTCTTCGGAGTGTCGCTGGCGTCAGGTGCCTTGGCATCGGAGTCTGCGGTGCCGACCTGTGTGCTGTAGCGGATGTCGGGCGTGATGGTGCCGCTGACGGTCATCTGCATGCCGCCTTTTTCGTCGTAGACGAGCAGGTCGCCGTCCGGTCGCACGTTGAGCGTCATGTTGAACGCCACGGGCCCTGTGATCATCGCGAGTGCGGCCTCTTGATCCCGATCTTTCTGTGCCTGCGTGCGGTGGCTGACGCGGCTGAAGCTCATCTGCAACGCCACGAGCATGTCGTCGAGCGACTTTCGGAGGAACGGCCCGGGTTCGAGCTCGTTGGGGTTTTTGCTTTTCGGGGCGGTGTCGTCCGGCATGGCGGCAGCTTACGAAGTGGCGGGCTTGACGGGCTGCGTCAGGGCGGTCTTGAGGTCGCCGAGCAAGCCGACGGCGGTCTCGACCTCTTTGGGGCCGGCGACCTCGGGGACGTTCATGAGCTTGAGCAGATCGCGGAGGCTGATCTCGCCGCCATCGTCGGACACGACGTAGGAGGCTCGTGCCTGGATGACGCTCTCGGACGCGGTTTCGGACATGAAGCCGAACGAGCCCGAGGCTTGAAACGGCCCTACGGCGACGCCCAGGCTGACCTGGCCCTGTGTCTGCGTGAGTGAGGCGACGCGTAGGACGATCGAGGCGTCGCCGCGGATCGTCGCGGACCATTTGGGCGCCATGGCCAGGGTTGCGGCGATGAGCGCGGCGGGGTCCTTGGGCTTGTTGGCGCCGCCTTGGCCGAGCACCTGTTTGAGGCGCTCGAGCGTTGCGATCCAGTGATCGACGATATCCATCTGCGCACGGTTAAAGCCGTGCAAAGGTTCGACAAACAAGCCTGCGACGACGTCGCTCAGCGCGGCGGTGGAAGCTCGGACAGCCATGTCTGCTCCGGAAGTAGGTCAGGTATCAGCAACAGCGAACGATGCTGAAACCTTACTAGGCAGATGTCGCCGCCACAATGCGGGGTTGCCCGGGAGGTGATTCCCGTTCACGCCGAGCGGCGGCGGGCTTCGTCGAAGAGGCGGATGGAGGTGAGGGGCTTGTCGGAGTTGAAGCGCTGCTGGAGCTTGCGGAGGGCTTCGATCTCGATCTGCCGGACGCGTTCGCGGGTGAGGCCGATGACCTTGCCAATTTCCTTGAGGGTCATGGGCTCTTCGCCGTCGAGGCCGTAACGGAGTCGGAGGATGGTGGCCTCGCGGTCGTCGATGGCCTCGAGCAGGGCGTTGAGGACGTTGAGGTCGTCGTTGCGGTGGACCTGTTCGTCGGGGGTGGCGGTGCGGTGGTCGGGGAGGGACTCGTTGAGGGTTGGGGCGTCCTCGCGGCCGGAGCTTTCCTGGATCGGCCGCTGGGTGGCGCGGACGGCCTTTTTGATCATGCGGAGTTTTTTGTCGGGCAGCTCGAGACGCTCGCCGAGCTCCTGCATGGTGGGCTGGCGGCCGAGCTCGTCTTCGAGCTCGCGGTTGGCTTTCTTCCAGCGGGTGATGAGCTCGACCATGTAGGCGGGGATGTGGACGGGCTGGACGGCGTTGATGAGGGCGCGCTTGATGCCCTGCTTGATCCACCACGTGCCGTAGGTGGAGAAGCGGGCGCCCATGTCGGGGTCGAAGTTTTCGACGGCCTTCATGAGGCCGATGTTGCCTTCTTCGATGAGGTCCGGCAGGGAGAGGCCTCGGTTGACGTAGCGTTTGGCGATGGAGACGACGAGCCGGAGGTTGGCTCGGACCATGTGCTCGCGCGAGGCCATGCAGTTTTCATTGATGATCTTGCGGCAGAGGGATTTCTCCTCGTCCGCGGTGAGCAGCTTGACTTCATCGATCTGGCGGAGGTAGACCTCCAGATCGGATCGGACTCGGGTAGAGCGTGCTTGTGCCATGCTGCCTCGCTGGGGCGGGGTTGCCCATAGGTGAATCGGCGGGGCGTGGGGCGCGGTTGAGGGCCGAGGCGCGCGTGGCGGGCAGGCGTGGTCAAGCCCGGCCGGGCGGGGCGAGTGCGTCGATGCTCGGGGGTGGGTGGGTTGTGCGGGTTGGGCAAGGCGAATCGGGGTTCGGGTGGACGCGAGGCGTGCTGCTACGCTGCGACGCGGATGCCCGACGAGCGCCCGATGCCGACGCCCACGCGTGTTGTCGATCTGATTGCCCAGCCGGTGATCGACCCCGTCCGGCGGTTTATCGCGGCGATGCGCGGGTACACCCTCGCCGACGCGCGGGGCGACGCGCTGGCGGGGCTGACCGTCGCGGTGGTCGGCGTGCCGCAGGCGATGGCCTACGCCCTGATCGCCGGGGTGCCCGTGCAATACGGGATCTACACGCTCATCTTTCAGTGCGCGATCGGGTCGATCCTCAACAGCCAGCCGCTGCTGTCGGTCGGGCCGATCAACACGCAGTCGCTGCTGGTGGCGTCCATCGTCAGCCGTCTGGCCGGGGCGATGGGCGACGAGTACGTCGCGATCGCGATCACGCTGACGTTCCTGAAAGGGTTCATGCAGATGGCGATGGCCGAGATCCGGCTGGGCCATCTCGTGCGGTATGTCAGCCAGTCGGTCATCATCGGCTTCACGGCCGGCGCGGGCGTGCTGATCGCGGCCAAGCAGGTCGCGGGTTTTCTGGGTTTCCCCGCCGAGCGGATCGAGGACCCGTGGCCGGGGATCGTCGGCGTCGGCCAGCAGTTGTGGGGCTCGGCCGAGAGCCAGCCGTGGGGGCATTTTGATGAGACGAGCGCGTGGGCCGTGGGCCTGGGCGTGCTGGCGTTGGCGTTGGTGGTGGGCTCGCGGTTGATCTCGCGTTACGTGCCCGGGCCGCTGATGGCGGTGGTGGCGACCGCGACGATCGTGTGGGCCTTCGAGCTCACCGGCGACGACCTCACGCTGGTCGGCGCGATCCCGACTTCGCTGGCCGGCGTGTTCTCGCTGCCGGACTTCACGGCGATCGTCACGCACTTCGACGCGCTGCTCGCCGGGGCCCTCGCGCTGAGCCTGCTGGGGCTGATGGAGGCGTACGCCATCGGCAAGAGCATCGCCGTGAAGACCGGCGACCGCATCTCGGCGAACCAGGAGATGTTCAGCCAGGGGCTGACGAACCTGCTGACGTCTTTCCTCTCCTGCATCCCCGGCTCGGGCAGCTTTTCGAGGTCGGCGCTGAACCACTTCGCCGGTGCGCGCACCGCGGCGTCGGGGTTGTTCAACGCGGGGTTCGTGCTGGCGATCTTCCTGCTGTTCGCGCCGACGGCGAAATATATCCCGATGTCGGCGATCGCGGCGATCCTGTTCGTGATCGCGTTCGGGCTGATCGACTGGAAGCACTTCCTGCGCATCGCCAAGGCCAACCCCGCCGACGGGGCGGTGTGTCTGGCGACGTTTTTGGCGACGCTTTTTGCGCCGCTGCAATACGCGGTGTTCCTGGGCGTCGTGCTGAACCTCGCGCTGTACCTGCGGCGGGCGGCGCAGCTCCAGGTGAGCGAGATGGTCAAGCCGCGCGGCGGGCCGTACATCGAGCGGTCGCTCAAGTCGTCCGACGGCACGCCGCCCAAGGACGTGATGCTGTTGCAGCTTGAGGGCAACCTTTTCTTCGGCGTCGCCGACGAGCTGCAGGACGCGCTGGCCGACATCGAGCGGCGCGGCGTGCGCGTGGTCGTGCTGAGGCTCAAGCGGACACACTCCATCGACGCCACCGTCATGGGCGTGCTCGAGCGATTCACCGAGGCGATGCAGGCCCGCGGCGGGCACGTCGTGCTTTGCGGCGTCAAGGAAAACACGCTCGAACGCCTCCGAGCCTTCGGCCTGGTCGCGGCCATCGGCGAGGCCAACGTCTTCCCGACGACTTACGGCGTGTTCCAGTCCGCCCGCCGCGCGCTCGAACGCGCCCGCGAGCTGGTCGGCGCGACGGTCGACCTCGACGGCCTGCTGGACGAGGACGAGCCGAACCACGCCCCGGGCGACAAGCCCGCCGGCCCAACGGGTGAACCGTGGGCGTACCACATCTAGCCCGGCACCCAAGGCCGCCCGCCCGTATCCTCCTGCCATGCAACTGCTCTTCCACCAGACGGCCCTGGGGGACTTCGCGGTTGCGCTGCCCATCCTCCGCGCCATGGCGGCCCACGGCTCGGCCGGCGTCGTCGCGCCGTGGTCGCGTATCGAGCTGGCCACCGCGCTCGTGCCCGGCCTGGCGGGCATGGACATCGAGCTGTTCGAGTTCTCCCGCCTGCACGTCCCCGGCGGGCCGGCGCACTTGAGCCCGCTGGTCGCCAAGGCGTTCGGCGCGGCCGAGCGGGTCGTGTCGTTCATCGCGACCGACGACAGCGACTGGGCCGAGAACGTCCGCCGCCTCGCGCCGGGCGCGGAGCTGATCTGCGTGCCGCCGCGCCCGCCGGACGACTGGGCCGAGCCCGCCGCCGCCTACCACGCGGCCGTGCTCGATCGCGCGGGCGTGACCAGCCTCTCCGCCCCCGACCCCGGGGTCGATCTGCACCACCCCGATGGGCCGATCGTCGTCCACCCCGGCTCGGGCAGCGTCGCCAAGCAGTGGCCGCTCGAGCGGTTCGAGGCGTTGATCGACCGCCTGCACGACGCCCAGCCGGATCGCGCGATCCGCGTGATCGCCGGCGAGGCCGAGATCGATCGCTGGCCCCCCGAGACGCTCGGGCACTGGCAGGGCCGCCACCACCTGATCGAGTGCCGCACGGCCGCCGCCTTGCTCGACGCGATGCGCGACGCGGCGGTCTACATCGGCAACGACGCCGGCCCGACCCACGTCGCCGCCCAGGCCGGCCTGCCGACGGTCGCGCTGTTCGGCCCGTCCAACCCGCAGGTGTGGTCGCCCGTCGGCCCCCGCGTGCAGGCGATCACGTCCGAAACGCCGCAGGCGATGGACTGGCTGGGGGTGGATGCGGTCGAGTCTGCGGTTCTTGCCGCGATTGCCTGACCTCTCGGGCCTGCGATTGTTGGCTTATCGATCCTCAACCGCGAGCCGTATCTGGCGTTACGCTGGCTGCGTGAAATCGGTACCCGAAGAGCTGCGACTGGATGGCCGGGCGGTGGAATGCCCGATCTGTGGGTACGACCGATTCATGCATCAGCGGGTGCTGCTCAACACCCGGGCGGCCACGTTTTTCAATTTTGAATGGCTGAATCGCGGGGCGGATGTGCACGAGTGCGCCTCCTGCGGGCATCTGCTGTGGTTCGTGAAGCGGTAGCGGTCGGCCCGCTCGATTCCACCTACAATCCCACCATGCAGATCATCCTCGCCAATCCTCGCGGTTTTTGTGCCGGCGTTCACATGGCCATCGACACGGTCGATGAGGCCCTCAAAATCGTCGGCACGCCGCTTTATGTCTACCACGAGATCGTCCACAACAAGCACGTCGTCGACGGCTTCGTGAAGCGCGGCGTCGTGTTCGTCGACGACATCGACGAGGTGCCGGCCGACTCGACGGTCGTCTTCTCGGCCCACGGCGTGTCGCCCGCGGTGCGCAACGCGGCGAAGGCGCGGGGGTGCACGATGATCGACGCGACGTGCCCGCTGGTGACCAAGGTGCACATGGAGGCGATCCGCTACGCCAAACAGGGGTACAAGATGCTGCTGGTCGGCCACGCCGGCCACGACGAGGTGGTGGGCACGGTGGGCGAGGCGCCGGACGCGTTCACGATCGTCGAGTCGCCGGACGACGTCGCGGCGCTGCCGTTCGATGAGGACGAGGAGAACCTTGTTTATCTGACGCAGACGACGCTGTCGATGGACGACGCGAACGTCATCATCAACGCGCTCAAGGCGAAGTACCCAAACATCAAGGCCCCGCCGAGCGAAGACATCTGTTACGCGACGACCAACCGGCAGACGGCCGTGCGGGCGCTCGCGCCGGCGGCGGACCTGACGTTGGTGGTGGGCTCGAAGAACTCGTCGAACTCCGTGCGGCTGACGGAGATCTCGGCCTCGTCCGGCACGCCGGCGTATCTGGTCGACGACAAGTCCGAGCTGAAGAGCGAGTGGTTCGACGGCATCAAGACCGTGCTGGTGACGGCCGGGGCGTCGGCGCCCGAGCACCTGGTCGAAGAAATCGTCGAAGAGCTAGTCGCGCAGCACGGCGGGTCGGTCGAGGACTCGCACGTGGTGGACGAGGACATGCACTTCAACCTGCCGCGTTCGCTGCGCGTGCTGCAGAGCGCGAGCGTTTGAGGCGGTGGTGCGGCGCGGGTCGGCGATGAGGCGGCGGGGCGGCGGCTGATGGAGTGGGGCGTCGCGACGGTGTTGATGGTGGCGGGGATCGGCCTGGCGGCCGGGGTGCTGGGGGGGCTGCTGGGCGTGGGGGGGAGCACGGTGATGATCCCGGCGTTGGTGGTGCTGTTCGGGCAGGACCGGGCGGCGGGGATGAATCAGCACGTTTATCAGGCGGCGGCGATGGCGGTGAACGTCGCGGTGGCGGTGCCGGCGGCGTGGCGTCATCGGCGGGCGGGGGCGATGCGGGCGGACGTGCTGCGGTGGCTTTTGCCTGGGGCGCTGGCGTGCATTTTTGTGGGGGTGGCGCTGAGCAATCTGGTGGCCGACCCGGTGTGGCTGGGGCGTTTGCTGGCGGCGTTTCTGGTGTACGTGATCTACGTGAACGTGCGGAAGCTGTTGGCGAAGCCGAGCATGGGGACGGGGGAGGCGGCGGAGAAGACGGCGTTGAGCGGCGGGGCGCGTGCGCGGGCGGCAGGGATCGGCGGGGCGATGGGGACGGTGGCGGGGCTCTTGGGCATCGGCGGGGGCGCGTTGGCGGTGCCGATGCAGCAGGTGTGGCTGGGGCTGCCGCTGCGGGCGTGCATCGCGAACTCGTCGGCGGTGATCTGCGTGACGGCGGGGTTGGGCGCGGTGGCGAAGCTTTCGACGCTGCCGGAGGGTCAGTCGGCGGGGGTGGCGTTGGGGATCGCGGCGGTGCTGGCGCCGACGGCGATCGTGGGCGGACTGATCGGCGCGACGCTGACGCATCGGCTACCGCTTGGGGTGGTGCGCGGGGTGTTCGTGGCGTTGATGGTGGCGGCGGCGTGGAAGCTGGCTACGGGTTGACCCTCGTTGCGTGAGAAACGCGCGAATTCGCTTGCTGCGGTGGATTCGGTGCGAGAGGCTGCGTAGCGGTTCATCTGATTTTTGAGGGAGAGGAAGATATGAAGATGCGTTGTGGATGGCTGGTGCGAGCCGGGGTGTTGCTGTTTGCGTTGGTGGTGGCGGTGGGTGTCCTGTCGCCGGTGGGGCCGCGGGTTGCGGAGTCGGCGTCGAGCGCGAAGGGGACTTACGAGGGCAAGGGTCCTTGGAACTGGAAGCTGGGCATGGTGACCGAGAAGGGGACGCACAAAGCGAAGCTGCGGGTGAAGGGCAACAAGCTGAGGGGCAAGACGACGACGGGCGGGGACTGCGTGACGACGTACAAGATGAAGATCGTGGGGGGCGCGAAGCTCGGCGGCAAGAGCAGGCTCAAGGGATCGATGAAGGATGCGTGCAACACGGGCACGACGACGTACGACGTGAACAACGGCAAGCTGTCGATCAAGGAGAACCGGGCCGGCTCGCGGACGTTCAAGGCGACGATGAAGGGGACCTACGCGAGCGGTGTCGACCCGGGCGCGAGGCTGACGACGAAGTACAAGGGCAAGGACTGAGTGGGGTGTGGGCTGGGCTCGGCTCGCGGGCAAGCGGGCGGATGCGGGGGTGGGTGCGCGGGTGGGCGCGAGCGGTGTCGGTAGCATGGCCGGATGGCTGAGGCAGACGGACGGATCGATGTGGCGGTGGTGGGGGTGGGGCGGATGGGTCGGCACCACGCGCGGACTTATGCGCGGAACTTGAGGGAGCGTTGCCGGCTGGTGGGCGTGGTGGATGCGGACGAGGAGCGGCGGGAGACGGTGGCGGACGATTTTGGTTGCGCGGCGTACGCGGATGTGGCGTCGTTGCTGGCGGCGCAGCCGGGGCTTTCGGCGGCGAGTGTGGCGGTGCCGACGCGGGCGCACGCCGAGGCGGCTGGGCCTTTGATGGATCGCGGGGTGGCGTGCCTGATCGAGAAGCCTCTGGCGAAGACGGCGGAGGCGGCGCGGGCGCTGGCGGACCACGCGGAGCACGCGGAGGTGGTGCTGCGGGTCGGGCACACCGAGCGGTTCAACCCGGCGGTGCGGGCGGTGGCGGGGATGGGGCTGACGGCGCGGTTTATCGAGGTCGACCGGGTGAGCGAGATGAGCTTTCGTTCGCTGGACGTGGGCGTGGTGATGGACATGATGATCCACGACCTGGACATCGTGCTGATGCTGGCGGGTTCGCCGCTGGAGCGGGTGGACGCGGCGGGCGTGGCGGTGGTGACGGACCACGAGGACATCTGCTCGGCGCGGCTGGTGTTTGCGTCGGGGTGCGTGGCGAACCTGACGGCGTCGCGGCTGGCGTTGAAGACGGATCGCAAGCTGCGGGTGTTTTCGGACACGGCGTACGTGAGCCTGGATTACGCGACGCGGTCGGGGACGGTGGTGCGGAAGACGCCGGGCAACGTGGACACGCTGCGGCGGGTGCGCGACACGCTGTCGAAGGGCGAGGACCTGTCGGGGGTGGACTACGCGGACCTGGTGGAGTTTGACGCGCTGGCGATGGACACGGACGAGGCGGGGGGCGACCCGCTGACGGCGGAGCTGGGCGCGTTTCTGGATGCGGTGGCGGGCGAGTCGCCGGGGGCTTCGGCGACGGCGGTGACGGGGGCGGACGGGGTGGCGGCGATCGAGGCGGCGGAGCGGGTGGTGGCGGCGCTTCGGGCGCACCGGTGGGAGGGGCTGGAGTCGGGGGCGCTTCGGCTGTGAGGCGGGCGGTGTTGGCTTAACGTAGGAGTTCGATGACGGTTGCCTTGGTCATGCTGGCGGTGTTGCCGGTGCTGCTGGTGGCGAGCGCGTTCATGAGCGGCAGCGAGACGGCGCTGTTCAGCCTGAGCCAGCAGCAGCGTGCGGCGTTGACGCGTGGGGACGGGGTGGTGGCGGTGTCGGTGCGGACGCTGCTTGCCGAGACGCGGGGGCTGTTGATCACGCTGCTGCTGAGCAACATGGTGGTGAACGTGCTGTATTTCACGATCGGCGCGTTTGCGTTGATCCGGCTGGCGGGCGCGTTGGAGCTGCCGGGGTGGGCGGCGGGGGCGGGCAACCTCGGGGTGCTGGCGGGGGTGATTTTGTTTGGTGAGCTGATGCCCAAGCTGGTGGCGGGTCGGATGCCCAAGCGTTGGGCGCAGGTGGCGGCGGTGCCGCTTCTGGCGGTGCATCGCTTGCTGACGCCGGTGCGGGTGGCGAGCAACGCGGTGGTGATCACGCCTTTGGCGCGGCTGATCGATCCGGGGACGCGGCCGCCGGATTTGTCGGCCGAGGAGCTGGAGGCGCTTCTTTCGATGAGCCGGCGTCAGGGAGTCATCGACGGGAACGAGCAGCGGTTGTTGGAGCAGGTGCTGGATCTTTCGGGGATGCGGGTGCGGGACCTGATGGTGCCGCGGGTGGACATCGAGGCGTACGGTCTGGATGCGCCGCCGAGCGAGCTGATCGAGACGGTGCGTCGGACGCGGCTGCGTCGGGTGCCGGTGTACGACGGGTCGCTGGACACGGTGGTGGGTGTGGTGACGAGCCGGCGGGTGTTGATCGAGCGGCCGGCGGACGCGGAGGCGGTGCGTCGGCTGTGCGCGCCGGTGCGGTTTGTGCCCGAGCAGCAGCGGGCGGAGCGTTTGATGGTCGAGCTGTCGAAGGGCGGCGAGCCGATGGCGGTGGTGGTGGACGAGCACGGCGGGACGGCGGGGCTGATCACGATCGAGGACGTGGTGGAGCACGTGGTGGGCGGGCTGGCGGGCGGGTACGAGCGGGACACGGACGCGGGGTTTGAGCGGCTGGGCGCGGGGCGGTATCGGATCGATGGGGACTTGGCGGTGGCGGACTGGCCGCAGTTGTTCGGGCGGCCGGGCGCGTCGGGGACGCCGGGCGGGCGGCGGCTGGCGGGCGCGGTGAGCACGGTGTCGGGGCTGGTGACGGCGTTGCTGGGTCGGGTGCCGGTGGTGGGAGATCGGGTGACTGTGGGCAATCTGGCGTTGCGGGTGGAGGCGATGGACGGGCTGCGGATCGCGACGGTGATCGGCGAGCTGCCGAGCGATGCGCCGGCGGGCGGGGACGGGGCGCGGGCGGGGGAGGTGGCGGGATGACGGCGATCGAGTGGTCGATGTGGATCGGGCTGGCGCTGCTTGGGTTTGCGGGGTCGGCGATGTATTCGGGGATGGAGACGGGGTGCTATCGGCTGAACCGCGTGCGGCTGCACCTGCGGGCGCAGCGCGGGCAGCGGGCGGCGGTGGTGCTGCAGGACGAGACGGAGGACTTGTCGCGGCTGCTGTCGACGCTTCTGATCGGCAACAACGTGACGAACCAGTTGGGGACGACGGCGATGGGGGTGATCGTTCTGTCGTTGGTGTCGACGGAGTTGGCGGCGGTGGCGTTGAACGCGCTGGTGGTGACGCCGATTTTATTTGTGGTGGGGGAGACGCTGCCGAAGGATTTTTTCTCGGCGCACGCGGATCGGCTGATGTATCGGTTGGGGGGCGTGTTGCGTTGGAGCCGGCGTGTGTTTTTCTACAGCGGGCTGGTGCCTGCGGTGGGGGTGACGTGGATGGTGCTGGGGCGGTTGTTTGGCGAGGGCGGGAAGTACGAGGCAACGCACCCGCGGCGGCACATGCAGTACTTGTTCAAGGAGGGGATCGGGTACGGGCTGCTGACCGAGCAGCAGTCGGACCTGGTGGACCGTGTGATGAAGCTGACGGACCAGACGCTGGCGGACGCGATGACGCCTTGGGGGCGTGCGTTGAAGGTTCGGGTGAACGACCCGCCGGGGGTGATGTGGCGGCTTGCGGAGCAGGGGGGTGGGCGGTCGCGTTATCCGGTGGTGGATGCGCGGGGGAAGGTGCTTGGGGTGGTGAACGTGCTGGATGCGTTGGTGCACGAGCCGGGCGAGTGCCCGCCGATCGCGGAGCTGATGGTGGGGGCGGTTCAGTTGCCGCAGACGATGGGGCTGCGTGCGGGGCTGACGGCGTTGCAACGCGAGGGCGGTTCGTTGGCGGTGGTGACGGACGAGCGTGGGCGGCCGGTGGGGGTGGCGTCGCCGAAGGACTTGGTGGAGCCGATCACGGGCGAGTTGGCGCAGTGGTGAGCGACCGTGGGTTGCCCGGGCCGGCGGAGTTGGCGGACGCGGTGGCGGCGGGGCTGCGGGCACGGGCGAAGCGGGACGACCTTGAGCAGGCGGTGTATGGGTTTGATGCGTTGGACGAGCTGGGGTTGCACCCGTTGCTGGCCGAGGCGATCGAGGCGGCGGGGTACGGGGTGCTGCGCGAGCAGCGGTACCCGGGGCACTGGGGGAAGCGCAGGAAGTCGGAGGGGCGGCGGTGCGATCTGGTGGTGACGCCGGACGGGCTGCCGCTGCGCGACCCGGCGATGAAGGCGACGCTGTTCGATCGGCAGCCGGCGGTGGACGCGGAGGAGGCGTACTGGCTGGAGGTGAAGACGGTGGCCCAGTTCGAGACGGGCGGGGCGTTTGGCGGGTATTCGTCGGAGCTGCTGACGCCGGTGATGGCGGACCTGAAGAAGGTGTGGTCGGACGGGGTGATCCGGCGCGGCGGGTTGCTGGTGGTGTTGTTCACGGCCAGTGCGGAGGTCGCGGAGCACGACCTGGCGGCGTTTCATCGGCGGGCGTTGGAGAAGGGGATGCCGGTGTACCCGCCGTGCACGCGGGGGTTTGGGATCACGGATCGGATCGGGAACGCGTGGTGCACGGTGAGCGTGTTCGGCGTGCGGTGATTGGAACTATTTAACCACGGAGGGCACGGAGGGGGACGGAGGGGGGGGTTAGTCGAGGGTGCGTTGCCAGTAGCCGACGTTGATCCATTGGTCGAACTTGCGGCCGACTTGGGGGAACTCGGCGACTTTGGTGAAGCCCATTTTTTCGTGCAGGGCAATGCTGGCGGGGTTGGGCAGGGAGATGCCGCCGATGACGGCGTGGACACCCATGGGTTTGAGGCGCTGGATGAGGGCGTGGTAGAGGGCGGAGCCGTGGCCTTGGGCGGTGTGGTCGGGGTGGAGGTAGACGGCGAGCTCGCGGGTGTGTTGGTAGGCGGCGCGGAGGTTGAAGGGGCCGGCGTAGGCGTAGCCGACGATGGTGTGGTTGTCTTCGACGACGAGGAAGGGGGACTTGCCCTGGTCGGGGGCCATGCGTTGGCACCAGTCTTCGGCGGAGACGGGCTCGAGCTCGAAGGTGACGATGGTGTGCTCGATGTAGTGGTTGTAGATCGCGGCGATGGCGGGCGCGTCTTGCGGCGTGGCGTCGCGGATCATGGGGCGAGGCTATTGCATTTTTCGGTCTTGCGTAGCGGGTGCCCCGAGAGGGGGCCGTGCAAAACCCACGGGCCGCTGCGCGGCACCCGCTACGCCTCGCTGCAAAACGCTCTAGCGGTCGGGGTGGGTAAGCTCAAGGGTGATGGCGTGGAAGGCAGCGAGGGTGATGACGCCGGAGGTGGGGCCGAGCGGGGCGTCGTACATGGAGACGCGGATGGCGGCGTCGCCGACGGGGGTGAGGAGGTCGACGACGCGCTCGCCTCGGCGGAGGTCGTGGCGATAGGTGTTGTGGGCGTTGAGCAGCCAGGTGATGCGGCGGGTCTTTCGGAGGCGATCGACCTGGGGGAAGAAGTCGTAGGCACCGGCGTGCTGGTAGTCGGCGAAGGCGAGAACGGCGTCGTGGGGGGAGGGTTTTTCGGATTCGCCGAGGGTGTGGTAGGGGAAGGGGGTTGTTGTTGTTGTTGTTGTTGTTGTTGAGTGGGGGATACCCGAGGCGGCGCTGCGCTCTGCCTCGGCTTGGGGGTTGGGGTGGGTGGTGCGTTGGAGGGTGGCTGCGTGGTGGGGGAGGCCGTGGGGGCCGACGACGAGGTAGACGCGGTGGCCTTGGGCGCGGGCGTGGGCGGCGCGGGCGGCGGCGCGTTGGAGGGCGGGGCGTGCGGTGGTTGCGAGGTCGAGGAGGTGGTTGTCGAGTTGGTCGAGGTATTGGGTGAGCAGGGAGCCGGGGGTCATGGGGTCGAGCCAGCGGTCGCGGTGGAAGCGCTGGTTGAGGGTGCGGAAGAGGCGGTCGCGGCGGGTGTCGGTGTCGAGCGATTCGCGGACGACGGGGACGCGGCCGAGGCGGGTGGCGGCGGCGAAGGACTCGACGAGCAGG
>JBCCQE010000058.1:0-17241 GCA_039024495.1 Planctomycetota bacterium | reverse complement strand
CGGCGGACGAGAGCAGCGACGCGGCTTTGCAGGGTCCGGCGGGGGACGCCCATGAGGCGTGCGAGTTCGGCGACGGATCGGCCGTCGCGGTAGATGGCTTCGATGAGCGTTCGGTCGGCTGGGGCGAGGTGCTGGGCGAGATCGACCAGGCGATCGGCGGCGGCTCGGCGTTCGATGCGGCGGCGGTCGTCGCGGACGGTGGCGCGGTCGGCGATGAGGGCGGTGGACATGGGGCAAGACCTCGTGAAAAGGCGGGGAAGCGGCTTGATGTTTGGTATTTGAATGGGTAGTCTAGCGGTGTGGTTTTCTAACTTCAACGTTTATTGAAGGTTCTGCCTAAGCCGTGACAGCCACTTGTCACAACTCGGATACGTCGCCCTTAAATCAAAATGGCGCAGATGCTTGCGGAGATGCACTGGGCCGGTTGGTGCGCGATCGGCGTCGATCGAAGGGCATGACCGCGGCCCGTTTGGCCCAGGCGGCGGGCGTGTCGGCGGGGTACGTGTCGATGCTGGAGAACGGCCGGCTGCGGCGGCCGCCGTCGGAGGCGGTGTTGCGGCGGATCGAGGGCGTGCTCGGGCTGGGGTCGGGCCGATTGGCCGAGCCGGCGGATGTGGCGCGGGCGCCCGAGGCGGTGCGGGCCCGGCTGAGCGCTGCCGACGCGCAGGCCCGCGGGGCGGGCGAGTTGGCGGCGTGGCTGCGCGAGGCGGCGCGTCGGCGGGTGAACCTCGATGAGCTGCTGGCGAGCGGAGCGCTGGGCCGGGCGATCGAGCGGGCGACGGGCGAATCGATCGATCAGCATGGCGAGGCCGACGCGGGAGGCGGCGATGGATCGGGCGGCAAGCGCGCGAAGCCTGTGGTCGGCGTGCGGGTGCCGCTGATTAATCGCGTGGCCGCGGGGTATCCGGCGGGGTTCACCGACTTGGACTACCCGGCTCGGGTGGCCGACCGATATGTCGACGCGCCCGGCGTGGACGACCCGGATGCCTTCGCGGCGACGGTGTGCGGCGAGTCGATGCTGCCCGACTACCGCGAGGGCGACGTGGTGATCTTCTCGCCGCTGGCCGAGGTCGCGGACGGGTGCGACTGTTTTGTTCGGCTTGAGCCGGACCACGAGTCGACGTTCAAGCGGGTGTACTTCGAGGGCGACGCCAAGCGTGTGCGGTTGGAGCCGTTGAACTCGGCGTTCGAGACGCGAACGGTCGACCGCGAGCGTGTGGCGGGGATGTACCGGGCGGTGGCGAGGTACTCGAAGCTGTGAGAAGTCGGCGGCCACGGTGGGGCGGCGACGGTGAGGGGTGTGCGCGCGGCATACGCGAGATCACGACGGCGTGCGGCAAGAACGGCGGACCTGGCGTGCAAGATTGATCGCGGGGCGTGGGTGAATCGTGCGCGCGGCGGCGCGGGTACGATCGATCCGCCATGAATGAAATGAATCCATCCACCCACGCCGCCGGGAAGCCCGAAGCGAAGGGAGGTGCGGTGCGCTTCCCGGGCGAGTGGGAGCCGCAGGCGCGGGTGTTCGTGAGTCGGCCGAACCACCACGAGACGTGGCCAATTGAGGCGGACCTGGAGGCGGCGCGGCGCGAGTGGGACGCGCTGGTCGAGGCGATCGGTGAGGTCACGCCGGTGACGGACGTGGCCGAGCTCGAGGTGCCGGTGGATGACGCTTGGGTGCGCGACACGGCGCCGCTGTTTGTCGAGACAACCGGCGGCGGGCTGCACGCGCAGTGCTTCAAGTTCACGGCGTACGGCTACAAGTGGGAATACGAGCGCGACGCGAAGGTCGGCACCAGCGTGGCCGCGGCGTTGGGCGTGCCATCGACGCTGCACCCGCTGGGGCTTGAGGGCGGGGCGATCGAATCGAACGGCCGAGGCGTGGCGATCTCGACGGCGGCGTGCACGCTGGACGAAGCGCGCAACCCCGGGTTAAGCCGCGACCGACTTGAGGCGGCGCTGGCCGAGTCGCTGGGCATCGAGACGCTGGTGCTGCTCGATGCGGCGTTGCCGGGCGATCACACGGACGGGCACATCGACAACACGGTGCGGTTCGTTGCCGAAGACCGGGTGCTGGCGGTCGAGCCGTTCGTTGAGGCGGCGAGGGCGGAGCTGGAGCCGCTTGGCATCGCGGTGGATGCGCTGCCGATGGCCGAGCCGTGGGAGTACACCTACCCGCCGCACGTGCCCGACCCCGGCACGCACCCCCTGCCGGCGAGCTACGCCAACTTCCTGATCACCAACGGCCGCGTCATCCTGCCCGCCTACGGCCAGCCGACCGACGCGGACGCCGCTTCCGTTCTGCGCAAGGCGTTTCCGGACCGCGAGGTCGTCACGCTGCCCGCCCGGCACATCCTCATCGGCGGCGGGTCGTTCCACTGCCTGACGATGCAGCTCCCCGTCGGGTCTACCATTCGAGCATGACCACGACCACGACCCGCACGCTCCGCCTCGGCCACTCGCCCGACCCCGACGACGCCTTCATGTGGTGGCCGCTGGCGAACTTCACCTCGCCCGACGGCACGACCCACACGCCGCAGATCGACACCGCCGGCTACGGCTTCGTCCATGTCCTCGAAGACATCGAGTCGCTCAACCAGCGTTCCGACCAGGGCGAGCTCGAAATCACCGCGTTATCGATTCACCAGTACGCACACGTCGCGGACAAGTACGCGCTGACGTCGTGCGGCGGGTCGATGGGCGACGGATACGGGCCGATGATTGTGGCGGCCCACCCATTGGCGGCCGAGTCGTTCTTCGATCTTGCCGGCGAGGCGACGGATAAGCCGATGCGCGTGGCGATCCCGGGGTGGCGGACGTCGGCGTGGCTGTCGACGCAGCTTCGGATGGTCGAGCACGGGTTGGACCCGGCGAATCAGTTGAGCGAGACGGCCGAGGGGCATCGCGCGGGGCCGGGCGTGGTGTTCGAGGCGGTCGCGTTCGACGAGATCGTCCCGGCGGTGAAGAGCGGCGAGTTCGACGCCGGCGTGATCATCCACGAGGGGCAGATCACTTATGCCAACGACGGCCTGCACCTGATCGAAGACCTCGGCCGATGGTGGTGCGACTCGCGCAACCTGCCGCTTCCCTTGGGGGGTAACGCGATCCGGCGTGACCTCGTTGAAGCCGACGAGGGGCAGACAATCACGCGCGTGCTGCTGGATTCGATCACCCACGCGCTGGACCACCGCCCGCAGGCCGTGACGTTTGCGTTGCAGTGGGGCCGCGGGCTGAACAGTGCGCTGGCCGACCAGTTCGTTGGGATGTACGTCAACGACCGCACGCTGGACTACGGCGAGCAGGGCCGCGCGGCGATCCGCAAGATGCTTCAAGAGGGCGTGGCGGCAGGCGTCGTGCCGGACTGCGGCGAGGTCGACTTCATCGAGCCGGCCGAGCGGGCGGGCTGACTGTGGGCTTCGACCCGACGCTCATCGAACGTGCCGCGCGTCGTCAGGCCGATCGCGCGATCGAAGCGGCGATGCGCGACGGCAAGTTCGACGGCCTTCCGGGCGCGGGCCAACCGATCACCGGGCTGGACCGAGCGTGGAGCCTGGACGATTGGGTGCGCGACTGGTCGCAACGCGAACGGCTGAAACGCTCGCGCACGACCAACGAAGATCGTTAGCGGCTCACGCTTCGCGACGGCGACGCAAGGCGATCAAGCCGACCGCCGAGAGCGCGGCGAGCGTGCCAGGCTCGGGGATGGCGGCGGTGGGCGACGACAGCGCGAGCGGGCTGGACGACCCGGCCGGGCCGAGGATCGGATCGAACGCGACGCCATCGGCTTCGAGGCTGGCGAGGTACGCGGCCATCGCTTCCTCGGCCGTGGGGATGAACTCGTCGGCCGTCTTCTCCCAGAAGCCGGGGGTGTAACTGACGGCGAGGGGCTGCCAGAAGGACGCGAGGGCTTCGTCGATCACGATGCCGTAGTCGTCGTCGGTGTACGGGGTAGACCGATTCGAGGAGCTCGTGTTGTTCGTAAAGAGGCTGACCAAAAAGGACGATAAGTCCGGTACGGGCTCGCTGAGGAGCCCCGTGTCGCTCAACCGAAAAGCAGCGTCGCTGTAGCTAAGGGCGGCCTCGGCGGTGAGCCGATCGCCTGTCAGCGCGGCGATTACGTTGAGGAGGTCTTCGGCATGGTCAAGAACGTCGCCGCTGCGCGTACCATCATCGGCGACATCGGCGGTGATGGCGTCGCCGAAGGTGAGCCAAAAGCCTTGACCATTTTCGCGCGGCGTGAGTCGGGCGGCGGCGAGGTCATCGGAGACGATGGCGAGCATGTCGTCGCTCAGCGCGTAAGCGCCGCTGTAGGCGTCGGTGCCGACGGTCTCGGGGGCGAACGGCAAGCGGCTGGTGATGGTGCCGGGGTTAAACAACGCCCCGTGGGCCCCGCCGATGGTGTAGCCGTCGGGCACGGGCGCGGGGTTGTGGTTGCTGCCGCGCGTCGCGTCGGCGATGTGTGCGTTGCCGAGGGCGTCGGTCCAGCGTGGGGCACGATAGGTCCACTCGGCGGTTCGATAGTTCACCGGGTCGTCGTTGTAGAGCGGCAGGCTGTACTCGACGGCGGAGGTGTCAGAGCGGGTTTTGCGGCCGAACTTGGATTTAGCCGAGGCCGTCGCGGAAGCGGTGATGCGGACCTCGTAGTCGTTGGCGACGTCGGGGTTGTCGGGGTCGAACGCAACGCCGTCGAGCGCGGTGACCAGGCGAACGTCGTGCTGGCCGTTGCCAAGGTGACTAGCGTCCCATGAGAAGACGGACTCGCCGGACTCGATGTGAACGAGTTCGACATCGACGTCGGCATCGCCGGTGAGGTTGACGTAGCCGTTGATGTAGACCATCTGCGTGCGGCGGACGTCGAAGGTGTCGGTCTGGCGGGTCTGCGAGGTGGCGGTGGCGCGTGAGCGGGCGTCCTTATCTGCCAAGGCGTAGGCCGAAACACGGCCCTCCAGATAGTCGCTGCCCCATACCTCCGAGCCCTCGGCGTGATTCGACCCGTTGGCGAGGATGCTGACACGCTTCTTGCCTCGACGTCGCTCGTTGAGCAACACCTCGGTGAAGCTGGTCTGCGCATCACGAACCCATCCGGAGTCGAACTCGTTGATCGAGCGTTCTCCGTTGAACTTCGCTCTCGCGTAGCTCTGTATTCGCGACTCGAACTGCTCGCTGCCGTAGATCCACGGGGTCGGTTTCGAACGGATGTCGTCGAGGATAGGGGCAGAGCTCAGGCTGTACGTGAACGGATTCAGCAGCTCGTCGACAGTCGTGCTCGGACCCGAATCATTCAAAATGATGTTGTCGAAGAAAACTCCGTCAGCGGCACCGAAGCTGGCTGCAAGGATCGACAAATTTGCAGACCCGCCGAAGCCGCCGGAGTCGGGGATGGTGGTGCCCGGCAGACCCTCGATGCGATTTCGGGTCGCCTCGCGAGCGGACTTGACCTTTGTCTTGTTGCCGCGATCGCGGATGATCGATGCGGAACCGACCCAGTCCGGCTCGAACTCACGCACGAACTGCGTGAAGTCGCCCGTGCGGTCGCTGATCTCGACGCCGCTCACCGAGGCGTGCGCCATCGGCGTGATCGCGAATGTCATCGCGGTCGCTGCGGCAAGCAGTGTGGCGGTCGATCGATGTTCGCGGCACAACAAAACAGGCACTAAGACCTCCTTGGGGACAAGCATTAAAGGATTCCCGGCGGGCAGCCAACGTAACGCGATGATCGCAGACTTCAACCCGATCCGCCCAAATCTGGCCAAATTCGCCCATAATCTTCGCTTTTACGGTCGTTTTTCCCGATGTTGCGCGGCTTCTCGGTGCTCGGCGGCGGGCTCAGGCGGCGAACCACGCCAGGGCGGTCCAGCAGATCGCGGCGAGGGTCATCGCGGCGGTGGCGGGGACGATCTGCGTGCGGACGTGGTCCATCAGGTCGGCGCCCGAGACCATCGAGCTGAGCACGGTGGTGTCGGAGATGGGCGAGCACTGGTCGCCGTAGAGCGAGCCGTTCAGGATCGTCGCGAAGCAGACCATCATGTAGAGCTGCTCGTGCTCGAGGCCCTGGCCCTGGGCGATCGCCCACGCCAGCGGCAGGCCGAGCGGGAACGCCACGGCGTACGTGCCCCAGCTCGTGCCGGTCGAGAACGAGATGATCATCGTCAGCAGAAGCAGGCACAGCGGCAGCAGCCAGTAGGGCAGCGTGTCGCCGAGCAGCGAGACGAGGTACGCCCCGCCGCCGGCGTCTTTGCTGACGTTGCCCAGGGTGATGGCGAAGATGAGGATGATCGTTGCGACCAGCACGCCCTTGATGCCCTGGGCCATGCCCTCGACGAGCTGGATGAGCGTCATGCCGCGCACCAGCGCGATGGCGGCGGCGGCGACGAAAGCCGCGGCGAAGGCGGTGACGACCTCCGGGCTGCCCTGGGCGAAGAAGGTCCCCAACGCGATGCTGATGATCAGGAACAGCGGGACGAGAAAGCCCCACATCGTCGGGACAAAGCCCTCGGGCGTGCTGTCTTCTTCGAGCTCTTTCGCAGACAACGGCGACGAGCCGGGCGCGTCGAGCTGGCCGGTCTCGCGAGCGCGCTTGATCGCCTTGCGGAAGCGCGAGCCGAGGATGGGTGCCTTGTCGATGCACATCAGGAACGTGCCGACCACGGCGAAGATGCCGTAGAAGCTCAACGGCACCGACGAGAAGAAGAACGCCAGGCGGTCGGCCTCGGTCGCAAGGAACACGACGCCGGGCACGAAGATCAGCGCCTGCACGTAGGCCGGCCAAGCGTTGAACGCCAGCACCGCGGCGATCGGCGAGGCGGTCGAGTCGACGATGTACGACAGCTCTTCGTGGCTGACGCGCTCGCGGTCGGCCAGCGGGCGCACGGTCGTGCCGACCATCACGGTCGAGATGGTGCCGCCCTGGAAGAAGGTCACGCCCAGCGCCCAGCCGACGAGCTTGGCCGAGCGTGGCCCGCGGACGAACGTGCGGGCCGCCCAGTTCGCAAACGCGCGGGCCGACCCGCTGCGCGACCAGATGCCCAGCAGCCCGCCGAGCAGCCCGCCGTAGAGCAGCACGACCTCGGCCACCGACTCGGTCGCGAGCGTGGGCATCAGCACCTCGCCCGGCAGGTCGTACAGCCGAAGCAGGAACGCCCCGGAGACGACGCCTCCGAACAGCGCGGTGATCGGCTCGCGCGTGATCAAGCACAGCCCGATCGCCGCCCCCGCCGGCAGCAGCGACCACAGCCCCCAGTGGCGCGTGCCGCGCAGCTCGAAGTATTGGTTCGGCCCGTCGGGCTGCGCGATAAACACCGTCTGCACGGTGGTCGCGTCGGCCTGGTCGTCGAGCTCCACTTCGGCGAGGGCCTCGGCCATGCCGTCCATGGCTTCTTGCTTGCCGGCGACCTCGGTTGCGTCGTCGAGGTAGACGGGGTTGCCGCGCGCGACGGTGAAGGCCCGGCCGGCGTCGTCGACCTGCGTGTCGAGCACGCGCTCCTGCACGACCCACGTCGGCGGGACGTACCACCCGACGTACAGCCCGGCCAGCAGGACGATCGCGAAGGCCGCGGGCGTCAGCGCGTATTGCTGCCAGCCGCGCTTGGGCGGGTGCGGGGTGGCGTGGTGGATCGCCTCGTCGCTGGAGGTCGCGGGCGGGTGCGGGGCGTCGGGCGATTCGGGGTCGGGCATGCCGAGGGGACTCCGGGGGGATTCCGGGGGGCTCCGGGGTGATCCGGGAGGGCAGAGACAGGCGGGCGGAGTCTAATTCCATTGCCCCAAGCCCACACCAGCCCCGCATGATGCCCGCCCAGATCGCCCAATCCGCCAAGCCCCGCAGCCTCGCCGTAGCACATCTTCATCAAACACCGGCAAGCCGTCTCGCTTTGCGAGCAACACCGTTGACCCCCGGCCGCCGCACGGCAACAATTCGGCACTGTCTGCTTGTTCTGACCTGGAGGAACCCCGTGACCGCTGCCCCCGCCTCGACCGTTCGTGAGACCCAGCGCGCCAAGCGCCTCGCCGCTTACTCCATCGCCGCCGCGACCGGCGCCGTCGTCGCCCCCCAGGCCTCGGCCAACATCGTCGAGGTCGTCGGTGCCGGCATCGACATCCTCAACGGCGGCTCGCTGTCTTGGGACGTCGACCAGGACGGCAACTACGACATCCTGCTCAAGAACTACTCCAACGCCTTCGGCTCGTACTACAACTACATGGGCGCTTTCGTGCGATACGCCCCGGGCGCGCTCGTCACGTTCAACGCCGGGTTGGAATACGTCACCGCCCTCAGCGCCGGCGACACGATCGACAGCACGACCATCGGCTCGTTCATCGGTGGGATGGCCTTCCAGAACAACCCCAACTCGCAGTTCGACAACGTGCAGGACGCCTTCATGGGCTTCGCGTTCCCGATCAACGGCGTCAACCACTACGGCTGGGCCAAGGTCGACATCAACGCCGCCGCGGGCACGTTTTTCCTGGAAGAATGGGCCTTCCAGGCCCAGCCCGGCGTCGGCATCGAAGCCGGCGAGACCGACGGCATCGGCGAAGACTTCAACAACGACGGCGCCCTCGACGCGCTCGACATCGACCTGATGTTCGACGAAATCAACGGCCTCGCCGTCGACCTCACCTTCGACCTCAACAACGACGGCGTCATCGACAACAACGACGCCGACACGCTCATCGAACTCTTCATCGGCACCAACTACGGCGACGCCAACCTCGACATCCAGGTCGGCACGCCCGATCTCGCCATCCTCGCCGCCAACTTCGGCCAGTCCGTTACCAGTTGGGCTCAGGGCGACTTCAACGGCGACGACACCGTCAACACCTCCGACCTCGCCATCCTCGCCGCCAATTTCGGCGCCAACGTACCGCCGCCCCCGCTGTCCACCGCTGCCATCCCCGAGCCCGGCACCCTCGCCGCCGCGGCCGCGATCGGCCTGGCCGCTCTGCGCCGTCGCTCGGCAAGCCGCCGTGCCTCACTCGCCGAGCTCGCCGACGGCGCCCGAGGCCTGCGGACCTACCGGCAGCGCTAAGCCGCGCCCTGGCCCAGCGGCAGCTTCCGAAGTTCATGCGCCCACCCACGCCCGGCTTGCCGGGCGTTTTCTTTACCTAGATTCACATAAAGCCCGAGTTCGATGCATTTCTTGACCCTTGCTGACAAACATTTAACGCGGGTTTCCGTCGTCGCCGTGTAAGCTTTGCGAAGCCTGTAAGCAAAGTTAGCCCGAAACTTCCGGGCCTCAGTTCCAGGAGGAGACCCACCCATGACCACTACCACCGACCGCGCCGCCCGTCTGTCCGCCTACTCCGTCGCCGCCGGCGCCGCCACCCTCGGCGCGATCGCCCCCGCCGAAGGTGAAGTGATCATCTTCTCAGGAGCCGGCATTAGCATCGGCCAAGGCCTGTCCCAGAACATCGACATCGACGGCGACGGCTTCCAAGACATCAACCTTCAGAACTTCGTCTTCGGTAACAACTACATGGGCGCGCAGGTGAATTATTTCCCCGGCCAGCTCGTCATCTCGAACAACTCGTTCCCGTACTACGTCACCGCCCTGGGTGACGGCGACATCGTCGATGCGTCCACCGTGGGCCCGACCTTCGCCGGAGCCCTCGCCTACGGCTCGAACCCGAGCTCCGAGTTCGACAACGCCGACGGTGCCTTCATCGGCCTGTCGTTCCCCGCCAACGGCAACACCTACTTCGGCTGGGTCGAGGTCGACATCGACCAGGCCGCCGGCACGTTCTTCGTCAGCCGCTGGGCCTACGAGACGCAGCCGGGTGTGGGCATCACCATCCCCGAGCCCGCGTCGCTGGGCCTGCTCGCCGCCGGCGCCGCCGGCCTGGCCGGATACCGCGGCCGCCGCAAGGCCAGCGCCTGAGTCGCGCTGCACCCTCGCCCCACGCGGGCAGGCAGCCCGATGTCGTTCTAGGCTGACCGCCGGATGGACACGACCGACCGCATCGCGAAGCGCGTCCTGCTCATCGGGTGGGACGCCGCGGACTGGCAGATCGCGAGCCCGCTCATGGCGTCGGGACGGATGCCGCACCTCTCCGCCCTCGTCGAGCGCGGCGTCAGCGGCAACCTCGCCACGCTGCACCCCATCCTCTCGCCGATGCTCTGGTCGTCCGTCGCCACCGGCCACACCGCCGACAAGCACGGCATCCTCGGCTTTGTCGAGCCCCTGCCCGATCGCTCGGGCGTCCGCCCCGTCTCCAGCCGATCCCGCCGCTGCAAGGCGATGTGGAACCTGCTCACCCAGTCGGGCATGAAGTCCAACGTCGTCGGCTGGTACGCCTCTCATCCCGCCGAACCCATCGAGGGTGTGATGGTGTCCAACCTCTTCGAGCAACCTAAAGGCCCGATCACCCAGGACTGGGAAGTCCCCGACCGAGCCGTCCACCCGCCGGACAAGCTCGACGAGCTCAAGAGCCTCCGCGTCCACCCCGGCGAGATCGACGCCTCCGTCGTCGCGCCCTTCATCCCCCGGCTGCAGGAAGCCGCCGAGAAGTTCCCCAAAAAGATCGCCCACCTCCGCGGGCTCATGGCTCAGACGGCTTCGATCCACGCCGTCACCACGCACCTCATCGAGCACACGGACTGGGACCTCACCGCCGCGTACTACGAGGGCATCGACCGCTTCGGCCACGAGTTCATGCACCTGCACCCGCCGAAGATGGAGCAGGTCGAGCAAGAAGAGTTCGAGCTGTTCCAGCACGTGATCACCGGCTGCTACCTCTTCCACGACATGATGCTCGGCCGGCTGGTCGAGCTCGCCGGCGACGACACCGCGATCGTCCTCGTCTCCGACCACGGCTACTTCAACGACCACCTCCGCCCCGACCCCCGCGAAGGTAAGGCAGGCCCGACCGATTGGCACCGCCCGCTCGGCGTCGTCGCGATGGCCGGGCCGGGCATCAAGCAAGGCGAGTCGCTCTACGGCGCGAACTTGCTCGACATCACGCCCACCGTGCTCCGCCTGCTGGGCCTGCCCGTGGGCTCGGACATGCGCGGCCGGCCGTGGGTCGAAGCCCTCGAAGCCACGCTCGACGCCAAGCGCATCGTGAGCTGGGAAGCCGTCGATGGCGACGGCGGCACGCTCGGCCCCGATGACGACGAAGACCCGCAGGCCGCCCAGGCCATGATGCAACAGCTCATCGACCTCGGCTACGTCGACCCGCCCGGCGAGGACGCCGAGAAGAGCGTCCGCGAAGCCGAGCTCGAGGGCGTGATCAACCTCGCCACCTCCCTGCGTCACACCCGCCGCCCGCAGCTCGCGCTCGAAGCGCTCGAGGCGGTCGACGAGCAATACCGCGATACGTCGATGCTGCGGATGCAGCGTGCGCTGTGCTGGATGGCGTTGGGCGAGGCCGACCGCTGCCGCGACGAGCTCAAGTCGCTCATCGAGGCCGACGCCGACTCGGCGCGCGTGCAGATGCTGCTCGGCGTGCTCGCGCTCAACGACGCCGACGCCCCCGCCGCAGTCGCCCACTTCACCCGCGCCGTCGAGGCCCAGCCCTCGTCGCCCGACCTGCACCTCAAGCTCGCCCAGGCCCACCTCGGCGCCGCCGACCTCGACGCCGCACGCCCGCTCTTCGAGCGCGTCCTCGAGCTCGACCCCGACCACGCCGCCGCCCACCACGGCCTGTCCGAGATCGCCCGCCGCCAAGGCCGCACCGGCGACGCCATCGACCACGCCCTCGACGCCGTCGCTCGCCAGCACTTCCTGCCCCGCGCCCACCTCTCGCTGGGCAAGGCCCTGGTCGACGCCGGCGACCTCGACCACGCCGCCGACGCCCTGCGCGTCGCCATCGGCCAGGTCGGCCACTACCGCGAAGCCCACGAGCTGCTCGCCGACATCTACGCCCGCCAGAGCAAGCCCGCCGAAGCCGCCGAACAACGCCGCCTCGCCGGCGAAGCAGGCGTCGCCCTCGCCTCCCGCCGTCAGACCGCCCCAGCCTCGCCGTAACCCCCGCTCGCCGGCGAAAATTCCGTTGATTTCCCCGCCTAGATCGGGCTACGCTGCCCGACTGCCTGCAGCCAACGAAATCCACGCCATGACCCAGATTCCCTCACCGCCGCGACCCGCGATCCGCACGACCACCCCCGGCCGCAACCGCGGCTTCACGCTCATCGAGCTGCTCGTGGTGATCTCCATCATCGCCCTGCTCATCGGCATCCTCCTGCCCGCGCTTTCGGCGGCAAGAGGCACGGCGCGGATCGCCCAGTGCCTAAGCAACCTGCGCCAAACAGGCATCGCTCGCATGGCTTATGCCGTCGACTACAACGACTCGATGATCATTAAGACCGTCAGGCAGGGTGCGTTCGACTACACCACGATGCAGCGGCAATACACATCAAACGTCGCGACACCCTTGAAGAACGCGGGCGATCTGGTCTGGGCTCAAGCATCGACCGGCTCACAGGCAGGCATCGGACAGCCCGCCAACGACGGTGTGCTGTTCGATCAAGACTATCTCAGCAGCCTCGAGTTCTTGTTCTGCCCGGACCCGCCGACCGTCAACGCAACTTTTCTTGTCGGGAATGACCGGCAGATCTTTCCAAACGATCCGAGTTATGGAGTGGACAACTGGGGGGACACCTCCGCTTTGGTCGGCATTGGGACCTACTACCTGCGAGCAGAGTGGACGGATGATGTCGGCCGCAACATCCTCAAAGCAAACTTCCCGGATCAGAGTGACTTCCACCTCAAACCGTTCGGCAACTACTCCGAGCTGGGAAGCAACGTCGCCGTCGCACACGACCCTTACAGCTGGGACAACGTGAAATTCTCGCACGACGAGCGCTTTATGTGCGTCGCCTACGCAGACGGCAGCGGGCTCACGCTGGGTTACGACAGCGATCAGCACGACCCCGACCTCTTCGGAGCAGCGGTCAACAACTATCGCTTCTTGTACGGCTGGCTAGACAGCCGCGGCGACGACAACAATATTTACCCGGACTGATTCTTGAATGAGTCGCCTAAGGAGGGCGTCAAACGATGCGTACGGCTTGCGTGACAATGGCTGCGATCGTGTCGCCCGTAGTCTTCTGGGGTTCGCACGCCGCGGCGCTGGACGTCAGCCAGGCTCGCATCGATGCCGATGACGCCATCGCCGGCTTCGGCAACGCGACCGGCGTGATCGTCGGCGTGATCGACAACGGCGTCGACGTCAACCACCCCGCCCTCGCCGGAAACGACTCCCAGGGCCAGCCCCGCCTCGTCGCCCAGGCCGACTTCGCCACCGACAACTGGAACAGCACCGACGACTCCACCGGCCACGGCACCGGCGTCGCCGGCATCGCCCTTTCCGCCGACGCCACTCACTTCGGCACCGCCTCCGACGCCCGGTACGTCAACGCACGCGTCAGCGACACCTTCCTCACCTCCACCACCACTACCGTCATCAACGGCCTCGACTTCGCCCACGCCAACGGCGCTCAGATCTTTAACCTCAGCCTCAACGAGCCCGCCGGCGGCAGCGACGACGGCACCAGCCTGCTCTCCCGAGCCGCCGATCACTACGTCGCCGCGCAGAACACGCCCGTCGTCGTCTCGGCCGGCAACTTCGGCGCGAACCCCGACACCGCCCCCACCAGCCCCGGCGACGGCTACAACGTCATCACCGTCGGCGGCACCGCAGGCCCGACCTACGACCTCTTCTACGGCTTCTCCGCCCGCGGCCCGCTCAGCGACGGCCGCAGCAAGCCCGACGTCGTCGCCCCCGCCGCCAACATCACCGCCCCGAGCCGCCTCTGGGAGGGCCCCAACGCCGACTTCTTCGACCAGGATGGCACCTCCTTCGCCGCCCCCCACGTCACCGGCCTGCTCGCCGCGCAGATCGGCTACGGCCAGCAGCAAGGCCTCTCCACCGACCCCGCCGTCCTTAAAGCCACGCTCATCAACTCAGCCGAGAAAATCAACATCGGCAGCGTCCCCTGGTTCCCCAACGCCGAGTTCACCGGCCTAGGCGTCAAGTCCGTCGTCCAGCCGCTCAACCGCTTCGTCGGCGCCGGCCAGGTCAACGGCGCCAACCTCGTGGACCAATACGCCGCCGGCGAGTTCGACCCCGGCGTCGTCGACCCCACCGGCTGGGACCTCAACGCCCTCGACGTCGGCGGCACGCTCGAATACGAGCTCGGCCACGCCGCCGCGCCCGGCGGCACGCTCACCGCGACCCTCGCCTTCGAGCGCTCCGTGGAGCGCATCGACGACGGCGACGGCCAGCTCGACGCCGACGACCTCTTCGCCGCCTCGGCGCTCGCGAACTTCAATCTCCAGATCCTCCGCGACGACACGCTCATCGCCGAGTCCGTCTCGGCCAACGACAGCGTCGAGCACCTCTACCTCACCGACCTCGACGCCGGCCGCTACACCCTCCGCGTCACCCGCGTGTCCAACAACAACAACACGCCCGGCGAGTCCGTCGCCGTCGCGTGGAACGCCTTGGGCCTCACGCCCTTCGCGCTCGGCGATCTCGATCTCGATGGCAACGTCGACGTCACGGACCTCGACCTGCTCTTCGCCGCCAGCGGCGGCCCCGCGCCCGAGTCGTGGTTCGACCTCACCGACGACGACACCCTCGACACCGCCGACCTCGACGCCATGGTCACCTCGATCCTCGCGACCGACTACGGCGACGCCACGCTCAACGGCGTCATCGACACCGGCGACCTCGCCGTTCTAGCCAGCAACTTCGGCCAGCCCGTCGGGTCTTGGGCGCAGGGCGACTTCACCGGCGACGGCCTGGTCAGCACCGGCGACCTCGCGATCCTGGCCAGCAACTTCGGCTTCGGCGCCGGACCCGCCACGGCAAGCGTCGCCGTGCCCGAGCCCGCCACGCTGAGCGTCGCGCTTTCGACCGCGCTGCTCGCAACCCGCCGCCGCCACGGCATGGGTTGAGCGTGCGAGCCGCATCGCTCTAGCACCTGCTTCGGGGTGAGTTAAACATCCGATCCATCGCAGCCCGACGGGGCTTGGGCGATCGGAATGAATACCCCGTAGGGGATTTGAACCCCTGTTACCGCCGTGAGAGGGCGGCGTCCTAGGCCACTAGACGAACGGGGCGTGGCGCGTCGACCGTTGGATCGGCCGAGTCGCGTAGTGTAGAGCGCAGAAGCGACCACGCCAAGCCATCTAGGCGAGGCTGTCTGGCGCTCGCCTAGATGTTGACCCGGCGGCGGCGAAGTGTCGCGGCGGACAAGCCCGTAACCACCGCGACCACCCCCCCCGGCTCGGGCACCGCTGCCGCGGCGATCGGGCTGGTGTCGGACAGGCCGAAGCCGAAGCCCGCGGCCAACACCGCTAGGTCGCGGGTGTCGACCACGCCGTCGAACGTGAAGTCGGCCCGGGCGTAGCCCACAGCGTCCAGGCCGAAGTTGGCCGCCATGATCGCCAGGTCCGAGGTGTCGACCGTGCCGCTGAGGTCGGCGTCGCCAAAAACGGTTCCCGCCACGTCGTAGATCAAGATCGTTGCGTCGGCGACGTCAATGACCGTATCGAGGTTGAGGTCGCCTTGCTCGGGTGTCTTGTCGAAGCCGAAGTTCTCCTCGATCACCTGCAGGTCTTCGATGGTGATGTTGCCGTCGGCGTTGAGGTCGCCGGTGACAGGAGGGATCTCGAAGCGAAACGCGGCGACGGGCGTCTCGAAAACGAAGTCGCCGACGGTGTCAGGCGTGGCGTCGAAGGTGTTGGCGACGATGGCGTCGACCTCGCCGTTGGCGTACGGCGCGGCGTCGAGCAGCGGGGCCGGCTGCGTGCCCAAGCCGGTCGAGCGGACCTGCAGAATGAGGTCTTCGCCGGGGATATAGGCGTAAGGCGTGTCGAACTCGATGAAGACGCCCAGCGGGGCCGGGCCTGTGGGAGACGCGGGAGCGGGGAAGTCGGCGGCGTTGAAGGTCAGCGGGCCGTCGTGCACGAGATGCGCGTCGTCGATCTGCTCGCCGAGCGGGCGTGGCGTGAAGAGGTCGCCGTTCTCGAAGTCGTTGTCGCGGTCGTTGAGGAACTCGCCCTTGGCCGCGGCGGCGGCCGAGGAGGTTGCGAGCGACAGCTCGAAGTCGGCGATGGTGAACCCGGCGGCGGGCCACGCGGCGGCCGAGGCGGCGTCGAGCCGAAACGAGACGCCGGTAATCGGCGCGGGCACGGCGAGGGTGTCGAAATAGGTGCTGTCGTACCGGAGCAGCCAGGTGCTCGGCGAGCTGAGGAACGGGCCGCTGGTCGAGGTCGGCCCCTCGGCGGATTCGAGCTCGGTCGGGGCGACGAATGAGAGGACGATCGGCGGCGGCAGCTGAGCGTGGGCGACGCCCGCGGCGAGGGCGAACGCACTCATCGCGGCGGCGGACAGACGGAAAGATCGAAGGCGGGTCGGCGTCATGGAACTGCGGCTGAGGCAAGGCCCGGCGGAGAAGCGGTACGACCCATGATCTTAGCCCCCGCGTCGGCGAATCCCCAGGGTTGTGTGGGCAACCGTCGCAAGCCCGGGGGATTGTGCCGACGAGGCGAGCGTGGCAGGGGGTGCGGGGCTTGTAGGCCGACGCGTGCAATCGCGGACCATCAGGCGAGGCGGCGGAGGTCGGTCTCGGCGACGCGGGGCGGGGCGAGGTGCGGCAGGTGGGGGCGGAGCTCGTCGAGGAAGCGTCGGCCGTCGGTGGTGTAGCCGGCGGTGCGCTTGATCGTGACGGGCGGGTCGAGCGCGGCGAGGCGGTCGGCGAAGAAGCGGTTGAGCCGGGCCATCATGAGTTCGCGGGTGTACTTGGCGGCCATGGACGCGAGCGCGACGGGCAGGTGGCTTTCCTCGGCGGCCTTCATGAACGTCACGGACATCGCGCGATCGTTGCCGGCTTCGTCGAGGCGGTAGGCGGATTTCTCCGGCGACTCGACGAGGACGGTGATGCTCGCTTCGGGGAAGTTCTCGGCCAGCGTCTGGCGGTACGACGTGCGGCCGCCCTGGCGGTCGACGGCGACGTGGGGGTGGTCGTGGCCGTGGGTGTCCCAGAGGTGGCGGAGGTGACGGGCGACGGCGGCGAAGGCGACGGCCGACTTGTTGCGCGTGCGGCCGACCTCTTCGTTGTACCGCCGCTCGTCGAGCACATCGACGTGCAGGTGCGCGAGCGCGACGCCGGCTTGGCTGGCGACGCGCGTGAGCTGGGCGATGTCGAGCTTAAGCGTCGCGGCGTCGTGCGCAGCGGGCAGGGGCTGCCAGGGGTGGGCGTCGGTCGGGGCGTACCAGGGCAGGGGCGAGGGCGGAGGGGGG
>JBCCQE010000057.1:0-17551 GCA_039024495.1 Planctomycetota bacterium | reverse complement strand
GCGGCGGCGGCCTGGGGGGCGAAGCCCTGCTGGAGGTCGCGGAACCCTTGGGCGATGCGCGGGTCGGCGGGGGGGGCTTTCGGGGGTGTCGCGCGTGGGGGGGCGGGCTTGCGTTTCTTTTCTTTGGCGCGGCGCTGGCGGCGGTTCATGGGGTGGTGAGTATGACATGGGGGTTGTTGGGCAGGGGACCCACGGACGGAGTCCGTGGGCTTCGGGGTGAGTGGGTTTTGGTGGGGTGGGTGATGTGGGGTGGGGGTGGCCCACGGACGCGGGGCGTGGGCTTTGGGGAGGGGGGTGCCTAGGGTCTGGGCATGGCGACACGCGTGGTGCATGAGGATCGGATTCGGGCGTTGAACGACAAGCCGATGCGCGAGGACGCGCGGTACGTGCTGTATTGGATGCAGTCGGCGATGCGGACGGTGCACAACGACGCGTTGGAGCACGCGGTGCGGCGGGCGAACGAGCTGGGGTTGCCGGTGCTGGTGTGTTACGGGCTGACGGACGGGTACCCGGGGAGCACGGCCCGCAGCAAGCGGTTCATGGTGGACGGGTTGGTGGACGTGCGCGACGGGTTGGCCGAGCGCGGGATCGGGTTTGCGCTGCACGCGGAGGATTGGGTCGATCAGGCGGTGCGTCTGGGCGAGGAGGCGGCGGTGGTGGTGACGGACGTGGGGTACCTGCGGCACGAGCGGAAGTACCGGCGGAAGGCGGCGCGCAAGCTGGACTGCCTGCTGGAGGCGGTGGAGACGGAGGTGGTGGTGCCGGTGGAGGTCGCGAGTGATAAGCGAGAGTTCGCGGCGCGGACGATTCGGCCGAAGATTCAGCGGTGTTTGGGGGAGTTTTTGGTGGAGCTGCGAACCACGGCGGTGGACGTTGCTTGGGATGGGTCGGTCGATGGTGAGGAAGTGGACTTGTCGGACTTGGATGCGCTGGTCGCGGGGATGAAGGGGCTGGATCATGACGTGCCGGCGGTGGGGATGTTCACCGGCGGGGAGCGGGAGGCGGGGCGGCTGCTCAAAGCATTTTTGAAGCAGAGCGGCGGGGTGTACGACGCGAATCGGAATCAGCCGCAGACGGACGACGTGTCGCACATGAGCAAGTACCTGCACTTTGGGCACGTGTCGCCTGTGAAGGTGGCGTTGGCGGTGCGGGATGCTTGGAAGGGGCACCAGGAAGACCGCGAGTCGTATCTGGAGGAGCTGATCGTGCGGCGGGAGCTGGCGATCAACTTCGCGTGGTTTGCCGAGGATGTGTACGACTCGTTCGAGTGCATCCCGGACTGGGCGAAGAAGACGATCGCCGAGCACGCGGAGGACGAGCGTGACCCGTGCTACACGATGGAAGAGTTAGACGGTGCGGAGACGCACGACGCGTACTGGAACGCGGCGATGCGGGAGATGCGGTTCACGGGGTACATGCACAACTATATGCGGATGTACTGGGGCAAGAAGATCATCGAGTGGTCGCCGAGCGCGGAGGTGGCGTTCGATCGGATGAAGCACCTGAACGACAAGTACTTCATCGACGGGCGCGACCCGAACTCATACACGGGGATCGCGTGGTGCTTTGGCGTGCACGATCGGGCGTGGACCGAGCGGGCGGTGCTGGGCAAGCTGCGTTACATGAACGCGGCGGGGCTGAAGCGCAAGGCGGACCCTGAGGCTTATGTGAAGAAGGTGGATGCGCTGGTGGCGGAGGCGCTGGGCGCTAGGGGCTAGGGGGGTGGGGACGCGATGAATCGCGGCGCTTCGTGGGGGCGTTAGAGCGTGTCGGGGATGGTGTTGAGGTTATTTAGCCAGGCGTTGGGTGAGGCGTCGGAGGGGGCGCGCCAGTCGCCTCTTGGGGAGAGCGATCCGCCGGTGGAGACTTTGGGTCCGTTGGGGATGGCGGAGCGTTTGAACTGGGCGAAGCCGTAGTAGCGGCGGATGAAGACGCCGAGCCATTTTTTGATGGTGGGTAGGTCGTAGGCGTGGCGGGGGTCGTGGTCGGTGAGGGTGGGGGGCCAGAGGCCGGCGGCGGGGTCGTGCCAGGCGTGGTGGGCGAGGTAGGCGATTTTGGTGGGGGGGTAGCCGTAGCGCAGGGCGTAGAAGAGGTGGAAGTCTTGGAGTTCGTAAGGGCCGACGACGTCTTCGGCGCGTTGGCTGGGTTGGTCGGTGGCGTCGCCGGGGATTAACTCGGGGGAGAACTCGGTGTCGACGATGTCGAGGAGGACTTGTTGGGCGGCGGCGAAGTCGGGGGTGTGGGCAGTCCAGCGGATGAGGTGCTGGATGAGGGTTTTGGGGACGGAGCAGTTGACGGCGTAGTGGGACATGTGGTCGCCGACGCCGTAGGTGCAGAAGCCGAGGGCGAGTTCGGAGAGGTCGCCGGTGCCGACGACGAGGGCGTTGAGGTGGTTGGCGAGTCGGAAGAGGACGGAGTTGCGTTGGCCGGCCTGGACGTTCTCGAAGGCGATGTCGTAGGTGTCGGGGGTGCGGTGGCCTTGGCTGTAGGGGTGGTCGAGGTCGGCGAGCATCTGCTCGCAGGCGGGGGTGATGTCGATCTCGCGCATCGTGACGCCGAGGGTTTCGGCGAGGGTGTGGGCGTTGGTGCGGGTGCCGGAGGAGGTGGCGAAGCCGGGGAGGCTGAAGGCGTGGATGTTCGTGCGGGGCAGGCCGAGGCGGTCCATGGTTTTGGCGGCGACGACGAGCGCGTGGGTGGAGTCGAGCCCGCCGGAGACGCCGATGACGAGGCGGTCGATGCGTGCGGCGGTGAGGCGTTGGGCGAGGCCTTGGACCTGAATGTGGAAGGCGTCGTGGCAGCGGTCGTCGAGCTCGCGTTCGTCGTGGGGGACGAAGGGGAAACGCTCGATGGGGCGGTCGAGGGGGACGGCGGTGTGGGGCAGGCCGAGGGTGAAGGGGACGGTGCGGATGGCGTCGACGGCTTCGTGGTGCTCGGCGGCGGCGTCGCGGAGGGTGGTGAGGCGGGCGCGTTCGGCGGCGAGGCGGTCGAGGTCGAGGTCGGCGACGACGAGGTGGGGGTCGGTGGGGAAGCGCTCTCCCTCGGCGAGGAGGTCGCCGTTTTCGTGGATGAGGGTTTGGCCGTCCCACGCGAGGTCGGTGGTGGACTCGCCGGGGCCGGCGGCGGAGAAGAGGTAGGCGGAGACGGTTCGGGCGGAGTGTGCGGCGGCGAGGGTGCGGCGGCGCTCGGCCTTGCCGATGGTGGCGTTGGAGGCGGAGAGGTTGGCGAGGACGGTGGCGCCGGCGAGGGCGGCGAGGGTGGAGGGGGGGACGGGCGCCCAGAAGTCTTCGCAGATGTCGATGGCGAGGGTGAGGCCGGGGACGTCAACAGGGGCGAAGGCGAGCTGTGCGGAGAGAGGGACGGGGGCGTCGTGTCGGGCGGCGAGCTGGGGGTGGGCGAAGGTGGCGGTGGCGTCGTGGGGGAGGTCGGAGGCGGAGGCGAAGTAGCGTTTTTCGTAGTACTCGCGGTAGTTGGGCAGGAAGGTTTTGGGCGCGAGGCCGAGGACGCGGCCGCGGTGGACGGCGGCGGCGACGTTATAGACCGCGCCCTGGTGGCGGAAGGGCAGGCCGACGAGGAGGACGGGCATGAGCTCGGCGGAGGCGGCGACGATTTCGGCGAGGGCGTGCTCGGCGGCGTCGAGCAGGGCGGTCTGGTGGAAGAGGTCGTCGCAGGCGTAGCCGGTGAGGCCGAGCTCGGGGAAGAGGCAGACGGCGGCGTGGCGGTCGTGGGCCTGCTGCGCGAGAGCGAGGTGGTGGGCGGTGTTGGCGGCGGGGTCGGCGACGGCGACGGCGGGGGTGGCGACGGCGACGCGCGCGAAGCCCTGGCGGTAGAGGCAGGCGAAGGGGCGGTCGAAGATCGGGGGTGCGGCGTCGGGCATGGGGTGGTGGGGTGGCCGGCGGGGTGTGGCGGGCCATGCATGGTACGAGGGAGGGCGGCTGGATTGGTATCGGCTTTGAGGGTTGGGGGCGCGCGTGGCGGGGTTATGGGGCGTGGGTTGGGGTGTGGGTGGGGGGTGTGATGACATCGAGTGGGGTGCGGCGGGTTTATGATCCGATGCAGCTATTCACCACACCTCGCCCAGGGAGCCTTGCGATGACCTTTCCGATCGATATGTCTGCGTACAAGAAGCTGTCGCTGGACCCCAGCGTGACGGAGCTGACCGCCGAGCAGGAGGCGGACGTCAAGGCCAATATTCAGCTCTGCCGGGACGCGATTGTGTTTTTCACGGCGTGCGGGGCGGCTCGCGGGGTGTCGGGGCACACGGGCGGGCCGTATGACACGGTGCCGGAGGTGGTGATCGCCGAGGCGCTGATGCGCGGGTCGGACAAGGTGCTGCCGATCTTTTTCGACGAGGCGGGCCACCGGGTGGCGACGCAGTACCTGATCGCGGCGCTGCGGGGGCACATCCCGTTCGAGAAGCTCACCGAATACCGCACGGCCAACTCCGGCCTGCCGGGCCATCCGGAGCTGGGGCTGACGCCGGGTGTGGAGTTTGCGTCCGGGCGGCTGGGGCACATGTGGCCGTTCGTGAACGGCGTGGCCAAGGCGAACCCCGGCAAGGCGGTGCTCTGCTTCGGGTCGGACGGTTCGCAGCAGGAGGGCGATGACGCCGAGGCGGCGCGGATCGCGGTGGCGCAGAACCTGAACGTGAAGGTCATCGTCGATGACAACGACGTGACGATCGCGGGGCATCCGTCTGAGTATCAGAAGGGGTTCTCGGTGATGCAGACGCTCAAGGGCCACGGGATGTGGGTGGACACGGGCGAGGGTGAGGACGTGAAGTCGCTGTACACACGGATGGCGCACGCGGTGCGGACGGACGGGCCGATGGCTCTGGTAAACAAGCGGGTGATGGGGCCGGGGCTGCCCTCGGTAGAGGGTTCGCCGCACGCGCACGACGTGATCTCGGTGGACGACGCGGTGACGTACCTGGACGCGCGGGGCCACACGGCGGCGGTCGAGTACCTCAAGGCGATCGAGAAGCCGAGCAACCCGTTCACGTTCAAGGGTTCGGACAACGCGAACAAGGGCGCGACACGCGGCGAGTTCGGCAAAGCCGTGGCGGACATCGTCAAGGCGATGCCCGAGGGCGAGCGGGCGGGCAAGGTGTTCGTGATCGACACCGACCTCGAGGGCTCGACCGGCATCAAGGCGATCAAGGACGTCGCGCCGGATGTCTACGAGAACTCGGGCATCATGGAGCGCGGCAACTTCTCGATGGCGGCGGGGTTTGGGTTCAACGATCCTGAGAAACAGGGCGTGTTCGCCACGTTCTCGGCGTTTCTGGAGATGATCATCTCCGAGGCGACGATGGCCCGGCTGAACTACGCCAACGTGCTGTGCCACTTCAGCCACGCCGGCGTCGACGAGATGGCCGACAACACCTGCCACTTCGGGATCAACAACTTCTTTGCGGACAACGGGCTGGAGGAGGACCACCACCCGGTGCGGCTGTACATGCCGTGCGATGTGCATCAGATGCGGGCTCTGGTGAACCAGGTGTTTCACGACCCGGGCATCCGGTATGTCTTCAGCAACCGCGCGAAGCAGCCGCCGATCTTGAAAGAGGACGGCTCGCCGATGTATGGCGAGGGTTATGCCTTCGAAGCGGGCAAGGACGAGGTCGTCCGCGAGGGCACGGCGGGGTACGTTGTGTCGTTCGGCTCGACGCTGCACCGGGCGCTCGATGCGGTTGAGACGCTTAAGGCCGAGGGGATCGATGTCGGGCTGATTAACAAGCCGACGCTGAACGTGATCGACGAGGCGATGATGAGCAAGCTCGGCAAGGCCGGGTTCGTGGTGGTCGCCGAGGAGTTCAACCGCAAGACGGGGCTGGGCAGCCGGTTCGGCTCGTGGCTGCTCGAGCGCGGGTACACGCCGAAGTACAAGTACCTGGGCGTGACCAAGGAGGGCTGCAGCGGGCTTTGGGAGCAGATGCCGTTCCAGGGTCTGGGCCCGGACGGGATCGCGGCGGCGGTGAAGGAACTGGCGGGGTGAGTGGGGGTGCTTGTTGGATTTTCTTGAGCCCAGCCATGCGATGGCTGGGCTTTTTTGTTGAGTGATGGTGCCGCGCCTTGGCCGCGGAGCTGTGAGGTAGACGCGATGGTCTGCGTTGCGGGCACACCTTGCCCGCCCTTTGATTGGGTCAAGGTGTGGCACCCAACGACTCATCTGCGTCGGGCGTGTCGGCTTGTGCGGGGGGCGGGCGCGGTTTAGCATCGGGCGATGGCCAAGGGGTCGAGCGGTGCATCCACGGGGCGGGGCGATCGGGCGGGGGCGGTGCCTGCGGGGGTGACGAAGCTGGACGTGCTGAATGATCGGGTGGCGCTGTCTCCGCTGGCGGATCGTGCGGCGGTGGATGCGTCGGACGGGCTGGCCGATCGGCGGGCGTGGGCGAAGCGGATGAGTGCGCAGCTCGAGGGGGCGTCGGCGGAGGAGGTGATCCAGTGGGGGTACGCCGAGTTCGGGCGGCGGCTGTCGGTGATGACGGGGCTGGGGTACTCGGGCGTGGTGATGCTGCACGCGATGCTGCGGGCGGTGCCGCGGGTGCCGGTGTATTTCATCGACACGCGCAAACACTTTGCCGAGACGCTGGCGCTGATCGATCGGCTGGAGGCGGAGTGGGGGCTGAAGATCGAGGTCCTGCAGACGGCGATGAGCGAGGAAGAGATCGAGCAACGCATCGGCCCCGAGGCGTGGAAGCACTACCCGGATTTGTGCTGCCATCTGCGGAAGGTCGAGCCTTTGGCGGAGGTGCTGCCGAGGGCGGACGCGTGGGTGAGCGCGCTGCGGCGGGACCAGGCGACGACGCGGGCGCACCTCGGGGCGGTGGAGGTCGATGGGCGGGGCGACGTGAAGCTGTATCCCTTGGCGGGGTGGACGCGGGCGGACTGCTGGGACTACATCAAGCGGAACGACTTGCCGTACAACCCGCTGCACAGCGAGGGATATCCGAGCGTGGGTTGTGAGCCCTGCACGCGGCGGGTGAAGCCGGGCGAGCACGAGCGCGCGGGGCGGTGGTCCGGGCAGGGCAAGACCGAGTGCGGGCTGCATCGGCACGAGCCGAAGTAGCGCGATAGACGAAGGGGAAGTGCTTAGCGCAGCGGCTGATGTGTTACTTGGCGTCGATGAGGCCGCGGTTTTTGAGGGACTGCTTGAGGTTGCGGGCCTGCTTGAGCCACCACGGCACTTTGGCGATGTAGGCTCGGGGGTGCTTGCGGAACGTGGCGGCGCAGTGATTGACGACGTCGGGCTGGTGGGGCACGCCAAGGAAGTCGTAGATCTTTTGGAAGACGTCTTCGGGGTCTTGCTGGAGCTGGTCGTAGGCGACGGTGAGGTGTTCGTCGTCGGCGAGTCGGTCGCGGAGTGCGTACAGGTCTTGGGTCATGGTGTGGACGTTGGCTTCGCGCCAGCTGGCGGCCTCGCGCGCGCGGGCTTGGCGTTCGGCCTTGCGCAGCAACGGGAAATAGAAGATGACCCGCAGCGGGAGGTTGAGCGTGTCGCGGAGGCGGTCGAGCGCATGATCCTGGGTGGAGAGGGCTTGGATGGTCAGAAGGCCGGGCGCGGACCCGATCACCGTGGGGCGCTTATCTAACACGGCTTTGTAAATCCGGTTGGCGCGTACCTCGCTGCCGGCGCGGCGGCTCTCGCGGAAGCAGTGGCGGTAGTGCTGCTGCTTGATCAGGGCGTAGAGCTGGGGGGCCGTGTAATCATCGAGCAGATCGCTTGGCGGCGGCGTTGGGCCGGTGTCTGGGGTGTCGTTGGCGTCGGTGATTTCGCCGGTGACGATTTCGTCTGCCATGACGACGTCGGGGTGGCTTGAGAGGTTGAGGGCAAATCGCCCGACGCCGCGGCTGCTGGGGGAGGCGAGGATGCAGAACGTCTTGAGCCGATCGAAATACGAGCTGCGGTCGTCGTGTCGCGGACGCGGGGTGATGGGCGTTGCGGGGGAGGCGGGCACGGCGGCGATGGCGCGGGGGGGTTGGGCGTAGCGGCCCAGGACCGGGCTTTGGGCGATCATGTCGTGCACGCGTTGGGTTTGTCGCTTTGGCCAATCGGCGGCGGCGCGGGCGGCGTGGGGCTTGCGCCAGACCTTGGCGGCGCAGGCTTCGATCACTTGGGGGTTGGGGTCAACGCCGAGGAACTCGAACATGCGGCGGAACGCATCGGCGGGGTTGGCGATGACGTCTTCGTGGTATTGGATCAGCCGCTCGTCTTCGCGGAGCCGACTCAGGGCGATGACGGTTTGGTCGTGGATATTGCGGACGAGGCGGATGGCGTCGTCGAGGGCTTTGCCGCGGCGCTTGACGCGAGAGCCGACCATGTCGAACGGGTCGCGAAGGTGGACGATGAAGCGCAGCGGCACGCCCACGGCCTCGCGGAGCTGGTCGGCGAACTCGGGGTATCTGGCCAGGTAGCCGGTGGTGCGTGCGCCCTTGGCGTCTCCGATGACGAGCGGATGCTTGTCGGCGACGTTTTGCCATGCGTTGTGGACGAGGTAGTCGTAGCCGGACTTGGCGCGGCCTCGGGCCTGGTGGTGGAGGTCTTGGGCGCGGATCTGGGCGTACACCTGGTCCGCGGAATAGCCCTCTCGGACGCGGGTGACGGCGCCGAGCTCGTCGGCGATCAGCACGTCGGGGTGGGCGGTCAGCAGCTGGCCGATGATCGAGTGCCCGCTGCGAGCGGGGGAGACGAACAGGGCAAAGGTCTGGACGCGGTCGAAATAAGTCATGGCGATCGGTGTGTCATCGTGGCGGCGAGCGGGGGGGGGTGTCAACGCGGCGGGCGTGATCGGGGGTTTGGAGGGTGTCAAGGGGGGCAAGCATGCCCTGCGCGGCTTGACGGAGGGGGTGGCGTGGGGTACTTGTGAGGGATTGAAGCGAGTCTGCCACGAGGGCGGCTTGCGAGTTCGGCAGCCCGGCGAGGTCGGCCGGGTCTGCGGAGGTGCCGGGTTCGACGCTCGGCGGCCGCGACTCCCCTGATCCCCCACGACCACGAAGGAAGACAGCATGCGCGTCATGGTGCTCGGTGGCGACGGTTTCTGCGGTTGGCCCACGGCTCTGCATCTCTCGGCTCAGGGGTACGACGTCGTGATCGTCGACAACCTCTCGCGTCGGAAGATCGACATCGAGCTCGAGTGCGAGTCGCTCACGCCCATCCGCCCGATCAGCCAGCGCCTCGACGCGTGGGAAGAGATCAGCGGCAAGCGCATCGGCTTCTACAACTTCGACGCGTCGGAGAACTATCAGAAGATGCTCGACCTGCTGGAGGAGTATCAGCCCGACGCGGTGGTGCACTTCGCCGAGCAGCGTGCAGCGCCGTACTCGATGAAGTCGAGCTACCACAAGCGGTACACCGTCAACAACAACATCAACGCGACGAACAACCTGCTTGCCGCGGTGGTCGAGAGCGGCCAGGACATTCATGTGGTGCACTTGGGCACCATGGGCGTCTACGGCTACGGCACCGCGGGCATGCGGATCCCCGAGGGCTACCTCAACGTCAAGGTCGACACCGGCAACGGCAACCTCGTCGATCAGAAGATCCTTTACCCGGCCAACCCGGGTTCGATCTACCACATGACCAAGACGCAGGACCAACTGCTGTTCTTCTACTACAACAAGAACGATCAGATCCGCGTGACCGACCTGCACCAGGGCATCGTGTGGGGCACGCAGACGCCCGAGACCAAGAAGGACGAGCGGCTGATCAATCGCTTCGACTACGACGGCGACTACGGCACCGTGCTCAACCGCTTCCTCATGCAGGCGGCGATCGGCCACCCGATGACCATCCATGGCACGGGCGGTCAGACGCGGGCGTTCATCCACATCACCGACACGGTCAAGTGCGTGCAGCTGGCGATCGAGAACCCGCCGGCCGCGGGCGAGCCCGTGCAGATCATGAACCAGATGACCGAGTGCCACCGCCTGCGTGAGCTGGCGGCGAAGATCCAGAAGGTCGTCCCCGAGGCCGAGATCGCCAACGTGCCCAACCCGCGCAACGAGGCGGACGAGAACGACCTGCACGTCGCGAACGACCGCTTCCTGGACCTGGGCCTCGAGCCGACGACGCTCGACGAGGGGCTGATGGAAGAGGTCAAGGAGATCACGGTTAAGTACAAGGATCGTTGCGACCTGAGCAAGATTCCGTGCGTGTCGTACTGGCGGGAGTCGAACCGCAAGGCCGCGGAGAAGTCGCCGGCCAAGGCGGCGGCGGCCGAGCCTGTCGGTGCGGCGTAGGGCGTTTCGCCGACGCCACGATTGCGGCCGGACTTTGCTTGCCAGGTGCCTGGGTAGATCGCTGGCATGAGCCGACACTTCCTCATCCTGACCGAGCAGCGGTCCGGCTCGACGATGCTCGTGCACATGCTTCGCGAGCACCCGCGGGTGCGCTGCTTCGGCGAGCTGATGCGGCGGACGCCCAAGTGGATGCGGGAGAGGGGCTACAAGGGCCAGCTTCGCGTGCTGGATGACTTGGACCCGAAGTGGCGGGATGATCGCTATCGGTTTGCGAACGGCGAGACGTTCCGCGACTTGGTGTATGCAACCGAGCCGGGCTACGACTGGTACGGGTTCAAGCTGCACCTCGGGCAGGGCGACGGCTACGTCGAACGGGCGATCGGTCGGCCGGAGGAGAAGCTCATCCTGCTGCGGCGTGAGAACCTGCTGGCGCAGTTTTCTTCGGAGTTGATTGCGCAGGCGACCGGCCAGGGCAACGCCAACGCCAGCACGGGCGAGGTGAAGAAGGCGCGGGTGGATTTTGTGGCGCGCGACTTCGACAAGCACATCAAGCAGTCCGACGCGCGTTGGTCGCGGCTGACCGAGGGCATCCGCTCTGCGGGGCGTGATAGCGTGTATCTGTCATACTTGGACGCGGTGTCGGGCGACGGCGTGGGGCGGGCGCTGGCGTACCTGGGGCTTGAGGCGGCGTCGGGTTTGGAGTCGAACACGGTGAAGCGGAACACCAGCCGGATCGTGGAGCGGTTCACGAACGTCGACGACGTGGTGTCGCACCTGTATCGGATCGGCCGGCCGGAGTGGGCCGAGGAGGGGCAGGACGCGGCGGTGGGGGCCGAGGCTTGAGCGATCGATTCGTGATCCTGACGGCTCCGCGTTCGGGCTCGAACATGCTGGTGGGTCTGTTGGAGCAGCACCCCGAGGTGCGTTGTTTCGGCGAGCTGATGCGATCGACGCCGCGGTGGTTCCCAGAGGGGACGCGGGTGCCGCGGCCGGACTCGGTGCTTCACCTCTTTCGATTGCTGGAGGACCGATACCCCAGCGACGCGGCGCGTTTTTCCGACCCCGGAGGTTTTTTGGAGGCGGCGTTTGCGACGCGGCCGGGCGGGGCGGTGTACGGGTTTAAGCAGCACCTTCAGCAGCAGCCGGAGCTTGCGGCGCGGCTGATCGCCGATCGTCGGTACGCGTTGATTTTGCTTCGGCGGGAGAACGCGTTGGCGCAGTATTCGTCGGAGAAGATTGCGCGACGGACGGGTCAGGGGTCGGCGAAGCGGGGCGAGGTGGTGGTGAAGGCGACGGTGGCGTTCGACGCGGGCGAGTTCGGGCGGTACGTCGAGCAGTGGGAGCGTCGGTGGGCCTGGGTGTTGGGGCTGGTGGAGGCGTCGGGTCGGTCGTCGGCGCGGGTGTCGTATGAGGACCTGGTATCGGGGGACGGGGCGGCGCGGGTGTTTGCGCAGCTGGGTTTGCAGAAGCCGGCGGGGCTTGAGCCGGTGACGCAGCGGCGGAACTCGCCTCGGATCGCGGAGCGGTTTGACGACCCCGCGGCGGTGGTCGAGGCGGTGACGGCGATGGGTCGGGCGGGGTGGCTGGAGGAGCTGTCGGAGGTGTCGTGAGCGGGGCGGGCGGCCGGTGCGTGGGGCGGGCGGGCGTTACACTGCGGAGCTTGGCCGGTTCGGCGTTGGAGCCGGCGTGGGCTTGCGTTTGCGTGTCGTGAAGGGAACGGATTTGTCGCAGGATGGACGCTCGATCGCGGTGCTGCTGGGCCCGCACCGCTCGGGGACGTCGGTGGGGACGCGGCTGCTGGGCGAGCTGGGGCTTCGGCTGGGCGACGACTTGGTGCCGGGGCATCGGGACAACCCGTCGGGGTTTTTTGAGCACCGGGAGGTGGTGAGTTTCAACCGGGCGGCCGAGGCGGAGCTGGGCGTGAACCCGTTTTCGGGGACGCGGCTGCTGCCGCCGGCGGGGCGGTGGTGGGAGCAGGGCCCGTGCGCCGAGGCGTTTGCGGGGCTTGAGGGGGTGTTCGAGCGGGAGCTGGGGGGCGAGGGGTTGTTTGGGTTCAAGGACCCGCGGACGGTGGTGCTTTGGCCGATGTACCGGGCGGTGTTTGAGAAGATGCGGGTGAGGGCGCGGCCGGTGTTGATGTTGCGCGAGCCGGGCGCGGTGATCGGTTCGATGGAGCGGCGGAACGGCCTGACGCGGGGGCACGGCGAGCTGGTGTGGGCGGGGCAGATGGCGGCGCTGGTGTTGGCAATGGAGCGCAGGCCCGAGGCGGTGTGGACGTACGAGGGTTGGATGAGCGACGTGCGGGGCTCGGTGGAGCGTGCGGTGGCGTGGCTTGGGCCGGCGGCCGCGTGCGATGTCGACGAGGGGGTTCGGCGGGTGGAGGCGATCCTCGATCCGTCGCAGACGCACCATCGGTCGGGCGAGGCGGATGGGCTGCGGGCGGGCACGCGTCGGCTGTATGAGCTGCTTTGCGGGGCGGACGACGAGGCGACGTTCGCGTCGCTGTGCGATCACGCGGCGGAGCTGCTTTCGGAGCTGAGCCCGGCGATCGAGGCGCTGGAGGGCATGGGGCGTCGGGCGGCGGAGGCGGTGACGCGGCGCGACGCGGCGCAGGCGGCGGCCAAGGCGGCGGAGGCGAAGCTGAACGGGCTGTCGGCCACGGCGACGGGCGGTCAGCGGGCGATCGACCGGGTGGAGCCGCGGCCGGCGGACCCGTATGGCGTGGACTTCCCGGACCTGCGTGGGTTCATCGAGGAGGTGGGCGACGCGGGGGGCAAGCTGCGGGTGTGCATCGCGACCGAGGACATCGTCGGGCCGATCCGTAATGGGGGGATCGGGACGACGTACACGCACCTGTCTCGGCTGCTGAGCGAGGCGGGGCACGAGGTGACGATCGCGTACCTGCGGGGCGATCACTGCGAGAACGAGACGATGGAGCACTGGGTGAAGTGGTACGCCGAGTTTGGCGTGCGCTTCGTGCCGATCGACCCGACGCAGGTGGCGGTGGAGACGGACGCGCCGCGTTGGGTGCAGCCGATGCTGGCGTTGTACGAGTTCTTGAAGGCCGAGTCGTTCGACGCGGTGCACGTGTCGGAGTGGCGTGGGCTGGGGATGGTGTCGATGCTGGCGCGCAAGCAGGGCCTGGCGTTGAACGACACGGTGTTTGTGGTGAAGTCGTCTTCGCCTTGGCTTTGGAACCGCGAGCACGGGTACCACACGGTGGATCGGATGAGCGATCTGCCGAAGATGTTCGCGGAGATGCGTTCGATCGAGCTGGGGGACATGGTGATCGGGGGCAGCAAGCACCTGCTGCGTTGGATGCTCGAGCACGGGTACCGGATGCCGGCGCGGGCGTACTCGCAGCCGAACGTGGTGGTGCCTCCGAAGCTGGAGGCGGTGCAGGCGATGGCGGCGGAGCGGGGCTCGAAGGCGGGGTCGCGGGTGCCGATCGAGGAGATCGTGTTTTTCGGTCGGCTGGAGTATCGCAAGGGGTTGGACGTGTTTTGCGACGCGATCGACCGGCTGCTGCACCTCGGGGTTCACGTGCCGCCGATCACGTTCATGGGCAAGTACGGCGAGCCGATCCCGAGCTGGCCGGAGTACACGACGTCGGAGTACATCAAGGCGCGTTCGTCGGCGTGGCCGATGAAGGTGCAGTCGCTGACGAACAACGACACCGAGAAGGCGGTGACGTATCTGTTGAGCGGGGCGCGGCTGGCGGTGATGCCTTCGGTGATCGAGAACTCGTCTTTGGCGGTGTACGAGGCGGCGTCGTTTGGGATTCCTTGCGTGGCGAGCAACGTGGGGGGCACGCCGGAGCTGGTGATCCCCGGGCATCGGAAGTTGATTCTGACGGACCCGCACCCGGTGCCGCTGGCGGACAAGCTCAAGCACGCGATCCGTCACGGCGGGTTCATCCCCAAGCCGAGTTTCGATAACGACGAGAACCTGGCGGTGTGGCTGAGGTTCCATTCGTCGCTTGGGGCGTTTGTGCGGGTTGAGTCGCAGCGGCGTGCGTCGGCGGCGCGGTCGTTGCCGACGGCGACGGTGTGTCTGGTGGTGCAGGACAACCACGAGTACCTGGATGCGGTGATCGATCGGTTGGACCCGCAGCTCGAGGCGGACGGCGTGTCGGTGGTGGTGGTGGACGACGGCAACACGCGGTTGAAGACGGCGACGTGGTGGGAGAGGCTCAAGGCCAAGCGCGGGAGCGCGTGGACGCTGATCGACGGCGCGGGGTACGGCGAGCAGCACGCGGCGAACGAGGCGGCGGCCGCGGCGACGGGTGAGGTGCTGATCTTTATCGAGCAGGGGGCGTTGCCGGCGCGGGACGCGGTGGCGACGGTGCGTCGGGCGGCGGCGTTCAGCGAGGCGGCGGTGTTCGGCGGGTTCTTCGGGGTGGCGAGCGGGGAAGAGCTGGAGGCGGGCGAGTCGGGCAAGCTGCACGCGAGCTTCGTGGGGGATCAGACGTCGACGTATTTCGGGCGGCAGCGGTTGAGCCCGTTGTTGGCGGTGCGTCGGGAGGCGTTCGAGCGGCTGGGCGGGTTCCGCGAGGATCACAAGATCCCCGGCGGGGTGGCGGAGCTGTTCATGATCGCGAAGCTGAGTGATGAGTCGTTGGAGACGATCCCCGAGTTGCTGGCGACGGTGGACGGGTCGTACAAGCGTGGGCGTCGGGTGTTTGAGGGGGCGATGGCGTATCGGACGGCGCGGCCGTTCGTGACGCTGGGCCCGCAGTGCTTGAGCCGGGTGATGCTGACGGCGGCGGGCGCGCCGGGGGGAGTTGGCGGTGGGGCGCCTGGGCCGCTGAGCATGCTGGACACGCTGGCGCGGGGGACGGCGGAGAAGTTGGGCAGCACGCCGAAGCTGCGTCGGTTGGGGCTGTCGATCTACACCGTGCAGAACCGGCTGTACTACAAGTTGGTGGGGCTTGAGTTGCGGATTGTGCGGGGGTTGTTCAAGCTGGCGCGGCGGATGAGGCGGTGACGGCCGACCGCGGATTGGTCATTTCTGGAAAGCGAGGTCACGGATGAAGGTGCTGGTCACGGGCGGGTGCGGGTTCATCGGCGCGGGGCTGGTGCGGCGGCTGGTGGGGAACGGGCACGCGGTGACGGTGTACGACAACCTGTCGCGCGGGATGACCGAGCTGCTGGACGGCGTGGAGCATGGGTTCGTGAGGGGCGACATCCGCGAGCTGGACGGCATGGCCGACGCGATGGCGGGGCACGAGGCGGTGGTGCACCTGGCGGCGTACGGGTCGGTGGTGGAGTCGATCGACGACCCGCTGACGAACTTTGATATCAACGCGCGGGGGACGCTGGTGGCGCTGGAGGCGGCGCGTCAGGCGGGGGTGGAGCGGTTTGTGATGGCGTCGACGGGCGGGGCGATTGTGGGGGACGCGGAGCCGCCGGTGAACGAGCAGAGCCTGCCGTCGCCGAAGGCGCCGTACGGGGCGAGCAAGATGGCGGGCGAGGGGTATTGCCGGTGCTACGGGCGGTCGATGGGGGTGCACACGGTGATGCTGCGGTTTGCGAACGTGTACGGGCCGTTCAGCGCGCACAAGAAGGGCGCGATCACGGCGTTCTCGCGGTGCATCATGACGGGCGAGCCGATTGTGATCTTTGGCGATGGGTCGGCGACGCGCGACTTCATTTATGTCGATGACCTGTGCAAGGGGATCGAGCTTGGGATGACCAGCGACGTGGCGGCGGGGGAGGTGTTTCACCTGGCGACGGGGCGGGAGACGTCGGTGGCCGAGCTGGCTCGGCTGCTGTGCGCCGCGGCGGGCGCGGGGGATCATCCGATCGTGCATCACCCCGAGCGGCCGGGCGAGATCTATCGCAACTTCGCGCGGTACGACAAGGCCAAGTCGGTGATGGGGTTTGAGCCGGAGGTCGGGTTGGAGGACGGGCTGAGGCGGACGTGGGATTGGTTTGATGCGCGTCGTGAGGCGGTGCTGTCGGCCGTGCTGACGGACTCGTGAGCGCGGCGGGTCGGGCGACGCGCGGGGTGGGGGGTGCGGGGTTGGTGGTTCGGCTGTTGATGCCGCTGGCTTGGCCGCAGGCGGGGGGGGCGGCGGAGTATGCGCGGGTGTTGGCGGAGGGGTTGGCCGAGCGGGATGAGGTCGCGGAGGTGGAGTTGCTGACGCAGCGCGTGGCGGGGGGCGCGGGGGAGGGGCGGATCGGTGCGCGTGAGGGGTTGGTGGTGCGGCGTGAGCTGCCGGTGGTGTTTGGCGGTGGTGGGTTGCCCCGGGCGCGGCGGGCGGTGAACTACATCGAGCACAACCGGCGGGTGGCGGGGGCGCTGACGGCGTGGTCGCGCGCGGCGCGGGGGGATGGGCGGTCGACGGTGGTGCTGGTGCACTCGGGGTACAGCCGACGGCGGACGGTAGTGGGGGCGTGGGTGCGGCGGCTGAAGCGGCAGGGGTGTCCGGTGCGGTACGTGCTGGACGTGCGCGACCCGTTGAACAGCGACGCGAGCCTGCGGGGGTATGGGCATTTCGACGGGGCGATCGGGTGCAGCCGGGCGATCGCGCGGCGGTTGCGGGAGGTGTGGCCGGCGGAGCGGGTGGCGGAGCTGGCGGTGCCGGTGCGGTTTGAGAGGGTGAGCGACGCGGCGGTTGAGGCGGAGCTTGGGCGGCGGGGGTTGACGCGGGGCGGGTATGTGTTGCTGCCGGGCGGGGTGGTGGCGGGGAAGGGGTTTGGCGTGGCGTTCGAGGCGTGGCGTCGGCTGGTGGAGCGGGGGAGCGGGCTTGGGCTGGTGTCGATCGGGCGGCGGCAGGCGGTGGGTGCTGAGTTGGCGGGGGCGGTGGATGAGGCGGAGCGGGGCGGGGGGTTTGTGCATGTGGGTGAGGTGGACAACGCGGCGGCGCGGGCGTTGATGGCGGGGTCGGCGGCGGTGGTGCTGGCGAGCGGGGTGGAGGGGCTGCCGCGCGCGGCGTTGGAGGCGATGAGCGTGGGTGCGGCGGGGCTTTGGCCCGGGGTGGAGGAGTTTGTGGAGGCGATGCCGGGGCAGATCGCGGAGACGGCGGACGCGGGGCGGCTGGCGGAGCAGATCGAGCGGGTGGCGGAGCGGGCGTTGCGCGGGGTGGGGGGTGCGTCGGGCGGGTACGACTGGCGGCGTCACGACGCGGCGTTGGTGATGGGGCGGTACGTTGCGTGGCTGAGCGAGTTGGCGGGCACGAAGCGGGGCGCGGAGCGGGCGAGCGGATGAGTCGGATGGCGACGGAGGCAGAGACGGCGGGGGGGCGCGGGGCGGGGCGGGTGCGGGCGTTGCGCGGGGAGGCGGGGCGGTCTGGCGGGTCGATGGCGGGG
>JBCCQE010000056.1:0-18898 GCA_039024495.1 Planctomycetota bacterium | reverse complement strand
GGCTTCGGGGTCGCCGCCGGGCATGAGCGAGGGGCCAAAGCGAGCGCCGAGCTCGCCGCCGGAGACGCCGGAGCCGAAGAAGCGGTAGCCCTGGTCGGCGAGGTCTTTCTCGCGGCGGATGGTGGCGTTCCAGTTGGAGTTGCCGCCGTCGATGATGATGTCGTTCTTGTCGAGCAGGGGCAGCAGGCCGTCGATGACCTTGTCGACGGCGTCGCGGTCGGAGGGGAGGACGGCGGAGGACTTGACGAGCAGGACGATCTTGCGTGGGGACTTGATGGACTGGACGAAGTCCTTGAGGTCGGCGTAGCCGTGGACGCGTTCGGCGGCGGGCTGATCGGCGTGGTTGGCGTCGATGAAGGCCTGCATGGTCTCGGTGGTTCGGTTGTAGACGGAGACGTTGAACCCGTGGTCGGCCATGTTGAGGACGAGGTTCTGGCCCATGACGGCCAGGCCGATGAGGCCGATGTCGGAGGGGGTGCCTTGGGTTTCGGTGGGCATGGTTCGGGCTCGCGATGAGGGTCTTGGGGTGCCGCGGCGTGGCGGGCGTTGAGCGGGACAGCATAAGCCGGGGGCGGTGCCTGTGAAAAAGCCCACGGAGCGGCTCCGTGGGCTTGAGGGGTCGGGCGGGTGTTGGGGTCAGGCGCCGGCGGTTTCTTCGACGCGGAATCGGCCGACGAGCTGGCGGAGTCTTTCGGAAGAGTTGGAGAGGTCGGCGCCGGCGGTGGCGGTCTGCTGGGCGGCCTCGTTGGACTGGGCGCTGATGGCGTCGATGTCCTGCATCTTGCGCGAGATCTCCTCGGCGGCGGCGGACTGCTGCTCGGCGGCGGCGGCGATCTGCTGGATCATGTCGGCGAGTTCGCCGACGTTGCCGACGATCTCGGTAAGCGATTCGCCGGCCTGGGTGGCGAGGCCGACGCCCTGGTCGACGCGTTCGGTGCCGGCGGTCATGCGTTCGACGGCCTGGGCGGTTTCGTTCTGCACGGCTTCGATCGACTCGGCGATCTCTTGCGTGGCGTTGACGGTGCGGTCGGCGAGCTTGCGGACCTCGTCGGCGACGACGGCGAAGCCGCGGCCGTGCTCGCCGGCTCGCGCGGCCTCGATGGCGGCGTTGAGGGCGAGGAGGTTGGTCTGGTCGGCGATGTCGTTGATGACCTGGATGACGGCGCCGATCTGCTCGCCGCGCTTGCCGAGCTCGTTGACCGAGGCGGCGGACTGGGCGACGGCGTCCTTGATGGCGGCCATGCCCTCGACGGTCTGGTCGACGACGAGGTTGCCCTGCTGGGCGACTTCGCCGGAGCGTTGCGAGTTGTTGGCGGCGTCGGCGGCCTTGGCGGCGACTTCGACGACCGAGGCGGACAGCTCTTCGACAGCGGCCGAGACCTGCGTGACCTGGCTGGCCTGGTCCTGTGAGCCGGCGGAGAGTTCTTCGGACGAGGCGGAGACCTGGGTGGCGGCGGCGGCGACGGCCTGGGTGGAGCGTGTGGTCTCGGCGACGACGTCGTGGATCGACTGGACGAACTGGTTGAAGAGTCGGGCGACGTCGGTGAGCTCGTCGTTGCCGCGGACATCGAGCCGCTGGGTGAGGTCGCCGTCGCCATTGGCGATCTGGTCGAGCTTGTCGCGGAGGCCGCGGACGGGCGTGACGATGGACCGGGCGAGCAGGAAGGCGGCGGCGATGCCGGCGAAGATGGCGATCGCGGCGAAGGCGATGATGATGGTGGCGGCGCGGGCCGAGGCGGTGGCGGCTTGCTGCGACAGGCCGGAGGCGTCGCGCTCGAGCGATTCGTTGATTTGCTCGAAAAGGTTCGAGATATCGGGGCCGAGGACGTCGAGCGTGTTGAGAACCAGCTCGTCGCGCTGATTGCGGAGGGTGTGAACCTGTTCGAGGGCTTCGCGGTAGGCCTGGACGTCGGGCGCGACGATGTCGAGCGTGGCCTTGAGGCGTTCGTCGTGGGTGGTGGCGGCGAGCTGATCGATCGCGTCGCGGGTGGTGTTGAACTCGGCGATGGCTCGTTCGAAGTGGGCTTCGTTGCCGGTATCGACGAAGCGTTGGGCGTAGTAGCGGGCGAGCATGAAGTTCATGATCTTCTCGCCGAGGAGCTGGGTTTCGTTGAGCAATCCGTCTTCGGCGGCAACGCGGAGCGAGTCGATCAGTTCGTGGCGAACCTTGACCCCTATCGGGGTGAGCGTGTTCTCTCGGAGTTCGTTGCGCTTAAGGATCTTGTTCTGGACCTGCTCGAAGGTGGCCTCGTACGTATTGAACTTATCTTCGACCTCGTCGACCCAGATCACGCGGTCGGGGTTGGAGAAGGTCTGAGCGAGCTTCATCTCGGCGTCGAAGTCCTTGCGCCGGGCGTTGAACTTCTCGATGTCCTCGGGGCTGTTGGTGATGAGGAATTCTTTGACGTGCATCCGCATATAGAGCAGGGCGGTGCGGGCGCGGGCGCCGATGGCGGCGTCGGCGACCATTTCGTCGAGCTCTTTTTGGATGGTGAGCTGCTGGCGTTGCGAGACGAGCGAGACGCCGGCGACGACGACGAGCGCGAGCAGGACGATGCCGAAGCCGAGCCAGAAACGGGTGGCGATGCGGAGTTTCATCGAGCGGGTTCCCTTAGATCGAGGACGCCGGGATCGCCGGCGGCGGATGCGGTTCGCCGACACCGGGGGCGAACACGAGCCCGTATCGATCTCGAAGGGTTGCGACTTGACTGAAAGGCGATGGGGGAGTCCCGGAAAGTTGCCCGTTTAACCGTTTGCGCGGATGAAGTCGGAACCGCCGGTTAGGTATTGGACCAGGTTGGTGGTGGCGCGCATGGCCTGGCGGCCCACGGACTCGCGGGTGCGGGAGCCGACGTGCGGGGTGACGACGATGTTGTCGATGGCGTTGAAGGGGTGGTCGGGGGCGGGGGGCTCGGTGTTGAGGACGTCCGTGCCGTAGCCGGCGAGCTTGCCGTTGGCGCAGGCGTTGGCGATATCGGACTCGTTGACCAGGCCGCCGCGTGCGGTGTTGATGACGAGGGCGGAGGGCTTCATGGCGGCGATGGTTTCGGCGCGGATGAGGTGGTGGGTGTCGTCGGTGAGGGGCAGGTGCAGGGAGGCGACGTCGGCCTGGGCGAGGGCGGCTTCGGCGGTGTCGCATCGGGTGAGGCCGTGGTCGGCGGCGAAGGCGTCGTCCCAGTAGAGGTCGAAGCCGATGGGCTTCATGTCGAAGGCGACGGCGCGTTTGACGACTTCCTTGCCGATGCGGCCCATGCCTAGGACGGCGATGGTTTTGCCGGCGAGTTCGTTGCCGGTGATGCGCTTCCAGCCGCCGGCCTTGACCTCGCGGAGGTGGGGCCAGAAGTGTTTGGAGAGGGCGATCATGAGGCCGAAGGCGTGCTCGGCGACGGTGGTGTGGTTGACGCCGGGGGTGAAGAGGACGGGGATGTTTTTGGCGGTGGCGTGGTCGACGTCGATGGAGTCGAGGCCGATGCCGTACTTGGCGATGACGCGGAGGGTACGCGGGGCGGCGAGGAGGGCGTCGATGACTTGGGCGGTGATGTGGTCGTCGCCGTTGAGCAGGCCGTCGAAGCCCCCCCCGGAAGTGGGGTCTTGGAGGATGTCGAGCAGTTGCTGTTCTGTCAGGGGGCCGCGGGCGCGGACGACCTCGAAGCCTGAGTCGGCGAGGGCGTCGTGGTGGGGCCCGGGGGTGTCCTGGTAGCTGGTGGTGGTGAGGAGGATGCGCGGGGTGGGGGCGGGGTCGGTCACGGGTGTGCTCCTGGGTTCCGGCCGGCGCGTGGTGCGCGGCTCGGGGTGGGGTGTGCACGTCCCTCCAGGCATCGCCCCATGGCGACCGACGACCTCCGTGCGGGTCTGGAGGTTGTTTTACCGCGGGGCGGCGGGGTGTCAATACGGGCGTTTGTCGTGGGCTACGGCAGAGCGGGCAGGCCTTGGGTGGCGATGCGTTGGCCGACGGCGCGGAGGACGGCGGCCTGGCCGGGGTGGAGCGAGCCGTCGGGCAGGGGGCCGGTGTTGAGCAGGAGATTGGCGTGGCGGGCGGCGGCGTCTTGGAGTTTGGCCCAGACGCCTTGTTCGTCGAGGTGTTGCTTGTCGAGCTCGGCGTGGCAGCCCCAGGACCCGGGGGTCATCGTGGAGCAGATCTCCATGGGTCGGCCGGCGAGGTCGAACCGGCTGTGGGCTTTGTGTTCGGGGGCGAAGAAGTCTTCGGTGCCGAGGTAGCCCTGCTTGTAGGAGACCATGGTCCAGGGTTGGAGCTGGTGGACGAGGTCGTAGAGCTGTTGGCAGCGGAAGGGGTCGCCGTCGGTGAGGGGGTTGTGGTCTTGGCGGGTGTTGCCTTGTGGGTCTTTGGGGTGCAGCGGTGTGGCGATGCCGTCGAGCCAGATCGCGGCGATGGGGCCGTAGTTGGTGAGCAGCTCTTGGGTTTGTTGGAGCAGATCGTCGAGGTATTGATTGAGGTCGTGCTGGGGCGGGGTGGTGTAGGCGGGGTCGGGCGTGTCGTACGCGGGGCGGGCGTTGCCGCCGTATTGGTCGTTGTTGGGCGCGTGGGGGTGGCGCCAGTCGCGGCCGTGGGAGAGGTAGAGGCAGAGCGCGAGGCCGTGCTGTTGGCAGGCGTCGGCGAGCTCGGCGACGAGGTCGCGTCGGCATCGGGGGGCTTGGGCCGAGTTGAAGTTGGTGGTGGCGGTGTCCCAGAGGCAGAAGGACTCGTGGTGTCGGGTGGTGAGGTTGATGTAGGTCATGCCCGCGTCGACGGCGAGGCGTGCGATGGCTTGGGCGTCGAACCGTTCGGCTGAGAAGTCGTCGGCGAGCTTGGCGTAGTCGGCGACGGGGATGCGTTCGTTGAGCTGGACCCACTCGTGGCGGTTGAGCAGGGAGTAGAGGCCGTAGTGGATGAAGAGCCCGTAATGAGCGCCGCGGAACCACTCGGCCATGTCGGTGCGCGAGGCGGCGGAGGGGTTGAGGCAGGCGGGCGGGGCGATGGTCGGCTTCATGGGCGGTACCGTAGACTCCACGGCCTTTGAGAGGTCGTGGATGACTGAGGACGATCGTAAATTGATTGTGGGGCTGGACCTGGGGGGCACGAGCCTGAAGGCGGGGTTGTTTGATGGGGGGCTGCACGAGGTGGCGTCGTGTCAGCCGGCGACGCCACGGGAGGGCGGGCCGGGGGCGGTGATCGACGGGCTGGTGGCGGCGACGGAGGCGATGTTGGCCGAGGCCGGGGTGCAGCGATCGTCGCTGGCGGCGGTGGGCGTGGGGGTGCCTGGGCCGGTGCGGCCGCGGACGCGGATGGTGTACACGCTGACGAACCTGCCGGGGTGGCGGGACGTGGCGTTGGGCGAGATTCTGGAGGAGCGTTTGGGGTGCGGGCTGGTGGAGGTGGCGAACGACGCGGACGCGGCGGCGTTTGGCGAGTTCGAGCGGCTGCGGGAGACGGACCCGACGGTGGGCGACGTGGTGTGCCTGACGCTGGGGACGGGCGTGGGGTGCGGGCTGATTATCGGCGGGCGGCCGCTGGCGGGGGCGCACGGGTTGGGCAACGAGGCGGGTCACATCATCGTGGAGCCGAACGGCCGACCTTGTAAGTGCGGGCAGCACGGGTGCGTCGAGCAATATGCGTCGGCGACGGCGTTAATTAATGACGTGCGGCAGCGGCTGGCGGCGGGGGAGGCGAGCGTGCTTGTGGATAACGAATCGCTGAGCGGGAAGGCGATTTTCGATGCGGCGGCGCAGGGCGATGCGCTGGCGGCGTCGGCGATCGAGTTTCTGGCGGATCATCTGGCGCTGGCGTTGATCGCGATCTGCCGGCTGGTGGACCCCGAGGCGGTGGTGCTGGGGGGCGGGCTGAGCGAGGCGGGGGAGCTGTTGCTGCGGCCGGTGCGTGAGGCGATGGATCGGCGGTGGTGGCGGGTGTCGGACATCAAGCCTCGGCTGCGGGCGGCCGAGCTGGGGAACGACGCGGGCAAGCGCGGGGCGGCGGGTCTGGCGCGGCGGCGGCTGATCAAGGCGGCGCGGCGGTGAGCGGGTCGTCGCGTGTGGGGGTGGCGGGCGTGTTTCGGACGGGGCTTTGGCGTGGGTGGAAGGCGCTGCGGGCGAACGCGCTGCCGGGGGTGGTGCTGTGGGTGGTGGCGGCGGCGATCGTGGCGGGGTACTTCGCGGTGGAGCCGGTGACGGGGGCGATGGACGCGCTGGGCGGGGTGAAGGAGCGGTACGGGTTTTTGTATTCGGCGGCGTCGACGGTGGTGTTTGGGGCGGCGATCCCGTGGGTGGTGACGCGTTGGCGGCTGGGGGCGCGGGGGCAGGGGCGGGCGAGCTTTGCCTTGCTGCTGGCGGTGTTCTGGGCGGTGAAGGGCGTGGAGATCGATCTTCTTTATCGGGTGCAGGCGTGGGTGTGGGGCACGGGCAACGACGCGGCGACGGTGGCGGCGAAGGTGGCGACGGACATGCTGGTGTACATGCCGTGGTGGGCGGTGCCGACGACGGTGGCGGCGTACGCGCTGGAGCGGCACGATTATTCGGTGGGGCGGTGGTGGCGGTCGCTGGATGGGCGGTGGGTGGGGCGGGAGGTGGTGCCGATTGTGGTGGCGAACTGGGCGGTGTGGGTGCCGGCGGTGGCGGGGATTTATGTGCTGCCGTTGGCGTTGCAGATCCCGATGCAGAATCTGGTGCTGTGTTTGTGGGCGTTGATGTTGATCTTCATGATCGATGAGGGGGCTGAGACAGAGGGGGACGCGGAGGATGTCGCGGGGGACGCGGCAAGCCGCGGCGCTTCATAGGGGGCGGGCGGTGGGTGGGTTGGCGTAGGCTGGGGTGATGCGTGATGCGAGCGTGACGACGGTTGAGGGGAAGCGGGTGGTGGTGTTGGGGCTGGGGCGGTTTGGCGGTGGGGTCGGGGTGGCGCGTTGGCTGAGCGAGTCGGGGGCGGCGGGCGTGGTGGTGGTGGACGAGGCGGAGCCGGCGACGCTGGAAGAGAGCGTGGGGCGGTTGGCGGGGTTGCACAATGTCGAGTGCGTGGTGGGCGAGGGGGCGTCGGACGCGGGGGTGTTGGAGGGGGTGGATCTGTTGGTGGTGAACCCGGCGGTGAAGCCGGGCCATGCGCTGGTGGCGGCGGCCGAGTCGCGGGGGGTGGCGGTGACGACGGAGATCAACCTGCTGGTCGAGCGATTGGAGCGCAAGCGGGTGATCGGCGTGACGGGCACGGCGGGCAAGAGCACGACGGCGGCGATGATCGCGCACGTGTTGCAGGAAGCCGAGCGGGTGGTGTGGCTTGGCGGGAACATCGGCGGGTCGCTGCTGGGCGAGGTCGGGGCGATCGCCGCGGCGGACGACGGGTGGGTGGTGCTGGAGCTGTCGAGCTTCATGCTGGATCGGCTGGAGCCGATGCGGTGGTCGCCGGGCGTGGCGGTGGTGACGACGTACGCGCCGAACCACCTGGATTGGCACGGCGACGAGGCGGCGTACCGCGAGGCGAAGCAGACGATTCTTGAACATCAACGCTTGGATGCGCAGGACGTGTGCGTGCTGGGCGCGACGGCGGCGGAGGCGATGCGGCCGATGGCGGCGGCGGCGATGGTCGATCCGCGGAAGTTGGATCTGTCGGGGTTGGTGCTGCCGGGCGAGCACAACCGCGAGAACGCGAAGCTGGCGGTGACGGCCGCTGCGGCGGCGGGCGTGGATGTGAGCGATGCGTGCGAAGCGCTGCGGAGCTTCCGGGGGTTGGCGCATCGGTTGGAGCTGGTGGCGGACGTGGGCGGGGTGCGTTGGTTCAACGACAGCAAGGCGACGACGCCCGAGGCGGCCGAGCTGGCGGTGCGGGGGTTCGATGCGGGGACGGTGCACCTGATCTGCGGCGGGGCGGACAAGGGCGCGAACCTGATGGCGCTGGGCGCGCTGGCGGCGGCGCGGTGTCGGGCGGTGTACACGATCGGGCAGACGGGGGATCGGATCGCGGTGGCGGCGGAGATGGCGGCGGGGATGGGCGACCCCCCGCGGGAGGTGGCGGTGGTGCGTTGCGGCGAGCTGGAGCGGGCGGTGCTGGAGGCGCGGTCGCGGGTGTCGATGGGGGACGTGGTGGTGCTGAGCCCGGGGTGTGCGTCGTGGGATCAGTTTGCGAATTACGAGGAGCGCGGGGCGCGGTTTGTGGGGCTTTGTCCGGTGGGTGAGGGGGGACGCGGCAAGCCGCGTCGCTAAATGGGGTGAGGGTGGGCGTGGGCAAGCGCGGGATGGCGGCGCATGAAAAAGGCCCTGCCCGGGGTTGGGCGAGGGCCTTGTGGGTCTTGAGTTTTGGGTTTGCGGGTTAGAGCGCGTCGTTGTCGGTTTCGCCGGTGCGGATGCGCTCGACCTTGGTGAGCTCGTAGACGAAGAGCTTGCCGTCACCGACGTTGCCGGTGCGTGCGGCGGTGACGACGGCTTCGATGGCCTTGTCGAGGTCTTCGGACTTGACGGCGACCTTGAGCAGGACCTTGGGGATGAAGCCGACGTCCATGCGCCCGCCGCGGTAGCGCTCGGTGTGGCCTTTTTGCTTGCCGAAGCCCTTCACCTCGATGGCGGTGCAGCCGAGGATGCCGAGGCTCGCGAGCTTGCCCTTCACGTCCCCGAGGGCGGAGGGCTTAATGACTGCTTCGATCATGTGCATGGCTTGATTCCTTGCAGAAAGCGGATGAAGAGCCCCCGGGCCGGAGCCCGGGGGTCTTGCTGGAGGTTGAAGTTACTCAGATCTCGCGAGCGTGATAGGACTTGATGTAGGTCTGCTGGAAGTCCGGGTAGGCGGACATGTCGTGCTCGCCGAGGTCCAGACCCTCGATCTCCTCGGCCTCGCTGACGCGGACGCCGATGGTGAACTTGAGGATGGCAAAGCCGATGGCCGCGAGGACCACGGTGGCGACGCCGCAGAGGACGATGCCGATGACCTGCGCGGTGAGCTGAGCCGTGCCGGCTGAGTCACCGAGGATGCCGACGACGAGCGTGCCCCAGATGCCGCACACGAGGTGGACGGACACGGCACCGACGGGGTCGTCGATCTTGATCTTGTCGAGGGTGAGCACGGAGAAGTAGACGATGACACCGGCGATGAGGCCGATGACGACGGCTTCCCACATGGCCATCTGGTCGGCGCCGGCGGTGATGCCGACGAGACCGGCGAGGATGCCGTTGAGCGCCATGGAGAGGTCCGGCTTGCCACCGATGACCCAGGAGGTCGCGGCGGCGGCGACGCCACCGGCCGCGGCGGCGAAGGTGGTTGTGCAGAGCACGAGCGAGACGGCACCGGCGTCGGCCGCGAGGACCGAGCCGCCGTTGAAGCCGAACCAGCCGAACCACAGCAGGAACACGCCGATGGTGGCCAGCGGCATCGAGTGGCCGGGGATGGGCTGCAGGGTGCCGTCCTTGGCGTACTTGCCGAGGCGCGGGCCGAGCAGGATGGCGCAGACGAGGGCGCCCCAGCCGCCAACGGAGTGGACGACCGTGGAGCCGGCGAAGTCGTAGAAGTTGACGTCGCCTTCTTCGCCGAGGTTGAGCTGCTGCAGGATGCCGCCGCCCCAGTGCCAGGCGCCGACGACGCAGTAGACGATGCCGGTGAAGTAGGCGGTGAAGATCAGGAAGGGCAGCAGCTTGATGCGACCGGCGACGGCACCGGAGATGATCGTTGCGCCGGTGGCACAGAACATCGCCTGGAAGAAGAAGTCGGTGTATCCGGTCATGTCCAGCCCGTAGCCGGACGCGGTCGCGAAGCCGGGGTCGTTGAGGACGCTGCTGTCGGAGAACAGGAAGAGGAAGGTGGCTCCGGAGACTTTGATCCATGCTTCGCCCTGGTCGGCGTCGAAGCCGGGGTAGTGGATCATGAAGCCCATGATCCCGTACATCAGGAAGCCGATGCAGATGATCATCGAGTTCTTGAAGAGGATGTTGACGGTGTTCTTGGCTCGGGTGAGGCCGGCCTCGAGCATGGCGAAGCCGAGGTGCATCAGGAACACGAGGCAGCCAGCGATCGCGACCCAGAGGTTGTCGATCGTGAACTTGGGGGTGTCGACGATGACGATGTCTTCGCCGTCGAGTTCGACGGAGTAATCGCCGGCCTCTTCTGCGGCGGCGACGGCTTCGTCAAAGGCGGCCTGGAGTTCGGCGGAGATCTCCTCCGCGACTTCTTCCACGGCTTCGGTCGCGGCCTCGACGGCGGCTTCCACGTCTTGAGCGATCGCCGGGCCGGTCAGGCCCATGACGCCGAGCGTCGCGATCACGGCGAGCAACGGCAAGCCGTGCTTCCACCAAAGATTCCTCATCGTTCGGTCTCCCTGTGATACGGATCTGTTCTCTGGGTCGGCCTGCCGCACCGTCACGGCACACGACCTCCCCTCTGCCCGGATGGGCGTCGCGCAAGATACGGGGTGGCTGCACGATTGGCAAGCGGTCGGAGAAAAGATCGCTGACTAAATAGGCGTTTGGGCTTGAGGTGCTTAGAAAAAACCCTCGGTTGCCCCGTGTGGATCGATTTTGCAGGTTGATCGGCCGATGGACAGCAGCCGACAGGGCGACGCGGCCCTGGGTGGGGCGCGGGGGGTGCGGATGCAAAAAAGCGGGCACCCTTGTGAGGTGCCCGCCTATCGCCCCCCACGAACGCCGTGGGGGTGGCCTGCTTTAGTGTTGGGCCGGACGTCATGCCCGACGGCGATGATGTGGCGAAATCCGTGCCAGAGCGTGAAAAGAGGCGGTGAAGTGCCTGAAACCGAGACGAGAAACAATGCTAACTGCCGCATTATACGCAGGTAACCGGCGTCGTCCAACTCTGGGGCGGAGATCGTCGCGAGGCGGCTTGGGATTTGGACAGCCGATGGGCGTGCTTAGATTTGAGGCAAAAAAATAGCCGATGATGGTTTATTACGCACACCGATGCGTGGTCAGTCGGGCCGGGCTGGGCGGCGGTGGGGTTGGGTGTGGGTTTTTGGTGCGGCGGGGTTTTGCGGGTGGTGCGGGGTGGTTGTCGTCGGGGGGCTGTGCAAACGGGGTGACGGGGGTAGGATTCGGCTCTTCACCTGATTGAGGGAGCACTTGAGATGAATGACCGGGACGGAGCTGTCGGGTTGAGCACGCTGCGTGGGGCGTGCGTGGCGTTGTTGGCGTGGGCGGTGCTGGCGTGGCCGGGCGCGGCGGCGGCTCAGGACGCGGCCGAGGGTGCCGTGGCCGAGCCTGGCGTCGAGGTGTTGTTGTTGGAGCGAGCGTTGGTGGGGCTTGAGGGCGTGGAGCCGGAGTCGGTGGTGGGTCCGATCTGGACGCTGCAGGCGCAGCCGGGCCGGCGGCTGGTGGCGTTGCCGGTGCGGCTGGAGGTGCGGGGCGAGCTGGGTTCGGCGGTTGAGCTTTCGGAGCCGGAGGTGGGTGTGGCGGGCGGTCGATTTTTGACGTGGGTGGTGCCGTCGGTCGCGGACGCGGCGGAGCTGATGAGCGGGGTGGCCGAGGCGGGCGAAGAGGCCACGGAGGAGGCGGACGAGGAGGCGTTGTTCGCGGCGATGGCGCTGGGCGCGGACGGGACGCGGCTGGACCCGGAGATGGCGGTGCCTCGGCTGAGCCGACGGGTTCAGGTGTTGCCGGACGGACGGATTGGCTGGCGGATGGAGCGAGCGATCCAGGGCGGATCGGTGGTGGACGGCGAGGAGCCTTACGCGCTGCGCTTGCGGTCGGATCGGCTGCGTGCGTTGGAGCCGCCGCCCGCGCAGCGGGTGACGCGTAACGCCGGCGAGGACTCGGCGGCCTTTCGGTTCCGGCAGATCGAGGCGCAGCAGGAGCAGCGCGATGCGCAGATGCAGTTTCGCCGGCTGCGGAACCTGGTGAACGCGCTGCCGAGCGCGTTTGTGCAGGAGATGCCGGAGATGGTGTGGGCGGTGTACGACGCGCCGCGGTTCTCGAGCGCGTTGGAGCTGGAGGGGCCGGCGCCGCTTCCGATGACGCTGAGCGAGCAGGAGTGGCTGGCGGTGCGGGCGTTGGCGACGGGCGATCACGACGCCGAAGAGATGACGATCGAGACGGGGCAGTTGTTGTTCGACGCGCAGGGGATCGTGGCGAAGGGCAGCCCGATGGGGGCGCGGCTGGTGGCCGAGGCGTTGTCGCTGGCGGGGGTGGTGGGGGCGTTGCAGGTGGACGGGCCGGGCTACGAGTTGATGTCGGCGTTGCTGGGCGGGCCGGACGAGGCGGCGGCGGGGCGTGTGGTGATGGACCTGGCGGGGGTGGTGCCGCCGACGCGTGCGACGGCGGCGCTGCTGCGCGAGGCGTCGACGCGGCTGACGCCCGAGCAGCGGCTGGCGGCGTTGGTGGCGCAGATCGCCGGCGCGGCGGAGGACCCGCTGCTGGTGCCGGACGCGATGAAGACGGCGTCGGGGCTGCTGCTTGAAGAGGGCGGGGCGGAGGCCTCGCGGGTGCTGTCGGTGGTGGCCGAGTCGGTGGAGGGGACGTCGGTGGCCGAGGACGCCGGCCGGCTGCCGGTGAGCGCGCTGCTGGGCGATCGCTGGCGGGATGCGGTGGGGTATCTGGCGTCGGCGGCGGAGGATTCGGAGATGGCGTCGACGCTGCTGCGTGAGCAGGTGCTGACGGTGCGGGACGCAGCGCGGCTGACGGCGGCGTTGGAAGAGATCGCGGCGCTGCCGGACGCGGTGGACTCGGCGGACGGCGTGCTGATCCCGATCGACACGCGGGCGCACCCGATTTTGGAGCTGCTGGGTTCGAGCGACGGTCGGGTGCGTGGGCTGGCGTGGCGGGCGTTGCCGCGTTTTGTGGCCGGGCCCAACGACGTGGAGGGCGTGCTTGAGGCGGCGGCGGATCGTGCGGTGGGCACGACGGAGGCGCGGCTGGCGCTGGCGTTTTTGGTGCATCAGCCGGGCGCGCCGGTGGAGGGGCTGTCGGCGGCGATGACGGTGGCGGACCAGGTGGGCGACGCGTCGGCGGTGGCGGGGCCTCTGGTGGGTTCGGGGGCGCCACTGGCGGACGCGATGTCGGATTCGGAGCCGGTGGACCGCGTGGCGTTGGTGCGGGCGGTGCTGACGGCGACGGGGAACTCGTTCTGGAAGATCGAGCAGGTGTTCTTGTCGGACTATCGCGACGTGGAGGCGGCGGCGGCGTGGTTCGGTCAGCGCACGGCCGACGGGAACGTGCCGACGGCGGTGGAGCTGGCGAACGAGATCGGCGAGGTCGACCTCGTGGGGCTTCTGGCCAGCGGCGACAAGGACCTGCGTGACGGCGCGGCGACGGCGTTGACGGCCCTGGCCGGCGGCGACGCGACGGACGCGCCGCAGGTGGCCGCGAAGCTCGAGCGTGAGCCGGACCGGACGGACGCGGCGCTGTTCGGCGCGTGGACGCCGGCCAAGCAGGAGCTGGTGTCGCGGCGGCTGATGTCGGCGGCCGGGGACTACGTGGTGTCGCTGCGGCTGCCCGGGGCGGTCGAGCCCGAGGACGTGGGGCTGGTGCAGCTGCTGGTGGACGGCCGGCTGCTGGCGTTCGCGGGCAACCCGATGGAGCTGGAGGTCCCCGACGACCGGCTGGCGATCCGGCTGGGGACGGTGGAGCAGCTTAAGAGCCTGGGCGTGCGGGACCTGAATGAGCTGCCGCTGGAGCGGGTGCGTGTGCCGCTGGACTTGCTGGCGACGGCGACGGGCGGCTGGAGCGGGGCGGTGATGGTGCCGGGCGCGGGCGAGCTGGGCGTGGCGCTGCGGCCGATGGCCGAGTGAGGCGGCGCGACGGCGCGGGGTGTGAAGCTGGGCCGGGCTGAGGCGTTGTCGAATCGGTCGGCGGGGTGGGGGTGTGGCGTGGGGGCGACATCCGCACAAACCCGGCGTGGGGCGGGGGGCCGGGCGATCTTGGGCTAAGTGTTGCTTGTGCCTTGGATTGTGCGATTTATCGGTGCGGCGAGCGGGCTGGCACGGGGGTTGAGGGAGGGGAGGTGTCGTCCGGAGGGACGAGCCGCCGGGAGGTGAGAGACCCGGCGAACAGGGACCCGATCTGGGCCAGGGAAGAGAGGACAGCGCACGCCGGCGGAGCCGCGTGTTGGCACGAGGAGGCCGGCCGTGTTGGGAGGCACGGTCGGCGAAGACCCGTTCCAGGGTCTGCCGGTGGGGGACTGTCCGTTCGGTTCGCTTGATGGCGGCCGATCGGCTTGACGGGCTGGCCCGTATGGCGGCCCGCGTTTCGGAGAGTTGTCGGCCCGGCCCGGATGGCCGCGAGGGCCGACCCGCGAGGAAGGAGTCGAAAGAGATGACATTTCAAGCAGCGATGCTCGGCGCCGTGGCGTCGATGGTGTGCGTGATCGGTGGCGAGGCGATGGCCGACGCCCACGTGGTGACCCGCGGCGGCTCGACGGCCATGGCCGAGACGCGCATCAAGGTGATGCCCAGTCGGCAGACGTCGACGCAGCTCGTCGTGAGCCCGATGGCGCCGCACGAAGTCCGCATCAACTACGCCAACTCGACGACCGTGGTCGCCAACCCCGCGATGGCTGGGTTCATCCGCTCGACCGACGGCGTCGACCAGCTCGACGACAACCACTCGATCCTCCGAGCCCTGCGTCTGGCTGAGAGCCTGCGGGCCAAGGCGGCCGGTGCCACGCTGATCCGCGGCGGCGCGGCCGAGGCGATGCCCGATGAGGCCGCGGTGATCCGACCCATTCTTCGGTTCCGCAAGCCCGCCGACCCGGCGCGTGACGCGCAGCCGATGGCGATGGCCCCCGTGGCCGACTGATCGCCCTCGCGGCGAGGCGGGGCGTCTGATTGAGGCGCTTCGCGACAACCTGCCCTGATCGAGCGCGGTCCGCGGCATCCCCTGCCCGGGCCGCGTTTTTTATTGCGCCGGTGAGGCGGGGTGGCGCGGGGCGTGCGTCGAGGTGGCGTGGGGTTGGGATGGATGCGTGGGTTTGCGGGCAGACCACGGCGACGGGCCGGGGGCTTGGGCGGTGTGCGGGGGGCGCGGTCGGGGGCTAAGCTGTGGGGTGAGGTGCGTTTAGTCATGCGAACAGCCTGCCCGCCGCGAGCGTTGTGTGGGGGTCGACCCGAACGGTCGGCCGTGAAGGGGCTCGCACGCAAGTGGATGGCCCTGACGACGACGCGCCGGACCCGATGAAGGAACGCCGATGACGACGAAGATGTCTGCCGCCGAAGAACTGGTCCGATCGATCCGGGGCCCGCACGACCTCAAGGCCCTGCCGGCCGATCGGCTGCCCGAGGTGGCGACAGGGCTTCGGGAGATGATCTGCGATCAGATTCAGCGGACCGGCGGGCACTTCGCGTCGAACCTCGGCGTTGTCGAGCTGACCATCGCGCTGCACTACGCGTTCGACTTCGCCAGCGATCGGCTGCTGTGGGACGTGGGGCATCAGTGCTACCCGCACAAGCTGCTGACCGGCCGGCAGGACTTGTTCGCCAAGCTCAAGCTCAAGGGCGGGATGGCGGGCTTCCCCGAGCCGCGCGAGAGCGATTACGACCTGTTCAGCGTCGGGCACGCCGGGACGTCGATCTCGACGGCCGTGGGCCTGGCGATGGGCGACGCGGCGCAGGGTCAGGGCCAGCGCAAGGCGGTGTGCGTGATCGGCGACTCGTCGATCATCAACGGCGTCGCGATGGAGGGCCTCAACGCCGCGGGCACGCTGAAGCGGCAGTTCCTGACGATTCTCAACGACAACGGCCGGGCGATCGGCGATCCGCAGGGCGCGCTCGCGCAGTACTTCGACCGCGTGCGCACTTCGCACACGTTTGGCGATCTGAAGAAGCGCGCCAAGCGCGCGCTCGACCGATTGCCCGGCGGCTCGGTGATCGAGGAGGTCTACCACACCGGCGGGCGGATGCTGCGGGCGATGATCGCCAGCGACCACCTATTCGAGGACTTCGGCCACGTGTGCATCGGCCCGGTGGATGGGCACGACGTGGAGATGCTGGTGGAACTGCTCGACGAGCTGCGCGAGGTCGAGCGGCCGGTGCTGCTGCACGTCAAGACGACCAAGGGCAAGGGCTTTGACTTAAGCGAGGCCGACCCGTTCCGCTTCCACGCTCCGAAGCCGGCGCAGTTTGCGCAGGCGCTGCCGGAGGATATGGAGGTGTCGGACTGCCGGGTGGAGAAGAAGGCGGCGGGCAAGTCGTTCACGCACGCGTTTGCCGATGCGCTGATCGAGGTGATGGGAGAGGACGAGTCGATCCACGCGATCACCGCGGCGATGCCGGACGGGACGGGGCTGGACAAGGTGATGCCGGTCTTCCCGGATCGGACGCACGACTGCGGCTTGGCCGAGTCGCACGGGATGGACCTGGCGGCCGGGATGGCCAAGGCGGGGCTGAAGCCGTTCTATGCGGTGTACTCGACGTTCAGCCAGCGGGCGTTGGACCAGACGTTCCAGGAGGTCGCGCTGCAGGGGTTGCCGGTGCGGGTGTGCATGGACCGGGCGGGGTACGTCGGCGGGGACGGGGCGATGATGCACGGGTTCATGGACATCGCGATGAACGCGGTGTTCCCGAACGCCGTGCTGATGGCGGCGATGGACGAGCCTTCATTGAAAGCGGCGCTTCGTTTTATGAAGGACTGCGAAGAAGGCCCGAGCTTCGTGCGGTACCCGCGCGACACGGTCGCCGAGGGGCAGGTGGGCGACGCGGCGGAGACGCCCGCGTTCGAGTTGGGCAAGGCGGCGCGGGTGCGTGGGACGGCCGATGCGTTGCCGGATGTGGCGTTGCTCGGGTACGGGCACACGACGATCACCGCGGTGGCGGTTGCCGAGCGTTTGGAGCGTGATCTGGGTTTGGAGATGGGCGTGTGGGATGCGCGGTTCGCCAAGCCGTTGGATGTGGAGCTGATCAAGTCGCTGGTTGAGGCGGGGGTGCCGATCGTGACGGTGGAGGACCACGGGCGCGTCGGCGGGTTCGGGTCGCTGGTGCTCGAGGCTTTGAACGACCTCGGGCTGCCGACCGACAAGGTCTGCCGTGTGGCGCACCCGGCGAAGTGGATGTATCACGACTCGCGGGCCGGCCAGCTCCGCGACGGCGGGCTGGACGCGAACGGCGTCGCCGAGCAGGTCGCGGCGTTCATCGATCGGCTGAAGCGCGGCGCGGTGGAGGTGCACGTCGACGCGGATGTGACGCGGTTTGTTGGGCAGCGTTAGTTGTCACGCCCTTTGCGTGAAGGAAACAGCCACCCAGCGACAACTGCGTAAAGTCCTATCACGTTTGCAGTAGATGTTGTAATCGCGGCGATTAGTACAGCATCACTCACTTCAATAATGTTTAATCCTGCAGCGAACGTAAGGACACCTACTGCGATGAGCCACCATTTCAGCAGCCGGTAGAGCTTACGAACTTGGTCGGCACGGAGTGTGTTGTCGAGTTCAAGTGCGTCAGCCTTCGCTGATTGCAGGCGCAAGTTGATCTGTGCGGCTGTCTGTTCATCCGTTTGGTCTGCTTGAGGTGTCTTGGGTTCACCGATAACAGACGCCGCTGTCTGCCGTGTTGGCGAAGCTGACTGAGAGCCCCCTTGGATGCTCACGGGCTCACAGCCTCTGCTGCTTGGTTGGCCGAGGCTTTGTTCTGAAAGTGACTCTTTATCAAGCCTTCTGGAATCGTTGGGCTTTCAGTTGGTCCCTCATAGCACTGCTTCCATGGCGAGTCATCTTGATGTGTGATGTGAACCAGTTGCGCAGCAGTGAAATGGCGGTAAGCGATCCAAACGCGATCAAGTACGTCGCGTGTATCCGGCTCTAGCTGTTCGTCCGGGACCGTTCGCGCGCCGCTCCAAGCGTCCGTAATCATCCCAACTTGAGAAATCGGTCCACTCCCGTACCTCTTGAACTCGTGATACACAGCCGGGATCACTGGGCCGTATTGCCAAGCTTTGACGCGTTCTTCAAACAACGCTCGATTTAAGACGGCCAAGTGCCACCCATGAGCGATGTAAGTCAGCTTCAACAGTTGGAGCAGGGTGATCGGCTGCTCTTCTTGCTGTGCTTTACGGATGAAGTAGTTGGCGACTGCGATGGCTGAATGCATAAATTGCTATTCCTGCCAAAAATCCTAGCAAATTGTCAGATTGAATCTAGTCCTCTCCTGCCGGAATCGACAACAAGTGTGATCGGATCAGGGAATCCCGCGCACGATCGGGGGGCCGACGAGTTTGGTGAGCCAGACGGGGAGTTTTTGCCAGGTTTCGATGCGGCGTTGATGCGTCGGGTTGTCGGGTCGTGCGGCGGCGGGGTTGGCGGTGGGTTTGAGGGTGGCGATGGCCCAGGGGGTGGGGCGTTCGACGGCGCCCCATTGTTTTTTGAAGCGGTGGGGGCCGGAGCCGGGGGTGGTACGGCCGAAGTCGAAGCGGCGGCTGCCGCGCTGGACGGAGCGGCAGAGCAGGTGGAAGTACATCCACATGTTGGCGGACGTGTGGTTAAACGCACGGAGCGTGCAGGCGCTGGGGACCTGCGTGACCTGGCGGTAGGGGTCGTGCAGGAGGATCGCTCCGGCGATGACTTGTTGTTCGTGCGTGACGGTGACGAGCTCGGCTTCGTGGGGGAAGGCGTCGAGCGTGGCGGCGAAGAGTTTGCGCGGGAAGACCGGGGTGCCGACGTCGCGCATGGTGACGGCGAAGGCGTCGTAGAACCCGCGCAGGGCCTCCGGAAGTTGCGTGTCGCCGTGGCGGTGGAAGTTGATCGTGAGGTTGGCCTTATCGCCTTTGCGGACGAGGTTGCGGACCTTGCTTGGGATGGCCTGCATGACGGCTTGGGCGATGGGTGATGTCGTGTTGGGCTGACCCGTGGCTTCGGCGCTTTGCTTCTCAGCCGCGGCGTGGGGGAGGTCGAGGAGCATGACGACTTTTTGGTTGCGGACTTCGGTGAGGGCGGGGTGGGCGGGGGGGGGGGCCCGCGGGGGGGGGCCGGTGGGGTACGGGGGGGGGGGGTGGGGCGCGGGGG
>JBCCQE010000055.1:0-19010 GCA_039024495.1 Planctomycetota bacterium | reverse complement strand
CTTAGCAGAACGGAAAAACTATTTCGTTGGTCAAGCTCGTGCTTTAAATCTGATCGCCATTTACTACTCCTACGAAGGTGACATAGATTCTTCTATCTTCGATACCCGAGGCGGCGCTGCGCTCTGCCTCGGCTTGGGGTGGGGTGTGGGGTGGGGTGGAGGAGGCGGTGGTGTTGGTGGGGCCGGAGGGGGGGTGGACGGATGGGGAGCGGGGGGCGTGTGAGGCGGCGGGTTGGCGGCGGTGGACGGTGGGTCGGGGGGTGATGCGGCTGGAGACGGCGGCGGTGGTGGGTGCGGCGATGCTGGTGGACGCGGGCGTACACTCGCGGCATGAGTGACGAGCAACGATCGGCGAGCGGGGCGGGGCGGGGTGGTGATGCGGCGCGGGGCGGGCGGCCGAAGCCGGACCCGCCGGACCTGATGGAGCGGGGGTCGCGCGGCGCGGCGAGCGATCGGCGGCTGTTCCTTCGGCTGGTGGTGATTGAGGGCGGCCTCGCGGCCGACACGGTTGCGAGCGCGTTGCGGGACGCGAGCGTGGAGGGGTGCGTGTATCTGGATGCGCACCACCCGGGGGCGTTGGGCGTGCTGACGATCCACGAAGACCCGGCCGAGCTTGCCGAGCGCGTGGGGCCGGCGTTGGGGGCGTTGATGTCGCCGACGGTTCGGCTGCGTCACGCGATGACGATGCTGGGGCGGACGTATGCGTTGGGGTACGAGCCGGACCTGGACGAGACGCTGGTCGAGCGCCCGCGACGTACGGCTCATCGGGCGGACTGTCCGTGGGCGGTGTGGTATCCGCTTCGGCGCAGCGGCGCGTTCGCGCGGCTGGAGCGCGACGAGCAGATGGCGATCCTGCGCGAACACGGGACGATCGGCATGGCGTTCGGGCAGAACGATCTGGCGCACGACATCCGGCTGGCGAGCCACGGGCTGGACCCGAACGACAGCGACTTCACGGTGGGCCTGGTGGCGCCGCAGCTGGCGACGATCAGCAAGCTGGTGGAGAAGATGCGCCCGACGGTGCAGACGTCGACGTACCTGGAGCGGCTTGGGCCGTTCTTCGTGGGGCGGCGGGTGGCGTCGGTCCCGCGGGGCTGATGCGGGCGGGTTGGCGGGGGGCGTTCGGGGGTTGAATCGGGGCTATTTAACGGGCTGTGTGAAGTCGTGGCGGGGTGCGAGCGTTGTTCGGCGCGGTCGCTATATTGTCCGCCCGGGGTGCACTCTCAAAGGGGCAGAGAATGAGCGATCTCGCGAAGCGGTACGATTCGGCGAAGGCGGCGTTGTCGGCCTGTGATCAGGCGCATTTGCTGCGTTTCTATGACGATCTGGACGATTCGGCCCGGGCGACGCTGCTCGACGAGATCGAGGGCGTGGACTGGCCGGAGGTGCAGCGGCTGGTGCAGAGCCACGTGATCGCCAAGCCGAGCTTCAAGCTGCCCGAGAGCGTGGAGCCGGCGCCGTGGTACCCGCGTGAGGCCGGGCCCGAGCAGCACGCGTTGTATTCGGAGGCGTGGGACGCTGGGGTGAGTCTTCTGAAAGACGGCAAGGTCGCGGCGTTCACGGTGGCCGGCGGGCAGGGGACGCGGTTGGGATGGGATGCGCCCAAGGGGACGTTCCCGGCGGCGCCGCTGTCGGGCAAGTCGCTGTTTGCGATCTTCGCCGACTACCTGCACCGCGTGGTGGAGAAGTATGGGGCGGCCAAGGCGGTGCCCTGGTACGTGATGACCAGCCCGGTGAACGACGCGGCGACGCGCGCGTTCTTCGAGGAGCACGACTACTTCGGCTACGACAAGGCCGACGTGATGATCTTCCCGCAGGCGATGATGCCGGCGTTCGACATGACGACCGGCAAAGCGCTGCTCGCGGACAAGGGCCGGCTCGCGCTGTCGCCCAACGGGCACGGCGGGTCGCTCAAGGCGTTGTGGACGTCGGGCGCGATCGCCGACATGAAGAAGCGCGGCGTCACGCAGATCTCGTACATCCAGGTCGACAACCCGACGGTGCGTGCGGTGGACCCGCTGTTCATCGGGCTGCACGTGCACGACGGGGCGCAGATGTCCAGCAAGATGCTGCCGAAGCGCGAGCCGTTGGAGAAGCTCGGCAACATCTGCGTGGTCGACGGCAAGACGACGGTGATCGAGTATTCCGACCTGCCGGACGAGCTGGCGTACGAGACTTTGGAGGACGGCGAGCTGCGATTCCGCGCGGGGTCGATCGCCATTCATGCGATCGCGGTGGACTTTGTGGAGTCGTTGAATGCCTCGGCGGATGGGTTTGCGTTGCCCTGGCACCGTGCGGAGAAGAAGGTGCCTTACGTGGACCTGTCGACGGGCGCGGAGGTGAAGCCCGAGTCGCCGAACGCGGTGAAGCTGGAGACGTTTGTGTTCGATGCGTTGCCGATGTGCGAGGCGTCGGTCGTGTATCAGACGGAGCGGACCGAGGAGTTCGCGCCGGTGAAGAACGCGGACGCGCCGGGGGCGAAGGACTCGCCGGCGACGAGCAAGCAGTTGCAGAGCGACCGGGCGGCGCAGTGGCTGCAGCAGGCGGGCGTGCAGATGCCCTGGAGGGCGGACGGCAGCGTGGACGCGGTGGTGGAGGTGAGCCAGCGGGTGGCGATTTATGCCGACGACGTGGAGGCGTTGGAGGGCCTGCCGAAGTCGGTGCCGGCGGGCGGCGAGCTGCTGATCGATTAGCGCTCGGTGTGGGGGGCGGGTTGAGCTACATTGTGGGCGTGACTGGCCGGGCGACTGGAAAACAGGCGGGCGTTGTGAAGCGCGATTTGGCGTGGGGTGTGGCTTGCGCCGCGGCGTTGGTGATGGTGGGGTGGTGCGGGGGGTTGGCTTGGGCGCACGGGCCGGGGCATGGCGGGGTGATCTGGGCGCAGCCGGAGGATCAGGGCAAGCTTGAGGAGCCGGTGGCTCTGCGGCTGGTGTTTGGGGATGGTCGGCGGGTGTCGGCGCGGGTGATCGAGGCGGGGGCGATGGGGCTGGCGTACGTGGACGACGGGGAGAAGGTGGTGGCGCGTTGGGTGGACCTGGAGGCGAGTTCGCTGGCGTCGGTGTGGCCTCGGCTGCGGGGCGGCGAGTCGGCGGAGTCGTGGCTGGAGCTTGGGGGTTGGCTGAGCACGATGGAGGGGGCGGGGCGTCAGGAGCGGGTGGCGTTCCAGCGGGCGCGGTCGATCGATCGGGCGGTGGCGACGGACGAGGCGATCGAAGCGGCGCGGGCGCTGGCGGCCGAGCGGTTGGCGGCGGGGGAAGAGGCGGCGGGCGAGGGCGAGGGAGGTGAGGGCGCAGCGGGGGGCGGTGGTTTTGGTGGTGGGGGTGGCGCGATTTCGGGGCCGCGGATCGAGGCGTTTGACGGGGCGTGGCCGGAGCTGACGGACGAGCAGCAGGCGGCGTACACGCAGGAGCTTCGCGAGTTTGCCGAGCCGATTGTCGAGCGGATTGCGCCGGGCCGGTGGAAGGTGGCGGAGACGGAGTTTTTCCTGCTGTACACGGACCTGCCGGCGGCCGAGGCGCGGGACTGGGCGAACCTGCTGGATCGGATGTACGACAAGATGCGGGTGGTGTTTCGCGTGCCCGAGGGGGAGAACGTGTTTCGCGGGCGATGTCTGATCACGGTGTGGTCGGACGCGAACGACTTTCGGCGGTGGTTCGCGTTGGCCGAGGGCGGGTCGCTGCCTTCGGGCGTGCTGGGCGTGTGCTCGGGGTATCCGGACGGGCGGACGCACGTGTCGTTCTTCTGCCAGGAGGACCCGCTGGAGTTTGCGTTGGTGCTGGTGCACGAGGCGTCGCACGCGTTCACGCATCGGTATCGGTCGGGTCGGCGGATCCCTTCTTGGGTGAACGAGGGGTTGGCCGAGCACGTGGCGCACGCGCTGGTGAATGCGGAGGACTTTGCGCGGTCGCGGCGGACGTGGTCGCGACGGGCGTACGACCACTTCGGCGGGCTGGATGACATGTTCGTCATGCCGTCGATTCAGTCGTATCAATACGGCCAGGCGTGGGAGCTGACGAACCTGATGGTGCGCGAGAACACGCCGGGGTATCGGGCGTTCATCGACGCGCTCAAGGATGGCAAGGACGTGCACGCGGCGCTGGAAGAGGACTACGGGGTGTCGCTGAATCGGTTGGTGCGGCACTACCACCAGGTGTACGACCGACGCGGACCGATGGATTACATCGCGCCGTGAGGCGGCGCGGGGTGCGGTGAGTTTCGGGGCTTGCGGTTGGTGGTCGACGGCTCAGATGATGTCGCGTTGGCGGAGCAGGTCGAGGATGCGTTCGACGGATTCGTTGACGCTGAGCTGGTCGGTCGGGAGGTCGAGGTCCGGCGACGCGGGGGGCTCGTAGGGGGCCTGGGCGTCGGCGAAGGGCCGGACGGCGTCGTGGTCGGGCGAGCGTTTGGCGGCGACGTCGGCGGGGGGGTTGCAGAAGACTTCGAGGAAGGGGCTGCCGTGCTCGCCGCCGGTGACGATGTCGCGGGCGGTCTGTCGGCCGGCGGCCGAGGGCGAGAGGAACGAGCAGATGGAGATGAGGCCGGCCTGATTGAACAGGCGGGCGACCTCGGCGGCGCGTCGGAGGTTTTCGGCGCGGTCGTCGGCGGAGAAGTCGAGGTCGGAGGACAGGCCGAGGCGGGCGTTGTGGCCGGCGATGACGTGGGCGACCTTGCCCTCGTCGAACAGGCGGCGTTCGAGGGCGAAGGCGATGGCGGCCTTGCCCGAGCCGGTGAGCCCGGTGAGCCAGACGGTCGCGGGCTTTTGCGCGAGGCGTTGGGCGCGTTCTTCGGCGGGGACGAGCGAGCCGGTGGCTTCGACGTCGACGGTCTTGCGCGCGGACTTGGCGTCGCCGGCGGCGCGGTCGAGGATCATGCCGGCGCCGACGGTAGTGTGGGTGAGCCGGTCGATGAGGATGAACGCGCCGGTCGAGCGGTTGCGCTTGTACGGATCGAAGCACAGCGGCTGGGCGGTTTCGATCGAGACGCGGCCGATCTCGTTGAGCCCGAGGTTGGGCGCGTCTTCGCGGTGCAGGGTGTTGACGTCCATGCGGTAGCGGATGGACTCGACGATCCCGGTGGTCATGCGGGTGGTCTGTTTGATGTCGTACTGCTTGCCGGGGACCAGGCCTTGCTCGTGCATCCAGACGACCATGGCCTCGAAGCGGGTGTCGACCTTGGGCTGGTTGCCGGGGTGGGCAATCATGTCGCCGCGGGAGATGTCGACCTCTTCGGTGGTGGTGAGGGTGACGGACTGCGGGCAGAAGGCCTCGGTCAGGTCGCCGTCCATGGTGGCGATGGACTTGATGGTGGTGGTTTTGCGCGAGGGGAGGACGACGATCTCGTCGCCGGGTCGGACGACGCCGGAGGCGATGGTGCCGGCGAAGCCACGGAAGTTGAGGTTCGGGCGGTTGACGTACTGGACGGGGAACCGGAAGTCGATGAGGTTTCGGTCGGCGGCGATGACCACGTTTTCGAGGTGGTGCATCAGGGTGCCGCCGGTGTACCAGGGCATGTGCTCGGAGGGGTTGACGACGTTGTCGCCGTTGAGCGCGGACATGGGCACGAAGCGGATGTCGCCGAGGTCGAGCTTGGCGGCGAAGTCGGCGTACTCGGCTTTGATCTCGTCGAAGCGCTGTTCGGAGTATTCGGCGAGGTCCATCTTGTTGATGGCGACGACGATGTGCTTGATGCCGAGCAGCGAGGCGATGAAGGAGTGTCGGCGGGTCTGGGTGAGCACGCCGTGGCGGGCGTCGATGAGGATGATGGCGAGGTCGCAGGTGGACGCGCCGGTCGCCATGTTGCGGGTGTACTGCTCGTGGCCGGGCGTGTCGGCGATGATGAACTTGCGTTTGGCGGTGGAGAAGTAGCGATAGGCGACGTCGATGGTGATGCCCTGCTCACGCTCGGCGCGGAGGCCGTCGGTGAGCAGCGCGGGGTCGAAGTCGTCGCCGGTGGTGCCGAAGCGTTTGGAGTCGACCTGCACGGCGGCGAGCTGGTCTTCGTAGACCATCTTGCTGTCGTAGAGCAGGCGTCCGATGAGGGTGGACTTGCCGTCGTCGACGCTGCCGCAGGTGAGGAAGCGGAGCATCTCCTTGCGCTCGTGCTGCGCGAGGTAGGCGTGGATGTCGGTCGAGGGGTCGATGTCGGTGAACATGGGCAGGCGTTGGGGGTTAGGCGCTAGGCGCTGGGGGTTGATTGCTGAGATTGGTAGAGGCGGGTGAGGAGCTTGCCGACCTCTTGGGCGACGGACCAAACGGGGCGAGCGGCGTCGCGCGAGAGCAGCCCACAGCGAACGGTGAGCTCCAACTGGGTCTCAAGCTCGGCGAGTGATCCGAGGGCATAACGGAGGTGTTTGGCGTAGTCCTTTGTCTGGCGGCGTCCGTGGCCCTCGGCGATGTTGGAAGGGATCGAGACGGCGGCCCTGCGCATCTGGCTTGTTAATCCGAAGCGTTCGTGCTCGGGCAGGCTTTCGGTCGAGGCGTACACAATCTCGCAGAGCTCCATTGATTTCTGCCAGGCAAGCAGGTCTCGGTATCCCTTCGCAGGCGTCTCCACTCAAGCCTCCGCCACGCGGGCCCTAGCGCCTAGCGCCGAACCCCGAGCGCCTAGTAGTACCCCTGCCGCTTCTTTTCTTCCATCGAAGCGCCGGGGTCTTTGTCGATGACGCGGCCTTCGCGTTCGGAGCGGGTGGCGACGAGCATCTCCTGGATGATCTCGGGCAGCTCGGTCGCTTTGCTTCTCGTCGCGCCGGAGAGCGGGTAGTCGCCGAGGGTGCGGAAGCGGACCCACTCCTGGGTGGCCGTCTTGGCGAGCTCTTCGGGGACGCGGTCGTCGTCGACGGCGATCAGGTTGCCCTCGAACTCGACGATCGGCAGCTCCTCGGCGTAATAGCTGGGGACGAGCTGGATGTTCTCGAGCTGGATGTACTGCCAGATGTCGAGCTCGGTCCAGTTGGACAGCGGAAAGGCGCGGATCTGCTCGCCCTTGTGGACCATGCCGTTGTAGACGTTCCAGAGCTCGGGCCGCTGGTTCTTGGGGTCCCACTGGTGGTTGGCGTCGCGGAAGGAGTAGACGCGTTCTTTGGCCCGGGCTTTTTCTTCGTCGCGTCGTCCGCCGCCGAAGGCCGCGTCGAAGCGGTACTTGTCGAGGGCCTGGCGGAGGGCGCCGAGGTTCATGACCTCGGTGAAGGTCTTGGAGCCGTGGATGAAGGGGTTGAGGCCTTGCTTGAGGCCGTCCTCGTTGATGTGGACGAGGCACTCGAGGCCGAGCTCGCCGACGATGTATTCGTCGCGGAACTTGTACATCGACTGGAAGTTGAAGGTCGTGTCGATGTGCAGGAGCGGGAAGGGGGGCTTGCCGGGGGCGAAGGCCTTGCGTGCGAGATGGAGCATCGTGCACGAGTCTTTGCCGATGGAGAAGAGCATGACCGGGTTGGAGAACTCGGCGGTGACCTCTCGGATGATGTGGATGGACTCGGCCTCGAGGGCGCGCAGGTGGGTGAGGGTGCGCGAGGGGATGGCCGCGTCGGCGTCGGGCGTGGTGGTCACGGGGGTGGGCATGGCCTGGGGGGTCGGTGCGGGGAGGGCGGCACGCTGCCGCGAGCACCGCACGATAGCAGACCGGCGGCAGGATTTGGCTGGCCGGCCTGGGCCCGGGGAGCGGCCCGGCGACCCTAACGGACGCCCATCAGGTGATCGAACACGAGCTGGTCGAGCTGCTCGTAGGGCAGGGGCTTGCCGGCGAGGCGAGCGCGGTCGAAGTCGCGGCCGAGCAGGTCGGCGGCGTGCTTGGCCGAGTGCTTGGCGGTGAGGGCCTCGACGGCTTTGTTCGATCGGTTGATCTGCTTGAGCAGGCGCTTGACGTCCTTGTCGGCGGAGAAGGCTTTGGCCTTGGCCTCGAGGACCTTGTAGGTGCGCATCGACCCGCGGGCGAAGGCGATGACGTCGTCGCGGTCGGACTGGCGGTAGGCGTGCGAGTCGAAGTGCTTGGGGCCGGCGTAGGCGTAGTCGGTGAGCAGCTTGACCAGGAAGAAGGCGGACTTGTAGCTGACCGACCCGAAGCGGAAGTCCTGGTCGTAGCGGCCGAACTCCTGGTCGTTGAGGTCGATGTGGAAGAGCTTGCCGGCTTCGAGGGCCTGGGCGACGTGGTGGGTGAAGTTGAGCCCGGCCATGGATTCGTGGGCGAACTCGGGGTTGACGCCGCACATCTCGGGGTGCTTGAGCGTGGCGATGAGCGCGAGGTATGAGCCGGTGACGGAGAAGTACATGTGCCCGCGCGGCTCGTTCGGCTTGGCTTCGAAGGCGAACTTGTAGTTCATCTTCTCGGCGATCGAGTAGTCGCAGAGGAAGTCGATGGCCTGGCGGAAGCGCTGCGTGGCGAGGACGGGGTCCTTGGTGGCGTCGCTCTCGGCGCCCTCGCGGCCGCCCCAGAAGACGTACGTGCTCGCGCCGAACTCCTTGCCGAGCTGCATCGCCTTCATGGTCTTCTGCAGGGCGTAGGCGCGGACCTCGGCGTCGTTGCTGGTGAACGCGCCGTCCTTGAACACCGGGTCGGTGAACAGGTTGGTCGTGGCCATGGGGACCTTGAGCTTGTTGCGCTTGAGGGCCTTGCGGAAGTCTTTTTTGATCTGCGCGGCCTCGGCGTCGGTCGCGTCGATGGGGATGAGGTCGTTGTCGTGGAAGTTGACGCCGAAGGCGCCGCCGGCTTCGCCGACCATGTCGACGATCTCGGCGGGGGAGTGCGTCGAGCGGGTGGCCTGGCCGAAGGGGTCGGCCCCGGGGTTGCCGAGGGTCCACAGGCCGAAGGTGAATTTGTCCTTGGGCGACGGGGCGTAGGGGTCTTTCTTGGCCATGGCGGGGCTCCGGAGAGGTGCTGAGGGTCGGTAAGTGTCCGCCGTGGCGCAGGGCGGGTCAACCCGGCGGCTAGGCTGCGGAGATGAAGCACCATCGACGCGAGCTGTGGTTCGAGACGCCAGCGCGGCGTGCGTTTGTGAATATCACCGGCGAGGTGGAGGAGGCCGTCGCCGAGTCGGGCGTGGAGCACGGGCTGTGCCTGGTGAACGCGATGCACATTACGGCGAGCGTCTTTATTAATGACGCCGAGTCGGGGTTGCTCGCGGATTACGAGCGGTGGCTGGAGAAGCTGGCACCGTTCGACCCCGGGACGGACCCGGCGCGCGGCGGCTACCTGCACAATCGGACGGGCGAGGACAACGCCGATGCGCACCACAAGCGGCAGGTGATGGGGCGGGAGGCGGTGATCGCGATCACGGAGGGTCGGCTGGACCTTGGGCCGTGGGAGCAGGTGTTCTACGGCGAGTTCGACGGCGGGCGGCGCAAGCGGGCGCTGGTGAAGATCATCGGCGCGTGAGCGCGGCGGGCTTGGGCTTGGGTTGGTGGTGGGGCGGGTGTGAGTTCTGCGCTTTGGGGTGGATCGCTGGCGTTATGCTGCGGCAGCGGCGCGACGGGTGCCGCGTTCGCCCACCCTCTGGGGATTTCCGATGCTGCGAAACCGTGTTCGTGCCGCGCTGGCTTATGGCCTGTCGACCGCTTTGGTGGTTCAACTGCTTCCGCTGCCTTGGCTGGCGTCCCAGGCGATGGCGCAGGCGTCCGAGGAGATGGGTTCGCCAAAGCCGATCTTTCGCGTGGTGTGGCGGGGGACCGAGCACTCGGCGTTCCGCGATTCACAGACCGGCGCGTTGATGGCGAAGACCGAGCTTGGGGCGAGCGTGGCCTCGGGCTGGAGCGCGATCGCGGAGATGGGCGCGGCCGATGGCAACCCCGAGATGGCGGCGATGATGGACGGGGTGGTCGGGCAGTTGCTGGAGGTGGGCCTGGGGCGGCCGGTGGGTTTTGAGTTGGGCCAGTTGCCGCCCGACGCGGACGCGACGTTCTTGCCGATCCGCGCGGCGATGGACCTTGGGGACGACGAGGCGGCGCAGCGGCTTGCGGCGTCGTTGAATGCGTCGGCGGAGCTTGGTGAGGGGATGCCGCCGGCCGAGGCGACGGAGGGTGTGGTGCGGCTGGGCGATTGGGTGGGTGGCGACCTGTTTGGGCCGACCGAGCTGAGCGAGCCGTCGCTGGCGGCGATGTCGGAGGACGCTCAGCTTGTGGTTCGGGTTGATGTGGCGGCGGCGGTGGAGCAGGCGATGTGGTTGCCGGAGGTCGGCGAGGGTTCGCCGGGCGCGGCGTGGCTGGATGCGTTGGGGGTGAGCGGCGTGCGGTCGATTTCGTACGTCGGGCGTTTTGATGAGCAGGGTTGGTGGCACTATCGGTACGCGATCGAAGCGCCGGGGCCGCGCAAGGGGCTGATGAAGTTTTTCGATGCGGCGGCGGTGGACCCGTCGGCGTTTCGCGAGGTGCCGGCGTCGGCGTCGTGGGCGGGCGTGTACCGCATGGACCCGGCGGAGCTGATCGGCATGATCCGCGAGGCGGCGGACGAGGTTGACCCGCAGATGGCCTTGCAGCTCAACGGGATGCTCGGCCTGGCGTCGGGCATGACCGGCGTGGACCTCGAGGGCGAGCTGCTGGCGAGCCTGGGCGACACGTGGATTGCGTATTACGACCCCAACGCGGTCGGCCCCGGCGGGCTCGGGCTTTGCATCGTGAATCAGGCCCGCGATGCCGACCGTCTGGCCGGGGCATTGACCCGGCTGCAGGGCGTCGTGCAGATGCTGATTAACCAGCAGATCGCGATGAACGAACCCGAAGCGCCCTTCGGCGTGAACATCCAGTCGCGCGAGGTCGACGGCGTGGCGCTGCACACGATCAACGGGCTGGTCTTGAGTCCGACGTGGGCGGTCATCGACGATCGGCTCGTGCTCGGCTTGCAGCCGCACACGGTGGTGACCGCGGCCGACGCGGTGGAGCGGGAGGGCGCGATGCTCGACGACCCTTCGTTCCGCGAGGTGGTGGCGGAGTATGTCGATCGCCCGCTGACGGGCCTGCGTTACGTCGATCTGTCGGCGACCGGGCCGGTGGTGTACCCGCAGCTGTTGAGCTACGGGCAGTTGTTCGCGGGCTTTGGCGCTCTGTCGGGTGACGATGCGCCGATCATGCCGCTGCCGCCGCTGCACGAGATGGAGCCGTTCCTGGTGCCGACGGGCGAGGCGGCGTGGGTCGACGACTGGGGCGTGCACGTTGAGGGTCGCGTGCCGTTTATCGGGGCGAGCATGTTCGGCCCGCACAGCGCGATGCTGAACGGCAGCGGGGCGGCGGTGTACGTGCCGGCGATGGTCGGGGCGATGCTGCCGGCGTTGGGCGCGGCCCGTCGGACCGCGCGGCAGATGCAGAGCAACACGCAGATGCGCGGCGTGCATCAGTCGACGATCATGTGGGCTCAGTCGAATCAGGGGCGGCTGTCGCACGACGTCGGTGAGCTGATGGTGGGGCACTACTTCACCGCCGAGTACTTGATCTCGCCGTTGAACCCGAACCCTCCGGCCGAGCCCGGCCTGGCGAGTGACGACGACCTCCAGGCGTGGGCGTGGGCCAACACGGACTACTTCCTGCTGCCCAACAAGCTCCAGACGCTGGACTCCGAGGAGGTCGCGGGGTTCAGCAACCCGGCGTTGTTCGGCGTGGCCGGCGGCATCTCGGTGGCTTATGCCGACAACCACGTGGTGTGGGAGACCGATTTTGAGGCGCTCCGCCGAACGGTGCGGATTCAGACCGGCTTCGAGCTGGAAGAGATCGTCAACATGCAGCGCACGGGCGACTGGCCGGAGAGCCCGTAACGCCGCGGCGCTCGGGCGTGTTGCGGTGAGGTTTGCCGGCGACGAAGGAGATTTTGGTGAAGCTCACCCGGCGATCGGCTTCAATGCCCTTCGCTGCAACAGCGAGAGAGCCGCAACGCCGAGAAGAACGAACGTGCTGGCTGGTTCGGGGATGGCGACCCGGTTGGATGTAAACACTCCGGATGTTCCGTCAGAAAAAGTCAGCGAGAAGCTAATCTGGCCTTTGTCGTTGAATCCATCTGACCGACCGACATTCGTATTAAAAGTCGTGCTCGTAATATGAATTATGCTGACATATCGCATGTCAGGATCGAGGCCAGGCTGACCGACATTGACTTGCTCTCCGGAAGAGATGATCGGAACGACGTCACCCTGAAGGTTGGTCGCGTACAAAACCTGGCGAGAATCTTCACTTCCTGATTCATCCGAAATAGTCGCCTTAAATAAAACTTGCCCCAAGTCGTTGATCAGCGGATCACCTAATCGGGTTGTGGTCCAACTGCCGCTCTGACAAGGTGCGGCGTCACCAACGGTCAGCACCGATGTCAACTGATCATCGAAGTACCGCAGCACCGACAGCAGCCGCTGCGAATCGTTGGCGAGATCGACGACCACGCTTGTGCTGGCATAATCGCCGTGTCGGTTTGACGAGTTCCTGTCGTTCAATGAGTCCATTAAGAGTGTCGGGCGATTGCTGATCGGGTCGCCTGCGATCGAGACGAGACGACGCTGGTTCGAATCAACTACGGCCAAACCGCTGGCGATAAAGTCACCTGTGATAGAGTCGAAAATACCAACGCCAACGGTCACCGCTTGAGTGTTGTTGAAACTTCCGCCGAAGTAATCGATCTCCGCCTCGTCATCGAAACCTTCGATTTCACCCACGCCTGTCTGATAGACAATCTCCGCCTGGCCGTTGTCCTCGACGACGCCGGCTCGAGCGAGCTGAGTGGGTTCGCTTGGGGCTGAAACTGTAAGAAGTGCCCTAAAATCACCGTTGTCGGCAAATCCACCGATTCTTATGAAGCTTCTGTCGAGGCCTGTGATTTCGCGAGCCAAGTCGTCGTTGTATACCTCTTCGAGTACGCCCGAACGATCACTGATTAATACTTCTCGCGGAGCTTCATTACCCGTGGAATCGGTCACGCCCGCATTTATGAGTAGCTTTCCCTTGCTATTCATCTCATAGCCGAGGATCGAAACGTATGTGTCCATGGTCTCTTGCTGGTGCGTTGGATCGCCTTGCTTAAGCACAAGTTGCGTTGTTTGCTTGTTGCTGGTAAAGAGCGCTCGGTCGTTTAAGGGCGACACGGTTTGGCCCTGTAGCGAAGCAAGGAATCCGATTCTTCCCGAATCGCTGAATTGAACATCGAAAACACTAGCGATCGTCGCATCGGGAGAGAGGTCGGATGCGCTTTCGCCCGTCCTAGTAATCTCAACGAAGTCACCGTCGCTGCTTAAAAATATGGCTTGGCTGCCGACCGTGGGGTTGTTCGTTGTAGTCACGATGCTTTGAAACAGAACCTCGCCATCGTTGTTGATCGCAGGAACAAGCGTTGTGCCGAAGATTTCTTCGGGCTGGTTGGCGTTGATGGCTTTGTCCGACAAAGCGATTGTTTTGATGGGGAGCAGCGATTGAGCCTGTCCTAGCCCCGTCGCGATAACGGTCCATATGGCCGACAGGACCCATAGTAAGATCGCTGCGGATCGGTATTTCTTTGGTTCGTGCGCCAACACGAAATCTCCCTTTCCGGATTTAGGCGGTAACTGTTCAGCCGAAGGCTAAGACAGGCACGGTCTTGCGTCTATAGCGTTGCGCGTACTACTAATTTTCTAACAGAATTACCAGTAATCCAACCTAAGTAAAGTAGAGGATGTTGGCAGCCTGGGAAGTTCGAAGAATACGCGAACTAATTCACGTCTTATTTGTGTGATTGTAATTCTGCTGCAGTGGCGAGAGGTTGCTTTAGCAAGAGTTAGGCGTGTGATCCATTTTAGACGGGATAGCTCAGTCCGAATGAGCGGGCAATGCGGCGGATCGTGAGGGCGCCGAGTCCGAGGCTGAGCAGGGCGATGCCGGTGGGTTCGGGGACGGCGGGGGATGTTGTGTTGAGGGGGGATGCGGGGGCGGCGTTGCCGAAGTTGGCGGCGAGGATGGCGAGGTCGGCGGTGTTGACGAGGCCGTCGCCGTTGAAGTCGGCTTGGTGCCAGGTGGCGGGGGCGCTTTGGCCGAAGTTGGCGGCGAGGACGGCGAGGTCGGAGGTGTCGACGGCTTGGTCGAGGGTGGCGTCGCCGAGCAGGCCGTGGCGCGTGAAGGTGGGGCTGACGACGAGGTCGTCGAGGTAGATGGTGGCGTCGGCGCTGCCGGTGAGGAAGAGGGCGTCGACGGTGGTGGTGGGGCCGGTGATGGTGCCGTCGCCGTCGGCCCAGGCGGCCCACTGGTCGGGGTCGTCGAGCTTCCATTGATAGAGGCGCCACGTGCCGTCGGGGCTGAGGGGCAGGGCGGTGGAGAGGTCGGCGGAGTCGGGGTCGTCGAGGCCGATGGCGATGGTGTTGCCGGGGGTGGTGGTCATGGCCCAGACGCTGATCCATCCTTCGGGGCCGAAGGAGGTGTTGGCGGAGGGGAAGCCGCCGGCGGCGGTGTGGCGGAGCAGCCAGTTGCCTCGGCCGGGGGCGCGGGTGATGTCGAGGCGTTGGGCGGCGTCGCCGGTGTGGGCGGTGGTGGTGACGCGCTGCGCGGTGGCGGCGGCGATGTTGACGTTGCTGCCGGAGAAGAGGGGGTCGAAGTCGAAGGGGGCCTCGTCGGTTTCGAAGTCGGCGAGGACGATCGGGTCGTCGGAGGGGTCGGGTGGCGGGTCGGTGGTGGTGGTGCGGTCGGTGGGGAGGTCGTCGAGCCACTCGCCGATGTAGCGGAGGTGTTCGAGGTGGGCGTCGCCGTTGCTGCCGGCCGCGCCCCAGACGGAGAAATTGCCTTGCTGGGCTTTGCGGTAGAACGAGAGCGTGCCGAGGCCGGTTTCGTTGGTGGGGGTGGGCGTGACGCCGACGGTGGCCATGAGGTCGTCGGCGGTCTCGGCGGTGTTGGAATAGGTGAAGGTCTGCACCTGGGAGTGCGAGACGATCATGGTTTTGCTGCCGGCGGCGGCGGCCTGGGCGTAGGTGCGGAAGCCGGCCATCTGAGAGTCGAGGGGCTTGAGGTCGGTGGGGCTGGTGAAGGAGGCGTAGAGGGTGTCGGCGAGGAGCAGGCCGTCGATGCGGTCGATGTAGGCGGGCTGCTTGAGGATCTCGCGGACGGCGCCGAAGCCGGCGCTGAAGGAGGAGACGGAGACGGAGTCGAACGCGAGGTCGCTCAAGCCGCGCTGGCTGTTGAGCGTGTTGAGTGCGCCGTCGAGGACATCGCCGAAGAGGTCGGCGTCGCTGAACGGCGTGGAGTAGGCGGAGGAGAGGCCTGCGTAGTTGACGTTGAGGATGACGGCGTTGAGCCCGGCGTGGCCGGCGTTTCGATGGATGGTGTCGGGCGAGCCGTGGAAGTGGACGAGGACGTCGACCTGGTTGTCGGTGATGTCGATCCAGGAGGGGACGAAGAGCGTGTGCTCGGCGGCGGTGGGCAGGGCGTAGGTGGTGCCGGAGACGGGCGGGAGGGACTGGGCGTCGGCGGGCGCTGCGGCGTGGAGCAGGCCGGCGGCGGCGAGGGCGAGGATGGGCGCGGGGTGGTGCATGCGCGTGGGTGGTGGTGGGCTTATTCGTTGGGCGGCGGGGCGTCCATGACGCAGCGGAAGCCGAGGTGCATGAGGCCGGTGTCCGGCGGAGCGGCCATTTTCGCCGAGGGGCGGTAGCTTTCGCAATAGCTTGCGTGGCAGAGGAATGAGCCGCCTTTCTGCACGTAAGACGCCTGAGCGTAGGGGTTGCGGGGGTCGGCGGCGGTGTCGGGGCCGGTGGGGTTGACGCAGCACGAGCCGTCGGCGCCGGGCTGATTTTTTTGGGCGATGCGCTTGCGGTAGGTGTCGGGGTGGAAGCGGTCGGACGTCCACTCCCAGACGTTGCCGGCCATGTCGTAGAGGCCGGCGGCGTTGGGCGGGAAGGACTTGACGGGCGCGATGCGGGCGAAGCCGTCGTCGGCGGTGTTGGCGTGGGGGAAGGTGCCCTGCCAGATGTTGGCCATGTGCGTGTTGTCGGGCGTGAGTTGGTCGCCCCAGGTGAAGCGGTCGCCGTCGCGGCCGAGGCGTGCGGCGCGTTCCCACTCGGCTTCGGTGGGCAGGCGTTTGCCGGCCCACGCGGCGTAGGCGTTGGCGTCGTCCCACGAGACCTGCACGACCGGCCAGTCGTCCTTGCCTTCGATGGATGAGCCGGGGCCTTGGGGGTGACGCCAGCTTGCGCCGTTGGTCCAACGCCACCACTGGGAATAGACGCGGAGGTCGACGGGGCGGTCGGGCGGGTTGAAGACGAGCGAGCCGGGCTGGAGCGCGTCGGCGGGCGGCTTGGGCGTGCCGGGCGGGACTTGTTTTCTCATCTCTTCCCAGTCGACAGCGCGTTCGGCGGTGGTGACGTAGCCGGTGGCTTCGACGAAGGCGCGGAACTGGGCGTTGGTGACCTCGGTGCGGTCGATCCAGAAGCCGTCGATGGTGACGGGGTGAGCGGGCTTTTCGTCGTAGCGGGCGGCGGGCCGATCGGAGCCCATGGTGAAGGTGCCGGCGGGGATGTAGGCCATGCCTTGCGGCGCGGCTGCGGGCGGCGGCGCGTCCTGCGCCTGGGTGGCGGCGGTGGTGGCGGCGAGCAGCAGGAACAGCGCAGCGAGTCGAGGCATGGCCTCAGGTTACCGAGGGGCGGCTGGGCGAGGCGGGTTATTTGCGGCGGTTGGCGTGTATTCTGCCGGCGTGAAACGGGCGTACGGCTTGAGGGGACTGGCTGGGCGGGCGGGCGAGTTGGCGTGGCACGGTGGGTGCTACGCGGCGGTCGTGCTGGCGTTGAGCGGGTGCGGGATTGAGCTGATGACGACGCCCGCGGTGCTGGAGGGGCAGGGGTTTGAGTATCTGGATCAGAGCGTGGCGGACGAGGCCGGGGTGCCGGTGCCGGTGTTCGTGGCGCACGCGCGAAAGGAGGACCCCGAGGCGGATCGGCTGGAAGATCGGTTCAAGGCCGAGCTCAGCCGATCGCTTCACCTGGGGCGGCTGCCGGTGCGGATCGGCGAGGGCATGCCGGGGTCGGAGGTGCTGACGCATTCGCTGGCGAAGGACCGCGCGCGGAAGGTGTGGATGGACGCGTCGGCGGAGGGGTACGAGTCGTTCGGGCTGCTTGGGTTTGGGCGGGTGATCCGCGAGGGGCGGTACGACGAGCAGAGCGAGCTGGTGCGGCTGTTCACTGGCGAGGGCGACAGCCCGGAGCTGGGCGGCGAGGCGTTCGCGGCTGCGATCAACGAAGAGCTCGAGCGGCGGGGGTCGTCGACGGTGACGATCTACGTGCACGGGTTCAACACGCGGTTCATCGACAACGTGTGCAGGTCCGCCGAGCTGTCGCATTACCTGGGGCGGGACGGGGCGATGATTTCTTTCCAGTGGCCGTCGAAGGCGCGGGCGGCGTCGTACTTCGTGGACAAGGCGGCGTCGCGCAACGTGCTGCGGCACTTTCGCGAGCTCTTGATCTTTCTCGCAGAGCACACGGACGCCGAGGAGATCGACATCATCGGGCACAGCGCGGGGACGCTGGTGGTGGTGGAGACGCTGCGTCACCTGAGCCTGATCCACGCGAACGTGTCCGACGACGAGGTGCAGAAGCGGCTGAAGATCGGCGAGGTGGTGCTGGCGGCCCCGGACATCGGGCGCGAGGAGGCGATCAACGCGATGATGGACGGCGCCGGCCGGGTGCCGAGCGCGGTGACGATTTATTTCTCGCAGCTGGACAGCGCGCTGAGCCTGTCTCGTTTTCTGTATGGCGAAGAGCGGTTGGGGTTCGCGCCGCGGCTGGTGCCGGTGCCGATTGAGATCGGTGATTTGAATGCTTCGCGGATGACGGTGACGCGTCGCGACGTGCCGCGGTCGCTGTACAAGGAGCTGACCGATGGCGGGCTGTATGTAGTCGATGCGACGTCGGCGCAGCGCGGGTTTTCGCTGTCATTCTTTGCGCACGACTACTTCGCGTACAACCCCTACGTCAGTTCGGACATGCTGCTGTTTCTCAAGCACGGCAACGGCCCGGACGAACGGCTGCTCGAGCTGCGTCACGCCCGGCGCGATCGCGACGAAGACAGCGACGAGTCGAGCTGGTACTTCTCGTTCCCGGACGATCTGGACAAGTACCGCGAGGACGTGCTGAAGTTAGCGCCCGGCAGATAGCCGCGGATGTCATCCGCGGCGTTGTGGGGATCCCGCGGATGGCATCCGCGGTTTATGGTTGTATTTGGGTTGGTGGGTGGGTAGGTTGCGGCGATGCGGCGGACGTTAGGGGTTCATCTGGTGAAGTCGGCTTATGGGCGGTGGCTGCCCGGGGATGAGCGGGGGCATTGGTCGTCGCGGTGGGATGCGGAGCTGGGGTATGTCGAGCCGGGGCGGTTGCATCCGGGGGATCCGGTGCGGCGGCGGATGGCGGCGGAGCAGATGAAGCACCCGCCGGTGCTGTGGGGCGACGAGGCGATGTCGGCGATGGTGGGGGCGTTGTGGGCGTGCGAGGCCGAGTCGGATTGGTCGGTCGCGGCGATGTCGGTGGAGCCGACGCACGTGCATGTGTTGACGACGTATTCAGCGCGGGATGCGGAGGGGACGGCGAAGTGGTTGTCGCAGCGGATGACCAAGGCGGTGCACGCGGCGGGGGTGGTTGGGCCGGTGTTCGCGAGGGGGCGGTGGTTGCAGTTTGTGTTTGACGAGGGGCACTGGGGTCGGTTGGTGGGGTACATCAACCGGCATCGCGGGGCGGTGGCGGTTCATAGATAGCCGCCGATGGCATCGGCGGGTGTTTGGGGTGTGATTGGACGGACCGCCGATGGCATCGGCGGCGTTGTGGGGACGCCGCGGATGCCATCCGCGGTTTTATGGGATGGATTGGATGACGAGGGTGTCGTTTTGGCCGCCGAAGCCGAAGGAGTTGGAGAGGCAGTGGGTGATGGGTTGGTCGGGGGTGGCGTGGCGGTCGGTGTTGGGGATGTTGTCGAGGTCGCACTCGGGGTCGGGGCGGTGGAGGTTGATGGTGGGGGGCAGGGCCTGATCGCGGATGGCGAGGACGCAGGCGATGGCTTCGACGGCGCCGGCGGCGGCGATGAGGTGGCCGAGCATGGACTTGATGCTGGAGACGG
>JBCCQE010000054.1:0-19163 GCA_039024495.1 Planctomycetota bacterium | reverse complement strand
GCTCGGGGTCGGGGTCGGGGGTGTTTTGGCCGGGCGGGGTGAGGCGGGTGAGGTTGGTGGGTGGCGTGTTGCGCTGGCTGAGCAGGTCGGCGGGGGCGGTCGACTGGCGGGCGAGGGGCGGGTTGATGGCGGCCTGGCCGGGGTCGGGGCGCGGGGGTTCGGCGGCGGCGAGGGTGGGTGGCTGGGTGTTGGCGAGGGCGAGCGCGTCGTCGGCGCCGGTGGGTTCGGGCTGCGTGGCGTAGTAGACGACCGAGAGCAGGAAGATGAGTCCGGCGGCCGCAAGGGCTACGTTGTAGGTGCGCGACATGGCGTCTCCGACTGAGGCTTGCCGCATGTTATCCGCCGAGTGCCCGCAGAGTGCCCAGCTTGACTGACATCAGCGTGATCATCGTGGCCCAGGACGCGGCCGACACGATCGAAGCGGCGTGCGCCTCGGTGCGTTGGGCGGCGGAGGTGATTGTGGTGGACTCGGGGTCGACCGACGGGACGGTGGCGTTGGCCGAGGCGGCGGGGGCGCGGGTGGTGCACGAGCCTTGGCGGGGGTACACGGGGCAGAAGCAGTTCGCGGCCGAGCTGTGTCGGCATGATTGGGTGCTGATCGTGGACTCGGACGAGGAGGTGACGGACGAATTGGCGGCGGAGATCGCGGGGCTGTTTGCCGGCGATGGGGCGGGGCTGGCGGGGGTGGATGTGTGCGACATGCCGCGGCGGAACTTCGTGCTCGGCCGGCACGTGCGGGCGTGGGACCCGGATCGGCAGGCGCGGCTGTTCCATCGGGGGCGGGCGGTGTGGGGCGAGGACGCGCTGCACGACACGATGCGGGCGTCGGCGGATGGGCGGCTGGTGCGGCTGCGGGGGGCGCTTCTGCACAAGCGGTGCAGCGGGGCGGGCTTTGAGGATTATTTTTCGGGTCGGCGGATGGACGAGCGGCTGATGCTGGTGGCGCGGGAGCTGCACGGCAAGGGGCGCCGGGCGGGTTGGTGGGACGTGGCGTTTCGCCCGCCGCTGGCGTTCTTGAAGTTTTACGTGGCCAAGGGGGGGTGGCGGGACGGGGTGTTCGGGCTGCTGATGGCGCAGAAGGCGTGGGTGAGCGTGCAGTTGAAGTACGCGGCGTTGTGGTCGCTGGGGCGTGAGCGGTAGGCGGCGGGGGTTGGCGGGCGTGGGGGGTTGCGTGGGGCGTGCCGGTTTGACACTCGCGGGCTTGGATGGGTAATTTTCGAGGCTTCCCGTTCTGATTTTTCCCCGGAGCAACTTGCGATGACCACGAGTTCGTCGAGGCTGGTGACCAGCGAAGAAGGTGGCGTCACGCGCGTCGGCTTTGTGGACCGCAACATCCTCGAAGAGGCGTTTATCCAGCGCATCGGCGATGAGATCTCGGCCCTGGTGGACGAGGCGGCGAACCCGAAGATCCTGCTGAACTTCGAGAACGTCGAGCACCTGTCGTCGGCGGCCCTGGGCACGCTGATCACGGTGAACCAGAAGGTCCGCAACAAGGGCGGGCAGCTTCGGCTGTGCAACATCGACAAGCAGATCTACGAGGTCTTCGTGATCACCAAGCTGAACAAGCTGTTTCAGATCCACGACGACATCGACGGGGCGATGAAGAGCTTCAAGTGATGCCGGGTGGGGCGGGGCTGGTTTCTTTCCCCGGCGTGTGCGGATAGGAGCTTCGTCGCTGATGGCTCGGATGGTGATCCCCAGTGAGCTCGATCGGGTGCCCGTGGTCGTCGAGGCGATCGTGGGGGCGGTGTCGGAGGCGGGGGGGTACTCGGAGCGGTGCGTGTTTGCGGTGCGTCTGGCGGTGGACGAGGCGGTGACGAACGCGATCCGCCACGGCAACGGGCAGGACCCGGACAAGTCGGTGACGGTGGAGTACGAGGTGGGGGCGGATCGGTTGAGCGTGTCGATCTGCGACGAGGGGTCGGGGTTTAAGCCCGAGGAGCTGCCGGACCCGACGGAGCCGGAGAACCTGATCCGCACGCACGGCCGGGGGGTGATGCTGATGCACGCGTACATGACGGAGGTGACGTACAGTGCCGAGGGGAACTGCGTGACGCTGGTGAAGACCCGGGACTGTGGGAAGCCGGAGGCGGATTGAGGGGGTGGGTTGGGGTGAGAAGGGGGGACCCACGGCTGGAAGCCGTGGGCTTCGTGGGGGGGGACATGGGATGCTTTGGGGCGGCGGGCTGGAGGGGGTGCGGGACGCGGCCGATAATCGATACACTCCGGAGCGGCCGACCGCCGACTGCCATGACCGTCCGCCACACGAACACGATTGATGCCGGTGCCGCCTCGGATGGGGCGGCGGTGGTGGAGGGTGCGTCGTCGGACGACCCTGGCTCTGCCAGTGCCGGCGCCGGGATCGATGGGGGCGGGGGTGGTGGCGTTGAGATATCGATCGAGGTGGAGACGGCGGTCGATGCGGGCGACGTGGCGTGGGTGGCGGAGCGTGCGGCGGCGGCGTGCGGCGAGCTGGGGCTGAGCGGGCGGCTGGGCGTGGCGATCGTGGGCGACGCGGCGATGTCCGAGCTGCACGAGCAGTACAAGCAGGTGTCTGGCACGACCGACGTGCTGACGTTCGATCTGAATGAGCCGGGCGGCGACCCAGCGACGCTCGACGGGGACGTGGCGGTGTGTTGGGACGAGGCGGCGCGTCAGGCTGCGGCGCACGGTCACGCGGCCCGGGCCGAGGCGCTGCTGTATGTCGTGCACGGGGTGATGCACCTGATCGGCGAAGACGACGGCGATGAGGCGGCGGCGGCGCGGATGCACGCGCGGGAAGACGCGGTGCTCGAGGCGATCGGCGTGGGGGCGATTTATTCGGGCGGGGGTCCGAGGGATGCCGGGGGTGGCGGAGATTCCGGGGCTTCCGGGGGGGGTGGGCGATGAGTGTGGCGGTGGTTGCGGTGGTGTTGGCGTCGGTGGTGGGTTGCGTGATGGCGGCGTGTCATCTGTCGCTGCGGACGTTTTCGCGAAGCCGACTGAACGACCTGTTTGAGCGGCGGGGTGTGGAGCCGCCGACGAACGAGCGGTACGACGCGGTGGTGCCGGACCTGCAGATCGCGACGGCGGCGGTGCGGACGGCGATGGGGCTGACGGTGGTGTTCGGGCTGCTGTGGATCACGCTGGCGGCGATGCCGGAGCGGTCGGCGGGGGTGCGTTACACGGCGGCGCTGGTGATGGCGGCGTTGGTGATGTCGGTGTGCTTTATCGCGGTGCCGTCGTCGTGGTCGCGGTACGGGGCGGAGGCGACGCTTCGGGCGTTGTGGCCGGGGCTGCTTGGGTTGCGGGCGTTGCTTCGGCCGGGGCTGGTGGTGCTGCACGCGGTGGACCCGGTGGTGCGGCGGATCTCGGGGTTCGACCTGGACCGCGACGCGGTGGACATCGGCGATGATGTGATCGCGGCGGTGGAGGACCACGAGTCGGGCCGGACGATTGACGCCGAGCAGAAGGAGATGCTCGAGGCGGTGTTCGACCTGCCGAACACGGGGGCGGGCGAGGTGATGACGCCTCGGACGGAGATCCACGGGATCGAGGTGGGTTCGAGCCTGGACGAGGTGCGCCAGCGGCTGCTGGAGGTGGGGCACTCGCGCGTGCCGGTGTACGAGGAGTCGCTGGACCACATCGTGGGGATTCTGTACGCGAAGGACTTGTTGAAGTTTTTGGGGGACGGGCAGGAGTTCGAGCTGCGCGAGGTGATCCGCGAGCCGATGGTGGTGCCCGAGAGCAAGCCGGTGTCGGACCTGCTGCGTGAGTTTCGCGGGCAGCGGGTGCACATCGCGATCGTGCTGGATGAGTACGGCGGGACGGCGGGGCTGGTGACGGTCGAGGACATCCTCGAGGAGATCGTCGGCGAGATCCAGGACGAGTACGAGCTGACCGACGAGCCCGAGCCGATCGAGCAGGTCGACGAGACGACGGTGGACGTGGACGCGGCGATCGACTTCGATGACCTGGTGGACGAGCTTGAGATCGAAGAGCCCGAGGAGGTGGACTTCGACACGCTGCGTGGGTTTGTTTATGCGCAGCTCGGGCACATCCCCGAGGTGGGCGAGGCGTTTGAGTACGACGGCCACCGGTTTGTGGTGACGGACGCGGAGAAGACGCGGGTGAACCGGGTGCGGGTGGAGCGGCTGGACGAGGCGGGGGCGCGTAGCGAGGGCCGCAACGGCGATCGCGAGTGATCGGGGCTTGGCTGCGGGTCAGGCGTTGTGGGTGTCGCCGCACTCGGGGCATGGCGAGCCCGCCGGCGTGCCGCGTCGGTCGTAGCCGCAAGACGGGCAGAGGCCCGGTGCTTTCGCGGCGAAGCCGAAGTAGAGGATCAGGCTTGCGCCGGCGAGCAACAGCGCGGGGACCCACAGTGGGTACGCGACGTACCAGATGCCCGTTGTGCTGCTGCGGCCCTCGGGCAGCCACGCGGGGTCGCTGCTGAACTCGGCGATGACCTGAAACGTGTCGCCGGGCGTGCCGCCGACGACGACGCTGCCGTTGCTGATGCCGAAGCGCCCGAGCGGGGTGACCACGAAGGCGATCACCGGCATCGCGACCGGCCAGAGCAGGATCAGCACGGCGGCTGCGATGGCCAGAGCGCGGGCCAGCCGGCGGATCGGGCGCGGGTCTCGCATGCGATGAACGGTACCGCGCGGTCGACGGGCTTGAGCTTGCGGGCGGGCGGGGCGGCTACCATCTGCTCTATGGATGTGCCGATACAGCCGCGTTTTTACAACTCGTTGACGAACTCGCAGGAGGTTTTCGAGCCGATCGAGGGGGCGGCGGCGTTGGCCGGCGGGGGCGGGGCGGTGTCGATGTACAACTGCGGGCCGACGGTTTACGACTACGCGCACATCGGGAACTTCAAGACGTTCGTGTTCGCGGACGTGCTGCGGCGGGCGCTGGAGCTGCTGGGGTATTCGGTGGCTCAGGTGATGAACCTGACGGACGTCGGGCACATGACCGACGACTCGCTGGCCGACGGCGGGGGCGAGGACAAGATGGCGGTGGCGGCCGAGCGTCTGGCGGCGGCGAAGAAGATGGGCGAGGCGCACGCCGCGGCGATCGACGACCCCGGCGACCCGTACCAGGTGGCCGAGTTCTACATCGAGGCGTTTCTCGAGGACGCGCGGGCGCTTCGGATGAAGATCGCGGACGACGACGAGCGGTATCGGCCGCGGGCGACGCAGTACGTCACGCCGGCGATGATCCCGATGATCCAGAAGCTCATCGACCGTGGGCACGCGTATGTCGCCGAGTCCGAGCCGGGCGCGCCGGCGGGCGGGGCGGTGTATTTCTCGGTGGAGTCGTTCCCGGAGTACGGGCGGCTGTCGGGCAACACGATCGAGCAGCTCAAAGGCGGCGCGGGCGGTCGGCTGCAGGCGGCGAACCAGAAGGTTAAGCGGCACCCGGCCGACTTCTTGTTGTTTAAGCCGGACCCGACGCACCTGATGAAGTGGGACTCGCCGTGGGGCGCGGGGTATCCGGGGTGGCACATCGAGTGCTCGGCGATGGCGTGCGCGGTGCACGGCAAGACCACGATCGACATCCACACCGGCGGCGAGGACAACATCTTCCCGCACCACGAGTGCGAGATCGCGCAGTCGCGCGGCGCGAACGGAACCGAGTCGTTCGCGCACTTCTGGATGCACTCGCGCCACCTGATGGTCGAGGGCGAGAAGATGAGCAAGTCGCTGGGCAACTTCTACACGGTGCGCGACGTGCTGAGCGGGAAGGTGACGGGGCGGGCGGTCGACCCGGCGGTGCTGCGGTTCGAGCTGCTCAAGGCGAAGTACCGGTCGACGATGAACTTCACGGCTCAGTCGTTGAAGGACTCGGCCGGGGCGGTGAAGAAGCTGCGTGACGCGTGGGCGAGTGCCGGTCCCCCGGAAGGCCCGCCGGAAGGTCCCCCGGAACGCAGCGACGTTGCGGGTGCCGAGCGGGCGAGGTTGGATCACCCGGCGGTGCGGCGGTTTGCCGAGGCGATGGCGGACGACCTGAACACGGCCGGGGCGATCGGCGCGGCGTTTGAGTATCTGGCGGGCGACCACGGCGGGTCGAGCGACAGCGATGAGACCAAGCGCGGCGTGCTCGCGACGTTTGACTCGGTGCTGGATGTGATCGGCGGGGGTGACGCACTGTCGGCGGGTGAAGGCGAGGCGTTCGACGCTGATGCGCTGGCGGCGGAACTGGACGCGGCCCGCGCGGATAAGCGCTACGACGACGCGGACACGCTGCGGCAGAAGCTGATCGACGCGGGGTACGAGGTGAAGACGACGAAGGACGGGACGGTGGCGACGAAGGCGTTGGCGTAGGGATTTAGCGACGCGGCTTGCCGCGGTGCGGTTCGAAGAAATAGCGGTGGTCTAACGAAATGCAACATCGGCAATTGCGAGAAGTCTCTCTGGATGAAGCTGAGAAGGTATTCGGTTCAGGTACACCAGAAGACATTTGCCGTGTCTTGATCCAACTTGCACTTCATGAGACCGATGGGGAGCGGGTCTTGCTGTGGTGTGCGTACTTTTTGAATCATGAGAACACGGATGTCGCTTCGGCGGCGGCAACAGGTATCGGCCACCTAGCTCGGTTGGGTCGCAGGATGGATGTGGATGCAGCCCTAGAAGTTCTTGAATGTACGAAGAAGCGTCGCGCGCACATCGAAACGATCGAAGATGCGCTTGGCGATGTGCGGATGTTTCGCGGCAAGCCGCGTCGTTAAAGTGAGTTGGGGGCGCGATGAATCGCGGCGCTTCATTCGATGGCACCGGACAGGCGCGGCAAGCCGCGTCGCTAAATGGGGTGTTGGGTGGTGTGCGGCGTGTGGGTGGTTACCCGCGGAGTTCGTCGCAGAGGAAGGCGATGGATTCGGTGAGTAGTTTCTGGCGGTCGGGGTATTCCATGAAGTCGTGGCCGCCGACGGGGGTGAGGCGGAGGTCGCAGGGGCGGTTGAGTTCGGTGCAGCGGGCGTGGAGGGCGCGGCTTTCTTCGGGGGAGACGACCTCGTCGTCCTCGGCGTGGAAGACGGTGATGGGGGCGGTGGAGTCGGCCAGGCGAGCGGCGGGGTCGACGGCGTCGAGGGAGGCGGCGAAGGGGGCGCCGATTTTGAGGCCGCGGTAGGGGGCCCAGCCCTGGTGTTCGAAGAGGGCTTTGAGGCCGGTCTTGGCGGTGGCGGCGAAGACGCGGGGCATGTCGTAGACGGGCGCCCACAGGGCGAGGGCGCGGGCGGGTTGGGCGGCGTCGGAGGCGATGACGGGGAGCGAGCCCATGCTGACGGCGACGAGGCCGATGGCGGTGGGGTCGCACCAGGGTTGGGCCTGGGTCCAGGCGCGGACGGCGGCGAGGTCGTCGACCATGCGGGGGAGGGTGTGGTCGACGAATTCGCCGTCGGACTCGCCGCAGCCGGACTGGTCGAAGCGGACGCAGTGGATGCCTCGTTGGGCGAGTCGTCGTGCGAACTCGACGAGGTGGTAGGAGCGTCCGAGGCGGTTGCCCGAGAGGCCGTGGGTGACGATGACGGTGGGTCGGGGGGTGGGGGCGGGGACGGTTTTGCCGGCGGGGTTGGGGGCTTTGTCGGGGGCGAGGTCGATGGACGCAGCGAGGCCGCCGGCGGGGCCGGGGAGGTAGCGGAGGTCGGAGGGCATGGGGGTGAGTTTAGGGGCGGGGCGGTTGGCGCTGGGGGTTAGGCGCTGGGCGCTGGGGGTTTGGCGTTGTGGACGCGAGGTGTGGTGGGGGTGGGGTTGGCGTTGTGGGGCGCGGGGGGGTACAACGCGGGGTATGAAAACAACCTCGATCAAGGACGGACTGGGCGTTGTGGTGTTGGCGGGTGGCCTTGGCTTGGCCGGGGCGTTGGGGGGGTGCAAGAGCTCGTCTCGCGCAGAGATGAATCGTGCGTCGGCGATCGACGGCCGGAACGCGCCGACGTTTGCTGAGGTGTCGGACCGCGAGACGCTTGCGGACGACGGCCCGCCGGTGCTGGACAGCGGGTTCACGACGGTGGCGGGCGAGTCGGACCTGTACGTGGTGGAAGAGCCGGCCCCGACGGTGCTGAGCGTGGAGCAGCCGACGCCCAGCCCGCTGGTGCGGTTCGTCGAGCCAAGCGGCGGGTCGGGTGCGTCTTCCGGCGCGACGACGGGTGGCGGCAGCGCGGCGACGCGGCGGCACACGATCGCGGCGGGCGACACGCTCTCGGAGATCAGCGAGCAGTACTACGGCACGGCGCGGCGGTGGCAGGAGATCGCGGCGGCCAACCCCGGCGTCGACCCGAACCGGCTGATCGTCGGCAACACGCTGGTGATCCCCGGCGGCGCGGCGGCGAGCAGCGGCTCGCGCGGGTCGGCGGCGCGGGGCGGCGGGCGCGTGCACGTCGTGGCGGCGGGCGACACGCTGTCTGAAATTAGCCAGCAGTACTACGGCACGGCCACGCGCTGGCAGGAGATCGCGGCGGCGAACCCGGGCGTCGATCCGAACCGCATGTCGGTGGGGGCGGAGTTGGTGATCCCGTAAGAGGGAAGTGGCCGAGGGGTCTAGGGGCCGAGTGGCCTAGGGGTTGAGGCCGATGGCGGTTGATGTTGGCGTGGGTGGGCTGATGTTTGTTGATTCAATCGAGTTGTGTTGACCGCGGATGGGCGCTCGTCCCCTCGGCTCCTTGGCCACTCGGCCCCTTCTTCAATCACCATCGATCCGGCTGGTCGATCGCTTCGGCGAGCTGGGTGAGGTAGTCGGAGCGGTTGATTTCGATGACGCCGAACTGGCGGAGGTGGTCGTTGACGAACTGGGTGTCGAGCAGGGTGAAGCCGCGGTCGCGGAGGCGTTGGACGAGGTGGACAAGGCAGACCTTGGAGGCGTCGGTCTCGCGGGAGAACATGGACTCGCCGAAGAAGGCCGAGCCGAGGGCGATGCCGTAGAGCCCGCCGACGAGGCGGGTGCCGCGCCAGGCCTCGACGGAGTGGCCGAAGCCGAGGCGGTGGAGCTCGACGTAGGCGTCTTCGATGTCGTGGCTGATCCAGGTGCCGGGCTGCTGGGTGCGGGGCGCGGCGCAGGCGTGGATGACGTCGGGGAAGGCGCGGTCGACGGTGAGGCGAAAGCCGGCGTTGCGGACGCGCTTGGCCAGGGACCGGCGGACGCGGAAGCGGTCGTCGAGCGGCAGGACGGCCCGGGGGTCGGGGGAGAACCAGCCGAGGCGGCCGCGGCGGTCGTCGGCCATGGGGAAGGCCCCGGCCCGGTAGGCGGAGAGGACCATCGCCGGGGAGATCAGCGAGGCGGATCGCATGGGGCCATGATACGGCTTGACACCCCCGGGGCGGCGGGTAGTCTGTGGGGCTCGCCGCTGTTGCGGCGGGGAAGGCGTGGCCGGCCGCTCGATCGCTACGGGCACGCCGGAGTGCCTCGTCTTCCCGACTGGGCCAGATAGCTCAGTTGGTAGAGCACGGCATTGAAAATGCCGGTGTCCCCGGTTCAAGTCCGGGTCTGGCCACTATCCGCCAAGGCGGCCCTGTTGAGGGCGGCCGAAAGAGGCGGCGACAACACGGGGCCCACCACGAGCCCGGATCGTGGGAGACGCGAGTCGGCCTGAGAGTTGCCCACGTGGGCGGCGATGCTTGCCGGCGCAACTCGACAGGAGGCCCCCCGTGGCCAAGAAGGAAATCTCCTCGCAGTTCAAGATCCAGGCGCCGGGCGGCTCGGCGACGCCGGCCCCGCCGATCGGCCCCGCGCTCGGTCAGCACGGCGTCAACCCGGGTCAATTCATTCAGCAGTTCAACGCCGCGTCGGCCCACCTCAACGGCAAGGTCGTCGGCTGTGTGATCACGGTCTACAAGGACCGCTCGTTCACGTTCGAGCTCAAGGCCCCGCCGGCCGCGGTGCTGATCAAGGACGCCGCGGGCGTGGACAAGGGCTCGGGCACGCCGCACACGCACAAGGTCGGCAAGGTCACGGTCGAGCAGCTCCGCGAGATCGCCTCGCTGGACAACAAGGGCAAGGAGCTGACCGGCCACTCCTCGGACGCGATGGTGAAGATCCTCGCCGGCACGGCCCGGTCGATGGGCATCACCGTCGAGGGCCTCGAAGACCTCGCGCCGTCGCGCTGAATCGTCTGACACACCGAACGGACTGAACCTACCCCTCCCGCACCATCCCGCCGACCACGAGCGATGAATCGTGGGAGATTCGAGCGGCCCTTGAGTTGGCCGCGGATCGACTGGAGCACCCGATGTCACGCAAGCTCTCGAAGCGACGCAAGGCCGACCTTGAGAAGGCCACCGAAGAGACGATGTCCCTGCCGCAGGCGGTGGCGAAGCTCAAGACGTTCAAGGCGACCAACTTCGACCAGACGGTCGACCTGTGCCTGCACCTGGGCATCGACCCCAAGCAGGCGGACCAGATGATCCGCGGATCGGTCTCGCTGCCGCACGGCATCGGCGCGACCAAGCGGGTCGTGGCGTTCTGCTCGATCGACAAGGTCGAGGCGGCGAAGCAAGCCGGCGCGATCGAGGCCGGGGCCGAGGACCTGGTGAAGAAGATCGAAGAGGGGTGGATGGACTTCGACGTGGCGGTGGCCGAGCCGGCGATGATGAAGATCGTCGCGAAGCTGGGCCGCACGCTGGGCCCGAAGGGGCTGATGCCCTCGCCCAAGGCCGGGACGGTGACGCCCAAGGTTGCCGACGCGGTCAAGGAGTACGCGGCCGGCAAGGTCGAGTTCCGCAACGACGACGGCGGGAACGTGCACGGCGTGATTGGCAAGTTCAGCTTCGACGGCCCCAAGCTCATCGAGAACGCCCAGGCGTTCATCGATCACATCGAGAAGCTCAAGCCCTCGAGCACGAAGGGCACGTACCTCAAGAAGATCTCGCTGTCGGCGACCATGACGCCCGGCGTCAACGTCGAAACCCCGTAACCCCCCGGAAGCCCCCGGAATTTATCCCCCGCGATGCGTGGGACAAACGACATTAAGCCGGCGTGTGAGTCGGCGATTGGAGCCCAGCCATGAGCAAGCTCGTTAAAGACCTGCTGACCGAGAGCTACAAGCGCAAGTTCATCGATCGCGACGGCGTGGTGGTGGTGCACCTCAACGCGGTGGCGGGGACGGTGAACACCGAGATGCGTAACGAGTTCGCCGACAAGGGCCTGAAGGTCACGGTCGTGAAGAACTCGCAGGCCAAGCGTGCGATCGAGGGCACGCCGCTGGAGCCGGTGGGCGAGGTGCTCGAAGGGCCCTGCGCGTTTGTGTATTCGCTGGACGCGGACGGCAGCGTGGTGAACGTGGCCCGGACGCTGATGGACGAGAAGAAGGGCCGGGAGTACCTCGAGATCCGCGGCGCGGTGATGGAGGGCTCGCTGTTCGGCGACGCCAAGCAGGTCGAGGCGTTGAGCAAGTACCCGACGCGCGAGGAGGCGATTGGCAAGCTGGTCGGCGCGTTGCTGGGTCCGGCGTCGATGCTGAGCAAGACGATGACCGACCAGGGCGCGAACCTGGCGGGCGCGCTCAAGGGCACGGCCGGGAAGGCGGCGGCGCTGGTGAAAGCCGTGGAAGACAAGGGCGGCGAACTGAAGAAGTCGGCGTAACGCGGCGAACGCCGTCCGCCGACGCGAGTCGGCCCGTTAGCCCCCGGCTTTGCCGGGGGTGATGAAAAGCAAGGTTTTGACCGCGCGAATGATTGTTCACCCCCGGCAGAGCCGGGGGCTAAAGGGCCGGATGGTTCGGCCCGTGACTGAGTTTTTGACAGACCCCACACCGTCCGTTTTCGACTGGCTCCATTGGATTAAATCGTCGGCGTTCGGCGACCTATCGAGCGGGCAGCACCTAGGGAGCGTGTAGCTATGGCAGATTTTTCGGATGACATCGTGAAGATCGGCGACGAGATCGCCGGCCTGACCCTCAAGCAGGCCGTCGAGGTCGCGGACTACCTCAAAGAGAACTACGGCATCGAGCCCGCCGCCGGCGGTGGCGCGGTGATGATGGCCGGCCCGGCTGGCGGCGGCGACGCCGGCGGCGGCGAAGAGGCCGAGGAGAAGACCGAGTTCGACGTGGTGCTCAAGTCGGCCGGCGACCAGAAGATCAAGGTCATCAAGGCCGTCCGCGAGGCGACCGGCCTGGGCCTCAAGGAAGCCAAGGAGCTGGTCGACGGCGCGCCCTCGACCGTCAAGGAAGCCCTTCCCAAGGAAGAGGCCGACAAGCTCGCCGAGGCGATCAAGGACGCCGGCGGCGAGATCGAGCTCAAGTAAGAGCCGGTCTTCCAACAAGTATCAAGAAGCCTTCGCGCCCTCGCGGCGCGAGGGCTTTTTTCTTTTTTGGCGAGATCGCAATCAGCGGGTGTGACGTGGCGTCTCTCTTGGACCACGCGGTCGGTTGTGTGCGGCCGCGTGTCGTCCCTTTACCAAGGAAGGAAAGAAAGATGTGCCAGGCCTGTAAGATGACGCTGCCGACCGCCGACACCGAGGCGATGGGCGAGAAGATCGTGGATGCGCTGAACGGCGCGGGGCTCGCGCTGATGATCTCCGTGGCGCACCGCACGGGGCTGTTCGACGCGATGGCTGGGCTTGGGCCTCGGAAGGTCGAAGAGCTCGCCGAGGCGTCGCGGCTGAACGAGCGCTACGTGCGTGAGTGGCTGGGCGGGATGGTGACCGGCGGCGTGGTGAACCACGATCCGTCGTTGATGACGTATTGGCTGCCCGAGGAGCACGCGGCGGTGCTGACGCGTGCGGCGTCGCCGAACTGTCTGGCGGTGACGACGCAGTGGGTGAACGTGCTGGCGAGCGCGGAGGACAAGGTGGTCCGGGCGTTTCGTGAGGGCGGCGGGCTGGACTACGCCGACTACAACCGGTTCGACGAAGTGATGGCCGAGGAGTCGGGTCAGACGGTTGTGGCGGCGTTGGAAGAGCACCTGCTGCCGCTTGACCCGATGCTGGCGGTTCGGCTGGAGGGCGGGGTGGACGTGCTGGACCTGGGCTGCGGGCGGGGCGCGGCGCTGACGCGTCTGGCGGAGCTGTACCCGGCGAGCCGTTTCACGGGGATCGATTTGCTGCCGAGCGCGATCGAGGCGGCGGCGCGGGGCCTGACGAACATCGTGTTCGAGGCACGCGACGACGCGACGATCGGCGGGTCCGATGTGTACGACGTGATCTTCACGTTCGACTCGGTGCACGATCAGGCGGACCCGGCGGCGATGCTCGCGACGATCAAGCGGCTGCTTCGGCCGGGCGGGCTTTACTTCTGCCAGGACATCAAGGGCGACTCCACCCACGCGGGCAACATGGACCACCCGCTGGCGCCGTTTATGTACGCGGTGTCGATGATGCACTGCATGAGCGTGTCGCTCGGGCAGGGCGGGGCCGGGCTGGGCGCGATGTGGGGCTGGCAGACGGCCGAGCGGATGTTCCGAGAGGCGGGCTCTGGCTCGGTGGAGATGCACGAGCTGGAGCACGACCCCATCAACTACTTCTACCTCTGCCGTCACGAGGCGGCTTGAGGCGGAGGTTGGCGTGTGTCGTGATGAGAGGCCCGCGGCGCGCTGCCGCGGGCCTCTTTGTTGTGGATGAGGTCCTGCGGTGAGGGCGGGCCGGCTCGCCTTACGGCTTGGTGTCGGTGCGGAGGTCGAGCCAGGCGAGTTGGTCGGGGGTGAGGGTGATGCCCAAGGCCGGGAGCGAGGTGCGGAGCTCGGCCATCTTGCGTGGGCCGATGAGGGCGAAGGAGGGGAAGGGCTGGTTGAGGACGTAGGCGGCGGCGATGTTGAGGGCGGAGACGCCCATGTCGTCGGCGAGCTCGAAGGCGCGTTGGCGGCGCTGGCGGTTGGGCTCGTGGTCCCAGGAGTTGACGCCGGTCTGGAGGGCCTGGCCATCGCGGTGGACGAACCAGCCGCGGGCTTGGGACGACCACGCGAAGTTGGCGATCTGGTGCTCGGTGAGGGTGGCGACGGACTCGGGGTCCGAGCAGGCGATGCAGCCTTTCCAGACGGCTTCGTACATGCGGGCGAGCGAGAAGTTGTTGGAGAGGACGGAGAAGGGGCGTTTGCCGTTTTTCTTGGCGTAGTCGTTGGCTTCGAGGAGTCGCTCGAGCGACCAGTTGGACCCGCCGAAGACTTTGATGCGGCCGGCTTCGACGTGGGCGGAGAGGCAGTCGACGAACTCGCCGACGGGGACGTCGGGGTTGTCGCGGTGCATGATGTAGATGTCGGCGTAGGTGGTCTGCAGGCGTTCGAGCGACTGTTCGAGCTGGCGGTCGATGGCGTCGGGGAAGCAGTGCGGGGAGTGGGCGCCTTTGACGATGAGGGCGCACTCGTCCCGGACGCCGCGGGTGGCGAACCAGTGGCCGAGCAAGGCTTCGATGCGTCCGCCGTGGTAGACCCACGCGGTGTCGAAGGCGTTGCCGCCGGCCTCGTACCAGGCGTCCCAGATGGCGGCGCCGTAGGCGAAGGAGGCCTGGTTGTCGCAGCCCATGACGAACCGCGAGACGGGCTTGTCGAGGCCGGGCACCTGGCCGAAGGTCATCGCGGACTGGGCGGGCTTGGTGAGCGGGCCGCCGTGGATGGGGCCGGTATAGCGGTCGGGGGTTTCGTCGGGGAAGGTGAGGTCGATCTCTTTGCGCCAGCGGTCGAGGGTCTCGGCCTGGCTGAGGGAGTCGGCGTGGGTGAAGCCCGGGGTGGAGGCCTCGGTTCTGCCGTCGAGCATGTCCTTGGCGGCGGCGTTGACCTCGAGGGCGAAGGCGGTCATGGGCTCTTCGATGGTGATGGTTTCGGGGTCTTTGCCTTGGCGGTGGACCTCGATGGTGGCGGTGGGGCCTTGCTTGCGGTCGTTGACCCAGGGGTCGGGGACGACGATGTGCCCGGCGTCGCCGATGATGGTGAGGCCGACGTTGCCGGGGGTGTGGACGCCGGTGGAGAGCTCGGCGATGGGGCCGTTGTCGAAGGTGAGGACGGCGGCGGCGGCCTGGTCGACGCCGGTGGAGGTTTTGATGGCGACGCCCTTGAGGGTGGCGGGGTCGGCGAAGTGGGCGGGGTGGTCGGGCATCGCGGCGGCGGCGAGGAGGCGGGCGAGGGCGACGGTGTAGCAGCCGACGTCCATGATCCCGCCGCCTGCGAGGTCGGGGTTGAAGAGTCGGCCTTCGGGGTTGAACCCGGCGTTGAAGCCAAAGTGGGCGCGGATGATCTGGACGTTGCCGATGGCTTGTTCGGCGAGGAGGTCGATGACGCGGTGGGTCAGGGGGTGGCGTCGTTCTTTGAAGGCCTCGGCGAAGTAGCGTTCGTGCTTGACGGAGGCTTCGACGATGGCGTCGACCTGCGGGCGGTTGAGGCCGGCGGGTTTTTCGAGGAAGACGTGTTTGCCGGCTTCGAGGGCGCGGATGGCCCACTGGGCGTGGGAGGTGTGGGGGGTGGCGATGTAGACGGCGGCGCAGACCTCGGAGCCGAGGAGCTCGTCGTAGGAGCCGAAGGCGTGGGGGATGTCGAACTCGTCGGCGAAGGCCTGGGCCTTGTCGAGCGATCGCGAGGCGACGGCGACGGGGGTGGCGTGTGGGGCGTCGTGCAGGGCCTTGGCCATGGTTTTGGCGATGGCGCCGGTGGCGAGGATGCCGAAGGGGACCTGGAGTTCGGGGGCGATTGGGGTGCTCATGGGCGGCGATGGTATCGGGGTGGGGCGGGTGTGTGGGGGCTTGAATCGCTTGAAGTTGTCGGAAAGTTTCGGAAGCTGAGGTGTGGGTGTCTTGGGCGGGTGCGACGGGCGGGCGGAGCGCGGCGGGCCTCGTGGGGCGGGCGAGGTTCGTAGACTGTCCGGGTGAGCGACGCGACGGACGGTGCAGCGCAGCAGGGGAAGGCGGGGTGGTTGGCGCCGGGCGGGGCGGTGGCGCGGCGGCTGGGGGATCACTACGAGGACCGTCCGCAGCAGCGGGCGATGATGGACGCGGTGCGTGGGTGTTTGCGGGATGGCGGGCCTTTGATGGTGGAGGCGGGGACGGGCGTGGGGAAGAGCTTTGGTTATCTGGTGCCGGCGATCGAGCACGTGCTGGCGGGCAAGGCGGCGGGGAAGAAGCCGAAGGTGGTGGTGTCGACGCACACGATCGCGTTGCAGGAGCAGTTGGTGGAGAAGGACGTGCCGCTTCTGCGGGCGGCGATGGGCGAGGAGTTCACGGCGGTGCTGGTGAAGGGGCGGGGGAACTACGTGTCGCTGCGGCGGGCGGGGCGGGCGTGGGACCGGCGGGCGATGCTGTTCGATGAGTCGGCCTCGGCGCGGTCGATCGAGGCGGTGTTGGAGTGGGTGAAGGACACGACGGACGGTTCGCTGGCGACGCTGCCGCGGCTGGATGATCAGGGGGTGTGGAACGAGGTGCGCAGCGACCGGGAGGACTGCCTGGGGCGGCGGTGTCCGACGTACAAGGAGTGTCACTATCAGTCGGCGCGGCGGCGGATGGAGCACGCGGATTTGTTGATCGTGAATCACGCGCTGTTCTTTGCGGACCTGGCGATGCGCGGGGTGGATGCGGACGGAGGCGGGGCGGCGGTGGGGGTGTTGCCGCCGTATGACGCGGTGGTGCTGGACGAGGCGCACGCGGTGGAGGACGTGGCGTGTGAGTACTTCGGGATGAGCGTGACGCGGTATCAGGTGGGGTACCTGCTGGGTCGGCTGGCGCACGCGCGGCGGGAGCGCGGGGTGCTGTATTCGATGGGGCGGAAGCTGGACGGGGCGGTGGCGGGCGCGGCGCTTCGAGCGGTGGACGATTGCCGGCGGGCGGCGGACGGTTTTTTTGACGAGCTGGTGGCGTGGCAGACGGAGCGCGGGCGGAGCAATGGGCGGATCGACGAGCCGAACGCGTTGGACACGGAGGCGATCTGCGGGCGGCTGGACGAGCTGTCGATCACGCTGACGCGGGCGGCGGATCGGGTGGAGAGCGAGGACGACCGGATGGAGCTGCGGAGCTACGCGCGGCAGGCGGCGGCGGTGGCGGGGACGATCGCGGCGCTGGTGAGCCAGAGCGAGTCGGGGCACGTGTATTGGATGGAGCAGGAGCGGGCGGGGCGGTTCGAGCGGGTGCGGCTGAAGAGTGCGCCGGTGGAGGTGGGGCCGGCGTTACGGGAGAAGCTGTTCGAGCGCGAGGTGGATGGCGGGCGGCGGTTGCCGGTGGTGATCACGAGCGCGACACTGGCGACCGGCGGCCAAGCCCCCGGAAGTGCCCCCGGAAGTGCCCCCGGAAGTGCCCCCGGAAGTTCCCCCGGAAGGGGTCGCGGCGACGCGTTTGGGTATGTGAAGCGTCGGCTGGGGTGTGACGGGGAGGTTGAAGTTGGCGGGGCGGTGACGGCGCGGCTGGGCTCGCCGTTTGATTACGCGAATCGGGTGGAACTGCATTTGGAGGGCGGGATGCCGGAGCCGAGCGATCGTCAGCACTTCGATCGGCTGAGCGAGGCGATCCTGCGGCACGTCGAGCGGAGCGACGGCGGGGCTTTCGTTCTGTTTACGAGTTACGCGTGGCTGAAGCGTGCGGCCGAGCGGCTGGGCGGGGAGCTGGAGCGGCGGGGGATGCCGATGCTGGTGCAAGGGGACGGGACGCCGCGGGGGCGGATGATCGAGCGGTTCGTGGCGGATCGGCGGTCGGTCTTGCTGGGGACGTCGAGCTTCTGGCAGGGCGTGGACGTGCGCGGCGAGGGGCTGCGGAATGTGATCATTACGCGGTTGCCGTTTGCGGTGCCGGACCGTCCGCTGGTGGAGGCGCGGATCGAGCGGATCGAGCGCGCGGGGGGGAACGCGTTTCGGGATTACTCGCTGCCCGAGGCGGTGCTGAAGTTCAAGCAGGGGTTCGGGCGGCTGGTGCGGAGCAAGACGGACGGGGGGAGCGTGGTGGTGCTGGACCCGCGGATCGTGACGAAGCGGTACGGGCGTGCGTTTGTGGATGCGCTGCCGGAGGTGCGGGTGGTGGAGGGGGTGGTGGGGAGTGCTTAGTGCGTAGTGCTTAGTGAGTAGGTGTTGGGCGGCGAGTGTGGTGGGTGGCAAACCTGCACTCTGATGTGCGAGTCAGGGTGTGTCACCCGTGATTGTGAGGGGTGGCAAGGCGTACTTATTGAAAAAACAATCGATCTCTTCGGTGACGGAATCGAGTGTTCCGTACACGCCTGCGTTTGCATCGGCAAGGCAGTCTTCGAGGCTCGATGCGTTGAGGCGTTCGTTCTCTTCGGCTTGTGCAAAGCATGAATACGCCCTCGCGGCACGCACGACGTGATCGATCGAGATGGTTTTACGCTTCCACTCCGCGGTGAGTTTTCCAAGCGCACGATGGGCTGCCTCGGTTGCCACTTCTTCGCTTGTCAAAGTCGACAGCGCGTCCATGATTTCATGGTGCGAGGCATCGGTCTGCGATGCGATATGGATGAGTTGCTCAGTCGGAGCGTCGAGACGACGAATCCATGCGTCTGCCCAACGCACCACATCTAAAGGAGTATTTAGCCCCATCGCCACGCAGAGCCGCAAGTATGTCGCTTCGAGGCTCAGCGTGTTTTGCATGGCTGGGTTAGTCCAGCTTCATGACCGGGTGGGCGTTGCCGAAGGTGTCGGCGAAGACGAGGTCGGTTCTTGGGAGGCGGGTGCGTTCGGCGGTTTCGGCGTCGCGCATCCATTCTTCGGGGAGGGAGTCGGGCTGGCCGCCGTAGCCGATGGCGGCGGCGGTGCAGGGCTTGAAGTTGTCGGGGGGGTTGTAGGTCTGGGCGACCTTGTCGAGGTCGACGCCGGCCATCTGGTGGACGAACAGGCCCATGGCGGTGGCTTGGAGGGAGAGCTGGGCCATGGCGGCGCCGAGGTCGTGCTCGGCGACGCGGTTGGGTTTGCCGTTCTTATCGAAGTCGGTTTTGACGAAGGTGATGAGGAGGATCGGGGCGTCTTTGGCCCAGGCCTGGTTGGCCTCGGCGAGGCAGGAGAGGGCGGTGTCGAAGGGCTGGCCGTCGGCCTTCTTGGCGAGGATCCATCGCCAGGGCTGCTCGTTGTAGGACGAGGCGGACCATCGGGCGGCCTCGAGGATGCAGCGGAGCTTGTGGTCCTCGACGGGTCGGTCGGCGAAGGCGCGGGGGGACCAGCGGCGCTTGACCATGTCGAGGATGGGCAGTTCGGCGGGGGCGGATTTTTCCATGATCGGTCGGGGGTTTTGGGCGCGGAACGTGTGATGTGGCGTGATGTTAGCGATTGACGGGGGGTTGGGTTGTGGG
>JBCCQE010000053.1:0-20745 GCA_039024495.1 Planctomycetota bacterium | reverse complement strand
GTGGGGGGGGGGGGGGGGGGTGGGGGGGGGGGGGGGGGGGGGGGGGGGGGGGGGGGGGGGGGGCGGGGGGGGCGGGGCCCCCGGGGGGGGGGGGGGGGGGTGGGGTGAGCTGGCGCCAGAGGTGGGCGTCGGCGGGCATCTTGGCGATGCTATGGGATGAGGTGGTTCGGGAGCGGCGAGCCGTGGGGTGGGGTGGGGCGTCGTTGCGGGTGATGCACTGCATTGCGTTGCAATGCAGCTGTGGGATGGCGGGTGGTTCTGGGGACGCGGCGAGCCGCGTCGCTAAATGGGTGTGACGTAGATTGCGGGGTGTTGTTTATGCGGCGTGGGCGGTGGGGTGGTTGGGGGTGAGTGCATTTTGGAGGGCTTTGCGGAAGTCGTCGGGTTTGATGGGCTTGGCGATGAAGTCGGTGCAGCCTGAGTCTCGGAAGCGGGCGACGTCTTCGGCGTTGGTGTTGGCGGTGAAGGCGAGGATGGGGAGGGTGTGGCCTGCGTCTCGGATGGCGGCGGTGGCGGTGGGTCCGTCCATGACGGGCATCTGCATGTCCATGACGACGGCGTCGAAGGGTGTGCCGTCGTAGGCTTGTGCGATGACGGCGTGGAGGGCGTCGCGGCCGTTGTCGACGAAGGTGGCGTCGACGCGGGTGGTTTTGAGGAAGAAGCGGAGGAGGTTTTGGTTGTCGGGGTTGTCTTCGGCGATGAGGACGCGGCCGACGATGGCTTGCGGGTCGAGCTGCGTGGTGGGGGCGGGGGTCTCGGCGGGGGGCTCGAAGGAGACTTTGCCGGGGTCGAGGGTGACTTGGAAGTTGGAGCCTTGGCCGAGGGTAGAGCGGGCGACGAGGTCGCCGCCCATGAGTCGTGCGAGCTTGCGTGAGACGGCGAGGCCGAGCCCGGTGCCGCCGAACTTGCGGGTGGTGGAGGCGTCGACCTGCTCGAAGGCGTTGAAGACGTGTTCGAGGCGGGTGTCGGGGATGCCGATGCCGGTGTCGATGGCTTCGAAGCGCAGGGCGTCGGGGGTTTTGGCGTCGGGGTGGTAGGAGCAGCGGAGGGTGACGCTGCCTTGCTCGGTGAACTTGACGGCGTTGGTCAGGAGGTTGAGGAGGATCTGGCGGGTGCGTGTGGGGTCGAGGTGGACGGTGCGGGTGTGCTCGATGTGGAAGTCGAGCTGCTTGCGCGCGGCGAGGGGGCGGATGGTGGAGGCGACTTCCTGGAGGAGCTGGGCGGGTTGGACGGGGCGGCGTTCGACCTGGAGGTGGCCGGCCTCAATCTTGGAGAGGTCGAGGACGTCGTTGAGGAGTTCGAGGAGGTGCTCGGCGTTGCGTGAGATGGCGTGGACGAGCTCTTCGCGGTCGGCCTGGTGGGCGGGCTGCTTGAGCAGTTCGACGGAGCCGATGATGGAGGTGAGGGGCGTGCGGATTTCGTGGGAGGTGTTGGCGAGGAAGGCGGATTTGATTTCGCTGGCGCGTTCGGCGAGTCGCGCGGTCTCGCGGAGGTCGTCGGCCTGGTCGAGGAGCCTGCGTCGTTGGCGTTGGAGGGTTCGGGCGGCGGGCTCGAAGACGACGAGGGCTTCGATGAGCAGGACGGTGAGGGTGAAGATGAAGAGGACGATTTCGATGCGATGGAGGCTGGCGAGCTTGTCTTGGGCGGCCTGTTCGTGGAGGCCGACCGTTTCGTGCATGAGGGTGAGGAAGCTGTCGGTGGTGATGGCGAGGTCTTTGAGGTCGTGGACGTCGGCGGGGGTGGGGCTGGCGTGATCGGTGACGCGGGCAATGTCGGATCGGGCGCGATCGATTTTGAGGGTGAGCTGGGCGTAGTTGTCGTGGAGTTGTCGGGCGAGGTCGCTGGTGGCGGCGGGCTCGAGGGTGGCGATGAGGTCGTCGTGCGAGGTTGCCCAGGTCTGGAAGGTGGTGCTGAGGGTCTCGGCGACCTGGGCTTTTTCCTGCGGGTTGGTGGCGCCGACGTAGCGGTGGGCGAGCAGGCTGAGGCGTTGGCTGAGCATGCGCTGGTGGCCGGCGACGTTGATGACCGAGGCGTCTTGCGACTGGCTGCTGAGGTGATTTTGAACGAGGGCCTGAGTCGTGATGGTGGTGAGGGCGATGAGGCTGAGCGCGACGATATATCGGACCCGCAGGGCGGGTGTCCGCGGTATCGCCCCGTCGTTCGCGGCGGGCTTGCTCACGGCACGGGTATCGGGCTAGGGGGCGTCCGCCATAAGCCGGGGTGAACCCGCGGCTTGGTTAGAGCGTTTCGTAGCGGGCGAGGAGGTCGACGATCTTGCTCTGGGAGGGGCGGGTGGCGATGGACTTGCGCCACGAGGCGATGGCGGCGTCGCGGAGTCGGGGGTCGATGCGGCCGCCGCGGACGTAGAGGGTCATTAGGGCGACGCCTTCGCCTTTGAGCGCGGCGACGTCGTTGGGGTCGAGGCGGAGGGCGCGTCGGAAGCTGCGGAGGGCGGCGCTGTAGTTGCGGGTTTTGAAGAAGGTGTAGCCGAGGCGTTCGTGGGCGGTGGCGGAGGGGCTGCGTCGGATGAGGGATTCGAGGGTGTTTTGGGCTCGGGCGAAGTTGCCGAGCTTGATGTGGGCGTCGGCGAGGCCGAGGAGGACCTGGTCGGCGAGGTCGCCGAGCTCGGCGGCCTGGCGGTAGGCGTCGACGGCGGCGTCGTGTTGGCCGAGCAGGGCGTGGGCGGCGGCGAGGTTGGTCCAGGCGGGCTGGGAGTCGGGGTTGAGCTGGGTGGCGCGTTGGGCGTGTTCGAGGGCCTGGCCGGGCTCGCCGAGCTGGAGGTAGGCGGCGGCGAGGTCGCGTCGGACGTCGAAGTTGTCGGGGTCGATGAGCAGGGCGCGGAGGTAGGAGGTGACGGCGTCGTTGACGCGGCCGAGGAGCTGGCGCATGAGGCCGAGGTAGTAGTGGGCGTCGAGGTTGTCGGGGTCGGTCTGGGTGGCGGCTTCGTAGGCGGACTCGGCGGAGGCGAAGTCGTTTTGTTTGCGGTAGATGTCGCCGACGCCGAGGTGGGCTTCGGTGACGCTGGGGTTGTCGCGGAGGACGGCGTTGAAGGCGGCGAGGGCTTGGTCGTCGAGGCCGAGCTCGGCGGCCTGGCGGGCGTCGGCGAGCTGCTGGGCGACGGCGAGGTTGGCTTCGTCCTGGGTGGCGTTGGGGTTGGTGGCGCAGCCGGTGGCGAGCAGGGCGGCGAGCGCGAGGGCGTAGAGGGGAACGGGGAACGCGCGGGAGCGGTGCGGTCGTGCGGTGGGCATGGTGCGGGGCGTCCTCATGGCGTCGCGGGTGGTTGCTGATGATGAGGCGCGAGGCGCGGCGTGGCAAACCGGGTCGCCGATGCGCGGGTGGGGCGGGGGGTGGTGTTGCGGGTAGAGCGCGGGGTCAGGCGACGGGCGCGGGGGTGGGGGCGGGTTTGGTGGCGGGGTCGGGGAGGGCGTCGAGGCCGGCGGCGTCGGCGAGGGTGAGGCGGGCGACGGCGTCGCGGCGGGCGCGGTCGAGCCGGTCCATGGTGTCGGCGGCGATGTGGTCCGGGGTGGATTGGCCTCGGGCGATGCGGTCGCCGACGTCGAGGATGTCGGCCATGGGGATGCTTTGGGGAGAGCGGGCGAGGGTGAGGGGGGCGTCTTCGGTGGAGGTGGCGTTGGACTCGAGGACGCGGTGGACGAGGCCTGCTTTGCAGAGGGCGGTGACGATGCGGTGGGCGGCGGCGGCGGGGAGGTTGAGCGAGGTGGCGAGGTCGTCGGTGTCGAGCGGCTTGCCGTGGTGGAAGCGCTGGGCGAGCAGGGCCATCGCGGGGACCACGGCGTTGGGCGAGACGAGCTGGTCGGCGACGGACTGCTTGCGCTGGCGTTCGATCTCCCAGCCTTTGAGGTTCTGGAGGGTGCGGGTGAGGACGAAGCCGAAGAGGACGATGATCCAGGTGAGGTAGAGCCAGAGGAGGAACAGCGGCAGGAGGGCGAGTGCGCCGTAGAGCTTGCCTTGGCCGGAGCCGGCGTCGTCGGTAAAGCGCTGGACGTAGCCGCCGAAGAGCTCGACGAGCATGGTCCAGCCGACGGCGGAGACGGCGGCGCCGATAGCGGCGTGGCGGATGGAGACCTTTGCGGTGGGGAGCAGGACGTACATCGCGAGCAGGACGAGCCAGGTGGTGAGCACCGGGCTGAGCGTGCTGCCGAGCCAGGTGAAGAAGCGGCCGATGAAGCCGATCTGCTCGGCGGCGTTGTTGAACGCGTCGAACGTGAGATAGGCCTGGAGTTGTTGGCTGACGACTTGGCCGAAGGCGAGGACGACGGGGCCGAGCACGAGGACGGTGAAGTACATCGGGATGCGGACCTGGAGGGGGCGTCCGGCGTCGGTGTCGTAGATGCGGTTGAAGGAGCGTTCGATGGTGGCGAGCAGGGCGGTGGCGCCGTAGATAAAGAAGGCGACGCCGACGACGCCGATGGAGCTGAAGTTGATGGACTTGAGGCCTTGGATCCAGGTCTCGATCTGCGTGCGGACGGCGGTGGCGGCGAGGTCGAAGGCCTGGAGCCGGGAGTCGGTGGCGGGCTCGGCGTCGGTTGATGGCGGGGCGGGTTCGCCTGTTTCGTTGGTTTGGCTCGTATCGATCGGTGCGGGCGCGGGCTCGGCGTCGTTGGTGGCTGGGACGGTTTGGCCTTCGGCGGCGGGGTCGCCGCTGGACTCTTCGAGCCATTGCAGCGAGTAGTCGACGGCGGTGTTGGTCATCTGGTCGAGCTGGTCATCGGTGACGAAGACGCGCGCGACGACGAGCATGAGCGCGATGGTGGGCAGGAGCGAGAAGAGGGTGTGATACGTGAGGGCGGCGGCCATCTGCCCGGCGCGGCAGGCGGCGAGCTGCTGCGTGCAGTGGATGGCGAGGCGGATGCAGAAGCGCAGGGCGCGCTGGATGCGGTTGAGCTCTTCGGCCTCTTGGGCGAGCAGGGCGTTGCCCTTGGACTTGATGCGATCGAGCCAGCGCATGCGGGCATTATCGAGCGGATGGGGGTGGAAAGCTACCGTTGGTTGCGAGGTGCGGCTGGCGTTGGGTTTTGGGTGAGCCGACCCACGGCTTGAAGCCGTGGGCTTTGGGGTTATCGGTCTTGGCTGGTCGGGCCTTTTTGGGCTTGGCGATCGATGCGGCGCAGGGCGGTGGTGACGTGGTCGACGACCTGCGGCAGGGTGAGCGGCGGGTCGTGCGGGCGGATGGAGACGACGAGGTCGTAGCCGGCGGGGAGGGTGTGCTGATGGAGGCGGAGGGCCTCGCGGACGAGGCGTTTGGCGCGGTTGCGGGCGGGGGCGTGGCCGACACGCTTGGGGACGGAGAGGCCGAGGCGGTTGTGGTCGAGCCCGTTGGGTCGTGCGGCGATGGTGATAGGCCCGGCGGAGCGGCGGAGGCGGTGGTGGAAGACGGCGGAGAAGGCGCGTCGCCCGGAGAGGCGATGGCTTCGGGGGAAGCGGAGTCGGAGCGGGGCGGTCATTGCTCGAGGATGCGCTGGTAGTGACGGATGAGCCGCGAGCGTGAGAGCAGGCCGCGGACGTTGAGGGTGTCGTCGACGACGGCGAGCGAGGCGACGTCGTTCTGGCTGAACTTGTCGAGGACGGAGTCGAGTGTTTCGTCGGGGGTGACGGTGGGGAGGTTGGAGCGGGTGAGCTCGCCGCAGATCATGAGGGGGATGGCTTCGCGTTGGAGCAGGGCGGTGCGGAGGTCGGGGCCGACGATCATGCCGGCGTAGTGGTCGTCGTCGTCGCAGACGACGAAGTCGGTGGCGGCGTAGTCGTCGAGGAGTTCGACGAGGCGGGACGCGGGGTCTTGGGGGTGGAGGATGACGGCGGGCTGGAGGGGGACCTCGTCGACGGTGAGGCGGCGGAGGAGCGTCATGTCGGCGTGCGTGCCGTGTCGGACGCCCATGTCGCGGAGGACGGCGGTGTAGAGCGAGTCGCGGTTGAGGGCCTGGGCGACGGTCATCGCGAGGACGGCGACGAGCATCATGGGGAGGATGACCTTGTAGTCGCCGGTGAGCTCGAAGACGAGCAGGTACGCGGTGTTGGGGCAATGGGCGACGGCGGCGATGGTGCCGGCCATGCCGGCCAGGGCGTAGGCGGCGGGGTTGGCGTCGGGGAAGAGGCCCGACGACTTGAGGACGACGCCGAAGCACCCGCCGATGACGGCGCCGAGGAACAGCGACGGCGCGAAGAACCCGCCGGCCCCGCCGGAGCCGATAGTGACGGCGGTGCCGACGGCCTTGCAGATGAACAGCGCGAGCAGGGCGACAACGGTGAGGCGGATGATCGCGCCATCGGTGAGCTCGGTGGTTTCGAGCAGGGCGGTGTAGTTGGCGGGGTCGACGAGGCCTTCGATGACGCGGTAGCCGTTGCCGAAGAAGGCGGGGGGCTCGTAGTCGAACGGCAGGTTGGGGAAGGCGGCGAGGAACAGCAGGCCCATGCCGCCGAGCAGGAGGCCGCCGGCGGCGGGTTTGATCCACTCGGGCAGGGGGGCGCGCTTCCACGCGCGCTCGCTGCTGCGGACGAACCAAGCGAAGCCGACGCCGGCGAGGCCGCAGACGATCGCGAGCAGCGCGAACGGGCCGAGCTCCCAGAACGGCAGCTCGTAGTTGTGCATGGCTTCGGGGACGAGCAGGAGCGAGGCGTCTTCGCCGCGGAGGGCGCGGATGAGGGCGGTGCCGAAGACGGAGGCGACGACGATCGGCATGAAGGTGCGGAAGGAGAAGTCGCGCAGCAGCACTTCGAGGACGAACATGACGGCGGCGAAGGGCGCGTTGAAGATGGCGGCCATTGCGCCGGCCCCGCCGCAGCCGACGAGGGTGTGGACGTGTTCGCGGCCGACGCGCAGCGTGCGCGAGATGAACGACCCGACCGACGAGCCGATGAAGATGATCGGCCCCTCGACCCCGGCCGACCCGCCGGAGCCGATGGTGATCGACGCGTTGAGCATGCGTAGGCCGGCGTGTCGGGAGGTGAGCCGGCCGTGCTTGCGGGCCAGGGCGTGGACGACGGCGGGGATGCCCGGGCCGGCGCGGTCGCCGAGCGGGAGCATCTTGATGAGGCCGACGGCGAGGCCGCCGAGCGCGGGGAGCAGGGCGACGGCCCACCACCCGCCGCCGAACGAGCCGGGGCCGATGACGCCGAAGAAGAGGTAGTTGCTGTGCTCGACGAGCCACTCGAAGCCGAAGGCGACGAGCCCTGCGGCGGTGCCGATGATGGCGGCGACGGGGATGAGGTACCACTCGCCGGAGAAGCCGAGGCGCGCGAGCAGGGCGGACGCTCGGACGCGGGCGGAGGCAAGCCAGGTCATGCGTCGAGTGTACGGGCCGGGCGCGGCGGCGTTGCGGGGTCGGGCGGTGCGGCGCGGTCGGGCGGTGGGGTGGCGGCGGCTTCGTGGCGGGCTTCGTCGATGCCTTGCGCGAGGCCGACGCCCAGGGCGGCGCCGAGCGCGCCGGCCGAGGCGAGGTGGATGGGCAGGGCGACGGCCAGGCCGGGCAGGGCCTCGGCGTAGGCGGCGGCGAGGAGGTCGTCGTGCGTGCGGTCGGAGGTGAGCATCCAGGCGTAGACGGCGATGCCGCCGATGAGCGGGCTGGCGATCGCGCCGACGGGGTTGGCGTAGGGCGAGAAGAGGTAGCAGACGCCGCCGGCGATGAGGTAGCTGAGCAGCAGGCCGCCGACGATCTGCACCGGCTCGGTCGTGCGGACGAGCAGCAGCGACAGCGCGATGCCGGCGGTGGTGGCGGCGAGGGCGCAGAGGCAGGTCGAGACGGACACGGCCTTGAGCGAGGCCTCGGGCGGGTCGGGCAGGGGGCGGAGCTTGTCGCGGATGCGCTGCAGGCCGATGACGCCGGCGAGCAGGCCGGCCAGCCAGAGGAAGGCTTCGACGAGCAGGACGCCGTAGCCATCGGGCAGGTCGTGCCGCCAGAAGAAGCCCATGGACGAGCCGCCGCGCAGGGCGAGCGCGGTGAGCGAGGTGGCGATGACGATCGCGCCGGACAGCGGCTGACCCGTGGCGGCGGCGACGCCCCCGAGCCCGAGCGCGACGACGCCGAGCAGCCCGATCGCGGCGGTCGCCGCCGGCCAACCCACGGCCGCGTCGGCCAGGACGTAGCCGGGCGTGCCATCGGTCGCCGACAACCACCCGCCGGCCTGCCACCACGCCAACGCCCCGGCGAAGATGCCGACCACCACGATCCAGCGTTGCCGCCAGGAGGGGACCATGTGGAGAGCTTACGGATCGACGAGCGGGGTCACGCGGCCGATGCGCCGTGCGCCACGCCGGCGATGTGCAGCAGCGGCAGGATGTCGACGAGCTCCTGCTTCGCGGGGTCGTGGACCAGCAGCGTGGACTTGGTGAGGATCACGAACTCGGGCGAGAGCACGCGATGCGTCGCGCCGCTGGACATGGTGATGTCGAACGGGACGAACGGCGTGCGCTCGAGCAGTTCTCGGAGTGCGTCGCGTGTCATGTTTGGTAGATTATTGGGTTGTGGGGCTCGCGTCAAGAAGCGACGAACGTGCATCTTGTTTTCGGCGCTCTGCCCATGTCATTCGACCAACAGTTGGCGTGTCTCACCTTCATTATTTGCTTGCCAGTATTCGTTCGAGCTCAGATCGAGGCACGTCAACCAATCTGCGGTGTCGAGGCAGATCGTGTGCCCGAGGTTGACGGGGTACCCCGAGGTCTGCGGTGTGTGGCCGCAGATGACCGTCTTGCCTGACATGTGGGGTACAGCCATGGACAGCGCTCGCCAGTGCAGCGTTCGTTGTCGCTGTTGATTGAGGCGAAGGTCCGGCTCTACGTGAGCATGAACAAAGATGTGGCTTTGATTTTCGAAGAAATCGACGCATGTTGCGTCGAGAAAACGCCAGTGTTCATCGGGCACGCCCGACATGGATTCACCAGGGTAGGACGCCAGTGTTTGGTCACCACCAAGGGACTTCCAGAGTTCAAGCTCGAACTCGCCGGCCCGCGCTTCGCGCATCAGTTGGTCGTGGTTGCCGCGGATCGCAACAAGATTCGTTGAGGTGCTGAGGACGATCAGCAGGTCTAAGACACCGCGAGCGTTCGGGCCGCCATCCACGTAGTCGCCCAGCGTCACGATGCGATCACCGGGTGTGGGCCCAACGGTGTCAAGCAGCGCCTGTAGCGCCCGTAATCGCCCGTGGATGTCCCCGATAGCAAGCAAACGCACAGGCCATCACCTCCGAAGTCAGCTCGGCGCGATCCAGGGGATGTCTTCGACGCCGGCGTCGTGGTTGGCTTTGCGGGCCAGGGCGAAGAGGAGGTCGCTGAGGCGGTTGAGGTATTGGATGAGGTGGTCGCCGACGGGGACTTCGTGGGCGAGGGTGCAGCAGAGTCGTTCGGCGCGGCGGCAGACGGTGCGGGCGGCGTGGAGACGGGCGGCGGCTTCGGTGCCGCCGGGGAGGATGAAGTTTTTCATGGGGGGCAGGCCTTGGTCGGCCTCGTCGATCCAGCGTTCGAGCTCGGCGACCTGGTCTTCGTTGATGCGAGGGATGTGGGCGGGGCCGGGGTCGTCGTCGCCCTGGCGGGGGGTGGCGAGGTCGGCGCCGATCTCGAAGAGGCGGGCTTGGATGGTTTGCAGGCGCTGCTTGAGCGCGGGTGGGATTTCCGGGGGGGTGGCGGCGAGGCCAACGAAGCTGTTGAGCTCGTCGACGGTGCCGTAGGCGGTGACGCGGAGGGCGTCCTTGGCGACGCGTTGTCCGCCGAAGAGGGAGGTGGTGCCGTCGTCGCCGGTGCGGGTGTAGAGCTTCATGGTGCAAGGGTAGTCGTGTCTTGTCTCACAGAGGCACAGAGGCACAGAGGCACAGAGCCACGGAGAAGCAGTGTGATGAGTCGCGGGCTCTCTGTGCCGCTGTGGCTCTTTGAGAGACTTAGCGGCGTGGTTCACAAGGCCGCGTCGAGGAGGTCGTCGACGGTTTCGATGAACTTGAAGGTGAGTTTCTTTTTGACCTTGTCGTCGACTTCGGGGAGGTCGCGCTCGTTGTCGGCGGGGAGGAGGACGGTTTTGATGCCGGCTCGGGCTGCGGCGAGTGATTTTTCTTTGACGCCGCCGATAGGCAGGACGCGGCCTCGCAGGGTGATCTCGCCGGTCATGGCCAGGGCGGATTTCACGCGTTTGTTGAGCAGCAGCGAGGCGATGGCGGTGAACATGGCGACGCCGGCGGAGGGGCCGTCTTTGGGGACGGCTCCTGCGGGGACGTGGATGTGCAGGTCGGACTCGGCGAGTTGTTCGGCGTCGATGCCGAGGTCGGGGGCGCGGGATTTGACCAGCGACAGCGCGGCCGAGGCGGACTCTTTCATGACGTCACCGAGCTGGCCGGTGACTTGCACTTTGCCGGTGCCGGGATATCGGGTGGCTTCGATGAAGAGGATCTCGCCGCCGACGGGCGTGTAGGCGAGGCCGACGACGACGCCCGGCGCGGCGGTGCGGGTGTCGAGCTCGCGGCGGTGGGTCTCGGGGCCGAGCATCTCGGCGACCTTGGCGGCGTCGACCTTGACGGTGTGGCGTCGGCCGTTGCGGGATGAGGCGACCTTGGCGGCGACGCCGCGGCAGACCGCACCGATCTGTCGTTCGAGCTCGCGCACGCCGGCCTCGCGGGTGTAGGCCTCGATAACTTTCTTGATGCCGGCGATGAGCCAGCGGCAGTCGGCGGGCTTGAGGCCGTGCTCTTTGAGCTGGCGGGGGACGAGGTAGGCCTTGGCGATCTCGAGCTTGTCGTGGTCGGTGTAGCCGGGGAGGTCGATGGTCTCCATGCGATCCATAAGCGCGGGCGGGATGTTGCCGGCGTAGTTGGCGGTCGCGATGAAAAGGACGTTGGAGAGGTCGAACGGCACGTCGAGGTAGCGATCGACGAACTGGTGGTTCTGCCGGGGGTCGAGGACTTCGAGCAGGGCGGAGGCGGGGTCGCCGCGGAAGTCGGCGCCGAGCTTGTCGATCTCGTCGAGCATCATGACGGGGTTGTGGGTGCCGGCGCGTTTGAGCTCTTGGATGATGCGGCCGGGCATGGCGCCGACGTAGGTGCGGCGGTGGCCTCGGACCTCGGCTTCGTCGCGGATGCCGCCGAGCGCGAGGCGGACGAACTTGCGGCCCATGGCGTCGGCGATTGACTGGCCGAGCGAGGTCTTGCCGACACCGGGCGGGCCGACGAGGCAGAGGATCGGGCCCTTGCCCTCGGGGTTGAGCTTGCGGACGGCGAGGAACTCAATGAGCCGGCGCTTGACCTTGTCGAGGTCGAAGTGGTCGCGGTCGAGGATTTCGCGGGCCTTTTTGAGGTTCAGCCGGTCGGTGGTGGCGTTCGACCATGGGAGGTCGGCGATGAGCTCGACGTAGCCGGTGATGACGGAGTATTCGGGGCTGGCGGGCGGGATGACGGCGAGGCGGTCGAGCTCTTTGAGCGCCTCGTCGAGCACGGCGGGGGGCGGGTCGGCTTCGAGCAGGCGTTCGCGGAGGGCGTCGATGGGCCCGTCGGTGTCGCCGTCGGCTTCGCCGAGCTCGCGCTGGATCGCCTTGAGCTGTTCGCGTAGATAGAACTTGCGTTGGGTCTGGCCGATCGATTCTTGGACGTCTTCCTGGATCTTGTTCTGGAGCTTTTGGATCTCGAGCTGGCTGGTGACGTGCCGATGGACGGCGCGGACGCGTTTGGCGACGTCGGTCTCTTCGAGCAGGTCCTGGCGTTGTTCGACGTCGAGCTTGAGGTTGGCGACGAGGAAGTCGGCGAGGGCGGAGGGGTCCTCGATGTTCATGAGGACGGTCATCGCCTGGTCGGAGGCGTTGGGCGATTCTTCGATGAGCTCGCGGGCCTGGTCGCGGAGCTGGTTGATGGCGGCGGCGAAGCGTTTGCCGGTGCCGGGCTTTTCGCGGACCTGGCGGACGCGGGCGCGGAGGTAGGGCGTGCGTCGTGTGGCGGAGGTGATGCGGACGCGGCCGAGGCCGTGGACGAGGATCTGCATGGGCTCGTCGGGCTGGCGGATGAGCTTGAGGACGAGCCCGGCGCAGCCGACGTCGTAGATGTCGTGGACGTCGGGTTCGTCGTCGTCTTCGTCGCGTTGGGTGAACAGGCCGATGATTTTCGACTTGGGCAGCGACTCGTCGAGGAGCTGCTGGGAGGAGGGGCGGCCGATGGCGATGGGCGTGATGGTGCCGGGGAGCATGACCATGCCACGGACGGGGAGGATGGGCAGGGTGGAGGGGATGGCGGGTCGATCGCCGGTGCCGGAGTCGATCTCGACTTCGATGGTGTCGGCGTCGTCGAGGTCGATGGCGGCGTCGGCGGGCTCGACGGTGCGCGGGGGCTTGGGGCGTGACTTCTTTTTGGTTTTGCGGGCCATGTGGCTTGGGCTTTGGTTTGGGGCGGTTTAGCGGGGCGTGGTTCGTGGGAGGTGGACGGCGAGGATGCCGTCGCGGTAGACGCTGGTGACGCGGTCGAGGTCGAGCGTGTCGGGCAGGGCGATGTCTCGGGCGAAGGGGCCGAAGTCGATCTCCATGAGGCGGATGCGTGTGGCGGGGTCGGGCTCGCCGGGCGGGGCGTCGCGCGTCGGGTCGGCCTCGGTTTGTGCTTGGGTTTCGGTGGTCAGGTCGGCGGGGGGTTCGGGGGCGGGGCGTTCGCCGCGGATGGTGAGCCGGCCGGGCCGGACGGAGACGTCGATCTGCTTGCGGTCGATGCCGGCGAGGTCGACGCAGACGATGAATTCGTCGGTGCGTTCGTAGACGTTGATCGCGGGGGACCAGGAGGTCTGGGCGGAGAAGGATTCGTGGACGACCCGGCCGTGCGACGAGGCGGCGGTGACGTCGAGGCGGCGGACGTTTCGGTGGCGTGCCATGGGCGGGTTCGCGGGGTGAAGCGGTGGGTCCGTGGAGATGCTAGGTCGTGGGCGAGGCTGCGACAGGCTGTCCGAGTCGTTCGGCCGGCTGGGGGGACAAACCAACCGTTCGAGCCTAGCATTGAAGACTGACCGCTCGAAGCCGCGATGTGGCGGCTGCGTCCTGGGTCAGCGTCTCTCGGCCGATCTGGCCGCCCGGAGAAGACCCTTGATTGCGACCGCGACCAACGATCCCGTGACCCTGACCGCGCCGACGAAGCCTGCCGCCATGCCCGATTCCACCGCTATGCCCGACGTCCAGGGCACCGCCGACGCCCGCCGGATCGCCATCGACAAGGTCGGCGTCAAGCACATCCGCTACCCGATCACGCTGAACTGCTCGGACGGCTGCCCGCATGACGCTCAGTCGACCGTTGCGGACGTGAGCATGTACGTCGGCTTGCCGCACCATCAGAAGGGCACGCACATGTCGCGTTTCCTCGAGGTGCTGAATCGGCATCACGAGTCGATCCGCTCGGACAACGTGATGGCCGTGTGCCACGACATGAAGGAGCGGCTGGAGGCCGAGTTCGCGCACCTGGAGCTGAGCTTCCCGTACTTCATCAATAAGGAAGCGCCGGTGTCCGGCCAGCTCGGCAAGCTGGACATCTCGGTGACGTTCGAGTGCTCGTCGAACCACGTGGACGACTTCATCATGGGCATCAGGGTGCCGGCGACGTCGCTGTGCCCGTGCTCGAAGGAGATCAGCGCATACGGCGCCCACAACCAGCGCTGCGAGATGGAGGCCCGCGTGCGGTTCGCGCCGGGGCAGTCGATGTGGATCGAGGAGTTGTTCGAGCTCGTCGAGCGGTGTGCCTCGACGCAGGTGTTCGCCGTGCTCAAGCGGCCGGACGAGAAGTACGTGACCGAGGCGGCGTACGACAACCCCAAGTTCGTCGAAGACATCGTGCGTGATCTGGCGATCGCGCTGGACGGCGACGACCGCATCGCGTGGTACGAAGTCGCGAGCGAGAACTTTGAGTCGATCCATAACCACAACGCCTACGCGGTGATCGAGAAGGACAAGCGCGAGTCGGCCGACTGATCGGCCGGCCGGTCGCACGGGCGCGAGGTCGTCCTTAAGCCGACGCATCTTTGAGGGCGTCGCCTGCCTAGACTGCGGGCATGAGCAGCAAAAACAGAAATCGTTCGCCCGAGGGCCCTGGGGCCACGGTCGCTTCGTTTGGCGTGCTGGGCTTGCTTTTGGTGGGCGTGATCGCCGGCGTGGGGTCGTGCACGTATCGCACGGTGCCCGTGGGACATGTCGGCGTGGCGACGTTGTTCGGCGACCCGGTGATGCGGCCTTACGAGGCGGGGCTTCACTTCCCGGTCAACCCGCTTTACCAGTGGGTGCTGTTCGACGCGCGTCAGCAGACGCACATGGAGACGGCCAACGTCCCGAGCCAGGATCAGCTCCAGACCGAAGTCGACGTGTCGATTCAGTACCGCATCATCGGCGCGGACGCGCCGACGATCCTCGGCGAGACCGGCACGCCGGAGAAGGTGAAGGCCGTGCACTTGATCCCCAACGTGCGATCGATCCTGCGCGAGCAGGGCAAGACGATCGAGCGGGCGGAAGACTTCTTCACCGAGCAGACCATTCAACAGCTGCAGGCGAACATGCTGGTGGGCCTGCAGTCGCAGCTCGCCAGCAAGGGTTTGGACGTGTCGGATGTGCTGATCCGCGATATCCGTTTGCCGCAGTTCATCAATCAGGCGATCGAGCGGAAGAAGGAGCGCGAGCAGGAGGCCGAGCGTCAGAAGGCCGAGCTGGATCGCTTCATCACCGAGCAGCAGCAGACGGTCGAGCAGGCCAAGGCCGAGCGTGCGGCGGCGGAGGAAGAAGCCGAGCAGCGCAAGCTGCTGGCGGATGCGCGGGCGTACGAGATCACGCAGATCAACGAGGCGATCGCCCAGAACCCGGCGTACATCCAGCTCGAGGCGCTCAAGGCGTTGCAGGAGATGAGCAAAGACCCGGCGGCGAAGCTGTATTTCCTCGACTCGAATTCGCCGACGCCGGTGCCGCTGATGAACATCGGCCAGGGCACCAGCCCGCTAGCGGCACCGCGACCGCGGCAGTGAGGCGAGCGGGTTCGCAGTGCGTCATGCCGCGTCGGGCATGGCGGCTTCGATGCGCGTGATCTGGCGGAGGTTGATGTGCTTGGCGTACGTGGGCATGTTGTCCTGATCGGGCTCCATGCCGACATAGACGACCCCGGCCATCACGAAAGCGTGGTCGGGCAGGGTCACACGATGGCTGCTGCCATCGGTGAGGTAGATCGTAAACGGCCGAAATGGCTCGGCCGTGATGAAGCTTTGGACGTCCTTCGGACTCATGCAAGCAGTATAACTCGGCTCGTCTGAATCAGGTCCTGTCGCTGTTGGCGTATCTTCTGGCGATGCCGGCCGACGCCCCCCAACAAACCCGCTCGCCGCTTTGGCGGAACGTCGGCTTCACGCTGATGTGGACGTCGACCGCGGCGTCGGGGTTCGGCGATCGGTCGATCATGCTGGTGGCGCTCGCGCTGCTGGGCGGGGTGATGGCCTCGGCGGCGGCGGACTCGACGGCGACGCAGGCTTCGACGCAGTTCTGGTTTTTCCTGCCGTACCTGGTGTTTTCGCTGGTGGGCGGGTGGTTGGCGGATCGGCTGCCGCGCAAGTGGCTGATGCTGGGGTGCGACGAGTTCCGCGGGGCGCTTTTGCTGATCGCGTGGTGGGCGCTGCTGGGCGCGGAGGGTCCCGCGGCGATCGACGGGTCTTACCACGCGCGGGTGTACCTGGTGCTGGCGGCGGTGGGCGCGGCGGCGGCGACGTTCCACCCGGTGCGTAACGCGATCATCCCGCAGATCATCCCGCCTGGGCAGTTGCAGGCTGGCAACGCGGTGATCCTGGTGATCAACGTGGTGGCGTCGATGATCGCGATGGTGATCCTCGGCGAGGTGATGGACGTGGAGGACGTGTCGACGGTGCGTGGGGTGCTGCTGGCGGGTGCGTTGTTCTTTCTGGTGTCGGGAACGTTTTTTGCGTTTTTGAAGCCGGTGGATTTCCGCGGGGCGACGCGTCGGGTCGAGGCGGCGGCGGGGGCTGGGCCGGTCGGGCCGGTGCGGTACCTGCTGACGCATCGGCGGGTGTTGATGTTGATCGCGATCAACACGCTGATCTGGCCGTCGGCGGCGGTGGTGGTGACGGCGACGTTCGGGATCGGCGAGGTGTTTTATGGGCTGTCGGGCAACGATTTGCTGGGGTTTGCGACGCGGCTTGGGCCGACGCTGGCGGCGGGGATGATCGCGGGCGGGGCGGTGATCTCGCTGATCAATTCGAGGCGTGAGTCGCCGACGGTGTATCTGCTCGCGGTGGGCTTGGCGGGGCTGATGGTGCTGCTGTATGGCGCGGTACCTTGGGCGCCGGTAACGTACGTGACGTCGTTCGGGATCGGGCTGTTCGGGAACGTGGCGATCGTGGGGGTGGTGTCGCTGCTTCAGTCGATCACGCCGAACTGGGTGCGCGGGCGGGTGATGGGGGTGTCGGCGGTGGTGTCGACGTTTGCGTCGGTGGGTGTTTATTTCGTGGTGTGGCGTTTGCCGGACGCGGATCGGAACATCATCCCGGTGCTGTGGGGGCTTGGGCCGGCGTTGATGGCGTTCGGGGGCGTGGGGCTGTGGCGGTACATGCGCAGCGGGCCGATGCTCACGCCGTTCATGAGCGTGCTGTGGCGGTTCGTGCGGCTGTATGCGTTGGTGTGGTGCCGGGCGTCCTTTGCGCATCGGTATCGCGTGCCGGCGGAGGGGCCGGTGATTTTGGCGTGCAACCACACGACGGGGCTGGACCCATTCGTGATGCAGGCGGGGCTGATGCGGCCGGTGCGTTGGCTGATGATCAAGTCGTACGAGCTGCCCTGGCTGTGGTTTTTGTGGAAGGAGATCGAGCCGGTGTCGATGGTGCCCGGCGCTGCGCCGGTGAAGCAGATCCGGCAGATCGTCGGCCGGCTGAAAGAGGACCAGGTGGTGGCGGTGTTCCCGGAGGGGTCGCTGCAGCGCGGCGTGCGGCGGGTGAAGCCGTTGCAGCCGGGCGTGATTGGGATCGCGAAGCTGAGCAAGGCGCCGATCATCCCGATGTGGATCGACGGCACGCCTCGCGGGGAGCACATGTTCTGGCACTTCGCGACGCCTTGCCGGGTGCATGTGACGTTCGGCGAGCCTTGGAAGCCGGATCGTAAGGCCGACGACGCCGAGGCGTTGGCCGAGCTGCGCGAGAGGCTGCTGGCGTTGGGCCGGCGGCGGGCATTCGACGTGCACAAGGCCAGGCACGCGGATCGAGCGGAGCAGATCGAGGGCTGGTTCGCTTCGGGCGAGAACACGGACGCGCACACGGGCGAGCTGATTTTCGACGACACGCCGGGCGAGTTTGAGGAGGGGACGTTCGGGGCCGTGCGGGCGTAGGCGGCGCGGTACATTGCGGCTGAAACGTCCGATTCCTCACGCCGCGGAGCCTGCCATGACCCGTCCCGTCACTCTGTTTACCGGCCAGTGGGCCGATCTTTCGTTCGAGACGATCTGCGAGAAGGCGGCGTCGTTCGGGTACGACGGCGTCGAGCTGGCGTGCTGGGGAGACCACTTCGATGTGGACCAGGCGGCGAAGTTGGCGAGCTATTGCAAGCAGCGGTGGGAGGTGCTGTTGGACCACGGGCTGACGTGCTACGCGATCTCGATGCACTTGGTGGGGCAGGCGATCTGTGACCTGATCGACGAGCGGCACAAGGCAATCCTGCCGGAGGACGTGTGGGGCGATGGCTCGCCGGAGGGCGTACGCAAGCGTGCGGCGAAGAAGATGGCGCTGGCCGCGAAGGCCTGCCGCAACTTCATGAACCACAAGCCGGGCCGCGGCAAGGCCAAGGGCGCGAAGGGCGATGAGTTCCCCGCGGTGGTCAACGGCTTCACGGGCTCTTCGATCTGGCACTCGACGTACGCGTTCCCGCCGACGTCGCAGGCCTATTGGGACAAGGGTTTTGCGGATTTTGGCAAGCGGTTCAAGCCGATCCTCGAGGCGTTCGACAAGCAGGACGTGAACTTTGCGCTCGAGGTGCACCCGACGGAGATCGCGTTCGACCTCGCGACGTCGCAGCGGGCGATCGACGCGGTGAAGGGGCACAAGCGGTTTGGGTTCAACTACGACCCATCGCACCTGGGCTATCAGGGCGTGGACTACGTGAAGTTCATCCGCACGTTCGCGGATCGCATCTACCACGCGCACATGAAGGACGCGTGGTGGGGCCACGGCAACGGCGACGTCGGCGTGTTCGGCGGGCACACGGATTTTGCCGACCCGCGGCGGTATTGGGACTTCCGCTCGCTGGGCCACGGCGACATCGACTTCGAGGAGATCATCGTGGCGTTGAACGACGTGGGTTATGCGGGGCCGCTGTCGGTGGAGTGGGAGGACAGCCGGATGGATCGCGAGCACGGCGCGGCCGAGGCGTGCGACTTCGTGCGTGCGGTGGACTTCCCGACGAGCGGCATCGCTTTCGATGGGCAGTTTGATAACTAAGCGATGAGTCGCTGGCGGTGCGTGTGTGTGCTCAGGCCCCGGCACGGATCATGGCTTTGAGGCGGTCCATGAGGCGGTGGTTGGCGAGGGTTTCGCGCGGGGTGATGAAGGGTTCGGCGTTGTCGAGGACGGCGGCGGCGAATGCCTCGGCCTCGAGGCCGAAGAGGGGGTGGTCGGCGGAGACCTGATGGGTCTGTTCGGGGGGGGCGTTGCCGCCGCCTTCCATTTTGGGCGGGGTCTGGCGGCGGACCCGGATGGTGGCGTCGGTTTGCGGGGGTTTCCAGGGGACGTCGATGGTGAGGTGGCCCTCGGTGCCGCCGATGCGGAGGGCGTTGTCCATCTGCACGCCCATGCCGACGCGTGCGGTGGCGAGGACGCCGTCGCCGAATTGCGCGACGAACGAGGCGTTTTCGTCGATGCCGGCGGGGTGCTGGCGGGCGACGGCGGACATGTGGAAGGGTTCGGGCTCGATGCCCTCGGTGGTGTGATGGGCGACGATGACGCGGATGACGTCGACGCAGTAGCAGCCAATGTCCATCATCGCGCCTCCGCCGAGCTCGGGGGCGAAGCGGATGTTGCCGGCGGGGTCGCGCATGCGGTAGCAGAAGCTAGCGTCGATGGTACGCAGCTCGCCGATGGCGCCGTCGGCGATGAGCTTGCAGGTGGCGGCGAACTGCGGGTGGCAGCGATACATAAAGGCTTCGATCAGGACGCGGCCGTTGCGTTCGGCGGCGGCGAACATGGCCTGGGCCTCGTCGGCGTTCATCGCGAGGGGTTTTTCGCAGAGGACGTGCTTGCCGGCGTCGAGGGCTTTGATAGTCCACTCGGCGTGGAGGGCGTTGGGCAGCGAGATGTAAACGGCGTCGACCGTGTCGTCGTGGAGCACTTCTTCGTAGCTGCCGAAGGCGTGTTCGACGTGGTGGGCCTCGGCGAATGCCTGGGACTTGTCGATCGAGCGTGAGCCCACGGCGGCGAAGCGGGCACGCGGGGTGTCTTTCGCGCCGTCGCAGAACTGCCCGGCGATGTTTCCGGTGCCAACGATGCCCCAAGAGAGCGGGCGCGCGGTGTCGTGTTGATTTTGTTCCACTTATCGATCGCTGCGTTAGTTAAAAGCAGGCGGAGGTAATTTATCAGATGCGATTGGGCCTCTTGGATCGCTGCTTATTGGGAGAATCCCGCTGTTGGCAGTTGGTTTTTGTTAGTACGGCCTGATGGCGGTGGTCAGACCTGGCCGCGGAGGCGATAGCCCATGCCGAGGGAGATGAGTTTTTGGAGGAGGGCTTCGTAGTCGAGTCCGGCGTGGTGGGCGGACTCGGCGAGGTCTTCTCCGTAGGCGATTTCGGGGTTGGGGTTGGCTTCGAGGAGGTAGAGCTTGCCGGAGTCGGAGAGGCGGAGGTCCATGCGGGCGTAGCCGGAGAGCTGGAGCGAGCGATAGGCGCGTTTGGCGAGTCGGGCGGCCTCGTCGCGGACGGCCTCGGGGATGTTGGCAGCGGGGCCGGTGTCGATGCCGATCTGCCTGCGATATTTATTGTCCCACTTGATGCGGGCGGTGGCGATCTTGGGTGCGTCGTCGCGGAGGTTCTTGAAGACGAGCTCCCAGAGGGGGAAGGTCTGGAGGCGTTGGTTGCCGAGGACGCCGATGTAGAACTCTCGGCCGTCGATGTATTGCTCGGCGATGGCGTCGGTCTTGACGGTGCGGTGAATGAAGTCGACGCGTTCGGCGAGCTGTTCGTCGTCGCGGACGACGGAGGCCTGGCTGATGCCGATGGAGCCCTCTTCGGTGAGAGACTTGACGAAGAGGGGGAAGGCGAGGCGTTTGGGCCGGCGGACGCGGTGGCCGAGCTGGAAGACGTGGAAGCGCGGGACGGCGATGCGGTGGTAGCGGCAGATCATCTTGCTGATCGCCTTGTTGTGGGCGAGCATGAGTCCGCGGGGGTTGCAGCCGGTGTAGGGCAGGCCGAGCATCTCGAGGTAGCTGGCGACGTGGGCGTCGAACACGCCGACGCCGGCGAACTCTTCGAGGAGGTTGAAGGCGACGTGGGGCTTGAACTCGTCGACGGCTTTGTTGATGACGCCGAGGTCGGAGCCGACGCCGAGGGGGCGGGCGGTGTGGCCCATGTGGTTGAGGGTGGCGGTGACGTCGTACTCGGTTTTGACGGGGTCGAGCTCTTCGTCGGTGAGGCCGTCCATGGACTCGGGGGGGACGAGCTGCTCGTGGACGAGGACGAGGATGCGGAGTCGCTTCTTCACCCGGGGTGAGGAAACCACGGGGGTGGGTGGCGGGACGGGGGTGGGAGATGATTGGGGGGGTGTGGTTTGAAAAAATC